>CANHHA010000015.1 GCA_947460825.1 Flavobacteriales bacterium
CACACGTTTTTCGAATATCGCTGTTGCGGTAGTCAGAAATGGCAGAAAAAACGGTTTGGTAGTTCAGTTGGTTAGAATACCTGCCTGTCACGCAGGGGGTCGCGGGTTCGAGTCCCGTCCAGACCGCGAAAGCGATTTTTAAACCCTTGTAAGTCCTTGATTTACAAGGGTTTATTTTTTAACTAAACTCTACCGTGGACGGCACCGTGGACGGATTTTTAAAGCTTCTTCTCCCCTTTTTGGAAAATTGCATTGTTAATAACTTTGCGATTCCGGGTCGGGTTCGGACCGCAAAATAGGGGTGGTTTCGACCCATCCAAAAAAAGACCCATTAAATCCATATGAATACCCTACCTTTGCCACAAGTCCTATATGGCTGTAGGAAATAGAAACCCTCAAGATGTATCAACTATCTTGGGGGTTTTGATTTTTTATTGAAATAGAAAACATGGAACAAGAGCTCAAGACACCATCCAAGGATCTTTTATTAAAACTACTTTTTCTTGTTGTCCGAGCCTTTGGAAGGTTTCAGGGATGGCGTATTCCCTGGCGTGTTTTTATTATCTCGCTGTCTTTGATCTGGCTTGCCAGTTGAAATAGCTGTTCGTTTTGGTCCTGGTTTTAATGGCATTTTTCGTATTTTAAATCACTAATGCACAAAGAATCATTATGTCGCAAATATTTACTATTTTTGCGACATATTATTGATATATAATGATTCAAAGCATTGATGATAAGATATTTGTAAAAATAAAAAAAGCGAAGGGGGGTACGCTATTTTTTATTGACGACTTCTTAAGTTTTGGTAGTGCAAAAGCAGTATCAAAGGCCTTAGAACGCTCAGTAACTAGAGGTGAAGTTCACCGAGTTGCTCGAGGTATTTATGCTCGTCTTGCAGAAGATTCAATTCTAGGCCCTATCAGGCCAAGTACCGAAGAAATTGCGGAAGCCATACGGAAAAGAGATAAGGCGAGAATTATCCCTACAGGCACTTTAGCTTTGAACGCACTGGGGCTCTCAACTCAAATTCCTATCAATGTAGTTTACTACACGGACGGTTCAGCAAGAAAAATCCACATAGGAAATAGAACTATTAAATTCAAAAAAACTGCCCCAAAAAACCTAGCTACCATTGGTAAAATAAGCACATTGGTAATTCAAGCGCTTAAAGAAATAGGTAAAGACAACGCCACTTCGCGAGAAATAGAAATCATCCTTAGTCGATTGAAAAAAGAAGATCCTTATCGTTTAGCACATGACATCAAATTTGCTCCAGAATGGATAAGAATTATCATGCGAAAAGCACTTCAAAATCAGAAAACATGAATTGGCAAAAATTACCTGAGAAAACCAAACTGAATACCTTACAGCAAATATCCGAGGCAACAGGACTGTCACCTTTCGCCGTTGAAAAAGACTGGTGGGTGAGCCGAACGCTTGATATAATCTTTCAACTTGACATCGCCAAACATATTGTATTTAAAGGTGGGACCTCCTTAAGTAAAGCATGGGGACTCATCGACCGATTTTCCGAAGATATCGACCTTGCCATTGACCAAGAATTTTTCATGAGCCCAACAAAAAATTGGTCAAAAAAAGAACGCACCCAACTTAGAAAAATTGCAGGTAAATACTCTACAGATAACTTCTTTTTAGACATTGAAAGATTATTCAACAACCAAGGGTATGAAGGACTACAGTTTCAGATCGTTGAAACAACAGAAAGTGATAAAGATCCAAGGATTCTAAAAATATTCTACCCTGCCCTTATTACACAGCATGGCAACTACATGGAGCCATACGTACAAGTGGAACTCAGTTGTCGATCCTTAAGAGAGCCATTTAGCGAAAGAAAAATTGAATCATTAGTTGATACACATTTCACGGATAAAGATTTCGCAATCAAGAGTTTTATGGTGCCAACCGTTAATCCTGAGCGAACTTTTCTTGAGAAACTTTTTTTACTTCATGAAGAGTTTCATAGACCCCAAGAAAAAAGAAGGGTAAATCGCTTGAGCCGCCATCTATACGACGTTTATCAACTTGCACAAGAAGGGATAAATGAATTAGCTTTTAAAGATAAATCGTTGTATCAAACAATTGTAGCACACCGTCATGTATTTTCCAGAATTGCAGGTGTAGATTACAACACACACAATCCAAAAACCCTCAACCCTATTCCTCCTGAGAATATCATTGACTATTGGAAAGCAGATTACGATACCATGATTGAAAGTATGATTTATGAAAAAAATCCACCTACATTCACTCAGTTGATTGAAAAACTTGAGCAACTTAGGATTCAACAACATGATATCACATGGGATTTTGATTTAAGAATCTAGTAAATAAAATATGGATTCATCATCTAACAATACTCGTGTTGTCCTTCCGTATAAAATCGATGTCGAAGATTGTGGTAATGCCATCATCCAAAAGATTCAGAACGAATTAGAGGATAGTCCACGAAAATCCCACTTCCTAACTATTTTTCAAGTGGCGATCGAGGCCTTTGCGGATTCTATTATTGTACCTGATGGACTAAGTGAGGCAGAATATAAAGCGTACTATCAAATTGAAACAATCCATCCAGCATTTTACAATTGGTTGGCCTATTACCTCACGCTACAAAATCCAAACAAGATTCCTTTAGTCTTAGACATGTATGCCAGTGAAAAATACGGGCCAACTGAAAACTTTAACAACGCGATTGAATTCCTATTAATTACTTGTCTTGAACATGTACCTTTTAATCACCAAGCTCAAGACGATGCTGTTGTTAGATGGGTCCGTGAAAAGAACTATAACCTAAACGAACAAACTTCTCCGGTAAGCGAGGAGCAACCGAATCATGTTGATGAAACGGAAGCAGAAATAGTAGAAGCAACGATTACGGAAAAACCCGAGAAAAAGAAAAAGAAGGTTCGAAAATCAAGCACTCCCATCTTTCAAGATAGGGAAACTATACCAGACATTGGTATCTCAAAAGCGTGGCATGGTAATATGTGTCATATTTTCATTAATTACCTCGACAATGACGCCTTGCACCGAAGTACTTTTATCGAAGTAATGAAGGGAAGGCATTTAAATCTAGAACATCGCATTTTCCTCAACATGCAAGCAAATCTGTTCTGTCAAGCCATAAAGGAAATGCGTGCACCGGGACATTACATCACATCAACTAAAAAGCTAATCGCTAAATGGATTCATACCAACTTTTGCTTTAGGGTAAAAGGCAACATTAAGGCTATCTCTGAAAGTTATTGTCTATCATTACTTACCAGTGTTCGAGATGCGCCGGAACCAAAGGATAAAATCAAAATTGACTTCATCACTTCACATCCCAACATGGCCTTTAAAGAGAAATAAAAGACCATCTATCCCCCATCGTCTGAATACCGTCTGTTTTTTTCATCGCATCGATGAGGTACATTTTCTTTGTATCCAAAAAAATACATATGGAAAAAAGTCTACTGGTCACCTTGACCACCACCGAACTCCGAAGCCTCATTGCTGAGGTCGTCGGCGATCAACTCGCCCAAGTTGTTCACACACGCACGGATTCAACAGAATCCCCTACCCTAATTAGTCGCTTGCAAGTGGCTGTATTGTTTGGCGTTTCCAAAACCACCATCGATAAGTGGCGAAGGTTTCGCATCCTACCTCCTGAGGTAAAAATCGCATCTCGCGTGTATTTCTACAAGGAACAGATTATGGAGCTTGTAAAACAACGGCAGCGGAACCCTGATTTATTTAATTCCTTTTAATGATGCTGACAATGAAAAGAACCAGAAGGAAAACCTGCCCGTGTTGCGGAGAGGTATTTGAAACGACTCGTAAGGATAAAGTTTATTTGGACGCGACACACCAAAAACACCATAACAACGCAGTTCAAAACCGAAAACGCGACAAGAACCTTTCTTTAACCAAGGAACACACAAAAACGTATCAAATATTTCGAAAACTCCTTAGAAACAATTCAGACATTACCAGGTCCGTAGATTTTTGGGAGGGAAAAGGCGCTGATTTATCCTTATTTACTGGAGCAGAAATGATTGATGGAGAGCAAACTTTTTTATTGTTCGATTTAGCCTTAATTCTTAACGATAACTTTCTAACCATTAAACAACTTTGACATGCTAAAAATTGGAGAAATCAAATTGGTCGAAAATTCGTTTTCATTGAACCAGACCTTAACAGAAAACACTATGCTAAAAAATCAGAAGAGCGACCTAATTTTCACCCTGGTGGTTACCGCGGGTGTAGCCATTGCCTTGGGGTACTTATATTCTCAGGCGATGAAAAAAGAAATTCGGATTTCAACCCCTGAAAAGAATAACCTTAACACAAAATAACATGGAAAAATTTATAGAAAAAGAAAAAGCGTATATCTACAGGTTGCAAGAGCTATTTGAAGCGAGTATTGAAACATATGCTAACCTGTATCCTAACCTGGATGATGCCACGCAACACAGAATGAAACTAATGCTACGCTGTGCCATTTCGGCTGAAATTGACTTCTTGTATGATGAGCCAACAATGTTCAAAGAAATATACTACCCGGAAAATTAATAGAGTACCCCAACTTTAATTCTATTCGTGTCCAACACGCTAAAATTCTTCTATACATTTCACCCTTTGCATGGGGATAATTTTTGATTCGTTGATTTTCCCTGACAAGTCAGGTCATTCGGTTGCAAGATTCATTGGTTTTGTGGTTATTTGTGTTATAATACCATTCAACCATGGGCAAATTCTTAAATTCCTTCTTTAATAAATAATCGTATCCCTCCAGACACATGTGAAGAGTTATTCTGCGTGACGAAAAAACAATACAAGTCAAAAAGTTATACCTTTAAATCATTATTCCTTTAAAAGAATTTAACGAGAAAGACCTCCAACACCAAAAACCAGGGTGTTAATAGCTTTAGAACATATTAAAAACCTTCAAAATAAACAATGATAGACTACCAAACATACGAAAAGGCACTATTTGATTGGCTGATGCAACGGCATGAGGAAAATCCAGAATTCACTTTTTCAACAAGGATTAAAGGCTCAAAAGGATCAGAGTTGGATTATTTCATCGGTACGGAAAAGTCGGGTTATTTTGGATTTACGCTTTGGAATATACCCGTGAGTTTTCCTGGTTCTGCTGGTGATGTTATTGATATTTTTTGCGGGTACACGCCGCACGGAATTTCATATTACATTCAATTCGTTCAAACTGAATCGCCAAAAGACCTGCAAAATGAATTGGTTTTAAAATTCTTGAAAACACTAAAACCAAGAATTGATGAACTTGGCACTTATAAATACGAATCTAAACCAGGGAACAGTATGTTCAAATACGAACTGCAGAGTCCTAAGGAGAATTATACAAGCATTGAAGAATTATTGTTGGACCTGAATAACACGATTCATCAATTAACTCCAATTATTGATGAGGAAATATCCAGTTTCAAAGCACTAAACCCGGAATTTCAAGCACATAGAATCACTAAGGATGAATTTGATTCTTACTTTATCGAAAATGTTAACCGAAGGAAAGAAAAGTATGAAAACCTTGAGTATTATGAGGACCTTGAAGTGGATTTCAAACAATTCTTGGAAAAGTTCGAAAAACAAGATTTAGATGCGTACGTTGAACTTTTAAGAGAAATTGGACAGAGTTTCGCACTTAAATCAGGCGATGAACGACTTGTATTTAACGTTCATTCACGAAGAGGTCATTTAAGTTTTACCATTGGTCAACGGTATTGCCTCACCCTACGGAAAAAACAATCGGATGGTGATTTTGGGTTTATTTCGACAAAGGCGCTTTCCAAAGAAAGTGAACAATTCAAAGGCAGTAATCCAAGACCATGGTTTACCTACCAACATGGCGTTCATATTTCGAAAGAAATGAAAGAAAGCATCTTCGAAGCGATTAAATTCGAATTAGAAAGAAGTGAAAAATCGGGTTATCGAAAATTTAATAAACCTGAATTTGAAGAATTAATACTCGGAAAACAACCTAGTTTGTTACAAGAACAAATTCAAAAACCAATGAACAATATTCCCCTCAACCAAATCCTCTATGGCCCTCCAGGAACTGGAAAGACTTTTTCCACGATAGATTTAGTTGTGGATATAAACGAACCTAACAATAACTATTCAAGGAGTGAAAAAAAGTCAAAGTTTGATCAGTTGTTAAACGATGGTCGTGCGGTTTTTACCACATTTCATCAGTCTATGACTTATGAAGAATTTATTGAAGGAATTAAGCCACAAACGGTAAATAACCAAATTAGATACGAAGTTACGAATGGGATTCTCAAGGATATTGTTGAGCAATGCTTTGAAGACATCAAAGCACTAAAAGCGTTGAGCGTTTCTGCAACCTCTGAAATGAGTTTTAAAGAGAAATTTCAAGAATTCAGTAAAGCCATTCAGATGGGTAAAATAATACTCAAAACGAGAAGTGGTATTCCAGTTCAATTATCTAAAACATCGAGCGCAGGCAATTTACAATTGAATTCTGGTGAGGACACCCGTGACTACGTTATTTCAATGAAAAGACTTGAAAAATTGGTCATTGCTTATCCTAAACCAAGCGTAATTAAAAATATACATGAGGAAATCCGTGCGGTAATAGGAGGTAGTAATTCAAGTCTTTATTTTTCAGCCTTGGATGCCTTTATCTCCTTTGACAAAAAACTATCCGATACAGTTCAGACAGACGGAAAAGAATTACGTCTGAATGAGATTAATTTAACTGACGAAGAAATTTCTAACCTTCCGCCCTATTTTCTGGTTATTGATGAAATCAATAGAGGTAACGTTTCTGCCATATTTGGAGAACTTATCACTTTAATTGAGGAAGATAAACGATTCGGGAGGACCAATCAACAATTTGTCCAATTGCCCTATTCAAGAGAAGAGTTTGTTTTGCCTCCAAACCTTTACATCATCGGCACCATGAACACGGCCGACCGGTCTGTTGAGGCACTGGATACCGCCTTGCGCCGGCGTTTTTCGTTCGTGGAAATGTTACCCGACGCGAGCAAGTTGAACGGAAAAGAAATTCAAGGAATAAACCTGGAATTACTCCTCAATACCATGAATCAACGCATCGAAGTGTTGGTGGATAGAGACCATACCATTGGTCATGCGTTTTTCATGAACACCGAAAATGTCCATGACTTACGGACAGCATTTGGGAATAAAATCATTCCCCTGCTACAAGAGTATTTCTACGGAAACTATCAAAAAATGGAAATGGTCATTGGATCCGCATTTTTCAAGATTACTGAAGCCAATAAGGTGAAATTTGCGGCAAAAACCGAAGATTTCGATGCAGACGGAAAAGTCTATCATATTTTGGATGTAACCAACTCCGAAGTTGTTTCTGACGATGCGTTTATTGTAGCATTAAGCCAACTAATTCAAGGGGTATAATGCAGGCATCTATCGATGTTTATGAACATGGTCGCCTATTGATCGGTGAGCAAGGTTTTGAGAAAAAGCATTGGGATGCCTTTGTCAAGTTAAATACACTGCACCACAACGAGTATTTCGACATTTTGCATAACGGGCTTCGCTTCAAGCAATACGTTGGCGTAATCCAAGTGGATAGTTTGTTGGTAAACATTCACCCAAAAGCAGACAAAGACGATTCCGATGAAAAATGGAAACCTGTCTTATTGCAAATGCTTAGGGCCTGTGGAAAACTCAAAGCCCAATCAACAGGTCAGGCGCAACTGAAACGGCAGCACATCAATTTACTGGAAATTTATTTTGAATACTACCTCAGCGAATTAGAACAGCTGTTGAGTCATGGATTGGTCAAGCGCTACCGAACGAAAAAAAGCAATGTAAAAGCCCTCAAAGGCAAACTCGATTTTGCAGGAAACGTGCGCCATAACTTAGTGCACCAAGAGCGTTTTTATACCGAGCATCAGGTGTATGATAACAACCATTCACTGCATCAAGTTTTGGCTTATGCCTTGAACATTGTGGGGCAATTTTCTCGCACCTCTTTTCTGCACGATCAGTGTAAACGCCTGCAACTCGGTTTCCCCGAGGTAGATAAAGTAAAACCCAGCATTCAATTACTCGAAAACCTTAAAATTGATCGCAAAACGGCTCCTTACGAGAAAGCTCTGGAACTGGCCAAGTTGATCATTCTGAATTACTCGCCGGACATCAATCAGGGCAAGCAACAAATGATTTCTATATTGTTCGACATGAATGTACTTTGGGAAGAATACGTGCTGAAAACCTTGCGCACCTACGCTCACCATCACCCGGAAGAACATTGGCACATTACCGGCCAAGAATCAAAACGCTTCTATGGCAACTACCGAAGCATTCGTCCTGATATTGTACTGTCACAGCACGGCATCACCTATGTGATCGATACCAAATGGAAGCGCCCTGCAAACCACGCCGCGAGCATTGAGGACCTCCGGCAAATGTATGCCTATGCCCGCTTTTGGAATTCCAACAAGGTGCTCCTACTCTACCCTGGCGAACCCCAAGACAGCGGATATCAACCTTATCCAAACCCCTTGGATTTACTTAACGAACGTACCGACCACCACCGCTGCAAAACCCTGCACATCCAAGTGCTGGAGCACCAACAACTCGACAAAAACCTGGCTCCAAAAATCCTCCAACACCTGGTGAATTGAAGGTCCTACTTAGTAACTTTTTTAATAGAATTTATCCGGGATTGAATCATTTCCCAAGGAATCCTATAACCTCACCTTTTTTTGCGACAACTCAGGTCATTCGGTTGTAGGATTCAATGCTTTTATGGTTATTTGTGGAAACAATAAAAATAGATTTATATTGCTAGTTGAAAATGATTGTAATTTTAAAATCTTAACAACTAATAATTATTAGGAAATAAAATAAAACAAAACAAAATAAAATGAACCAAAAAGTCCATAATCAAATAGTAAGTTTTATCTGGAGCATTGCAGACGATGTGCTTCGGGATGTTTTCGTAAGAGGTAAATACCGTGACATTATTCTTCCATTCACCGTTTTAAGGCGATTGGATGCTTTGCTTGTACCGACCAAGGATAAAGTTTTGGAAGCAAACGCTTTTCTCATTAAGCAGAAGATTGACGACAAAAAAGCCTTGGAAAACCAATCGGGTTATTCGTTTTGGAATATTTCAAAGTTTACGTTTGAAACTTTAATGAATGATGCAGACAACATAGACACCAATTTGGAAGCCTATTTGGACGGATACAGCCCTAATGTTCAAGAGATTATTAGCAAGTTCAAGCTGCGGAATCAGTTGGAGACAATGAAAGAAGCTGGTGTTACTTATTTATTGATTGAAAAACTATGTAATAAGGAAATTAACCTAAGTCCAAATGAAGCCAAAAACAGTAAAGGTGAAGTTTTACCTCCCCTTACAAACCTTGGTATGGGCTATGTTTTCGAAGAGTTAATTCGAAAATTCAACGAAGAAAACAACGAAGAAGCGGGAGAACACTTTACGCCCCGTGAAATCATCAAGTTGATGACCCATATTTTGTTTACGCCTGTAAAAGACAAAATAAAAAAGGGAACTTATCTCATATACGACCCTGCCTGCGGCAGTGGCGGTATGCTTACAGAAGCAGAACATTTTGCAATGGAAGTAACCAACCACAAAACCGACTTTATGCTTTACGGACAGGAAGTGAACCCTGAAACCTACGCCATCTGCACCAGCGATATGCTGATTAAAGGCGAAAAATCGGAGAACATTGCCTACGGCTCTACCCTTTCCAAGGACGGCTTCCCGCATTTGCATTTCGACTTTATGCTTTCCAATCCGCCTTATGGCAAAACCTGGAAAATTGATGAAGATGCCATTGTTGAAGACCGTGGCAAAAAAGGAAGTCAAAACATCAAAGACGACCGCTTTCAAATTGGTTTGCCTTCTATTTCTGACGGGCAATTGCTGTTTCTGATGAATATGGTGAGCAAAATGAAACACAATACCGAACTGGGCAGCCGCATTGCAACTGTTCATAATGGTTCGGCTTTGTTTACTGGTGATGCCGGTGGTGGCGAAAGTGAAATTCGCAAGTACATCATTGAAAACGATTGGTTGGAATGTATCATCGCTTTGCCTAAAAATATTTTCTACAACACGGGCATACCTACTTACATCTGGATTGTAAGCAATAAGAAAGACCCCAAACGCAAAGGCAAAGTGCAGTTGATTAATGCAATGGAATTGTACGAAAAACTGCGTAAGAACTTAGGGCAAAAGAACTGCGAGATGAAACCGCATCACATTGAAACCATTACCAATTTGTATATGGACTTTGTGGAAAGCGACATTTCTAAAATTTACCCCAACGAATATTTTGGCTACAACAAAATAACCGTGGAAAGACCTTTACGCCTTTCTGCCAAGTTTACACCCGAAGCCATTGCCACCTTGCGTTTTGACAAAAGCATAGCCGAAGAAATGGAATGGGCTTACACCCATTTTGGCGATGATTTGTATACGGACATCAAGAAATACAAGGAGAAGTTTGAAGCCCATCTGAACAAGAATGAGGTGAAACTAAAACCTGCCGACAAAGCCAAACTGCTGAGTACAGAGCATTGGAACAAGCAATTGGAACTGATGCAAGCAGCTCAAAAAATTGCCGACAAATTGGGATATAAGCAATTTGACGACTACAACACTTTTTTGCCTTTACTTAATAAAACCATTAAGGAATTGAAATTGGACATTGATGCAAAAGGCTTGAAAAGCATTACCGATGCAATAATATGGAAAAATGAAGATGCTGAAAAGGTAATAAAGAAAACAGAAAAAGACGGAACGATAACCTACGAAGCTGACAGCGATTTGCGCGATACCGAAAATGTTCCACTTGACCAGGACATCCAAGAATACTTTGAGCGCGAAGTTTTACAACACATTCCGGATGCATGGATAGATGAAACCAAAACTGTTAAGGGTTACGAAATTTCGTTTACTCGCTATTTCTATAACTATGTGCCACCGCGAAGCATTGAAGAGATTACAGCAGAAATTTTTGCATTGGAAAAAGAAACTGATGGAATTTTAAACGAAATCGTAAACGTCTAATGGCGAAATTAAAACCATATAACAAATACACTCCTGTGGCATACGATTATGTATCACAATTGCCTGATGGTTGGCAATTGCTGCCTAATATTGCCGTTTTTCAGGAACGCATTGAAAGAGGACTTATCAATGAAGAATTACTTTCTGTAACCATTGGTAGAGGAGTAATCAGGCAAACCGATGTTGATATAAAAAAAGACAGTAGCAACGAAGATAAAAGCAAATACAAACTCATTAAGGTTGGCGACATTGCTTACAACAAAATGAGAATGTGGCAAGGTGCTTTAGGTTACAGCGATTATCAAGGGATTTCAAGCCCTGCTTATGTAATTCTAAAACCAAAAATGAAAATCAACCCACGTTATTTTCATTATATGTTTCGCACTTCTTTTTATACCAATTACAGCAAACGTTTTTCATACGGAATTGTGGACGACCAATTAAGTTTGCGTTATACCGACTTCAAACGAATGTACAGCATTGTTCCGCCAATAGAAGTTCAAAACAGCATTGTAGCCTACTTAGACAAAAAGAATGACGAAATAGACAAGTTTATTCGGAACAAGGAAAGGTTGATTGAGATTTTAGCAGAACAAAAGAAATCGGAAATTACAAGGGTTATTATTGAAGGAATAAATGATAAACCCAACTTGATTGAAACCGATGTTCCTTATATGCCTTTAACAAATAATATATCAAAAATTAAAAGGCTTAAATACATAGCTTCCTTGAAAGGTCGAATTGGATTTCACGGTTTAAAAACAGGAGATTTTACAAATGAAGGTCCTTTTCTTATTACCGGAACAGATTTTATTGATGGAAAAATTAATTGGGATACTTGTGTCCATATCACAATGAAAAGATACAATGAAGATCCCTATATCCAATTGAAGGAAGGTGATTTTTTAATAACTAAGGACGGAACAATTGGGAAAACTGCAATAATTGAAAATCTTCCTTACGAGGCATCTTTGAATAGCGGTGTTATGTTGGTTCGTTCACTGAGAGGTGAATTTTTAAACAAGTATTTGTTTTGGATAATAAACTCAAGAATATTTGACGAATTTGTTGAAATAACAAAGACAGGCTCTACAATAATGCACTTGTATCAGCATTCATTTGGCAATTTTAAAATTCCTATTCCTGATTTAAAAACACAAGATAAAATAGTCCAAGAAATAGAGAAAATTGTTTCAACAATGAACCTTGCTATTTCCAAGGCTGAAAAGGAAATATCATCCATCAAAGAATACCGTGAAGCCTTAATCACCGATTTGGTAGCAGGAAAACTTAGTGTTCCTCAATTATTAATGAATTAATTATGCAGTTTACAGATACATCAGAAAGAGGTTTTCAGAAGTTTATAGCCAACTATTTGGTAACGGAACAAAAGTATGTTGAAACAAAACCAAATGAATTTGATGCAGACTTTTGTATCAATTCAAAGCAATTAATGGATTTTATCGAAGCTACTCAAAAAGATGCTTTTGATATGATCCAAAAGAAAGGTGAAAGAAGTTTTCTTGTAAGGGTTGATGAGAAAATTAAAGAACTAGGTGTTGTTGAAGTTTTACGAAAAGGTGTTAAGCACTTTGACAAGACTGTTGATTTGTTTTATAGAAAACCTGCATCCTCCTACAATGCTAAAGATGCAGCTCGCTACGCTGCAAATATTTTTTCAGTGACTCAAGAACTGGTTTACAGCTCAGATCCAACCAATAAAAATCGTTTAGACCTAACAATCTTTGTAAATGGAATTCCAGTAATTACTTGCGAGCTCAAAAATCCTCTAAGTGGACAATATGTACAAAACGGTATTCGACAATACCAAAATGATAGAGATCCTAAAGACAAAATATTTTCTTTTGCACGGTGCATGGTACATTTCGCAGCCGATACCGAGCAAGTATTTATGTGCTCCGAATTAAAAGGTAAACCATCATTTTTTATACCGTTTAACAAGGGGCTCAATGATGGAAGGCCAGGCGGTACATTTGGTGCTGGCAATCCAGTAAATCCACAGGGGCTCAAAACCCATTACTTATGGGAAGAAGTTCTTAGGAAAGATTCATTGGCAAACATTATAGATAAGTTTGCTTCAGTAATAGAAGAAACGGATGAGGACACAGGAAAGAAAAAAAAGAAAATGATTTTTCCTCGTTATCATCAACTCACATCAGTGAAACTTATCCTAACTCATGCTAAAGAAAATGGTATTGGTCAAAAATATCTGATTCAGCATTCAGCGGGTTCAGGTAAAACAAAAACAATCGCCTGGCTTTCCCACCAATTACATAGCTTATTTGACAAAACTGGCACAACAAATATTTTCGATACAGTAATTGTAGTTACCGACCGCACGGTATTGGATAAACAGTTAAGTGAGGAAATCAAGCAATTTGCTCCTGTTGCCGGAATTGTTGCAGCAATTACAAGTGATGGTGCAAGCAAAACAACTAATTTACGTGAAGCGATTTCAAATAAGAAAAAGGTAATTATATGTACCATACAAACATTTCCTCATCTACTCAAAGAAATGGAGGATTTGGGAAGTTTGAAATTCGCAATAATCATAGATGAGGCTCACAGTAGTCAAAGTGGAGAGACATCTGCTAAAATGAATGCAGTTCTCGCGGACAAAGGTGAAGACGATGAAGATGACGAAGAACCAACATTAGAGGATAAAATCAATGAGTTGATTGAATCCAGGAAAATGATTAAGAATGGCTCCTATTTTGCATTCACTGCTACACCTAAGAATAAAACTCTTGAAACTTTTGGAGTGCCCCGGAAATACATGAAAGACGGAGAAGAAAAAACCGCCTTTGACGCATTCCATTTATACTCAATGAAGCAAGCGATTGAGGAGGAATTTATTCTTGATGTTTTACAGAACTATACAACATACAGTTCTTTTTATAAACTAATAAAATCAGTTGAGGAAAATCCTGAGTTCGATACCAAGCAAGCTCAAAAAAAATTACGAGCCTATGTAGAAGGACATGAATTTGCTATTGCTGAAAAGGCAAAAATCATGATAGACCATTTTCATCGTGAGGTAAAACATCTAATTAATGGTGAAGCCAAAACAATGATTGTCACTAAGAGTATTATTGCAGCAATAAAATACAAACAGGCCTTTGACGAGTATTTAAAAGAAATCAAGTCTCCATATAAAGCCATTGTGGCATTCTCGGGAAAAAAGACCTACAAGGGTGTTGATTATGATGAAGTAAGTATGAATAATTTTGACAGTTATAAAAATGACATCCCTAAGAATTTCAAAAAGAAAGAATATCGTTTTTTAATTGTTGCAAATAAGTATCAGACTGGATTCGATCAACCTTTATTACATACAATGTATGTAGATAAAAAATTAAGGGATGTTCAGGCAGTTCAAACACTTTCAAGATTAAATCGATCGTTTAAGCCTTACAAGAAGGACACATTTGTATTGGACTTCTTTAACTCTGCCGAAGAAATCAAAGAAGCATTTGATCCTTATTTCACTTCGACAATATTGAGCGAAGAGACCAGTCCAAATAAACTCAATGATTTATTGGATGCATTGGAAAAATTTGAAGTTTACAACGAGGATGTTGTAAAAGACTTTTTTGAAAAGTATTCGGGTAATGCAGACAGAACCATTCTCGACCCAATTATTGATTCGGCAGCCCATATTTTCAAATATGATTTAGACATTGACAAACAAATTGATTTTAAAATCAAGGTAAAATCGTTTTTGAGAACTTACAGTTACTTAGCCAAACTGCTTGACTTCAATAATCTGTATTGGGAACAACTATGGTGGTACTTGAAATACTTATTGCCAAAACTGATAATTGATGAAAATGAAGACTTGGCACAAGGCATTATTGAATCCATTGATATGGAGAGTTACCGACCAGCTAAGCAAGGAACAGAAAATATTGGTTTGGTAGCAGAAGCTGGATTTGTAAACCCAATTCCTGTGGGTGTTGGTGGTGGTAAATCTGAACCAGAGTTAGACACATTGGAAAACATTCTCAACGCATTCAATCAGCGTTTTGGCGACATTGACTGGACAGACAAAGACAAGGTGAACCAATTCTTAACTGAACAATTGCCAACCGAAATGAAAGCAGACAAGAAAGTTATGGATGCCATCACGACTTCACCTGACAAGCAAAACGCAAAAATTTCATCCGACAAAAAAGTCGAAGAATTGATGCAACAATACTTGTTCACGCAGACAGAAATTTTCAAAAAATTCTCGACTGACCAAGACTTTCAAAGACGATATAAAGAATTCATTTTCGATACACTTTGGACACAACAAAGTAAACAACCACCTATCAGTCATTAATTATTAAAATCCGAAAGTGGGACAACCATTTCCCCAATGCGTTTGAGGAGATTGATTATGTGTTGCAGATGTTGGTGGATTGAGGATTAAACAATTAAATTTAATACTTATATCGAACTTTTTATGGGATTAGAAGTTAGAAAAAACCGATTCGCCAAGTCATACGAAAATTCCTTTTTCAGAATTTTTGCAAAAGAATTAATACGTGTATTTGATAGATTGAATTTGAGTGGAGTCCTCATTGGTGGTGGAGTCACTGAATCGAATAGTACGTTGGCTCCTGATGCACTTCTTATTTGTAATTCTGCAGTGGTAATTATTGATTTTAAAAAGTATGGTGGAAAGATCAAATTGCCAAATCATGGTCAGCCTGGCACCAGTAAGACAAAGGATGAGTGGTTTCATGGATGGTGGGTTGTAAATGATGGTGAAACGATTGTGAAAGGAGGAGGTAGAAATAACCCGTTTCAGCAGCTTGAGGCTCAAACAAAAAAACTGAATGTAATAGTTGAGAACAATATTGCTCCCTTTTTGAGCGAAAACGAAAAATATGAATTCAAGGATACGAGTCGTGTGATTTGTTTTCAGCTAGAGGTTGATTTTGAAGGATCGGTTGATCCGAGATATGCTCATTCATTCCATGTTGCTGATCAGAGAACGATTATTGATACTACTCGTGATATTATCGATGTGGTTCCCAATGAATGGAACAATCAGATTACAGGCTTTAAGCTTGGACAAAATGCATTTGATCTTTTTAAGAAGGAATTCAGGGCGGATTTGTATGATCCGAATACAGAAAACCAATTGTACAAAGAACAAGTTTTTTCGGATATTGAATTTCCCGTAATTGATCAATCCCGAACAGAGGAAATTATAAATGAAGAAATAAATACAATTCTTCCGCTAATTGATGATTTTGTTTCTGGTAAGGAAAAGTTGCTTGTCATTAATTCTGATGTGACAAGTTTTTCATTTGAGGTAGTGAATGGACTACTTGAAAAGATTTTAAAGACAGAAGACATAAGTGAAAGTGATGAAACAGAAATAACGAGAGAAAACAAGGTTGTTTTTCTGGCTCCTACCAATAAAAACGTCAACGACGTTATAAGAGACGGAGCACCTCCACTAACGCGCTCTCTTTATGGAAAACTCTATGATTTTGAAAATTCGAAAATTGAGCTTCTGAATAATTCTCTCAACGAAAGAGAAGAGTTTCCTTTGCAGAAAAATAAGGACCCAAAAGGTTCAATTTATGTCATTTATTACTCTCATCTCGTATACGATTTTGGAACAATTGATGAAAATTCTCTTTTGAAATTTGGTTCTGGAAGTCTTGCTGCAGATGTTCTCGAATACATTAACCTTCACAATTCGGATAACAGGCTGATACTTGTACATGATCCTTATTTTTATGGCCATCGCGCAGAAACTATTGGCTCTGTATCTTTTTTGAAATTACATAACCTTAATTGTTTGAGTGTAACGCTAAACAGTTTTCCAAAAAACATCAATGAATCCGGTATTTCAAATATCGTCCATAACATCAGGGAAAAAAAGTTCAATCATTTTGATATAAAGCAGTACCCGAATATTCTGACAAAGTCTGAAACTGATTTCAGGAACGAATTTGTAAGACTTATAAGGGATAATGAAATCAATAAAAAGATTATCCTGTCAAGAGAAAAAGAGGAAGCGAAAATCATAAATGATCGGATAAGAAAGGAGCTGGGGTTTAAGTTAAATGAGGTTCAGAAGGGTGATGTATTGTTGATCAAAAACAGAATTCTTGTACCGGAAGAAACAGACCCATTTTCATTACCCAAATTTGTCCAGAACGGCGAACTGGTTGAGGTGCTTGAAGTGATTGAGCATAAAAGTTTCAAGTCAAGTAAAGATTACAAGTATAAAGATATTAAAGTATCAAAATGCAGAGTTCTTTTAAAGGAACAGCTTGTCGAAAGAACATTATATATCTCGGGCGCTTCAAAGGATGAAACGGAAATTGACCTGAACAAACACAAGCAGATTCGTCTGAGGGAGCTTGTGGCAGAATACATGGAAAACAACAGGATTTCAGAGAAGGATGTTTTCGTAGATCAGAAAGAGTATCAGTTATACCTTAAGGAACTGGAGGCAATAGAAAAACCTGAGGGGATATTTGAAGGGGAATGTATTGAGCTCGATCAGGAAGAAAAAGAAAAAAGAATCAATAAGCTGAAGTCTGCCTGGAAGATTAATAAGCGAAAGGAGAATTATGTAAAAAATGAATTGCTTAAGAATTATCAATCTGAGTATTTCATGATTACTCAAGTAGGGGACTTTCATTATGGTTGGGCAATAAATTTGCACAATGCATACGGATACAGATTTTCGGAAACGATGCTGCCTGCATTCACTAAACCTGTTCAAAAAATTGAACGTTTCCATGCATTTCTATATTCTGCATTTTCCGTGTCGGATCGAATAATGTGTCAGGCATTTAATGGTATTAATCCCTGGTTCGGTATTGAAATTACAACTGGAAAAGGTGAACTGCCTGGTACTTCAGTTAAGAAGGAATTTATGACGGAGCTTAAGTCGGTGGAACTGAGCCCCGAAGAGATAGATTTCAGAAAAATGCTCAATATGGAAACTGTCGATGCTCGATTAAGCATTCTTGGCAACTGGATCTTAAAACAATTCAAACCGGAAGATGCTATTACAGTAGATAAAATAATACACAACAATTATCAGGAAGAATATACCTTCAGAAATTCAGTTGAAACTTCAAAGATTCAGTTCTATTATACAGGAAAATGGCAGGTCCGCTATCCAAAGGAAATCGGCAATACTGCTCTCGGTGAATTAATTGAAGAACGTTTGAAATCATCGTCTTCTGATACAAAGTCAGGGAAGGAAATAGAATTTGTTTTTGACGGACAAACAAGATGGAATCTAAAAGAATATAAACGGTTGAATAAAATTCTTGAAATTGATGGCGTGAAAATAACTCAAGTTGTCAATAAAGGAGAGTATCACGATTTATTAAAATATGATAGAAAAAATGAATCCGCTTTTATGGAAATCTGGTTCAATAAAAACCATTTTTTCACTAAAGCATCTATTAATAGTATTGAAGGTCAATTAACAAGTAAAATACTTGATGCAATAAATCAGTTAAAAAATGACTAAACATTAATTATCGAAAGAATATGTTAATGCGGGTATAATTTATTGATATAAATGATTGCAATATCATGTATTAACTACTATTTTTAGTCTGAAATTCAAAGTTTATTTGACCAATAAATGAAAACTCATGCTTACCATTTTTGAATTTAGTCAGCAAATTGCTTTGTATAGAAAAGAAAAGAAATATCCTGAAGTACTAACCTATTTCCGAGAAAACAAAGGCGGTTTTGCGAAAGAACAAATTAGAAACAATGAATATATCGTTTCAGATATGATTACTTGTCTACGAAATGCCAATCATTTAGACGCTGGATTTCAATTTTTAAACATTTACGGAATAGAAATAAACGAAGAACAAAAAGAGCGTATATTAAGTGCTTATGGTTGGTTACTTTGGGCAAAATACAAAGCAGAGAATGATAATAACGGAAATTCGGCAACCGAGGACCACTATTTTGATATTGACGATGAAGAAACAGAAGTAGGAGATTTTGAATTAAATAAAAGCGAGTTACTTGATAAAGTTGAAACTTTAATTCCAATTTTAAATTCATTGAATAGTGATTTTATTAAAACACTATCTTCAAATCTTTTTACAATTGTTTTAAAAACGGAAAAGAAAAAACCGACACCGAATTGGAAATTGGTAAATGAATTTTGCAACACAATTGACAGGGATAAACTCTCTAAAGATTGTTCCACAATCAAAGTTGAGCGAAAAGGACAGCAAAAAGATATGGAATTGGCATCCGACTATGAAAATTGGTATGCATACAAAACAAAAGCACTTATGAAATTAGGTGATTGGAAAGCATGTTTCGATTTATCAAAAGAAGCTCTTGAAAAAATTGAAATCTTCCATTATTCAAATGATGTTTGGTTTTCAAGACGAATTGCATTATCAAAAAGAAATCTTGGCAACACGGAAGATACAATTCAGGAACTTCAAAATATACTCAAAAAGAAACGAGAATGGTTTATTCAGAAAGAGTTGGCTGAATTATATTTTGAAAAAGGGAATATAGAAACTGCATTAAAACATTCGACTGATGCAATGAACAACTTTGGACCGTTAGAATTTAAAGTTGATTTATTGTATTTACTTGGCAAAATTCTAAAACAGCAAAATAAATTGGAATTGTCGTTTCAACATTTTTCGTTATCGAAACTTATAAGGCAACGAGAAGAATGGAAATTACCAGAAAAACTAATTGTTGAATTTAATTCGTTTACATTTTCAGAAATTTCACAAACGGACTTGAAGAAACTGAAAAATGAACTTCAAACATATTGGGATGGATTCAGGGCACCTCAGACACAAACATACGACAGGTCAAGAACATTTGAAAGATCCAAAACTGGGTCAGACCCAATAAACAAAGGTGAAATTATAAAGATTTTACACGACAACGAGCGTGGCAAAGTTGGTTTCTTAAAAAGTAACAATAAGGAATTCTATTTTTCAGTGCACCCAAATTCCATAAATATTTCAAAAATTAAAATTGGGTCTAAAGTTGTATTTGAAATTAAACCATCTACTGACAAGAGAAAAGAACAAGCTAGAATTACAAATGTAATAGAGTAAAAACTGAATCCATTGGAGTGTTCTTCGAATCCAATGGTATTAATTATCTATTGGGATAAAAAAATGATGCTTACACAAAAAATCAATAGCACTTTCAAAATAATCGCTTTTGACCTATCGGTATTTGATCAATTAAACAATCTATTCTGCATTATATAATCTCCAATATTAAGATAAATACTTCCTGTGACAGGATTAAAATTTCGGCAAAACTCAAAGAAATAAATTAAGTTCTAAATATAGTTCAATAGTTTTTATAAGGTCATTTGTTGCTTACGAGAACTTAACCCTTCATGTTTATTACTATACATTCAAAATTGAATTTAATATTCGATATTAACATAATCAAGCATCTTATTCTTAAATTTGATTCACGCAGATGCCTAACCAAGAAATAATAAAAGCAATTGACATAGAACTCATTGAAGAAGTTGAGGTAATCAATAACGAGTCGATTGAACTAAAAGATAAATCTGCTCGATTAAGATCATTACTCGAAAGAAGCTGCAAAGCCTTGACCCAGAATGAAGGTATTCAATTCAAAGACCTTTATAAACGTTTGAATTATCTTGTAGAAAGAACACGGATTGACAAAGGATTAACTGATTATAGATAAAAATAGATGATTTATTATTTTTATTTATATGTCGTTGTCTCGATTTGCTCTGAGATCTATTGCAAGAGAACGAAAGGTCATTTCATTTTGCACGAACTTATTAACACTGTCTTTTTCGATAACATAGTTAATCGTAATAAGCACGAAGTGAAATTTTCTGAGATACTAAGATCTACTTTATTGTTCATAATAATCGGATTACCATTATATGTAATCATATTGCCACTTTTTCTAATTATACGTCTTCCTTTAGATTTGATTCAAATGATTACAGTTGGGCAAACAAAAAGGAATCAAGAAAATATTCCACCGGATGAGGAAAGAATTGGAGTTCATATGCCGTGGAAGTTGAATCCATTTTATCATAAACTTATTTTTTCATTAAATAATAATTATAGTGAATTAAACAATTTGGGAATTAAAGCAATAAAAGCTAAGCATTCAAAATACGATTATTTTGTTTTACCAATCATACATGATTTTAAATTACTCAATAGAGTTATTTACAAAAATAATTTTAGAGAAGATCTGGAAAGGAATAAATACGGTTTATATATATTCGAATCTAACCGCTGCATTGATGAAATTCCGAATGATACAAGCATCATTTTTGATGATTTCTCAAATATAAATTATTCTAATTTCGGAGGATGGCATGATTACGGAAAGCAGGAAGTTTGTGCATGGTTTCTTTCGGAACTTCTTTCTATTGATATTGACGGTGTTGATAAATTGGTCATCTGGAGTAAAAACAACTTACACCAATTAAAAGTTATTTCACTCCACGAGTTTAGTAAAGGTTTTAGTGAATCATTAGTTGAGGAATGTTCCATTACTATTCATTTAGACAAGTATGATATTCACAAGTTGTTATCTTTTTATTTATGCCTTAAATGGAAGAATTCTGGCTTACCAGAGAATGAAAGTTTAAGAATTTCCTCGAGAATTATTAAAAAGGAATTCTTAGATGCATTTTCTACGAATAATTATTTGATCAATTGGGTAGATCTTATTGAATTTAAACCCGATGAAGAAAAAGGCATTTTAAATCGTTCGATAGGTCTGTCGGAAAATGAGCATGCTAAACAGTCAAGTTTAAAACGTTTAGAAACAGAGATTGGTATTTCTTATAAATCCAGAATTTTTTTGAAGACTGCAAATATGGCATTTGATCTGATTAAAGATGAAGATATTGATTATTCAATTTTAGTTATTGGTTACACTAAGTTTTTTGAAAGTGAGGTTAAATTGAGTATTTTGCCATTTATTAGAAGTGAACTAGGCGTCAGTATGCCTGATTTTTACAATACCTATTGTCCTGGAAAAATTATTATTTTAGAATTAAATGATAATTTTAAAGTTGATTTTAATCAACAAAATAAATTGACTGGAGAGTTAATTCCACCAGGACTGGGTCAAATTTTGAATAGTTACAATTTTCTAAATAATAAAATCGCATTTACCAAAATATCTCATGCAGAATTCAATAATATTACTAAAGAGTTCAATCGAATTCGCAATCGGTCTGCTCATTCAGAAATTGTTTCTTCCAATGATCTTATTAGAGTTCGTGATATAATTGTTCGACTTTACGATAAAAATGTTTTTGATGACTTATATTCGGTTAAAGTAATATTATCTTCTACACAAACGGCTAGCGTTGATCATCAAGCTAATCTGTAATAGAATATAAGAGGTTTAAAAACAAAATTCAATTTAATCAACTAAATGTAAAACTGAAAAAAAAAGAAAACATATCCCATTCTAATCTAAATCAAATAGCAAGGAAATATTCCCTTTTTTATTTTGGAAAGACAACCTTTTGACATCAGGATCTTTTTTTAATTCTTCGGAAACGAAAATGCTACTATGAGAATTACTTTCAATTGCTGCTAGCACAATCTCTTTGTCTGATTTGTATTTAGCATTTACAAATTTAAGAGAAGCGCCTTCATTTTTTACAGCAGTTAATACAATCTCTCGGTCCTGTTTTAATTCTTCAGAGGCAAATTCAATACTGAAACCATCATTTTCAACTGCATTCAAAACGATATCTCTATTGCTTCTTAAATCGTCTGAAGCATATTTAAGAGCCTTTCCATTTTGAGATACCGCCATAATAACAAAAAGCTTGTCATCTTTATATTTATTATCAACAAATTCCAAGCATAAACCATTTAAATTTAAGGCCATTTTTACGACATCAGCATTCTGCTTTATTTCAGAAGATGCATATTCAAAATTTTTAGTTGATCGTTTGATTGCTTGAGTAACAAGTTCCATGTCATTTCGTAATTCTTCATCAAAGTATTCAAGAGAAAAATCACATCTGGAATTTTTTATGGCATCCTTCATGAAATCTTTATTCGAAATCAATTGCTTCGTCCAGTTCCATCTAATTAAGCCATTAAGAAATGCGTGATACATTATTTCTATATCTTCTTTAAATGATTGGGGGACATTATACCAATTTTCATTAGGATCATTAATGACTGCGGCTAATACAACATCCTTATCATCCCTAAGAGGTTCTATAACTTCCCTTAAAAGTAATCCATTTGCTATGGCTTTTAAAACAACATTTCTATCGCATTTGAACTCATGAGCGGCGAACCGAATAGCCTTTCCATTTTGCTCAATTGCAGCTTCAACAATTACTCTCTTTTTTTTATTTTCATCAGAAATATATTCTAATGTAAGCCCATTCACTGAAACTGATTTCAATGAAAATTCATACTCATCTTTAAGTAATTTAATATAGTAATCAGAGTTCACATCCAAACCCTCTTTTTCGAATTCAAATCTTTCTAATTCTTTAGTAATAAAGGACGCTTGTTTAGATATTGCTACTAACAAAACATCTTGATCATTAGAAAGACTTTCGGGAACATAATAAAAGTCATTACTATTTTTCCTAATAGCAGCCATCACAATTTCTTTGTCATTTCTCAAATCTTCAGAAACATCAGATAGGCGACAACCATTAGAAATTGCCAGAAGCACAACTTCTTTATCATTTGCAAATATATCAGGGACAAAGTGTGAATTTAAGCGCCGTGGATTTTTTATTTTATCTGCAATCAATATTTCCCTAATTTTCAAAAGTTCTTCTCTTATTTCTTGATCGTAACCATCTCGGCTCCAATCAAAATTTTCCATAAGTAAACTAATAAAGTAAGAATCTCTCTTTAAATTATCTGATGCGTATACCAAATTTCTCCAATCATATTTAATTGCCAACGCCACAAGTTCTTTATTATTTTTTAAATTTTCCGATGCATATTTTAAATTTTTGCCATCTTTTAAGATAGCAGTTTTTATAACTTCTATGTCATCTCTCAAATTTTCCGATACATACATCATAGACCTACAATATTCATCTTTTTTATTTTTAATCGCCGTTAGAACTATTTCTTTATCATTTCTTAAATCGTGAGAAGCAAATTGCAGGTAACTGCCATCTTCATTTACGACCATTCTTATTAGCTCTTTATCATTTTGTAATTTAATAGAAGCAAATCTAATGTTATCTGGATTTTTAATAATTGACAAAAGAACTAACTCTCTATCATCATACAATTGCTTAGATGCATACTTAAAAGCCCAACTATCTTGATTTATTGCCTTTGCTACAATTTCTTTATTGTTTTTAAAACTATCTGAAACGAATTGTAAACAATATCCATTAAATGAAACTGCCAAATCAACAATTTCCTTATCATTCTTTAACTCTTCCGACGCGTGCTTAAAAGCCCAGCTATCCTGCTGTATTGCTTTCATAACAATAGTTTTATTTCCTTTTAAATTATCAGAGGCAAACTCCAAACAGCATCCTTTATTTGAAACTGTTGCCATCACAGTGTCGAAATCATTTTTTAAGTCATCAGAGGCGTATTTCAGTGCATATCCATTTTCATTAACCGCGACTAAAACTACTTCTTTATTGTCCTTTAACTCTTGAGAGGCATATTCTAAGGAACAACCATTTTCTTTGACAGCATTTAAAACGACTTCCTTATTGTTTTTAAAATGATCTATTACGAATTCTAGCTCATATCCATTTGCCGAAACTGCTGCTTTAACAACTTCAACATCATTTTGAAATTCTTGACTTAATGAAGGTAAGATGTTTTTAGGAGGGAACGGCCAATCGTTGTCCTCCCGTTCTAAAATATCAAGGTAATCGAGAGCATTCTGTCTTATTATATCAAAAACGTCATTTTTTGTCATTATCAGTAATATTTACTTGTTCATTTACATTTTCTAACCTGATTTATGCTTTCTAATTCCCCATTCTTAATAATTTCTAGGCCTTTAATAAAAGTGGTTTTACCGCAATTATTACCGCCTATAAGAAAAGTTAAAGGGCTTAATTCATATTTATGAGAATTATTAAAAAGTGCGTAATCTTTAAATTTAATTTTCATAGTTTTCAACTTATTAACCTCTTCCCGAAGTTAAAATTATTTGTAAGGATAACCAACATCTTTAATTGTTATGTTATTGGAAATCATATTTATTTGGTTTACAGCTGCTCTAAAAAAACAATCCCTACGCCGCACGAACAAACCCTTGTTTATGTAATTGTCCGAAGGCCTTTTGGGCGCTACATCGCTTACATACCCTGAACCCGATGTGCTCCAAGAGGTGTTCGTTGAAAGCCAACCCTTCGTTTTCCTTTAAGCGGTAATATGCTTTGAATAAATCCATTAACGGCTGCTTAATCTCCGTTTCAATGTGCGTTAAACATTTTACCACTGCTTCTTTTGGCGCTGCAATGGTCAATCGCTTTAGGTTGATGCGCTCAGGATTGTTGCAATTGAATGACTGGATTCCATATACCTCCATTACTTCTCGGTTCAAATGACTGCTTGCTAGCCATTGCTTAACCTGATCTAGTTTATCACTAATCGCCCGTTCCACCTCCTCTAAGCTAAGGGCTTCATACGCTTGATAGCCGCTGTTCTCGATGTTCACATCAATGTTTTCTGTTACCTGAAACTTCCATCTCAACCGAAGTTTAAATTGATCCGGATACTTAGTACGAAGGTCTTCGTTGGCTTCACACCACTCGATAAATTCCGCCTCACGTTTTGAATACAAAATGGATTCAGGAATTTTTATATTCTCATAGTTAGATAGCATGCGCTGACAGTTCTGAAAATAATGAAATGCAGGAGGAATTGCATTCTTGTACACAAAGGAGCGTTGTGTTTCTCGCGGTTTCAGCTCGGAAAATTGAGCCACGAATTCTTCCGGGTCCGAGAAAAACAATTCATAGGCCATCAAGGTACCCAATTCCCAATTATTAAACCACTTGAATTGCATTTGCTTTGCAAATTCAGAAATGTTTAAGGCTTTGACATCCATCTTCTTAATGATACGTTCTGCATTTGATCGAGTAATATACACTTCCATAGTCGGTTATTTTTTTGATTCGATACAAACCTAAAGCACTTCTATGCAATATATCTGCACAAAATAATTACCTTTGTGGAAATCTTTACTTGTTGCCATGTCCATCAACAAAAACGCCTTACTGCGCTACCTTACCCTCGATCGCTGCTTTCGCAATACGGGCAGGGTTTACATCTTTGACGACTTGCTCCACGAAGTGAACGAAGCGCTGCTGGAAGACGACCCCCGAAGCAGTGGGATCAATACGCGGCAGTTGCGTTCGGACATTCGTTTCATGCGCAGCGAGGCCGGTTACGACGCACCCATCGAGACCCGCATTTACCGAGGCAAACAACGAGCCTACTTCTACAGCACCCCGGAGTTTTCCATCCATAACAGCCCCATGACTGAAACCGAAGCCAAACAGTTTAAAGGCGCCTTGGAATTGCTGCAACGCTTTTCGGGCGGACCCGGCTTTGAATGGGTGGATGAGATCAATGTCATGCTGAAAAACAAGTTTGGCGGCGGAGACGAAAAAGTGATTTCCTTCGAGTCCAACTTCGACTACACGGGGAAGGAGTTCATCACTCCCCTATTCAACGCCATCGTGCAAAAGAAGGTATTGAGTGTGCACTACGCACCCTTCAATGGCGAGCCGTTTACGCTGACGTTTCACCCGCATTATTTGAAACAGTACAACGGAAGGTGGTTTGTCTTTGGACTCAATGAGCAGATCGGGGTTCCTACATGGAATATAGCCTTGGACCGTATTCAAGAACTCACGCCGCTCACCGATGCGTATATCCCCAGCACCATTGATTGGGAATACTATTTCTCCGACATTGTTGGGGTAACGCGCTTAGCCGGTGAGCTCGTTCAGATTGAGCTGCTGTTCAGTCCCCAACGGGCGAAGTACGTACTTACGAAACCCCTGCACGAAAGTCAATGGCATCAGCTACGGGAGGAGGGCTTGTTTGTGCGCTTGAAATTGGTTCCCAACCCAGAACTCGAACAACTGATTTTATCGTTTGGGGAAGATGTTAAGGTCCTTAAGCCGGAATCTCTCGCCACAAGAATTAGCGCTCGAGCGCAGGCGATGGTGGGGTTGTATGAGAGCTAGGTTAAAAAAAGTAGGATTAATCTTTAACGCATCTTACAGAGTACCCTGATAATCTATTGACACTACCTTGAGCAATTCTGTTTTCACAATTTAAAATCCCTATAATCTGTGGTTTGTTTGCTATCCATGTTGATGTCCACCAACCAGTTGATTTCATAAAATCCTCATAAGAATTTGGAATTGGGATTATATTTCCATTTTCATCCTCATCAGCATAACTTGAATTATTACTCATTGATCCGGCTGGTAAGGCTCTAAAACCGGTTTTATCCTCCCCAATTATATTACAGGACGCTGTCTGCCATAAATCATTTGACTTGATGTTCTTAACGACTTTATCATCTCCGCCTAAATAACTAATTAATACCTCAAATTCGTCCAAACTTGGAATATGCCAGCCGCTCGGGCAAGATTCAAGAGCGGTAATAAGATCATATAAAAAGCCATAGGTTGATACATTTTTCAAATCTCCATTCGGGGGATAACACCCTTCCTTGGACTTAAATCGTAGGTTCTCAGCCATCCAATCTTGATAACCTATTTTTATTGTCTTGTAATTATTGCCTTGACTATCCAATACTGAACCAATTAATTTGGATTCACCTCCTTCTATTTCAAGCTTAGCTTTTAACCATCCATTCATCACTGCAATTTTTCTAATTTTTTTATTTGGGTGCGTCGTAGAACCTTCATCCGGTAAAATAGAGTATGAATTTGAAGCTTCATCAATACTTACCCCTAAATGATATAAAATAAACCCAGCAAACATATCAGCCTGTAACTCCGAAGTATGCCGATCAATCTCATTTGGTAAAGTATGCCCTGATAAGTGATGACCAACTTCATGAGCCAATATTGCATAACTTGTGTTAATTAATTTTTTATCACCAGAATTAAATTTTAAATATTGAGGATTGTAAAGAATATACCTCTCGCAATTTGAAATATTGCATGATAATGTAGCACATGCATTGGGTACATTGGCGATTTTTAACGAGAAATTTTGAGGTAAGCCGGTAATACTTAAAATTTTCGATAGTGCTCGCATCGCGGAGGTATCGCAATCAAAAACTTGCAACTGAAATTTTTCCCGTTTACTATCAAAATTACATGAATTTTCGAAATAAATATTTTGAGATTGAGAATAAGTGAAATTCTGAATAAGCACTATATAAAACAAAATAACAAGTATTCTTGTTAGGGTAAACTTACCTTGTACATTGATAGTTATATTGAATAGTTTGAGTAAAGGACACATTCCGGGTTGAATTTGAATAATATTAAAATTAGAAAATATCTTCCAAGTATAACCGGAAATTTTATCCAAGCAACATAAGGCAAAATCAAAAGCTTAAAAATTTTCCTGTGCACATCCACTGCACTAATGCCTCCTAGCTTTGCATTGAACCCCGTAAAAAGCACATAGAAATGGTCATCAATCAACTCTACGCCCAATATTTTCAGAAATCAAAATTGTTCCTATACCCTTTATTGGGATTCGAACGCGGACTCACCGCTCCCGAAGAGGTTTATTTCTCCTGGGAAGGAAAATACGCGCCCGAAGATCAAAAGCTTATTGTTGTTTATAGCAACTTGACAAACCCTTTTTACCAAACATTGAAAAGCACCAAGCTTTCAAAACATCGGTTGTTGAAAGAAATCATCCCAACCATGAATGACCAAGAAATATATGTGTTTGATTTTTCTTCGTATGCCACCGACTGGGACAACCTCATCGCTGGAAGGTACAGCAAGTTGTCCCATAAAACTAAACAAACCATACTCGATTACTTCGAACGCTACAGCGGAAATTATATCTACATGCACAGTTTTTTATTCCCGAATAAGTGGTTCAAGCGTTACGCAGAAATCTTGGATGTTCCCGAAGAACTCCTTGTAGAAGTAGGCGAACTATGCGACAAACCCGATTGGAAGAAAGAGCTTCTCACCATCCATGACTTCTTCCTCCCCTATTCGAACATTGAACCGGAAACATCTGAACACGTTCCAATACCTTCTTGCGATCGTTGCAACGATCAAGGCGTCATTCCCAAGTATAGCCACATCTCCAACGGCGTGTGCTTCAAATGCTATGGGCGAAAAAAGAAGGAGGAACAAAGGGCTGTAGAACGTCAAGGTAAGGTATAAAGGAAGATGAACGAACCCAAAAACAAAGAACTGAAAAAAATATTCAACCGGAAGGCAACCTCTCAACTCCTGATGCGATTACTATGCACAATCCAACTTTTCACGAACCCCCGAGGCACACCTGCACTTGCTGTGTGCTGTTTGCACGCTTGCGCGTTTCAATGCGCTAGGCATGTTCTGAATGCTTGACTTGTACCTAAGAACCAACGTAACCCTTAAACCCCGAATAACCCTATGCACCAAGCAACGATTAAGCGCCTAACCCGAGAAGAAGTAGAAACAAACACTCAGCTTCTCATTGAGTTTGTCGCCCTATTTACTGCAAAAAACCACCAAGAACTCATGAAATTGTTCCATCCGAAGGGACGTTTCTTCAACATCCCAGCGCGCGCCACCTTGGATGGGTATTTCTTTGAAGTGCTAAAAACGCGTTATGGCGTATCACAGCATTTTTGCATGGGGGTAAACCACGGATACACGGCCGATCACATGCCCGGGCAGCACGTAGTAGAATTTCGCTTCATGGATTTCGACCCCTTCACGCATCCCGAGGCCGACCCCACCAAAAACCTCGCTAAACAACTGGGAGAACCGGGCGACGACGACCTGAAAGAATTGGTGTATCGTTACGCCCTCACCTTCAACGATGGAAAAATTTACACGCTACGTCATCCCCTACGCTTTATTGATAACCTGGAATACTTTACCCTCGAAAACTAATATACCCTATGCATAACTTTTACCTAAAACGTAAGAAAATCATTTTATCCATCTTCGGTTCGTTGGCGACCTACGGCTTGATTACTGGCTTGCTAGTGCCCCTACCCGTTTGGAAATACGTGGCTATTGAGGCCATATTCTCCATCGGTTGGGTACTCACCGAACGTGAATTAAAAAAGGGCTAATCATACCCTATTAAACAATACCTATGTCATGAAAAAGAAACAGAACCCTAAAAAAGAAGTGCACCAGTTAATCCTTGGCAAGCAACGCACCCAACAAGTGGAGCAAGGCTACTTTGATGGGCGTTTTGTGCAACGCGCTGAGCCTTCGAAGAAGATCTACCGCCGGGAGAAGAAGAAAATCATATACAATAGTTAAGGTTATTTCGAATACTCCTGTTCCCAGCCCAAAAGTTGGTAGTATGTGAAATGCTAACTTTTTTATCAACTGATTCAAACCTACAATATCATTTGTTTTTTTTATTAATTTGCGACTCATTGATAATTAGGTTTTATTCAAGTACTTTATTATCAAAAGTTGAGTTTAAATGAGTTTTTGATAGGATAGAAGTACCGAAATACGGATAGTAATTTATGAATATTTAAATATGAGAACTATAATACTTTTAAGTTTAATTGTTGCTTTAAGCCCTATTAACTATTTGTTTTCTCAGGAGGCTTCTCTAATTTATAAAAAGACCGTTAACTCAACTGTCACCATCACTACAGATGATGGCTCTCAAGGCTCAGGCTTTTTTGTTGCTCCAAATATTATTGCAACAAATTATCATGTTATAGATGGAGCATCGAGTGCAAGTTGTTATTTAAATAATTCCGATATCGAGTATAAAATTGATGGGTATGTAGGAATAGATAAATCTGTTGATTTAATATTGCTTAAAGTTTCAACTCTTGATAGGCCAGCAATAAAATTGGCTGTGACCACTATTTCAATTGGGCAAAAAGTTTATGCGATCGGAAGTCCACAAGGTCTTCAAGCGACGATTTCCGATGGAATTATTAGTGGAATGAGAGATTTTGAAGGAACGAAATTACTCCAAATGACGGCCTCAATATCACCAGGGAGTAGTGGTGGACCTGTTCTAAATTCAATTGGTGAATTAATTGGGATTTCTGTCTCACAACTAACAGATGGTCAAAATTTAAATTTTGCAATACCAAAATCCTATCTACAAATTTTACTAGATTTCAAGTCAGAAACACCAAAAGATTTATCAACTATAAAAGATACAACTGAAACCTCTACTGAAAAAAATAAAGATCCTCTTTATACAGACAAAGAGGCATTGGATTTTCTTCGAAAATATAGTAATGAATGGGGTTGTGAAAAATACGCGAAAGAGACAACAGAAATCAGATTGCAATTTAATATTGAAAACGGTAAACTAATTATTTGGGAATTTTTTCCAAGTTTTCATCCATGCGAATATGGTAAGATTGAAATTAATCTTTCTGAAATTGAAATGATTGAATTTGAAGGCGATGTAGATTGTTATCCTATTTCTTTGAAATATAGTAATTCCGGAGTAAGTTCTTTATTTTTTAAAAATCGTGCAACTCAAGAGGTATATGAGATGTCAGAATTGGAAATTTATGAAATGAATAAAAAGTTAGGTTATCGTTATGAAAGCATTAAGCTTAAGATAGATCCTAATCAAAAAGAAAGGGCAGAAAGATTGATAAATGCAATTAAGTTTTTAGCTGAATCCTACGGTGCAAAAATAAAAAAATCTGGATTTTAACTAGTGCTAAAATATATAGTCACGACTATTGGAGTTCTACGGAGAACGTTGGCTACGATGCGTGGGTTAAGTATTTCTAAAGCGGCACCCAGAACAGCAACAAAAAGAAGATTTTCTACTTCGATGTTCATGCAGTTCGGGATTTTTAACACTGCATAACAATGAACTCAACTAGTTTTTAGTAGCGTTAGTTAAGCTATGTCGATAATGCAAATATTTATTTTTATTTTGCGGCAAGAATTTGATAAAACCCATTTTATGAAGAATTTATTATTAGTATTTATCTTTTTTTTCTTTGCTCATTTTGCCAAATCTCAAAGTCAAGTTGTTGTATCTCTTGTTTCAGAATTTGAAGGTCAAGTGATTAAAATTCATTCTGATACATTGAATGCAAAAATTATTTATAATTTGACTGGATTTGAAAGTGTGGGGTATGTGGTATTAAATGTAATTGCGTTGTTTGATGATGGCACTGAGTCGAGAAAGGAGTTAGAAGTATTAGAATATAAAAGGAAACAAAATTTAACTGAAATACTGGTTGAAACTGAACAGGGGGAAGAGCAGTATGTTTTTATGCATGATGAACGTATCCTTATTACTCCAGGTAAAAAAGGAAATATTATGTGGGAAGGGGATATAATATTTTAATTCAGGTTAATTTAAAATACAATCGAAAAAAAAAGTTTAACAACTCAAGTCAAAGACTTGGCAAGCAACGCACCCAACAAGTAGAGCAAGGCTACTTTGATGGACGTTTTGTGCAACGCGCCGAGCCTTCGAAGAAGATTTACCGCCGGGAACAGAACAAACAGTGGGGATAGGAATGAAGGGTGATTGGTGAGCCTTAAATCAAACAATTGTTGAGCTTAGTTCTGTGTTCGCCAAAAGCACTCTAGTGGTATTGCATTTACTTTACCATTAAGTATATCAAAAAGGCGTAAATGACAATGGGCAGTGCTACACAAATCCAAACAGAGGAAGCGATGTAATTACTACTAAACCTATTGAAATAGGTTAAAAATGAAACAGACTTCTTAAACAACTCGTCCGAATAATCCTTGAAATTTCTGCAACCCACGAAAAAGCCCACCATAAAAATGGCAAAAGCCATTTTTAAAAAATAAACACCCAATATTCCATCCAAAAGGCATAACCATGAAAATGGAATTATCATATAATAAAGGATAATATTGATTTCATTATAGGTGAGTTTCGTCTTTCTTGAAACATATAACAGGAAATTCGCTACGATGTTAAATAATGTATTAGTCATTCAATGGTTGAATAAAGTCAAAAACTAATGGTGATAATTCACCCTAAATCAAATCAGATGTTTGTTCTGATGCTTAAAACGTATGGATTTTTAAAAATAATTATATTTTAGAGATAGATCAATCGGTAGTTTCAAATCTTCACTTGAACTATTGGATTTGTTTTGCGGTATTTGAAACCCTCGGGTTAGGTTTTTGGTTAAAGATTATTCTAAATCCGGTTAACTCGGATGAATCGTTTAATGATTAATGGGGAGGATATTACCTTGTAGCTATTGCTTAACTCCTTTAAAAATATGCATTAATTGTTTGTTTCTGTCGACAATCGACTCAAAACTCTCCTCGTTTTTAACTTCGGGGTAGTATCCAACATAAATTAATTTGCCTTTAACAAGCCATAAATTAAGAATCAATATTGATGACACTTCGTTAATAAAGACTTCGTAGTAGAGCGTTTTATGAAATCTATCCTCATTGTCTACAAATAACAACTTGTTAGAAAGTGAATAAATATAACTGAACTTGGCTTTGAAGTAATCAGCACCTTTCCTAAAATAGGTAGTATCCATTTCCACCATTTTATCACAAAAAAAACGCAAAGCCGTGGTATCAAGTACCCTATTATTCAACTTGGAATTACTGTAAACCTTAATATAATCCTTTTCTATAAGACTCGAATCGTTTGCTATGATTTTATTATGGCAACTCTCAGTTAAATAGACCTCTATAATTTCAATGGAATTATAATTTGTTTTATCAAATAACTCTTTCACTTTAGGAATATGATAAGAAGCCTTAAACCCAAAATCCTCAGGAAACGAAACAAGCGTATTACCTACAGCTAATTTTTTTACAGATTTAGGTTCAATAATCTGACCGTGCAGATAATTTATGGCTAGGGCCCAAATTGCCAATTTAATTTTAATTTTCATAAAACAAAAATGTGAGATTATATTTATTTTTGATATAAAAATACACAAATGATAATCAAATTTAAATATCTCGCGATTCTAATGATTTGTTTTTTTTCGTTGAATTTGAAAGCTCAATTAAAATGCCGCGAAAGGTTGATACAAGAGGCAGCAAGAGTTGACTCAATAGAATATTCAACTGGAACAGGATTCTTAATTAATAATGAGGGTTACATCGCTACAAATAGGCATGTTATTGAGAGATCAAAAGAGCTATTTGTCACCTTAACTCTATCCGGAAAAAAAATTGAGCGAAAAGCCAAAATTATCGGTTATTCACATTTTGACGATTTAGCTTTACTAAAAATTGATCTAACCAATTTATTTACTTCTGCTATACCCTACTCATTTAAAAAGGAACCATTAAACCTAGGTAGTAAAATATATACTATGGGTTATCCTGACCCTTCATATATGGGATCTAACATTAAATTAACTGATGGATTAATTAATGCCACTACTGGATTTCAAGACTCTGAAAATGAATATCAAATTTCCGCTCCTATTCAAGGAGGCAATAGTGGCAGCCCCATGTTTGATAGCGACGGCTATATAAGAGGCGTAATTGTTGCATCCTATACAAGAGGCCAAAACGTGAATTATTCAATAAAAGGTAAAAACTTGATTGAGTTATTAGACAAATATCAAGTAAAATATAATACTACTAAACCTTCTCTTTCATTCAATACAAATCTCAACTCAATTCAATCAAGAATATGCATGATTACTAATACCTCCATTAAAACTTACTATAATGAATTCAACACCAGCATGCTAAATCCAAATGACAATTCAAGGAATATGATGACTAGAAGTTCAATCAGTAATTCAGAGTATTTCGATTGTTTTAAAAATAATCCCTACGAAGCTTTTGGGCTATCTATTGGCACAAAAGAAAGGGATTGGCGTGACGCTGTAGATCCAGAAAAAGGCTTTAGCAGACTGGAAGAGCAAATAATTTACCGTGCAAGATTTTTGAATGCAAATGGATTTAATGGTCTCGATGCGAAAGTGTTTTTGAGCCAATTGTTTGAATACGGCGCTTTCGAAAATATTATTGAAGAAAACAATAATAACTTTGACTTTTCTTCAAATGAAATCGATTTTACATGGTTCAATGAATATGTAAACCCCAATACCTTTAATTTTTTCGATGACTATTATTGGGCTACTATCAATCAATATGGAAACTATGAACCTTATAAATTGATGGAATTAGATGAATTTATTGGCTATTTACTCGCGAAAAATAATGAATTTAAAAATCAAACTATACTCAGAGATTTTAATGGAGGGTTAATAAATAAAGATTACCAATTAGAAAGCACTAATGAAAATCTAGGTAATCTATTGCAATATAAATTGAATTTAATATATATATCAGAAGATTATTTTCTTATCAAAGAGGATAAATGTAATATGTACAAATTAATAGAAGGACTTTTAAACCCCGATCAAATCTGGGTTACTCCTCCCACCTGTAACTAACATTTATTTCTTTTTGATTACTTTACAACCAGTCGAAAAAAGCAAAAAACCTAATCTTTAATACACCGTACCGAAAATCCATCGTACCTATTTACTGAATAACTACCTAAAGAATTACTTTGGTTGCTAATTTTTACCGCAACTGAATTTTCTTTTCCATAAGGGGTAGAACTCCAAAAATAAGTTACTTGCTCATTGGATGTACCATCCCGCCTTACGATTGGATGAAGTCCTATAAATTCAACTTGCATATATACTCTTTTGCCCGAAGGAACAACATTAAAACCCAAAAAGTTTATACCATTTCCATTAAACACCCTGCTACCCAATTTCCCATCCCCCCCACAAAATTGGCACGTGGTTTTTTGCTGATCAGATAAATACAAACATTTTCTACAATATATTGCCCGTTTATAGGAATCCCAACCTGTTTCTGACTTCAACAATACTCCATCTGGATAATCACTCAAGTACTCTGACAATTCATCCCACTCATCGCTTGATGGGATATGATATCCCGTTGGCGCTAAACCTCTGGGATCAACTACTGCATACCAATTATATAACTTACCCGTTCGAACATCGTTTAATGAATCATTATCATAGTAACACCAAGCAGGTTGTTCTAAACGTATTGCCTCATCCCATTCTTTTGATGATTTCGCTTCGTGAATTATATCCCCGTTATTAAATCGACTTCTATTTATATTATCACACAACCAAACCTGATTACCAATAATATTCACATGGTATGATGATCCATCCATCGAATCAATATATTCCTTCTCATTTACAACCTTCAATTTTGATAAATCCCAAGATTCCACATTATAGTCCTTGAAATCCTCAATACATCGAACTGGAATACCAAATGATTTATCTGCTAATGCAAACAATGTTTTACGTTTTTTAAAATCAATAACCTCTACCCATCCATGTTTTTTACTTGCTTCATTAGATGACCACCAAAAAATAAACCGTTCCTCTTTACCAAATTTCTTGGTTCGAGTACCATTGGGACTTGCATTAAACTCTGTATTTAAAGTCTGGTTATTATTAAAATACAAATTTACAGCTTCAGAATAACCACCTAAACTATCAATCAATCTATCCCAATCCTGATTAGTGGGTATATGCCAACCCAATGGAGCTAAACCTCTTACGTCATTAACAGCAAACCAATTGTACAATTTACCGTGAATTTGACCATTAATTGAGTCATTTTCAAAGTAACACCAGGCGGGCTGCCCATTCTCAAATGCTGTCGCCCATTCCTTGTCGGTTTTAACCTCCGGGATAATATCCCCATTACGAAAACGTGAGACATTGAGATTCTCGCGCATCCAATTGTCGCCACCAATATTTACTTTTTTGTAATTAGTCTGACCAACAAGAGTTGATGTAAGAACAAAATAAAAAATCAATGTAATTTGAAAAACTATCTTTTTCATTTCTAAATAATATTTGTATTTATTCATACAAAGTAACGAAAAAATCAACTCCTTACTTGCTTTCCAATTTTCATTTTAATATATTTAAAGTAAGCACCTTAATTTATGAGTCAAAACAACGAGCAGGCTATGGACTTGTACGACCACGTATACACCTATTTACACGAAACCTGGGATCCCATTGGCGTTAAGGCCTTTGGAGAAAACGGAGAATATGCTTCCTATACCGATGATATTGTATTAATGATTATTCGTAAGGTCAGCATAAACCAATTGGCAAACCACCTACAAAAACTGGTAGAAGAAACCATGGGCCTTGAATGGTACCCACGAAATTTTCACGTAGAAAGTGCGTATGATTTGTTGGTCCTGAGGGGGAAGTGAACTTATTTGATTAAATAACTTTTATAATGAATCCCCAGTTATCGGAATAAACCTAAATTATCGAACTAACTAATTTATATAATTCCAACAGCTGCTTTTTCTTTATTAATTAAATAGTTTCTTTATTCTGGAAATAATTTTTTAACTCACTATTTAGATATATGACAACAACTCAAGACGTACTAAACAACCTAGAACCATACAAAGGAATGCATGGCCTTTACATAATTACACCAAAGAATCCCAATGTGTTAAAAGAGATTTGCCTTAAGCTGAATTACACGTTCAAAAGTGAAATCGCCTATGTTGGCAAAGGCGCTAAAACGAAAAGTAGCGATTTAAGAAATAGAGCCAAGCAAGAAATGGGGTGGTCTAACTTTGAAGGAGCCACCTTTGTAAGAAAAATGGGCATTTTCTTGGGATTTGACATAACAGACAAAACCAATGCACAATTAAAGGAACAAACAAGAAAATTCATTTGCGATAACTTCAATATTCAATGCATTGAACATCCTTTAGAAGACGATTTATTATTTCATGAAAAGCAACTTATCCAAAAATTACAACCCTGTTTGAATGATAAGAAAAACAAGTAATCACGTTTGTTTTTTTTTCCAAACCAAATTATCGCAAGAAATAATAAAGTTATATCCAAAAATAAGAAATACCCCTACCCTTCCAATTCAAGCTAACTTCAATCCAACTTCAAGCTAACTTAAGGTTAGATTTATGTGGATTAAATCCAACGTTATCCTGACTTCAAGTTAACTTATTTTACCTGCTTTTCTATTACCGGGAGCTACAGGCCGTTTATTTTTAAAAATAAGAAGCGTAAGTACGCGCAGTTAATTCCGCATCCAACTTTAGGTACTTCAAGAAATTCCGCTCCGATTTATGTCCACTGAATTTCATGATGGCTTGGGCAGGCATTCCCTTCAGAAATTTTAGGGTACAGAAGGTGCGCCGGCAGGTGTGGGAAGAAACCTCTTCGTACTTTTTCTTGATGACCAAAATGGTTTCTCCGGCAACTTCTCGATAGAACTTGATGTCGTCGGTCATATTCGCTTCGCAACATAATTCACGAATGGTGGCGTTAAAACGCGTGACTTGATTTTTGTCGTAGGTAGGTAAAATTCCATTGTAGGATTCCAAGATGGTTTTGAAGCGTTCGCTCAATGGTATGATCAATTTCTTTACCCCAGAATTTTTCGTTTTCTTGGGAATAATATGCAATTCGTTGTTCCGTATATCGTGTTCTGAAATTCGGATGAAATCCGAGAATCGCAAACCCGATTCACAACCCACTAAAAATAAATCACGAACCTTCTTCGCATGAGGATCCGTGACGTCGAGTTTTTCCAAAAGCAGCAAATCTTCCTCGGTAAGGTAAATCTTATCGACGTCCTCTGAAATTGAAGGAAAACACTTCAAACTAAACCGATTGACTATTCCTTTTTCGAAACACCAATTCAGGAATGCTTTCAAGGCCTTATTCGATTTACCAATGGTATTGGGCAACAACCCCGGAAATCCTTCAGCATTTGGAGCAATAAAACTTAAGTAGTTCATCCACTCCAGCGAAAAATTAGCTGAATCACTCGCAATCAAAGCGAACGATAAGGGCGTGCCAAAGATTTCCTGGACCTTCAATAAATGCTTTCTCAAACTGTTATTGTACTCACGAATATCAACGGAGGTTCTTCGTTTTTCTTCAAGAAAATCCTCAAAATGATCCCACAACTTCTTATCCTTCTTGTTTTTTACAGGGACCTGCCGTTGTTTGATGAAATCGGATTTTATGCGCTGCGGGGACGGATAGAAATCATCGTCACGGTACCGCTTCATCAATGAGTTCAAAACCGCTTCCATGGCGGTTAAGCGATCATTTATTTCGTTTGCTTTTTCAAATTCTATGGTTACTTTTACACGCTGTTTGCGGTCCATCCAAAATTTTGGCGGAACGGAGCAGCCCGTGGAAATTTTTACGCGCGTATTTTCATAGTAAACTGTCATCAATATAGACGTTGCCTGTATTGACTTTTTATCTCTTAAATGGAACCGAATCATGTTGATAACTTTAGTCAAAGATACAATAAAGCGTGGACGGATTCGTGGACGGATTATGTTGATTTAGGTTGTTTTTCAACAAAGAAAAAAGTAGTAATATTAGGCTTAACTATCTGTATTTCAATAAAATATAAGCAAACTTAGAACAACTTCGGAAACCCTTGAAAACACTAGAATGGCCGAACCGTCCAGACCGCAAAACGCTTCGTTAACGACACGTCCTATATGGCTGTAGGAAATAGAAAACCCTAGGAAGTATCAAGTTTCTTAGGGTTTTTGCTTTTTGGGGGATTTTTGTTTTTCGAGAAACACAGTTCTTTTGGCCTTTTCTTCTTTTATTACTCTCCTATTAAAAATCCTGCAGAAGTTTATAATCCTGACAAGCTCCGCTTCGTCTGGGATCAAGTTTCTTAGGGTTTTTGCTTTTTCCACTCACCCTCCGCCTAGGCGGAGATACGTCCTGCGGACTACTTTCACCTTCACTAAAGTTTCGGTGGAAACTCAGGGACCTTTGCACCCATAGAAATTCGTCACCCTCCTCTATCCTCCCTCCAGGGAGGAAGTGTTTCCCTCCTTGAGGAGGGATTAAGGGAGGTGACTTTGATAACTATCAGCCTAATTATAGTCGCTCACTTCCGCGATGAAACCAAAGCATCTAAGATTTACCACCGAATCCTGGCGATGGTGATTGCTATAAATCCCTTGCCTTTGGTGCATGTTTAAGGTAGAAGCACAGCGAACTGAAAGCTGGGCTCTTACTGACCGAGGTACGAGCGTCAGTAAACCGTGAGGAAGCCTTCGCCGCGGCGAAGGATCACCGAAACGGTCAGTTTTCAGGAGTGGAGCGCCGTTCCTTAAACCCTGCACCGAGCTTTTTGCTACTTTTTTTCGGGGAAAAAGTAGAGGAAAAAAAATTCTTGCCTTTCTTTTGTCTTGATATTTCGATTAACTCAATACAAGTACAAGGGATACCCCTACTTTTCCACGTACCCTTCGATATGATTCGACCCTTCGATAAACTCAGGGGAGTCCAGCTCATCACTAGCTACTCAGGGTCCGTGGAACAGCAAAAAATCTCCGCGACAGGTTTTATACGCCGCGATTTAATACATTCGACCATACTTCTATTTAACACCGAAGTTTGACGAAGTTGATTGCATTGAACTCATTGCCTTTGGTGCATGTTTAAGTTACAAGTAAAGCGAAACATAAGTCGTTTCCCAGTGCATTTTAGGTTTCAGTTGACGCTTGCTGAAAAAGCAGAACTGGTCGCAAATTGCGACCGCCCGGCGGACTCAGGGCCCGATGCACCCAATAAAAATACATTTGCGTAAAAAGTTATACCTTTAACCCTATGAGTGAATTTCGTGAATTAATGGCTGCATCAGCTATGCATAACAACTTGGGTTCCTCATCCGTTATTTATACCACAAGATAGAAGTATATCGATACAATGCTTGTTGAAAAAAGTGAAATAGTAGTTTTTAAACCCATACATGGTAATACCGAATTTCAATTGGTACTGGATGGGAACGCTGAGACCATTTGGTTAACGGAACAGCAACTCATGGAACTTTTTGGTAAATCTCGCAGAACCATTGGTGAGCATATCCGAAATATTTATACCGAGGGAGAACTGGAAAAAAATTCAACCTGGCGGGAATTCCGCCAAATTCAAAAGGAAGGGAGTCGGAAAGTAGGACGAAAAGTCTCATTGTACAACTTGGATGTTGTAATATCTGTAGGATATCGTGTAAAATCAAATGTAGGAACGGAGTTTCGTAAATGGGCAACCGAAAAGCTCAAAGAATATTTGATTCGAGGTTACGTGATCAATCAACAGAGAATTGAACAACTTGGGCAAAATATCGAAGTATTAAAATCAGGTATTCGGATCTTAAGCCGGGTTATCGAGGAGAAATCAGAAGGTTTGGAGTTAGACTGGTTAGCGGAATTCTCGAAAGGATTAACGCTCTTGGACGATTACGACAATGAAAATCTAGATAAGAACGGTTTAACCGATTCGAACATAGAATACCCTAAGCTCAATGTGTATTATGAGTTGATCGAATCTATGAAAACAGAATTCAATTCATCGGTCTTCGGAATGGAAAAAGATAAAGGATTTGAAAGTGCCATTCGTCAAATCGAAAAGGGAATGGACCATCAAGATTTTTATCCTTCAGCAGAGGAGAAAGCAGCTGTTTTGCTGTATCTAATTACCAAGAACCACGCCTTTACCGACGGAAATAAACGTATTGCTGCGGCCTGTTTTCTCCTCTTTCTGAAAGCAAATAATTTACTATATACTCCAAATGGCCACAAATCAATTAGCGATGATGCCTTGGCAGCGTTGACCCTATTCACAGCGGCAAGCAAACCGGAAGAAATGGAAACGGTTATCAGATTGATTTTAAGTGTTTTAAATAGGTCGTTAATCAAAAATGGTAACGCTAGGGTTTCAATGCCTCAATAGTACGTTATGAAAAATTCCCCGAAAATTTCGCCTATGGGTGCACCCTTCGATATGATTCGACCCTTAGATAAACTCAGGGGAGTCAAGCTCATCACTAGCTGCTCAGTGTCCGTGAAAAAGTAATGAAAATAAAACATATTGAAACTGGAACATCTAAGATTTGCCAACGAATCCTGGCGGAGGTGATTGCCGTAAAAGCTTCAAATGCTTTTGGTGCATGGAAAGCGGCCCTTCGACAAGCTCAGGGACCGCGTTAACTCAAAAAATAATTTACGTCAGGTGCGCCCTTCGATACGTCCTTCGGACTACTCAGGGACCTTTGCACCCAGAGGTTTTTTAAACTTTCCCCTGACAGCTCGGGTCAAAAAGTTGTGGGTTTAAATCATTTTTTTGTTCTTTGCCACAAACCCTACCCCATGCTTAACCAACATAAAATTTTACGGGTCCTGCAACTTATTAGCTACCTCCAAGAAGCTCCCCATAAAACCATTAACCAACTCGCTACCTTTCTCGACTCCACCGAACGTACCGTGTATCGCTACCTCGACCTGCTCCGAGAATGCGGGTTTGATCTACATAAAGACCACAACCAGCGCTACTACATTGAACAGCAGCCTACCGATGGCATATACTTTACGCCGGAAGAGGCGGAGCTCTTGAAATCGCTGGTGTTAAGTACCGGTAAATCTTCCAAACTGAAGGATTCCTTGCTCAGCAAAATCTATATGGGTTCTGAACTTCCGATGGTGGCCACCCACCTGCTCCATGCCAAGAACGGGAAAGCCGTGGAACGCCTCACGAAGGCCATGATGAATAAAGAACAAGTGGTACTCAAAAAATACCAATCCATCAACTCCGAAAGCATCTCCGACCGCCTCGTGGAACCCTTTGGCTTCACCGAAAACTACCACACTGTGATGGCCTTTGAACCAAGTACCCAAAAAAATAAAACCTATAACATTGACCGCATTGGCTCGGTGGAATACACCGGAACGGTATTTAAACACGAAACACTCCATGAACAGCAAATTCCCGATGTGTTTGGCTTTGCCTTCTCCGGAAAAAAATACCCCCTGCGCCTGGAACTACCCTTTAAAGAATTTCTACTGCTCAAAGACCGCTACCCCCTTATTGCACCGTTTACGAACTACCACCCCAAACTCGACCGCTACGTACTCGAAGTAGAAGTAAACGACCTGAGGCCCGTGGAGGAGATGGTTTCACCTCGTTAACTTCATAAAAATGGTTACTTTTAAAATCTAGTGTCAGAAAATAAATATCATGTATTAGCGGAGTATTTGAGCAAACGCATGCGTATGAGTCATGTGTATCAGCCCGTCATGATCATGAAGCTGCTTTCCAATCAAGGAAAAGCTAAAGCGGATGAAATTGCATTGGATTTAGTGCAAAATGACTTGAGCCAAGTGGAGTATTATACGGAACGTGTGAACCAGATGGTTGGAAAAGTGCTGCGAAACAACCAAATTGTTGCCAAAGAGGAGGGTGAATACCAACTTATCGGATTTGATGAACTATCCGATGATGAACGCCTAAAACTCATTGATTTATGCGCCATCAAAATCAACGAATACAAGGAAAAACGTGGAATGATGATCTGGGACCATCGAAGGAAGAATCGGTCCCCCATTGACGGAAGTATACGATATCAAGTATTGAACAGAGCCAACAACGTATGTGAGTTGTGCGGTATCTCCTCTGAAATCAGAGCCTTAGAAGTGGATCACATTGTTCCTAAAAACTGGAATGGTCCAGATGAACTCTCAAATTATCAGGCCTTGTGTTATAAATGCAACACAAATAAGCGCGACACAGACGATACGGACTTTAGAAATCGAGTGCAACTCTTTGGGAACCGGGACGAGCACTGTGTTTTTTGTATGGTGACAGAAGATGTTGTTTTCGAACATCCCTTGGCGTATGTCATCAAAGATAAATTTGCAGTCACACCGGGTCATCATCTCATTATTCCGAAAAGGCATTTTGATAACTACTTCGAGTTGAAATCAGCAGAATTACTCGCATTTAATGAATTACTTCTCAAAACGAAAGACAAACTACACAACAAAGACCCATCGATTGAAGGATTCAACATTGGTATCAATCAAGGCGCTGTAGCCGGGCAAACGATCTTCCACACCCACATGCATTTGATTCCGCGAAGGAAAGGCGATGTTGAACATCCTACAGGTGGGGTTAGAAATGTTATTCCTGGAAAGGGTGATTATTAACACTCCCCAACCAAATACCGATACAAGGCATCTTCAACTTGGTGCTGAAAGCGATACGTAAAATGAACCACAGGTTCGTTGGATTTTGGCATATAAGCTTGCTTCATGGAACCTGAGAGTATTTCAACCTCCCCTAGGCAATAAAAATCAGCCCCTTCCCCATCGGATTTCTTGACAAACAGTAAAATCAATTCCGATTCTATAAGCTGTTTAATTTCAGGACTGCTTGTTTTTCTGTTGGAACGCGACTCCCATGCGAAAGTTCGAGGGTCAATAAAATGGTCATTATATTTGGTCCGTTGGGAACGGTCTTCGGATTTTTTATAGGTAACGAAACAAGGTGTCGCCTTGTGATTGGTACGATACCCATACACCGTGCTGCTGATGTCTTTTTCCCAATTCAAAATCCGACACACATCCTTACGGCTGTATTTTGCGCCCAATACAAAACCATGATGAAACTTTTGTGCATTGAATCGCTCAGTAAAAGCATGCATTCCATAGTTTAACGCATCCATAAAAAACTGCTTGAATACTTTCTCCTTTAACATTGAAGAAAAGTTCAAGTCTAAATGATAAGTTTCACCATTTCTTCGTACCACTGGAATCGGCTTTTTTATGAAATCAAAATTCAAATTCCACAGGATAGACTCAAAGGTTTTGTTTGAAATTCGATAATCGCAAGAAAGCGCCTTAGATAAATATTCCTCCACCTGTTGTTTCGAACAAGATGAAGCATTAAATAGGAGCCGTAAAACTGCAAGCTCTTCGATTCGTTTACCGTTAGCTATCTCTTGAGAAAATTGGGCCAAGAGTTCCAACCCAGGTTTTGTCATGATTTCTATTCCTGATTCAAGCCCCCGGATGAACGCATAGTAACTTTTACCATATTCCACATAGGCAAACGGGTCCCGTGAACCATGCTCCACAAAATCCATCATCAATGGGATTCTACCTGTGACACGCTTTAATAAATCATAATCTTTCACTAAATCCTTCTTCATTTGTAAGTTGGATTCATCAATCGCTTTAAAAATGCGTTCTTTGGTGATTCGATCAAATTGAATGGTTGACGTACCGGGCATGTACTGGCTACCCGTAGAAATCAAGTTCCGTAAATTATCCTTGTTATAAGAAGTGTCGCCATACAAGGCAATGGGAACCATGTAATTATTTGCATAGTTACCAATGAAATCAATAACCGTTAAATACTCTTTATCGGTCGTTTTACGCAAGCCTCTTCCCAATTGCTGCACAAAAATTATGGCAGATTGAGTGGGTCTTAGCATAATGATTTGGTTGATTTTTGGAATATCGATCCCCTCATTGAAAATATCTACAGTAAAGATATAATCCAATTGGTCGGAACGTTCACCGCTTTCCAATCGTTCAATAGCTGATGCCCGTATTTCTTCCGAGTCATCCCCAGTTAATGCAACGGTTTGGTAAAAATGTTGATTTCGATTCCGCCTCCGATTAAATTCATTCGAAAGTGCTCGTGCCTCCTCAGTTCTAGAACAAAATACCAAGCCGCGCACATTCCCATCGTCGCAGCCGTAGAATTCTGCGAATTCCTGTATTCGGTCAACTCGTTCTTTTGCAGTGAGTAAATTAAAGTCGCTTTTATCTTCGATGGCTACTCCATTAACAGAAAGGTCAGCAACACCGTAATAATGAAATGGACTTAAAATCTCTTCTTCCAATGCGCGATGCAAGCGGATTTCATAGGCAATGTTATAATTGAATGCCTTGAATACGTCATAACCATCCGTTCGTTCTGGAGTTGCAGTCATCCCCAAAAGAAACCCCGGTTCAAAATAGCTCATAATCCGTTGATAAGAACTTGCCCCGGCGCGATGTGTTTCATCGATAACAATGTAGTCAAAGTGGTCTGCCTTAAACCGTGTGAGATGCTCTTCCTTAGAGATGGTTTGAATGGTAGAGAAAATAAAATCTGCCTCTATTTCTCGTTCATCTCCGGAATACAATCCCATGGTAAATTGATCCCCGAACATGGATTTATAAGTATCCATGGCTTTTTTAGCAATGGTAAGGCGATGTACTACAAATAAGAACTTTTTAGGCTTATATAGATTTACATCAAAAGCAGACAAGTATGTTTTCCCTGTACCTGTTGCTGAGATTAACAGCGCACGGTTTTTACCCTCTTTACGCAAGCGTTGAATATTCTCCAAGGCTTCACGTTGCATCAGATTAGGCTTAATTTCCTTCACCACTTCCCCTTCAAAAGGCATTTGAATGCGACGATTTCTTTCCAACTGACTTCGATAGTACAAATCGTACTTCGTAATCCATGTCGCATCGACCTCAGTGGCGGCCATAAATTCCGCATCGAATGAGGCAACCGATTGAGCAATTAATTCACTGGATTCGGTAGCTGTTACCTTCAAGTTCCATTCTTTATTTGAACTCAAGGCACTTGCAGTTAAGTTTGAACTGCCTATTATTAAATTATAGAATTTACCTTTCCGAAATAAATAACCTTTGGAATGAAAATCACCTTCCGTTACAATTTTAAGTTCAATATTCTCAAAATTGAGCAACCAACGCAAGGCTTCAGGCTGAGTAAAATTTAAATATTGCGAGGCTAGAATTTTTCCAGGAACTTTTCTGTATTCCAGTTCCTTTAACGTTTGTTTTAAGGAAGCAATGCCACTCGTCGTAATAAATGCCACCGAAAACAGAAATTCATCGCACGTGCGAAGTTCTTGCTCGATGGTGGTCAACACCTTTTTCCCTAAATTCTTATCGTTTAATAATAACTCTGGACGGTATGTGCGAACAGAATCAACGTTTTGGTCAATGAATCCTGTAGTTAAACTGCCTTGTAGGTTATCAAGTTCATGCTTCATGGCTTAAGCAGTTCATTAACTATCGGCACATCCGCTTCCGCCCAGTCCAAAGAGGCTAAGGCCTCGGGATTGAGCCAACGGTAGGCCAGGTGTTCAGTAAGGGTGGGTTCATCGGCGGAGCTTCCGCGGTAGGTGTGCATGGTCAGGTGAAAATCGGGGTAGGCATGCTCCACCACCATCAGCTTCTCCCCTACTTCAAACTGCATGTGCAGCTCTTCGCGTATTTCACGCACAATGGTCTCTTGCTCCGTTTCGTTAGCCTCTATTTTTCCCCCTGGGAATTCCCATTTCTGCGAGATGTACTCCAGGGAAGAAGGTCCGCGCTGCACGCACAGGATTTTGCCTTCCTTTTCAATTACGGCAGCTACAACGGAGATTTGTTTCATATGGATAAAGGTATTATTTTCTTTTGTCTTGATACAAAAGAAACAAAAAATCAAGGCACGGGATTGCTTCTTGGTTCGGAAACCATTTATCTCAACTGTTTTTACACCAACCGAACCATTTCACCCCCTCCTGAGCCGCTGTTTTGTCGGTGATTTTTCAACTACCTCCAAAAAAACGCTGCTCAGTTCAACGCTGAAACCGAAACATCCAAGTGCCGGAACTATATTTTTTAACAGCACCCTGAGTAATCCGCCTGCGGCGGAGGTATCGAAGGGTGCGGGAAAAAAGTAGAGTAAATGGTGCCCAAGCCTTAGTTCGTCCCTCTTGCTAGTAAAACAGTCGCTTGTTGAAAAATAGAAACCGTAGCATCCAAGTGCCTCTGAATTTGGTCACCCCTCTTAATCTCCCCTCAAGGGGAGAGCTGAGCTTATGTTTAATTTAAAGATTATATTTTCCGTGCCTTTGGTGCATGTTTAAGGTAGAAGCACAGCGAACTGAAAACTGGGCCACCGTGAGGAAGCCTGCGCCGCGGCGAAGGATCGCCGAAACGGTCAGTTTTCAGGAGTGGAGCGCCGTACCTTAAACCCAGCACCGAGCTTTTTGCTACTTTTTTGTGGTAAAAAAGTAGAGTAAAAAATTCTTGCCTTTCTTTTGTCTTGATACAAAAGAAACAAAAAATCAAGGCCTGGATTTATCCTTGCTTCGGTAATTTATAATTCTATATTAAATCATAAGACAAACCGAAGCATTTTCTCACCTCCTAAGCCTATGTTTTGACGGTGATTCTGCGACTTCCGCCAAAAAGACGAGGCTTAGCACGGCTCAAAAACCGGAACATCCCATGGCCTAAAATGAATTCTACCTTTGGTGCATGTTTAAGGGACATGATTCACCTCTGGGTGCAAAGTTCCCTGAGTTTCCACCGAAACTTTAGTGAAGGTGAAAGTAGTCCGAAGGACGTATCGAAGGGTGCACCCAGGGGAAGTAATTTCAAACTACTCATTTTCTTCATAATAATACGAGTAATCTATTCCCTTCATATACATTTCTCGGTCGTTGATTTTGTCGGTAAGAGCGTTTTGGATAGTGAGTTTAAGCACTTGACTGTTGGTAGGACTTATAACCATGGCATTCATGTAATCGCGCTTGGAAATTAAACTCCAATCCACACATTTTTTAAGTCGTTTCTTTAATATTAAATCCAACCAAATTCTCGCACTTCTACCGTTACCTTCCATGAATGGATGCGCGATGTTCATCTCCACATATTTATCGATGATGTCATCAAAGGTGCTTTCTGGCATTTCCTCAATTTGTTGTAGTGTATCCCCTAAAAAGCGAGATACGGCAAATTGAAAACCACCCTTTGAAATGTTCTTTTGTCGAATTTGACCAGCGAAATCATACAATCCACCAAAAAGATACGCATGGATTTGTTGTAAGCCCTTGGTTGTTCCAACTTCAATACTCTCGATAAATGAACTCTCATATAACGCATATGCTTTCGATTTACTTTTTCCATCAATACTTTCATCGCTGTAGGTAAACCATTCTATAAAACGATTCGCTTTCTTACCTGGAAATTCTTTACCCAAAGCAACAATTCCCTTTTGGTCTAACATATCAGTTAATCGTTTTTTCCCATCAGGAGCAAGGATTTTCAACTGGGTAGTAACACTAACCACTTCACTGTTTTCCTTTTTAAGTTTGGCTTTTAGGTATTTCCAATAGTTTCTTGTTTTGGTATAATCATCTTGATCGGTTAGCACCGAAACAATATCCAATACGCTGAACCACCACTTGGAATTTTCCTCTTCCCAAACCGCCCGAACCTCACGGTCATTAAAAAAACGAATGGATATTTTTTGCTGGTTCATCTACACTTTAAAGATACGGAATTCAAACCAAAAAGCTATCAATATTTACGGGACAAGCAATCCCTCTGGGTGCAAAGTTCCCTGAGTAGTCCGAAGGACGTATCGAAGGGCGCACCCAGAGGAAACAAAAAATGCCCCGATTACGGAGCATTCATGGTTGTGTTAAGTTACTACTTTAGAAAGCAATTCGAAGATTAATTGCGTTCTTCAATTCCAATTTGTATCTATTAAAGCCCATACATATAGGGTTTACGAGCCAAAACAACACTTAACAAGACTGGCGACTCGCCAGCCAATAGGCTAAAAACGTTTTACACAACCATTACAAATATACTTAAAAAGGGAAATCACTTTCTAATGCATCGCCTAGATGAATTACTTTTCCTTTTAAATGTGATGTTTGCAGCCCACCCCCATAAATACACCAAAGTATAGGCATACTGCACCGAGCCGGTTCAGGCGCATACCCGTCCGTAAAATAGATTAATCCGTTATAGCCCCGAGATTTGTTCGCCCATTCAATAACGGGGTCAAAACTTGTTCCTCCTCCGCCTTTAAACGTTGGCGTACTCAAGGACCGCTTCAACTCGTAAACCTCATGAATTTTAGCATCGCAGGTTAATACCGTAACTGAGGTGCCCGTTTTATAAATCGATACAATTTCAGTCCAAAATTCAGCGAGTAATTTATCGTCTATTGAACCAGAAGTATCTACAGCAACAATAAGGTTTCTGAGGCGTTTTATGCGCCGCCCCGGATTACCATCAAAGCGTTTACTTTCTTTTCTTCGGGTTGTTTTTATAACGGTTCTCCCACACGACGCATTGAACAGGCGCAATACGTGTTTCCATGAAATTTTGGGTACACTTAACAACTGATCTACGGTACGACGAACCTCTGAAGGCAGCGCCCCATATCCTGTCGATCTTTTCTTGGAATCCGAAAGGATTCTACCCAAGATACGTCCCGATGAACCTGCCCCACCCTGCTCCCAAAGCTCATGGCTGCCAACCAACAAATCTCCTACCTCTACGGTTGTAAGTGCCGCACAGCTTTGCGGATACCTTTGTTCGGCATCTGGTTCGCGAAGTTTTAACAACGCGTTGTAATAATACTCCATGGATTCAAACGGCTTCAAGGCCAATTCGGGAAAGGTTGATAATAAAATAGCCCCCGTCGGAAGTGGCCATGGATCAACATATTGATTAACCACTAAGTCAGCTGCTAAATTTTCCAGCATGCGCTCCTTACCGCTTGACCTAAACAAATGCTTAAACACTAAATGGAGCACCTCATGCTTTAATACCGCAACGCGCTGTTCAACCGTCAGCGTATTCGTTAAAAAATCCGGATTCACATATAAATAGAAAACATCTTCTCTAAAGGATACCGCCATCGTAGGAATTTCTGCGGTAATGACTCGGGTAACATGCGCCAAGACATGCGCAAAAAATGACTCACTTCGGAGTAACTGATAAATCGATTTCGATAAGATATGTTCAGGATCCATTCCCAAAGGCTATTGCATTTGTACGAACTGTGAGAGTACTTCACGGTCCGTAATTACTTTTCCAAGCATTTCCATCGCAGGGGTTCTGAGCATGCGAACCTTCATCAGATCCTTGTGAAACGCATACCGCAAATCCACAGGAATTCGAGCAGCTTTTAGCACATGAATCAACAATTCACCGGATGATTCCGCTACGGTATAGTCGGATGAAAGTAGAATCACCACACGACTCAGCAAGGTATTTATCAAATCAAGCCTGATTCCTTTTTCTGACGTGGTAATCCGTTCAATAACTTCCGTGGCTTCTTGGGTTTTTTCTAATGCCAAAAACGCTTCAGGCGAGGGAATCTGATGAAGGATTAGTTCAATAAAATTCATAAATGAATCAGCCGTTTCGCCATCTAAACAGCCCTTCGCCAAGAGCTCAACCAATTGCCGTTCTTGCATTAAATCCGGGATGTTTTTAATTTGTGAAAAGAACTGAACCAAGGTTCGAGGGGTTGTTCGTTTCATGGTCACCATTTCGGGGTAGGTTAACACGAAATTAATCCCACGCGGATCAATCCCTGCCTTAAGTGCCCATGCCGCCCAAGCTTTCGCATCGAAATCCAAGGTCACATGAATCATTCGCGTCAACATCGCTTCATCCATCGGAGTGACTGAATAATCTCCCGAATCTGGATTTGCCGTTACAACGATTTGCCATTTAGAGGGCAGCGACCAAGAGAACATTTCAAAATTCTGAAGTAATTGCATCGTTCCCCGCAGGATTCGATCATCCGCCCTGTTGATATCGTCCAACAACAAAATACCAGGACCTTCATCCGTGGGAACCCATTCTGGTGGGAGATATACGGTGCGTTCATCGCCATAAACCGTTGGATCTGGATCTATTTTCATCGGTAATCCATGAAGATCCCCCATTTCCTCAAATTGAGCAGGTGCGCAATAAGCCAACTTCCAATGACGGCTCCGGGCCACCTCCATCGCGATTTCGGTTTTCCCTAAGCCATGCGTTCCCCAAATGCAAATCGGGGTGGGACGACGCCCTGTTTCTTCTTCAAACGTTAGGTTTGCTTCAAGTACCTTACCCAGCAGATCAAGCAATTCCTTTCCATTAATTCGCGATCCATAACATCCATTTTCACTACTCATAAATCAATATTCGTGTTAGTTAAAGTGATTAATTTTCTTTTTTCTTCTTGTAATGCATTCCCTCGAATCCGAATCTTTGCCTTTGGCCACAAAGCAAGAGATAACAACCAATACATCTCCGTTAGTAAATTATCCTCCAAATCAAGGTAACAAAGCCGTTTTAAATTTACAAAAGACGGAGGAATCGAACGAATAAAATTACGATTCAAATCAAGGCGCTCCAGTGCAGTTAGCGCGCATAGTTCAACGGGAAATTCCTGAAATTGATTGTTAGAAAGCAACAATTCCTTTAAACCTGTTAATTCAGCACATTGCTTGGGTAATTCATGGAGGCTATTATTCCCTAAATCCAGTAGGTGTAAGTTTGGTAAATTTACCCCATCACAGGCTATAGTCCCCAGCTTATTCGAACGCAAACAAAGGGTTTCTAGGGAACTAGAACACGCAGAGAGATCGAAATGCACTACTTGGTTATTCGATAAATCAAGGGATTTTAGCGCTTGTAAGCGACCGAGATTCCCTAGTGTATTCAGTGCATTCATTGAAAGATCAAGTTCCACTAAGGAAGTAGGAAAAAGACTCAAATCTAATTCCTTTCTGAGATTGCATTGAGAAAGCCTTAAGCGTTCCAAGCCATGAATTGAATTTAGGGTTGGCACATTATTCAATGGACAGGCAATAAAGCGTAAAGATTTCAATCCGGAAAGTCCATCCAACTGTTTGGGCAATATCGCGCCTTCAACTCGAACAAATACCAGTTCGCGTAAATAAGGCGATGCAAAAAGTGTTTTCGATAGCTGATAATCCGACGTGATGTCAATGAACATTACTGTGCTAATCCGGGAAGAAATTAGTATAAAATCCATGGCGAAAATCGACTCCAAAACAAAACTTGATTCAATCACCAACTTGCTAATAGACAAGGCTTCAATTAATTGACTGGCCACACCGAGTGGTATTTTATGGTAGATCCTAGTGAAATGTAAAGTATCTGGACTTGGCCAACAGGAAAGGGGATTCGATATACTTCCCCTTCTAATTTCGGATGCGATACTTCCTTCTGCACCAAAAGCGATGAGAAGAAGGCGCTGAAAATCATAAACAGCCGCATTCGATTTACCCGTAAAAGTTGGTGAGTACGGATTTAAACTCACCCAAACCTCATCAACCACGGCAGGAGGAAAGACTTGAATAAACAAGCAATTTTGCTCCATATTTTGGTAATCCGCCAGCAGTTCAATTAACTTAGTTGTTGTAAAATCTTCCATCGTGTTAATTAAAAAGGTAACTCATCGGAATCCGTTAAATCACTCAAAGGGATCTCAATGATGCGTCCCTGTTTTTCATAAAATGCTATTAATTGCTTGATGTATTGATTCTCAGAAAAGTACTTTGGCTTTACATGAATAACGGATAAGCTGGGAAGAATCGGCAACATGGCGTCCAATTGTCGTTCAATCACCATGTTCGTATCCCTAGCAAAAAACTTTTTAAGGCTGGGAAATAAGCGATGAAAATCTTCCCCTTCATGATAACCCCAAAACCAAGAGCATCCATCTACATATAATTCTTCCAAGGTTGGGAGCACTGGCAAGGTAGTTCGAATGGTAATTCCAGAAAGCTTTAAGATTTTCAGGTTCGGAAAATCTGCTAAGAATGTTAAATCCCAATACCTGTTTTTAAAACTCAAGTCTAAGAATTTCACCTGATTTTTTTCTTTTTTCGCGGTTGGTAAATGGTTGTAATACCCATCACGGAAGAAGAATCCTCGATTTGTCGCCTCACGTAAAAAGTACGTTCGAATTGGCTTGTACAGGCCTGCCCGAGAGGAATCATATCGAACCTCCAGTTCTTGCTCGAAAGAAGCAACCGAAGCCGCACCGATCTCAGCATGGGGTTCAAAATAAAAACTCCTAAACTCTTGCATATTCACATGAATAAAGGTGCTTAATTTATGCAGTACAAAATTAAATTCATGGGGTTCCAATCTGCGCATCAATTCATCGAGAACCTTTGGTAAAACAGCATCGGCACGGTTTCTACTGAGATAAATATCTCGAGATAAAAACACCAAGGTTCGTAAACTAATGGCCATTGCTTCAAGTACAAAATCCGCATCTTCCTTCAAGCCTTTGTGTGCAAAAACCATAGTAAATGGATTTATTTTGATGGATTCCAACATGATCTCCCTATCCTTTCTGAAAATCTTAGGTAGGTGCTTTGCCTGGATTTCCCCTGACTTTATTTGGTTTAGGACCTCGTCTCTTGATCCCTTAGGAGACGTAAATAATCCCTTTCGAATTATATAGGGAATTGCGTTGTTGCGCCGTTCATATTTATCTTTTACCCGGAGGTGTTCTAACCCCTTTAGCACCGGGAATATTTTTAACTCGGAAAGGTGATTATCCTTGGTTAGTAGCACCCGATTGTCTCCATGTAAATCGTCTGAAAAATCTTGGCTTACATAATCGTGGTAATAATCGCCTGCCTTCGTGTCTCGACTCATCAGAGAGAAATTCGCATTAATTCGATCCTTTTTATATACAGTTTCTAAGGGTAAGCTTAGAACAAAGACATCATATTGAAGGGTTAAGCCAAGCAAAGGCATGGAAGAAATTGATTTTGGATAATGCACAATCGAAGTAATTTCTTTCTGATTATTAACAAATGCTAAAATATCTTTAAGTCCTTGAGCGCGAGGGAAGGTCATTTCTAAGCGGCCTCTTTCCACCTGCTTTTCGCCCTTGCCTGTGAGTACCAGCAGGCATTCGCCTACATGCTCCTGATTCCTTGGTAAGAGCAAGTGAATGCTTCTTAAGACAACCCGATTTCCATTACTCGCTAAGGGAAAGTACAATTCAACATCGGTGGAAAACTCTGCATCAAATCGAACACCTAGCAGTTTTATTAAAAATGTTGGGCGATGGAAAACGCTGGACGTAGAAGGCGCATGCATGGGGTGCATTCCTGGATGAAGCAACTGATAGCTGTCTGGCTTTATGTTAAAGTCCCCATGGAAGGATAGATTGGGCAACCAAGACAAGTCAAGAACGAAATTTCGTATCGCATTGGAAGTAAGTGCTTCGGGGTAGAACGAAACTTGTTTTTTAATCCATTGGAACGCAGGATTTGATTCCCAGGCACATTGCGCTAAATACTGTTGAATTTCGGCAATATACAGTTCAGAACATTCACCCTGTATCTTAAGCTGATCAATTAATGCGGTCAACCCTGCATCCTTAGGCCCTACGCGTACAAATAAGTTGGTCGGTTCAAGTTGATTTAATTTACTGAAGAGTGATTCCGATACAAAAGAATCGGTTCCAACAGTAAAATCTACCAACAAATGACTCACCTGTGTTCCTGATAAAATAAGTGCGTCTAAGTCTGAATCTGAATGAACCTCAAGCCATTGTTCACCTTTTAACGCATCAAGGTATATCTCGGGTAAGGTACGGGAACAAAACGGTTCAGGAATAGCATTCAAGCTTAGTTCATGTAAGGTCTGGAATAAGTTCTTCCACGGAATATTAAGGGTGTCATCCAAGGGATTACCTTTCAATAACAAGTGTTTTAATCCTGGATAAACCGAAGAAAAATTAAAGGATTTCAGCTGATTGTGCTCAAGGTCTAAGCGCTTGATGACATTACAGTCCGCCAAATCAAATGCAGTCAAGTTGTTGTGCGCAAAAAGCATGGAGGCGGATTGCCATGCATGCAATACCTGGCGTGGAATAACATTAATTTGATACTTTTCCAGGTTAACCGAAAACCTACTCGAAGCAATCCTATCCCATAAGACGGCTGACCAAGTAAAATTAGGCTGCTCCATTGATACCTTCACATCCCGTACAAGACGAATGGCATAGGCTCCTGCAGACAGGTTTTTTTCTCCGCGGAAATTCTCCGAGGAAAACGGATCATAAGAGAAGCCACGCGGGTTCGTTATTGGGCTGCTATTATTAACCACTCTCGAATCGCTGTTTGGAGTAAGGGGGCGATAAGCACTCGATGTCAGGTGTAGATATTTATTCCATGATTTAGCGTACACACATACCACATTTCGACCCATTCGATTTCGAGCACGTTTCTTGTGCGGTACATCACTGAGATCACTGGTCCAATAAGCCCCCATGCGATTAAAGAATCGGAATCCATTGATATCAACATACCCGTTATAGCGTGGATCGCAAGGGGCATTCAAACCAAGTAGAATTCGATCGGTATAATTTGTTCCTTGAAAATACGCTTTGTACTCATTTTCAGTGGGTAAGCGCCACCCGGGATAGGCGTTCAGCGCATTCAGAATTGCTTGTTCCGTAAAAAAGGACCGAGGCTTCCCTCTACGAATAAATGTGTAGATCCCTAACTCTTGATTAGCTTCGGCTACAAGATCCGTTGCCATCCACTCCAAATCACCCACCGTGACGGTTTCTGAAGATGTTAACTGAAGGGTGCTTAGCTCCAAAGATTTTAAATACTCCACCGCATCTGAGATGAACTGTCCTTGACGAACAAAGCGCTTTATGATGGATAATTCTGATTTATATCGATTGAATTCTTTGTCAGATTTCTCAATTTGTAAGACCCAATTAATCTTTCCGCTCAATTCGCCAAGATAAGCTTCCGTTGACTTTTGCTGACGACGAATGTGCTCCTCTCCAAATTTCTTCAGGTAATGCATAGCTTGCCGGAGGCTACGTTTATACTCCCTTCCTGCCGTCTTTTTATCATTGACTACAATCCCCGTAACTACCTGCCGATTATTTCTTCGAATCAATTTCGTTTTGGAAGGTTTCAGTTTTAGTCCTCGTTTTCTTAGAAGGATATTCAGGTAATGCAAGACTTTACCCGGCTGAAGGTCTTGGATAGCCCCTGAAATGGTCATATCATCCGAATATCTTGAATAATTCAGTCGATGGCGTACACAAAAGTTAAGAACCCTTCGATCAAAACCCACTAAAAATAAATTGGCCAAGGCCCCACTGGTTGGGCTCCCTTGTGGCAACTGATTATTTAAGGATGTAAGCACCGTGATTTTTCGAGCCAATTCGTTAAAAAACTGGAGTGTTTCGCTTTCATCAATCTGGTAAGGTATAGCCCCTATTTTCCTGAGATAATAAGACATATAAAAGAGAAGCTCAACCCACATCTCTGTCATGTTCGCTGCTTGAATACTGCCAAAAAAATTATTGATATCTACTTTCAAGAGCACCTCATTTCCAATATGAAAACGGGCGTTATCAACTACATTCATTCCTTGTCTGTACGCCGTAGCACAGGGAGAAAGTGCGTATTTATCTTTGAAACGTTGATATTCTCCAAACGGACTATTAAAATTTTCTATGGAATAAATGAATTGAAGCAATTGATGTTGAGCCTCTTTTAGTACGGGTTTTGGTTCGAACAATACGCGATTTGTACCATCTGAGCGAGGGATCACGTGCTTTATGTAATAACTTTCATCTAATGCCTCTGGAACCGAAAGCGCTTGAAGGAGAATAAACACATTAAAATGCTCAAGCCCTTGGAAGGATTCCTGTTTAAGCACTTCAATAGATACATTCGCTTTCATAACACGGGTTAAAACAGTTAAAAACATGAACATTCATGGCTAGAATCACATCTGTTCATGCGATACATTTAAGTCAAGCTAAGCTTGAAATAAGTCATCGATAAAATTAACCAAATATTAAAGAATAGCCTATATAAAACCAGCCAAGCTATGGCGCAGTCGAAAAGGGTGAGCTAGTTTCTAATTAATGAGAAAATATATGATCTATGCGTTTGGTGGGAAGGGCCGCTTAATTCCAAAAAGGAACATCCCCATGCCAAAGAAAAGAGGATGAACGTAGTTACAAAAAAATGTCTTTTGAGATTTAGGACCAGAAATTTAAACGTCCTTGGATGATTTTCGGTAAAGGCTTGCCATGAGTACCACATGCGGAAAACTGAGTGCCGCGAGAAATATGAATACTTGTCCCCAAGTAAAAGACGCATAATAGGTGTTGAGTCCAAACAGGACCACAGCGCCGAGCGTAAAGGGAAACGCGTTTATCCAAAGTCGAAGGTCCGATTTGAGGCTCATTTCTTTTATTTTTTTCCATCCATGCAGGCTGTGTTGGAAGATAAAGAACAGGCCAAAAGCGGGAATCAATGTAAGTGCTCGAAGTAGATTTCATGAAGTCGTTGGAGGAATAAAAATAGTGGTAAATTTTCTTTCTCTAACGCTTTATGTGTAGAAAGACGACCATATCTGTAACCAAATTAAAAATTCCAATTACCTTCGTATTGTATTTCGAACCTTAAATGGTACCAACCGAGTGAAGACACCACGGTGGTAAAACG
>CANHHA010000016.1 GCA_947460825.1 Flavobacteriales bacterium
ATTAGAATCAAACTAATTAAGAATATTGTACCCTTCATGTTATATAATTTCATAGCGAACTTAGCGAAATTTGACCACAATAACACGAGACCACACTACGATTTAAAAAAAATCCAACGAAACATCAAGCGGTGGAGGATTAAGCGCATAAATTACCGGATGCTCCCTTCGACTTCGTTTCATTTCACTCACTTCGCTCAGGGAACGCACCTTGGTTGTTACCCCAGTTATTACACCCGATTATCAATAAAGAAAACCGAACAGCCATAAAGGAATGCTGTTTTGAAACCCTATTTCAATGTCATCATGTACCACAAAGGCGCTTTCAATATTCGCAATTTGTTTTTTCGTTTTATTTTTTCCACCAATTTCAAAGAGGAAGGTATTATCCACCAAAACATCGCCTTTATCAGGCAATGAGAGCACATGGTTATGGGCTAAATTTTGCATAAAAAAGGTTTCTCTAACGGTCCCTATTTCAACATGATCTCCACTAATTGCAAACATCAAATTGGTATTATGCATCCAAAGTTTATCGGGTTTATTTAACTGGCTGATACTTCTTGTTTGCTTGTAAATCATACGAATTAACGCAGCTCTATCGAGTAATTGCAACGAACGAACAAGCGCATTTCTATTTAACTGTATCGTGTCACTAATCTTTTGGATATTGGGCGTAAACGGAACATTTGATGCGATAACAAACAGTAAGCGTTTCAATTTGGCGAGTGTTTGAAAATCCAAATTTTCAGTCGTCTGGAGATCTACCTCTAGAATTAGATTGACCGTATTTCTCAGTTTTTGAAAATATTCTTCCTCATTGTGTTCGAAATACGGGTAATTACCAATTTTCAAATACTTGGGAAAATGTTTAAGCGGGGTAATTTGCTTCAAAAATTCTAAGCTAATAGATGTATGGTTATTTAAAATTTCTTGAAGGCTTAAAACAGGCAATTCGATTTTTTCATACAACATCAAATACTCTCTAAAGGATAGCTCAGCCAACGTATACGTTACTGCTCTTCTACTTAAATCCGACTCTCCTTTATAGATATCCAATATGGATGAAGAGGTAAAGATGACTTTTAAATCAAGGAAATCGTCGTAGATTAATTTTAGTTCACGCGACCAATTCGGATATTTATGAACTTCATCGATTAGCATGAGCTTACCTCCAATTTTGTCAAATTTTTCAGCCAGACCGTATAAGGTGTTTTCAGAAAAAAATAAATCATCCAACGCCACATATAGCACCTCATCAACCTGGTACGCTTTGGCCAGTTGTAGCAATAAGGTGGTTTTTCCAGTTCCTCGTGCTCCTTTTATGGCCGTTAATCGGTTGGATGTATTGATTTCATGGTATAAATAGCGCTTAAATGCCATGGACACCTGGGATATTTTGCGTGCTGATTTTTCTACTAACCTTTCCATTTTGCTATTCGTAAAAGCAAAAATAATATTTTATTGCTATTTAAAAAAGCAAAAAAGGAGATTTTACTCATTTTCAGTGCAATATTCTAGCGATTTAGGATTAAGCGCATAAATTACCGGGTGCGCCCTTCGACAAGCTCAGGGACCAAGCACCCGGTAATTGCACCCAGTTATTACACCCAGTAGTTAATATTCAAAAAAAAACGAGGGTCTCCCCTCGTTTTTCTCATAAGAATTATACCTCCTAAAAATTCCCCCTCAGCGTAACAATGAAGTTACGACCTGGTGCTGAAATGTTCGATGCGTAATTTCTGTAATTCTGATCCAAGATATTCTCGCAAGCTACTTGCAGCGATACCTGACGGGAGAAGTTGTAATTAACGCGTGCGTTTACTGTGGCCCAGGAAGGCATTCCAAAAGGCGTAGCATAGGCAAAGTTATCCTCGCCTACCATGTTATAATCCGCCAAGCGCTTCCAACCCGAATAGTTCATAAATAATTCAGTTCGGAGCTTTCCAAGGGTATACACCATCGCCAATTTTCCAAATACCGGCGGAATGTGATCCAAGGGAATGCTATCCGTTACATTTCTACCCTTGGTATAATTAACGGTTGCCATCATGCTCAAGTGGTCGTTCAATTTGCCCGACAACATCGCCTCGAAGCCATAAACGTAAGCCCTTCCTGCATTGGTCGTGGTCATTACTTGACTCAACTGTCCGTCGTAAACTACAGAATCCGCGCCATTAAAGGTTCCTGTCCCCACCGTAAGTGCGTTCTTGAGCAGGGTATAATATCCGGTGGCTTGTAAACTTAAGCCTTCTGATAACACGCGACTAATTCCAAACTCTCCGTTGTAGGCGTATTCTGCCTTTAAATTCGGATTTGGTACTACCACTGAACCTTGAACACTTTCAAATACCTTGGATATATCGTCGACGTTCGGCGCACGGAACGCCGTTGAACCGGTTAAGGACATTCTCCATAACTTATTCGGCATATAAATCAGACCAAGATTGCCGTTTAGCGCCATGTGCTGTTGAGTAATATCATCAAACGGAAACGGGAAAAACGTTTTGTCAACAAAGGCAGAATTCAAACGAACGTAAGATGCACGAAGTCCATCATTCAGAATTAATTTATCGTTGATCTCCCAGGTATGTGTTGCATACGCTGCCGCAGACATCATGGTGGATCCTCCGTCCGGATAGCGCGTATCCAAGGTAGCAGTTGTATCTGCCACTATGTTCTCCTGAAAAGCAGTTGAATTCACCTGATTATACCATGCATCTACTCCATAGCGAAGTTCATGGGATCCTTTTTTCTTCGAAAAATCAGCATTTAAGGTCACGATATCCAGATTCTCAATGCGGTGATTCAAGAAATTCTTCTTAAACCTGCGGTCCATTCGGCTCTCTTCAACGGATTGATACCCCACCGTTAACCTGGCGGCATCATATACCTTGGTGGCATTACTCAATTCCAAGGTATAGGCACCCATCAATCGAAATTGAGGTCCATAATACCATTCGCCGAATTTTGGATTTCCATTACTGGTTTGCGTTAAGCGGTCGTAGCGGTCAATGTTACTGGAATTAGAAAGCTGGAAATTCAATTTATGCAGGACGCCTTCTTTTTGCTTGAACGTAAATTTCTGAAGCACATCGTATTGAGAATAAGCGGATCCTACTTGCAGGTTGGAATCTGCATTCATGATCATGGAATCCACGCCATTAATGCGTTCCACATACCATGGCCGCGCCCCAAAACTTCCAACGAAATCATTTCTTTTCGCGCCTTGTCGCAAATCCCCATAGTTTGAATAGGTAAACGAGGTCAATGAACCAAACCGTTTTGTTCCAACCGAAACATCAACATGCGCTGCATATCCGTTTACCGCACTCATATACCGCGTAAAGGCACTCGCTTTGATTAGCGTTTTATCGGAGGTACTCAAGGTAGGATTCTTGGTAGTAAAGTGCATCACACCCCCAATCGCATCGGATCCATAGACCACGGAACCGGGACCAAAGACCACCTCTACCCGATCCATCACGCCATTATCCATGGTTATTACATTTTGTAGATGTCCCCCGCGATAGATGGCATTATTCATACGAACACCGTCGACAACAAGAAGCACCTTATTGGTTTCGAATCCACGAATGATTGGACTCCCGCCACCCAATTGGCTTTTCTGAACAAACACATTCCCGGAATTCGCCAACACATCAGCGGTAGAGGATTGATTCATCAAGGCAAGTTCTTGCTTTGAAATCACCTGAACCTTCTGTGCCAGGTCTTTTCGTTTTTCGTTGAACTTACTGGCTGAAACCACGACCTCATCTACCGAATGTTGGTTGGGGAACATGGGGATTTTACCCGAATTCGCTTTGATTTCATCGGAACCTACGGTACGGGAAAGGTAACCTTCGGCCTCAATGAGGTAGCACGCCGCATATTGAATGATGGTTACGTAGCCTTCAATTCCTGTTTGGTTTAACTTGGTTTGACCATCGCAACTTTTAACCTGGGCTTCATGGAGCGGCATATTCGTGTTTTGGTCGTAGATATATAATTTTTGTGCGTACAATGAACTATTTAGGGCCATAGCCCAAACCCCCAACAAGAGGGTTAAACATATTTTTTTCATGATAAATTTCTTTTAATTAAAACTAATTCAGTTAAGGTTGACTGAAAAAAAAAAATTATAAGAAATTTGGTGGTGGAGATTCTGGCTTATTTTCGGATTCCTTGATGGAAAAACCATATAACATTTGATTCTTATCTTGTGAAAAATATGCGTCATTTAATACAAGTTCAGGAGCAGGAGTTACTTCGAACGACAGATTCGTCCATAGCACTTTAACCATGTGATGAAGTGGATTATTATGCCCTCTTCCTTCTTGAATATATCGTTCCACAAGCGCAGTCTCATCCCTATCATTCACACACCTAATTTCCTTTCCTCCAGGAACCGTATTAATGGTTAGCACATCATAAAAAGCCCCATTAAATACAAATTCTTTATGTCCTTCACGCCAAGATAGTTTTTCATATTCAGCCTTAGAAAAAAACATAGCTTCCACCTCAAAATCATCAACATTACGCTTAATTTCAGCCATCATATGTTCTTTCCATCGTTCTTGCTGAACTAAAAAAATGGGTCCGACCAACAAAAGCTGACAGAATATACATAGCAAGAAAATTGAAAAAATATTCTTCACGCTCCGTAAAATTAATGGTTATTTTCGACCCATGGAACATAAACTTGAAGCCAAGAAAACCTATCGGTTTGAATACCAAGAGACAGCAAAAAACCATGAGCATCCCAAGGCACTCATTGCTTTGCATGGTTATGGTCAATTGGCGAAGTATTTTATTCGAAAATTTGAAGTACTAAATGAAACCTATGTGGTGGTTTGTCCGGAGGGACCTCACCGGTTTTACTTACAGGGGTCGAGTGGACGGGTGGGTGCCAGTTGGATGACCAAGGAAGCGCGGGAAATGGACATAGAAGACAACATGAATTGGCTCGATGAACTGCTTGAACACCTGAAACAAAGGGTGCAACCCGCCTCGATTAGTTTACTTGGTTTTTCGCAAGGTGCAGCGACTGCGGCACGTTGGTATCAACGTAATCCTTCTGCGTTTGAGCAACTTATTTTATGGGCTACGGTATTCCCACCCGACTTAGATGCAGGAACCTTCCCTAGAGAAAAACCCTTACATTTTGTGTTGGGATCGGAGGATGAATATTACCAAGGTGAAGCCGCCGAACGACTGAAAGGAACATATAAAACCCTGGGCTTCGAAGTGCATTCCTTTGAGGGAACACATGATATCCATGGAGGGGTGCTGAGCAGTATATTACTTACGTAGCCTTTTGTTTTCGAATGATTTTACGAAAGATGCTCGGTACGAAACGTTTAAGATAAACCGCTAAAATCTCTTTATTTCCGATAAGCACTTCCGGTTTGTTTTTTCGTGCAGCACGGACAATTTGACGCGCACATTCTTCCGCCGACATTCCCGTTTCTTGGTTGTGGTCCATTTCATTGTGCGTCTCACCTTTCGCATTTAGCGCACTCATCGATATGGCGGTATTAATTTTACCCGGACAAACCATGGTTACTGTGATTCCGTGAGACGCTTCTTCTAATGCCAAACTTTCAAAAAAGCCATGCAAGGCATGTTTGGAAGCCGCATACGCCGAACGTAAAAAGAACCCGAATTTCCCTGAAATGCTGCTTATCACAATGATTTGTCCATGGGTTTCTCGAAGCGCTGGAAGCAAGGCCTTGGTCAAACCCACAGCGCCAAAGAAATTGACTTCCATGATTTTACGATCCACCTCCAAGGGGGTTTCCCCCACGAGAGAACGTTGGCTAATCCCGCCATTATTCACCAAGACGTCTACCCTACCTACCTGATTAATAACCGACGAAACCACGGCATCCACCTTCGAAAGATCCGTTAAATCCAAGGGGACAACGGTATGAATTTCTGCATTGGGTAAGGTGTCTCTTAATTGATTCAATTTCTCCATATTTCGCGCCGCAAGGACCAGGATTGCACCTTGATTCGCAAATTCACGGGCCATCGCTTCTCCAATTCCTGAAGAGGCACCAGTAATCCAAACGACTTTATTGTGATAGGAACGCATGCTCAAAGGTAATGAAATATGGATAAAAAGACATTAGGACAGAAGGACAGAAAGACTTTAGGATATTAAGACTTTAAGACAGAATGACTTTAGGATATTGCGCACCCTTCGATATGTCCTTCGGACTACTCAGGGTGCGTGCAAGTGGCAAAAATTTCTATGGGTGCGCCCTTCGACCGCCAAGTCAGACTCAGGGACCGCACCAGACGTAAATTATTTTTTTGAGTTAAAGCGGTCCCTGAGTAGTCCGAAGGACATATCGAAGGGCCGCTTTACATGCATCCTAAAGTCCTTGAGCTAGGATATTAAGACAAAAGGATATTAAAATAGGTCAATATGGTCATCCCCTCTGACGGAGTCTGATACTCGTCAGAGTCATCAGACCCCTCATAAGTAGTATAACAATAGATATGACCGATGTCACCCCTCTTTTCGCCTAGGCGAACTCCCCTCAAGGGGAGAAATTGAAATTCTTGGCATCCTAAAGTCCAAATATCTATAAGTCCCAATGTCCTAATATCCTTACGTCTCATAATTTATTACATTTGAAAAAAAAAATCCATGTCAATTTCCTCGATTGCCTCCCATTTCCAAGAAGCCGAATCGGTACTCAACCAATTTCAAACGGAAGAAAATTATACAAAAATCGAGCAAGCCATTGATTGGATGGCCCAGGCCATTCAAGGGGGTGGTAAAATCATTTCTTGCGGGAATGGAGGTTCCATGTGCGATGCCATGCATTTCGCAGAAGAACTGAGCGGAAGGTACAGAAACAACCGCAAAGCGCTCGCCGCGATTTCCATTTCGGACCCTTCCCATTTAAGTTGCGTAGCCAACGACTACGGCTATGAGTTTGTGTTCTCCCGCTTCATCGAAGGCTTAGGCAATTCAGGCGATGTACTCCTTGGGATTTCCACGTCGGGTAACTCAACCAATGTAATACATGCCGTGGCCGCAGCCAAAGAAAAAGGAATGAAAACGATCATACTCTCGGGAAAAGATGGCGGACAATTAGCCTCATTGGCAGATCTTGAGATTCGTGCGCCACACAGTGCATACGCTGACCGTGCGCAAGAGATTCACATCAAAGTGATTCACGCCTTTATCGACGGAATCGAACGGAAATTAGGATTGCAATAAGCGTTTAACCAAACACGAATCCACGCGACATTCCTTTATTAAACTCCTTCTTCGCTTAGCGACTTGAGTTGATATATGGATATGCCGGGATAGCATGGTCAATTGGAGAGACATGATTTATGGACCATTAGACACTAAGATCTTTGAACGACTAGATATTTAGATTTCCCGACTTTCACTTTGCTAGCCCTCCCCTTGATTCCATCGGAATCATATGGTTTTGTATTGTAGCTTCCCAAGTAGATGTTCGACCCCTATCGGGGTCGCATAATCATGAGTTTTGCTTCGATTATTATATGCGATTCCGATGGAATCAATGAAATTCGTTCTGTCTAGCATAGCTGCTCTAAGGAATTTAAAACCCTCATAATAAAGTTCGTCCCGCCAAACGAACATCTACTGTGCACTCCTTAAATATCCTTTTTCTCCGCTTGGCAACGAAGTCATAAATGGTATCGCGCAAGGCACGAGGAAAAAGCCATCCCAAGCGTAGCACGAACAAGTATCCCTTTAAAAAAGCCAACAGCTTCAACACCGCAGTGGATTTACTGTAAAGTTGTTCGCCATCGAAAAAATATACCGTATCCTCGTCCTTCTTATATGACGGATGGTTCCTTAGTAATTCGTTAGTAGATACTGTATCCAAGGCCGCAAATAAAATCTGGGATTCTTTCTCGTGGTTCAAGATAAACGTCACCACCCGATTGCACAAGGGGCAAGCTCCATCAAAAAATAATATGGGTTGCTTAGATAACATTTCGTACGCCATACCATGAGCATTCTTCCCCGGAGATCAGTGCGACCTCTGCATTTGGAAACAAGGTCTTAAAATACTCAAAATCCGATTCTTTAAAGGGATAGGGTTCTGTGCTCAACAAAACCACTTCTGGATTATATGCTGCATTTTCACTCCAGACGGGATAACGTGCCTCTTTAACGCAGTTTTCATATCCAATGGCCGTGAGGTAAGAATCGATGTAGGTGTTTTTACCCACCACCATAATCGGATCTTTCCAAATGACATACAGGGCTTTTTTTCCTTGACCTTTATGGGAATTCCGATTTAAATACGCTTTCCATTGCTCAACCCACCGCGGACCTTCCGCTTCCACACCAAGTATGGTTGCCAAATCACGAATCATTTCATACATGTCTTCGATGGAATTCACATCGCTCATGTACACGGGGGCTAATTCCCGCAGCCTGTTGATGTCGTCTTCCTGATTTTCTTCTTTATTTCCAATAATTAAATCGGGGGATAGCGCCTTGATTTTATGAAAATCTGGTGTTTTAGTGCCGCCAACGCGCGTTTTGGTTTGAAACCAAAGCTCAGGATAAATACAGAATTTCGTAATTCCAACGACGCGCTCTTCCATGCCTAAAGCGTAAAGAAATTCGGTGATGGATGGAACCAGGGAAATGATGCGTTCGGGATTCCGAGGAATCGAAATGACGCTGCCCAATTGATCTCTAAATTCAGGCATTAGGCCATCGCTGAAATGATGTCGTATCGCGTTACAATATGTGCTTTTCCGTCAGCTAGTTCCACTAAAACAGCCGGCGTATCTTTGTTAATCAATTTGCAAAGTTCTTCCAGTGGCGTATTATGTTTAACCACGGGAAATGGAGCCCTCATAAGGGATGAAATCGGTGCATCTCGGAGTGCGGGATCGTCGACCAACACTTGATACATGTGACTGTCTTCAATAGAACCTACAATTTTGCCATCCTTCAGCACTGGAATTTGGGAAATCCCATAGGTACGCATTTTGGCAATGGCATGTGACACTAATTCTTCCGCATACACCGTAACCAAGGGTTTATCTTTATGCTTCGCAACTAAATCGCCTGCGGTGAGTATTTCTTCTTCTAAAAATCCGCGTTCGCGCATCCATTCATCATTGAACATTTTACCCACGTAGCGGCTTCCATGGTCATGAAACAACACCACCACCACATCGTCTTTGGTGAGTTGTTCTCCCATCTGAAGTACACCTTTGATTGCTGCACCTGCGGAATTCCCAACAAAAATCCCTTCCTCGCGTGCCAACCTTCGGGTATAAACGGCAGCATCTTTATCGGTCACCTTTTCAAAATGATCGATGACATCAAAATCCACATTGGCTGGCAAGATATCTTCTCCGATTCCTTCGGTGATGTAGGGATAAATCTCATTTTCATCAAAAATCCCTGTTTCTTTATACTTCTTGAATACCGAACCGTAGGTATCTATGCCCCAAATCTTAATGTTTGGATTCTTTTCTTTCAAATATTTACCTACCCCTGATATGGTTCCTCCCGTTCCAACACCCACCACAAAGTGTGTGATTTTTCCATCGGTTTGCTCCCAAATCTCAGGACCCGTTTGTTCGTAATGTGCCGTGCGATTCGATAAATTATCGTATTGATTAACGTACCAAGAATTCGGGATTTCGGTAGCTAGTCGTCTTGACACGGAATAATAAGAACGTGGATCGGTTGGTTCTACTGCCGTTGGACACACCACCACTTCTGCTCCAACCGCCCTAAGGATGTCCATCTTCTCCTTAGACTGCTTATCGTTGAGTACACAAATCAATTTATATCCTTTGATGATACAGGCCAAGGCGAGGCCCATTCCCGTATTTCCTGAGGTGCCTTCAATGACGGTTCCTCCGGGTTTAAGAATCCCAGCTTTTTCTGCATCTTCAATCATTTTAACCGCCATTCGGTCCTTCACAGAATTGCCTGGATTGGTAGTTTCCACTTTCGCTAAAATCAGACCTGGGATATCCTTTGTTAGTCTATTGATTTTGATGATTGGGGTATTCCCGATGGTATCAAGTACATTATTAAAAATTCGCATGCAAGATGTTTTGACAAAATTAGCAATAAAAGGCACGTGCCGCGTGGATTAAAACCCATGATTTTACCTTATTTTTGCACATGCAATTTCAACGAAAGGTTTCGTTTTATACGCTCGGATGCAAACTCAATTTCTCCGAATCCTCTACCCTAGCCCGAGGTTTCGAGGAAGCAGGCTATGCACGGGTAGCCTTTGATGAAGAACCCGATGTTTTCGTAATCAACACCTGTTCCGTTACGGAAAATGCAGATAAAAAATGTAAGCAATTGGTGCGCAAAGCCAAAGAAATCAATCCAAATGGCTACGTAGCAATCGTGGGATGTTTTGCCCAATTAAAGCCAGAAGCGATAGCCAATATCCCCGGCGTAAATATGGTGCTCGGAGCCAACGAGAAATTCAAATTACTGGAAGAGGTTGAAGCGAATTACAGCAATTCCGAACAAGTGATTAAACACGAATCGATCAAGCATGCCTTGACCTTTAACCCCTCGTTCAGTGCCGGCGACCGCACCCGTAGTTTCTTGAAAATTCAAGACGGATGTGATTACTTCTGTACGTTTTGTACCATCCCCTTGGCCCGTGGAAAAAGTAGAAATGCCACCATGGCAGAAACCGTCCAAGAAGCTCGGAAACTCGTGGATAGTCCGGTACGGGAAGTGGTATTAACGGGTGTAAACATTGGAGATTTTGGTCAAGGGGGAGAGGAAACATTTTTCCATCTGATTCAAGAATTAGACACCCTGGAAGGGATCGATCGGTTTAGAATTTCTTCCATTGAGCCGAACTTACTGAGCAATGAAATCATCGATTTTTGTTTGAGTCGAAGTACGCGATTCATGCCCCACTTTCACATTCCGCTTCAATCTGGGAGCGACCGCATCTTAAAATTAATGCGAAGAAAATATGAAAGATCCGTCTTTCAAGACCGCGTAGAACAGATTAAACGATTGAATCCCACGTGTTGTATCGGCGTTGATGTAATTGTTGGTTTTCCTGGAGAAACGGACGAAGATTTTCAGGAGACTGTTGACTTTTTACATTCCCTAGACATCTCCTACTTGCATGTTTTTACCTATTCTGAACGCGCCAATACCACGGCCGTAAAACTTGGAGATGCTGTTCCGATGCACATTCGAAAAGAACGAAGCAAACAACTGCATTTGCTCAGCGACCGAAAGAAAAAACAGTTCTATCACAGCCAATTAGGCCTGCAAAAAAGCGTATTATTCGAACACGAAGAAGATGAAGGTAAAATGTATGGATTCACGGAGAATTATGTGAAAGTAGAAGCAATTTATGATCCATCGCTTGTAAACCAATTGGTAAACGTTCACCTAGAACAGCTAACCTTAGATCAAACTGTCAAAATAACGATTGAAAATCCGTGAGTTATGAATAAAGTTTATATCACTCGTAGAGAAACCTTTAATGCTGCACATAAATTGTGGCAGCCTACGTGGAGCGACGAAAAGAACAATGAAGTATTCGGACGCTGTGCGAACAAGAATTGGCATGGCCATAATTTTGTATTGTTTGTTACGGTATGTGGGAATCCAGACCCTGAAACCGGATTTGTGATGAACCTTAAAGATTTGAGTGCAATCATTAAACAAGAGGTGACCGAAAAATTAGACCACAAGAACCTAAACTTAGACGTGCCATTTTTGGAAGGGATCATGGCCTCTACAGAGCATATTGTGATTGCAATTTGGGAAATCCTCGAACCGAAAATCGCAACATACGGCGCAGCATTGGCGAAATTAAAATTGGTAGAAACCGAAAACAATTTTGTGGAATATTTCGGCGGAAAACAACCCTTTTAACGAATTAAAAGAATAGAACATTTTGAAACAAGAAGCATTAGAGCAACATTTTAAAGCGATCATTGAAGGATTAGGGGAAGACGTGACCAGAGAAGGATTGCTCAAAACCCCGGAACGAGTAGCTAAATCCATGCAGTTCTTAACGCACGGATACGATATAAATCCTGACGAATTAATTCAACAGGCCATTTTTCACGAGGCGTATTCAGAAATGGTATTAGTGAAGAACATTGACGTGTATTCCTTGTGTGAGCATCACATGTTGCCCTTTTTCGGAAAGGCACACATCGCTTACATACCGGATGGAAAAATTGTGGGGTTGAGTAAACTTCCACGGGTAGTAGATGCCTATGCCCGAAGGCTGCAAGTACAAGAACGGTTGACGATTGAAATCAGGGACTGCATTCAGCGTACCCTTGCACCCAAGGGGGTTGCCGTAGTTATTGAATGTGCACACATGTGCATGCAGATGCGCGGTGTAGAAAAACAAAATTCCGCGACAACTACCAGCGCTTTTACAGGGATTTTCTTATCGAATGAGGCAACTCGAAAAGAATTTATACATTTGATACAAAGTAAATTACATTAACGATGACTGATTATTCTAACAACACGTTCGAAGCGAGTATTGCAAGTAACTTTATTCGCTCTGTCTACAGCTACATGTTTATTGCTATGGCTATATCAGGCGTGATTGCTTATGCCGTGGGTACGAATAAATTGCTTTTCGATCAATTGTTTATGACGAGTGACGGCGGTACTTCTATCTTGTTTTATGTGATGCTGTTCGCTCCTTTGGTTATTTCCATGGTCATTCAATGGGGATTCCAACGACTTTCTATGCCTATTTTGCTAGCGCTATTCGTAGCTTACTCGGCGAGTATGGGAAGTACTTTGAGTGTAATTTTCATGGCATATTCTACTCAAGCGATCACCTTTACGTTCTTTGTCACTGCAGGTGCTTTTGCGGGCATGGCCATTTTGGGTTACACCACAAAAACGGATCTAACAAAATTTGGTAGCTTATTGTATATGGTGTTAATAGGGATGATTCTTGCCAGTATCTTAAACATGTTTATTGGCAGCGGCATGATGGATTGGGTAATTACCATTATCGGTGTTTTTGTATTTACCGGGTTAATCGCCTATCAAATGCAACAGTTAAAGAACGTCGCCAATTCACCCGAATTCTCTGAGGAAACCCGCAATAAATTAGCCTTAATTGGTGGAATGCAATTGTATATCTTGTTTGTGAATTTATTTTTGACTTTGTTGCGCTTATTGGGTAACCGAGATTAAAATTTATGTTTACCTTTGAAAAAACTTTAACATATGTCAGGTAGATTTTTTGAAGAAAGTACAGCAGCGGTTGCAACCATTTATACCATTCTTTTACTTGTGGTCATTGGTTCAATCTTGGTCTTTGGTTAATTAATTATCGGGCATTGCCATGTTGGTTGACGCCCTCTTTTCCACCTATATTCGTTACCGCTTAAAACGCATTGAGCTGTATCGGGATTTCCCAATCGAATCTCAATTAAAGGTTCTGAAAACCCTGGTAGACGCAGGACAACACACCAACTTTGGAAAAATCTATGGGTTCGAGCATATTGCTTCAATCGCTGATTTCCAGCGGAACGTGCCCTTGCAAGATTACACCTCCTTAGAACCATTTATAACACAAGCCATTCATGGCGCGAAAGATGTACTTTGGCCCGGATACACCAAATGGTTTGCAAAAAGTTCCGGCACTACGGGAACACGAATAAAAACGCTCCCCGTTACAAAAGACAGCCTTGAGAACACGCATTATGCCGGAGGAAAAGATTTATTAGCCTGTTATCATCAAAATGTACCTAACCGAAAACTTTACTCCAAAAAGCATCTAATCCTGGGCGGTAGCAATAGCCTTCAAAACATTGATCAGCATGCCATTGTTGCTGACCTATCCGCGATTATTATTGATAACCTACCTATATGGACAGAATTCCGCAGAATTCCAGAAAAACAAATTGTGTTGCACGCCGATTGGGAAGAGAAACTCATGCTGATGGCAGATGCCAGCATGAAAGAAGATGTTGCCATCATTGCCGGCGTTCCGAGTTGGATGACCACCTTTGGTAAACTCGTATTGAAGCATTCTGGGAAGAAAACCCTAGGCGAGGTCTGGCCGAATCTAGAACTCTATATCCACGGAGGAATGAGCCTAGCACCTTACCAGAAACAACTGGACACCCTCATCGGAAGCCCATCCATGAATTTCGTTGAATCCTACAATGCATCAGAAGGCTATTTCGGATTGCAAGACAAGCTACGTTCAGATGGCTTGCTGTTGCTCACGGATGCACAAGTCTACTATGAATTCATCCCCATGGAATCATACCAAGGGCTGGAGTCAAGCGAAGTATTAACCCTAGAGCAAGTTTCATTGCATGTGGAATATGCCTTAGTAATCTCCACAAGCGCGGGACTTTGGCGTTATATTATCGGAGACACCATCACCTTTACGTCGATTTCCCCCTATCGATTTAACGTAAGCGGACGCACGGCACATTACATCAATGCCTTCGGTGAAAAAGCAGTGGTCATGCATGTAGAGCAAGCCATTAGTCAGTGGTCAGCCCAACAAAACATTGAAATCAGCAATTACACCGTAGCACCCTATTTTGATTTTGAACAAGGGATTGGTGGTCACGAATGGGCCATCGAAATTCCTGCAGAAATGGCACTAAGTGCCGATGCCGTTAAGCAACTGGACGACTGCATGTGCAACGTAAATTCAGACTACGATACCAAACGTACAAATAATCTGAACATGCTTCCGCTGAAAATAAGCATACTTGAACCTGGTACCTTTTTCGCTTGGATGAAAAAAAATGGTAAATTCGGTGGACAACACAAAATTCCGAGGGTAATGAATAACCGTACTTATATAGACGAACTTCTCACATTTCATGGATAAATCTATTCTTACGCTATGGGTGCTCATTCTCTTTATGGGAAAAAGCCTAAGTCAACCAATGCGGCTTGAATCCGACCGAACGGTTCCAATACCAAGGGATACTAAATCCTGTTTTATAGATCCGCAAGGAATCATTTATTTCGTGAACAACGATGAAATTCGAAAAGAGAGTTCCTTTGGATCGCTTGTGCAGAGCATTAAAAAATGGCAAACTGTTGACGACATTGAAACCATAAACTCCTTGAAAGTAATGGTGTTTTCAAAAAGCCAACAACAGCTTTGTTTATTAGATAACACCCTCAGTGCGAATGGAGATTGCATCAATTTAGATGAGCTCGGCCTGCTTAATGTGAGTGCCGTAGCATCAAGTAAACGTCCGGATATGATTTGGCTTTACGATGAACTGAACAGCAAATTAATCCTGTTTAACTATGTTACTAAAACTGAAGTTCAAGGGGTCAGTAATCTACAAGGAATACTGGGCATATCTGGAGATATAACATTAAATGAAAATGAATCAGGCCTATGGATTAGTTCAACGGATGGAAAAATTTGTCTAATGGATGACTTTATGAATGTGGTGCGCTGTGCTTCGGAATCAAATCAAGCAATGATTCCATTTGCTAATGGATTTTTCTTTGTCAATGCGCACACCCTGTATTACCGTGATTTATTCGAAGGCGTGAATGAAGTTTACAAAATATCCACAACAGAAACGATACTTGAGATGTATGTCTCTAGTAATCAATTAATTACAAGAACACCAAAAGAACTAAAAGTGTTTATAATTCAGCCTTAAATTTCACCAAACTTCAATCCTAAATGTGTAATTTAGTCGCTTAAAATCAAATCAATGCACATTGCAATCGCCGGAAATATTGGTGCTGGTAAAACCACACTAACTAACATGCTTTCAAAACATTATGGATGGGAAACACATTTTGAAGACGTGGAACAAAATCCCTACTTGAATGACTTTTACGAAGACATGCAACGGTGGTCGTTCAATTTACAAGTGTACTTCTTGAACAGTAGATTTTCCCAAATTCAGGACATTCATTCCCAAGAAAAAACGGTAATTCAAGACCGGACGATATACGAAGATGCCTATATTTTTGCGCCGAATTTGCATTCTATGGGACTAATGACTACTAGAGATTTTGAGAACTATTTCTCCTTATTTAACCTCATGGATTCCTTTGTTAAAGCGCCGGATTTATTGATTTATTTGCGTGCAAGCATACCAACGCTGGTGAGTCACATTCAAAAACGAGGTAGAGATTACGAGGAAAGCATTCGTTTGGATTACTTGAAACGCTTAAATGAGCGCTACGAAGCATGGATTTCCACCTATGATAAAGGCAAGTTATTAATCATAGACATCGACAATAATAATTTCACTGAAAGTCAAGAAGACTTGGGTAAGATTATAAATATGATAGATGGTGAAATTCACGGCTTGTTTTAATGTCAAACAATGCCTCCATGCCCAACCCGAATAATAAACCAATTCTTGTAATTACGGGTGCAGCAGGATTTGTTGGATCTTGTCTTTTGGCAGAATACGCGCGTAAAAACACCCACCACCTTGTTGCGGTAGATGATTTTAGCATTGAAAAGAAAGAAGGTAATTTTATACATGCAACCGATGTTGAATTCATCGATCGGGAGGTTTTCATTGATTGGTTTAGTCGGCATGCAGCACAGGTTGAGGCCGTACTTCACATCGGTGCACGCACAAACACAACCGAACAAAATTTAGCGGTTCTAGACCACCTTAACCTCAGCTATTCGATTCAAATTTGGGAATTATGCACAGCACACCAGATTCCATTGGTCTATGCATCCTCCGCAGCTACTTACGGAAATGGAGAATATGGATATAGGGATGAGCATGCATTGATTCCATCCTTGAAACCCATGAATCCCTACGGTCAATCCAAGCAAGATTTTGATTTATGGGCATTAGCACAAGAAAAAACACCACCGTTTTGGGCGGGGCTTAAGTTCTTCAATGTATACGGACCCAACGAATATCACAAGGGAAGAATGGCATCCGTGGTGATGCATACCTTTAACCAAATCCAAGCAACGGGCACCATGAGCCTCTTCAAATCTCACCGGTCGGATGTTGCCGATGGATACCAGTCTAGGGATTTTGTGTATGTGAAGGATGTAGTGAATGTGATTGTATTCTTATTGGAACAAAAGCCGAATTCTGCGATTTACAACTTGGGTTCCGGGGAAGCGAATCCGTTTTTTGATTTGGCTCGATTCACCTTTGAGGCCATGGGTAAGGAACCTAAGATTTCATTCATAGATACGCCCATCGATATCCGCGACACTTATCAATACTACACATGTGCAGGCATGAGTAAATTGCGTGAATCAGGATACACTCAAGCCTTTTACACGTTAAAAGAGGGGGTCTTTGATTACGTACAGCAATATCTGCTGCCAAAAGCCTATTATTAACGCAATTGGAAGCATTTTCTTCCCCTACCTAAGCGAACACTTACCATTCCCCCGGCATATAAGTACCAATCCTTAGTGGTTGGATTACCTCGGTAACCGTTGCGTGCACCATCTAGGCTTTGATTCGAAAGTGCCGCAGCCACATCTCCTGAATACTGTCCTAACACTGCAGGATCTATAAAGGTGGCAGCACGAACATCATCCATATAATCCGTAAATGTTTTTCGAATTCCTAAATCGATGTTAAATGTAACCCGTTTTCCGATTTGTGCTTTGGCACCGATTCCGAGTGGTACACACAATTGAAAATTACTGTAGGTTCCTTTTTTGTTTAAGACCGTTCCTTGTCCTTCGGTTCCCAAAGGCCGTAATTCAACCTCTTCCCCATTGAAGCTTGTTTTTGGATTCATGTAGAACCCGCCAATCTGCGTTAAAAAGTATGCTGTGCCTTGGATTTGTTTTTGCCCATTCTTTCTGCCAAAATAAAAGGGCGCAAAATAGAATTCAACTCCAGCGGCCAGTTCTTTAATCTCTGAATGAAAATTGAGGTTGCGATTCACTAAAATTGAATTCGAGGAGTTCTTATCATCGGCTTTAATACTTCCCTGCAAATAGGATACCCTCAATGCCATTCGTGTATGGAGGTTATAGCGATACATGAAACTAAATGCCCATTGGCTATTCTTGAAAGGCATGAAGGGATTTAGGTCCCCGATATAGTACATTTGTCCGAGGGAAAAGCCCAATTCAGATTGCGAAAAAAACGTGGCTTGTTGCGCATTCAGTTGACGCAAGCCAAGGAGTAAAAAACCCAATAAAATCAACTTATTCCGCATAAACCCAATGTGCGATTCGGTGATCGTCGGAAGCAGTAACGAAAGAATGTACATTTTGTTGCACCAATTGGTTTACCGATTGTTGATGAAACGTGATTTTTTGAAGTGGCTCCAATGTTTCCATTTCCCACACTTTAATTGATTTATCCCTACTGCAGGAAATGAGAGATTCCCCTACTTCAAGGATGCCGTAAATTACCCCACGATGCGCGGGAATAGATTTAACGCGCTCTTGAGCTTTCCAAAGGGTTAAATGTCCATCCTTTCCACCAGAAACCAATTGATTTGACGATGCTAAAAGTAAGCAATTCACGCCACCGTCATGGGCGTGCCAGCCCTCCTGGATGGTAAATTCTTCGGTATTAAACACTACAATCTCCCCTGATTTCGAAGCCAAATAAAGGCATTGTGTAGAATTTTGGTAAACCATTGCTCGAATTTTATCGGATGTAATTTGTTCCAAATACAGCCATTCATATGCTACGAAATCAAGAATACCTAGCCTACCCGAGCCAAGACCAATCGCGAGCGTTGAAGAATTCAATACACAGAGCGAAAACACCGCATCTCCGGTAAAATGATATTCGAAGAGCACGTTTCGAGTGTTGGGGTTAATTAAATAAAATTCGCCCGTTAAATAGCCAATTGCTAAGAGTTCAGCATGAATAGACAACAAGGAAATTGGAGAGCCTTCGCTTCGTACCGTGAAGGGGAGTAGGTTTCCGGAATTTAAATCAAGGGATTTAACGGTTTTATCGGAAGATCCTGTAAACACAATGCCATCAGCAATCCCTAAGGCATAAATGGGGCCTTCATGAATCCTGTATTCCGATTTTAGGATGAACACGTGGGCTTATTCTTCAGACTCTTCTAATGCTTCGTTATCGTCGTTGACTTGTTTCAACCGATCCGCATAATCTGGGGGTAAAAAATCGAAGAAGGTATCTCCTCTTAATCCCAATCTTAGACATTCTAGGGGAATCATATCATTGGGTGCAATATTGCCAAGGTTAACATTGGCACCGAATAACTTAATGAACCAGACCTGTTGATTCTTTTGTGGCGCTTCCCAAAGGATTTGTGTAGGATCTACCCGAGCAATGATGTGATTGATGAGCATCGTATGGGCGGTACCATTCGGTCGAAACACACCAACATTCCCTGCTTCACGTCCTTCAGCGATTACTTTCCATGAACCTGCATTCAATTCTGCCTTCATCCAACTCACCCATTTGAATGGGGAAACAATAATGCCAGAATCCTTTGACCCAACCTCAGAGAGGACGGTTCTAGACTTGGACATTTGTTTTATAAGCTTGCACTTTTCTTTGTGGGGAATGATAATTGACCCATCGGAAATCTCTACTAAGTCCAGCCCGAGTCGATCTAATAGCCGTTGATAATCATCTACCAAGCCACGCGCGTAAAAGGCTTCAAACAAGGTTCCTCCTAAATATGGACGTATGCCTGCCTCTTGATACAATTTGATCTTGTCTTCGAGGTTATTGGTGACGTAAGAGGTTCCAAAGCCAAATTTCACCAAATCCGTTAAATGTGCAGATGCTTCAATGAAATGTTCGATCTCCCTCAGGCCCATCCCCTTGTCCATCATCATAGTAACCCCTTCTTTTCGAGGCTTTTGTGGTCTTTCCGGGATAAACGGAAGTGTAAAATTACTCATGAAGCAAAGTTACAAAATCTTTGTGACTTTGAAGGGCCGGGTTCCAATCCAGTAAGCACTGCGCTTGTTCTCGATTCAAAGCCACCAAGGATGAGAACAATAAAATAGCCTCAGGCATACGATTTAAATGAACTAAGGTGTGAGTGAAGAGCAGTAAATATTCCGGATTATTTGCGAGCTCCATTTGAAAATCATCTAACAATTCGAGTGCTTCTATGGGACCTTGCTCAAGTAAAAACAAGACATAATCCCGCAAGATTTCTTCATCTTCCCAATCCAATTCCAAGGATTGCGCGAAGTAATAACGCGCTTGATCCAAGTTATCTATTTTATGATAGGCATTGGCTAGCACTAAATTTACAGAGGCATTTAGCGGATCACACTCCAGCGCTTTGTGTATGATAGTAATGGCTTCTTTGGTTTTTCCTTGAATGTCAGTAATAATTCCGATTCCCAACCACGCTTCATATATGCTTGGGTCTAGCTCAAGACTTAAGCGATAGTAGTTCAGGGAGATATCATACTCTTTTAATTGCTCGTGCGCTTCCCCCAAATAGCATAAGGCCATCGGATCATCACCTTCCAGGCTCAACACTGTCTTAAATCGCTCTATAGCTTGAAAATACTTTCCCAAGGAAAGATAGGCATTGCCCATATTAAAATGAGAAGGAGCAAACTCATCAAAAATCAAGATGGAATAGTCATAAGCCCATATGGCTTTATCAAAGTCCTCCAATTTAGAATAGGCATTTCCGAGGTTATACCAAGCCATATTTGCATAGGGATTTTCTTCCAAGTAGCGCAAATATGTATTAATGGCGTCTTGATATCTCCCAACCCGATCAAAGGTAAATGCCAATTCATAGAGTAGCGACTCCGAATTTGAATTTTTCTCCAGTCCTTTCGTGAGTACCTCAATGCTGGCATCCATGTCTTTCAATTGTTGATAGGCAAAAGAAATATCCAAGTAAATTTCAATTTGATCTGGTTCATCTGCCAAGGGCAATGCCATAGATAAATAATGAACTGCCGATGAAAAATCTCCCATTTCACTAAATATAGTTCCGTAGGTTACCCACACTTCAAATTGTGGCAATCCGGTTTGTTCAAGTGTGGTGAGCAAAGAAATTGCGTCTGAGTAGGATTTTAGTCCGCTCAGCGATTGAGCAATACGCAATTTAAATACGGGATTGTAGCTGAAGTTGGCATCTGCAATTTCTGCAGCACGTTTGGCTTTAATGTAATCACCTTCGGAAAAATAATGATCAATGAGTGCCTCCATGCGGTCACTATCAATAAACCCAAGGGTGTTACCCGACAAAAAGGACTCGAACAGTGCTAGATCCCCTTGTAACTGACCCTCAAATTGTGCATCATCATCGTCATCCTCGAACATGTCCAAATCGCTTTTAACGAAAGTAGGTCATTCGATTCGGGTCACCTAAAAGTTACCCTCTTTCTTTTCAACAAAATGTCGTGTATTGTTGAAAAGTGAATTAAAGCAGCGAGGCTATAATTTTTTCCATAGAAAACCCATCTGCTTCTGCCTTGTAATTGCGTACCAAGCGGTGGCGTAAAATCGGTGCGGCAACCGCCTTAACGTCTTCAATATCCGGCGAAAATTTACCATTTAATGCGGCATGGCATTTAGCCCCTAATACCAAATATTGGGATGCTCTTGGTCCGGCTCCCCAGGTGATATATTTCTTAGTCAATTCATGCACATACGGAGAATTTATCCGCGTTTTAGCCACTAACTTAACGGCATATTCTAAAACATTATCCGCTACAGGAATGCGTCGAATTAAGGATTGATAGTCTAAGATTTCCGCTCCTGAGATGATAGGATTCACCGTTATTGTTGAATCGGAAGTAGTGGCTTTAACGATGATTAACTCATCTTCATAAACCGGGTAATCCACCCAAACATTAAACATAAAACGGTCAAGTTGGGCCTCAGGCAAGGGATACGTGCCTTCTTGCTCGATTGGGTTTTGTGTAGCTAACACAAAAAACGGTTTTGGCAGTACGTAACTTGTCCCAGCTGCAGTTACTCTGCGTTCTTGCATCGCTTCAAGCAGTGCTGATTGTGTTTTTGGAGGCGTTCGGTTAATTTCATCCGCAAGGACCATGTTTGTGAAGAGCGGACCTTGAATAAACTTAAAATTCCTTGATTCATCTAAAATTTCAGATCCCACGATATCAGAGGGCATTAAATCTGGGGTAAATTGAATGCGATTGAATCCAATTCCCAAGGCGCTTGAAATGGTATTAACCAAGAGTGTTTTTGCCAATCCGGGAACACCAATCAGCAAACAATGTCCACCCGAGAACATGGAAATCAATACCTGATCAACCACTTCTTCCTGGCCAATAATCACTTTATGGATTTCAGCTTTAAGGGCTTTATAGCTTGCACTTAAGGCAAGTAATTTCTCTGAATCATTCATTGTGTTAGTTATTTATCCATTTATGCTGGTATGGACATCCTTGAAATTCCGCATCGATTCGAATATAGGCATTACCAAGTTTAGCATCTACCCACTCCTTCAAAATGCGAGTGCGCTTATCGTTTTCAGCAGCTTGTTTTATTAGGGCATAATCGTCGCTCAGATTTGCTTTGTGCGCAGTAATACGCTTCATTAAACGAACAATTCTAATCCCTTGCTCTCGCGTCATAAAATCCATGTACAAATTTGGTTGAGTGACATCCCCTTCTTCCATAGCATCGGTCAATAAATATATCTGCTGATCGATCTCGTTCAAATCACTCATGTCCCACATTTGGGAAGCATTTTTGGGATTGGTTATGATTCCTTTATTTTGTTTAGTCCCTACATCGTTAGAAAATCTTGAAACCGCTTGCTCCCAAGTTAGTTCATTCATCTTTAACATTCTGTAGCAGGAATCCATACGCTGAGAAGCTCGATTAACCGCTTGAATGCTGAATTCCGGGCGAATCAACACGTGCAAACACACGAAATCCTCACCTGCACGGGAAATTAATTTAATAATGTGGTATCCGAACTCTGTTTCAATAATTTCAGAAACCTCATTGGGCTTCAATTTAAAGACCGTCGACTCAAATTGTGGGACCATCATTCCTTTGGTGGCGGCTATTTTACCCCCCATTGGCGCACTTCCTGGGTCCATAGAGTACAAACGCGCGATGGATTCAAAGGATTTCCCTGAAACTACGATCTCATTTCTCAAACCTGCCAATTTCTCATAGGCTATTTTCTTATCCTCTTTGGTGATTTCCGGGTAAATAACAATTTGCTGAAATCCTAATTGCATATTGATAAAAGGAATACTATCTGCAGGAAGCGTATTAAAAAACGAGGAGACCTCTTTTGGGGTAACACTGAGAACACCGGTTATCGTTATTCGCATTTCATCCGCGAGCATTTTTGAACGAATAGACTCGCGAAACTTATCCTTAATTTCGCTGTAAGTCATGCCATAAAACTCCTCCAGTTTTTGACGTCCACCCATTTGTTGTTGAATTAAGCGCAAGCGATTTTCCATATCGGAATCCACCTGCTCGTCGGCGATTATTACGCTATCAAGTTTCGCTTGGTTCACTAAAACTTGTTCAATCATCAACTCTTCGAGCATGCGACAACTAAAGGAACTATCAATCGCAACATTTGCCTCCTTGGCCTGCATTTCTTGAACCTTCAAGTCTGAAAGCAAAATGATGTTATCTCCAATTTGTGCAGCAATTTTGTCTAAAACCCTGGGCTGCGCTTGTACAACGTTCACACAAAAAAACACCAAAGAAAGCACACATACTCTCATTATTTCCCAAGGTTGTAAAGCACTTTTTCATTGACTTTAACCTTATATTTCGAAGTCAAGCTATCCAGCCAATTTTTCTCCAAGAAGTTTTGATAATCTGAGGTAGCAGAACCTTTAGCCTCATTGAATTCTTTTCTCATCACCGGCAGCATGCTCGTTACCTTTACCACGTAAAGTTTCCCATCAAACTCATAGGTGTTATTCACTCCCATTGCTAGGGGTTTACCTTTCATGAACGCGGTAGTTTCTGGGTCAAACTTGTTCATTTTCACCTTTAAATTCAACTCTGAATCCTTATTTACTTTTTCGATTACATGTTTTGAAGTGATGGTATCATTCACGATCATTGCAGCAACTTCATTCGCAACCCCATTGCTTAAACACTCATACACCGTTGCCTCAAGGCGTGCGGGCCACATGTATTTATCACGGTTAGCTAAAAAATAAGCGCGAAGTCCGGCCGTGTCTTTAACTGCTTTATTCCAAACTTTATCCGACATTACTTCATACAATAAAATCCCATCGTGATACTCATTGATAAGCGCTTTATAGTCCGGATATTTAGCGGAAAGTAAGCGTTCCTCATACTCCAAAATCGCCGATTTTTCCCAATTGATATACTGAGTAGCTACCGTAATTTTTGCTCCATCTTTTTTGAGTGCACGGTAGTTTTTTTCTAAATAGCGGGCAAATTGTTGTTGACCAAAAGAAACGCCATCAAGCGTAAAGAGGGTTTTGTTCGACTTCAATCCGGCTGCGTTCCATTTCCCAATGAAGTAGGTGGAATCTAAGTTATTTTCGAACCACACTAAGTTTTCTGCAGGACCTGAGTTGTAGTTATATTTCACCTTCAATTTTCTTACAAAAGAATTTTGAGTTTTCTTGGAACGTTCATCCTTATTCACCTTGGTTTGCAATTCTTTTTTTAAGGATTCAAACGATGCAACATCTTTGCGTTCTAAGCGCTTGATGATGTGGTAGCCATAGTTTGTTTTCAAGGGGGAACTGAACTCCCCATCAACCTGAAGGGCAAAAGCTACCTCCTCAAATTCGGGAACCATACGCTGGGTAGTTCCTGATCCGAACATTGGTAATTCACCGCCTTTTTTACTGGTCCCTGGATCGTCTGAATACATTGCTACCATTTCCTCCCATTTAGCCCCGTCTTTCAACTTTTGGTAAATTTCATCGATTTTCTTTTTTGCGTTATCCTTGGTTTCTAGATCCGCATCTTTGGCCACACTGATCATTAAGTGAGCCGTTTTAATGGACCCACGGGAAGGACGAAGCCCTGTAGTTTTCATGATGTGGTAGCCAAAACGGGTTTTAAAAGGCATGGAAACATTCCCAACCGGAGTTTTGTATGCCATATCTTCAAAGGGATAGACCATTTGAAAGGCGGTAAAGTACCCTAAATCACCCCCGTTATTAGCGGCAGAAGGGTCATCAGAGCCGTTTTTCATTCGGGCAACCGAAGCAAAATCCTCTCCTTTATCGATGCGCGCCTTGAGGGCAAGAATTCGATTGTATGCTGACAAAGTATCTGCGGGTGTTGCAGATGCATCTAATTTCACGAGAATGTGCGAACACCGGACTTCATTCACTGTTCTAAAGTAGGCTTCTCGCACCAAGCTATCATTTTGAGCCGAGTCGATTAAATACGGAATTGCTAACTGTCGCTTATACCCTTCAAACTCGCGCTTTAACTTCGGTATGGTGTCATACCCAAGTGCTTCTGCTTCAATTACTTTTAATTTAAACTTTTTAAACAAATCCATATATTCATCCATGGAAGCCTGGTCATATTTTGGATTCGGATTATTCTTTAAATAAATCTGCAAAAATTCACTTTTTGTGATTTTTTCTCCGTTCACCTTCAGGATAACCGGATCTTTTTGACCATAAGCCAAGGAAAAAACGAGCGTTAAAATTCCAAATACTATTCTTTTCATGTGTGTTTGACGGTTTATTTTAAACTATAATTAGGAGCTTCTCGAGTGATGGTTACATCATGTGGGTGGGATTCTCTAACACCGGCAGAAGTAATTCGAACAAAACGTGCACCTTTTAAATCGGCGATTGATTTTGCTCCGCAATACCCCATACCAGCGCGTAAGCCACCTGTAATTTGGTACATCACCTCTAAGAGTTGTCCTTTAAATGGAACACGGCCAGAAATACCTTCTGGTACTAATTTTTTAATATTTTCTTCACCGGATTGGAAATAGCGATCTTTTGATCCCTTCTGCATCGCTTCTAGCGAACCCATTCCCCGATATGTTTTGAATTTACGACCTTCATAAATGATGGTTTCTCCGGGCGATTCTTCCACCCCTGCGAACATTCCACCGAGCATTACACTATCAGCACCTGCTGCAATAGCCTTAACTATGTCACCCGTGTAGCGAATCCCTCCGTCTGCAATTACAGGCACACCGCTTCCTTCAATCGCTTTGGCAACTTCATTCACGGCGGTTAATTGAGGAACACCTACGCCCGCAATGATGCGTGTAGTGCAGATCGAACCCGGACCGATTCCCACTTTAACGGCATCAGCTCCCGCCTCGACTAAAAAACGAGCAGCTTCGCCTGTAGCGATATTACCTACTACCACCTCTAAGGTTGGATAGATCTCTTTGATTCCTTTTAATTGTAGTACAACTCCAGCGGTATGCGCATGAGCCGTATCAATGACTACTGCATCTACACCTGCCTCTACGAGGGCTTTTACACGCTCCATGGTGTCATCGGCAATACCGATGGCAGCAGCCACTCGAAGGCGTCCTAAATTGTCTTTACAAGAAAGTGGATGTTCTTTCACTTTAATGATATCGCGGTAGGTAATTAAGCCAATCAATCTGCCCTCTAAATCAACCACGGGTAACTTCTCAATTCGATGCTGCTGGAGAATCGTTTCTGCCGTGGCTAAATCGGTTCCGTCTTTTGTAGTGATTAAATTGGTAGAGGTCATGACCTCTAGGATTGGTTTAGATAACTCGCGTTCAAAGCGCAAATCGCGGTTAGTTACAATGCCTTTCAAGCAGCGAATTTCATCAACCACAGGAATGCCGCCAATGCCATTCTCTTTCATCAACTCTAGGGCATCACCCACGGTAGCGGATTCAGACAGGGTGATTGGATCAATGATCATCCCACTTTCAGAGCGCTTCACTTTACGCACTTCGATTGCCTGCTCCGCGATGGTCATGTTTTTATGGACTACTCCAATCCCCCCTTGTTGCGCAATAGCAATTGCCAAGCGATGCTCGGTAACAGTATCCATGGCGGAGGACACCACTGGCGCATTTACGATAATGTTTCTCGAGAAGCGACTTTGCAAGACGACCTCTCGAGGTAATACTTGAGAAAACGCAGGTACCAACAGCACATCATCGAACGTTAGGCCTTCAGTAATTTGAGTTAAATTAGTTAGTGACATGTTTGAATCTAAAGCAATAAATTCTCGCAAAAATACTAAATTTCAGGGGATTATTTTAGTGAAGGGAACTTGAAATGTTAATTAAATTAAAATCACCCTTTTCGTGCGCTTTTTTCATTAATCTTGTATTCTATGAAATGGTTAACGCTTTGCCTCATATTGCTTATATCACTTGCCGTCAGGTCTCAGCGATCACACATAGACACGGCCAGTATGCTTCAAATCTCTGGGGTCATAATTGCGGAAGACAACCTAGAGCCGCTGCCGTATACGACGGTTTGGAATAAATCCATTCGAAAAGGGGTTATTTCTGATTATTACGGGTTTTTTACCTTGGTTTCCTTTCCTGGCGACACCTTGATCTTTAATTTTTATGGGTACGCAAGTTCGAGCTACATCATACCAGACACGTTATTGGACAATCGTTACAGCATCGTACACCTGATGCAAGCGGATACGTTGAACATGCCCGAGGTTGTTGTTCACCCGTGGCCATCTCGCGACGAATTTGCTCGGTATTTTGTAGAGATGCGGCCTTATGAAGACGCTATGCGTAGGGCTCAGCGAGAATTATCCGGAGAATCTTTGGCCTTTGTCGCCGCAAAAATGAGCAATGACGCTTCCCTCGCCTATGGATATGCTCAAAACCAGCGATTAACCAAACTGTACACCAATGGACAATTGCCAGCGAACAATTTGTTCAATCCCTATTCGTGGGCTAAATTAGTGCAAGATTGGAAAGCTGGAAAGCTCGGACGTCAGTGATGCCGAGGATAACACAAGAAGTATTTCTCAACGGGATGTGCCAGGGCTGAAATATTCAGATTATCCGACGCTTTTGCCAAATCAATAACCTCACCGTTTTTCATGAGCAAGTTGATGTTTTGCTTATCGTTGGTATAGGCTTTGTTCATCAATAAATCGTTGTAAACCAGATCATCTAAGCCTTCTGAATCCACATTGAAGTGATTGCGCACCAATTCTTTTTCGAGTGAAATGCGGTCAATTGGAAAGGGTTGTTTAGAAATTTCGATTTTGAACAAATTTCGATTCACCAACCCACTGCACAAAAGGGATAAAACTCGGTCCTCATGATGTTGCCATACTTTAATGGCTCCCCAAATGTCGTAATCATCCAATTGTGAAAACGCATCCAAATAGTGTGGATCCGATTGAAAATCACGTAACTTAACGTCTTGCTGAAGGAATAAAGTAAGGGCTGGAGAGGCAAAAAGCGGTACACCTTGTTTCGATAAGTGCTTTGCTCTTCGCAAGGCGTGGATCAACATATGCTCTGCCGCCACTACCGTTTTGTGAAGATATACTTGCCAATACATTAAACGCCGAGCCACAATGAACTTTTCTACCGAATAAATTCCTTTTTCTTCTAACACCAAATTACCTTCATGCACCGCAAGCATCTCAATGAGACGATCTGAACCAATAATCCCTTCACTTACCCCACTGTAAAAACTATCGCGATTCAAATAATCTAAGCGATCCATGTCGAGTTGACTTGAAACCAATTGATGCAAAAAAGGTTTCGCATATTCGTTTTTAAAAATCAAATTGGCCCTTCCCAGATCATCTCCGAATTCTTTGGACAAGCGTTCAATGAATAATCCACTTAAATCTTCATGGGTTACTCCATTGACGATATCGTATTCCAAGGCATGACTGAACGGACCATGTCCGATGTCGTGTAAGAGAATGGCTAACTTAACGGCGCGTTCTTCGTCCTCTGTAATCTCATTCCCTTTCCGACGAAGTACCGAAACGGCCAAGCCCATCAAGTGCATCGCTCCCAACACATGGGTATAACGTGTATGTTGAGCACCTGGATAGACCAAATGGGAAAGTCCTAATTGCATTATCCGACGAAGGCGCTGCATGTAGGGGTGATTCAATACATCAAAAATCAACTCATCGGGAACTGCGATAAATCCATAAACCGGATCGTTTATGATTTTCTTTTTGTTGGAAGGATGAGAAAAAGTTGGCAATTGCTTATTTTTACATTGAATACTGCAAACTTACTTAATTAAACGCAATGGGTAAAATACTTTGGGCTGACGACGAGATCGACTTACTAAAACCGCATATCCTATTTCTAGAATCTAAGGGGTATTCCGTAGACCGTGTAACGAATGGCACGGATGCTATTGATAAAGCGGAAGAAAACGCGTACGATGTCATTTTCTTAGATGAGAACATGCCAGGAATCAGTGGTTTGGAAGCCTTATCCAAAATCAAGGAAACTAACCCCCTGGTGCCTGTGGTCATGATCACCAAAAGCGAGGAAGAATTCATTATGGAGGAGGCCATTGGAAGCAAAATCGCAGATTACCTCATCAAACCGGTAAACCCCAATCAAATATTGCTCAGCCTTAAGAAAATATTGCAGCAAACTCAGTTGGTAGCCCAAAAAACCAACGTTAACTACCAGCAGGAATTCCGTCAACTCGGCATGCAGTTAAACAACCGAATGGATGCCAATGAATGGACAGAAATGCATCGTAAGTTGGTGTATTGGGAGTTGGAATTGGAACAAGCGGAAGACAAAGCCATGAAGGAAATCTTCGACATGCAGAAAAAAGAAGCGAATCAACTCTTTTGTGATTTCATTGAAGACAATTACCTGGATTGGTTGAACGGCACTGAAGATACGCCGTACATGTTACACAACATGATTCGAACGCGGGTATTGCCCAAAATCGGCAAGGAAAAATTGGCGGTATTGGTGATCGATAACTTGCGCTTCGACCAATGGAAAATATTGGAACCCCTGATCTCTAAATCGTATCAAAAGGAAGAGGAGTATGTGATTTACTCCATATTACCTACGGCTACACACTATGCACGCAACGCATTTTTCGCTGGATTAATGCCCTCTGAAATCGAGAAGAAATTCCCGCAATACTGGCGCTATGAAGAAGACGAGGGAAGTAAAAATCAATTTGAAAAAGAATTGCTGGAGCAGCAACTTAAGCGATTAAGTAAGCAGTGTAAGTGGAGTTACCATAAAATCACAAACCTAGAAGCCGGTAAAAAACTTAACGAACAATTTAATCAAATCAAAGATAACGACGTGAACTTTGTAGTTTACAACTTTGTAGACATGCTCTCGCATGCTCGAACAGAAATGGAAATGATTCGAGAATTAGCCAGCGATGAGGCAGCTTATCGCTCCTTGACCAAATCATGGTTTGAGCATTCCCCATTGCACGAATTGATCTTAAAATTCCGTGAAATTGGCGCACACCTGACCATCACTACTGACCATGGAACGGTAAAGGTGAATAAACCAATAAAAATCGTCGGAGAACGCTCTACCAATAGCAACCTGCGCTATAAAGTTGGGCGTGGACTCAGTTATAATGCAAAAGAAGTATTTGTAGTGAACAAGCCAACCGAGGCCTTTCTTCCCCAAATAAAACTTTCTAATGAGTACGTCTTTGCCCGAGAGGCAGATTTCTTTGTATACCCAAATAACTACAATCACTTTGTGAATTATTACGGAAATACGTTTCAACACGGCGGGATTTCTATGGAAGAAATGCTCATACCCTACATCGAGTTGCAACCCAAGTAACTTTCGCTCATTTAGAACTATTCTACATAATGGATTGTTGTACCTTTGTACCATGAGTGAATTTAATGTAAATCAAATCAGAACAGACTTTCCAATTCTGAAGGAGTCTGTTAACGGTAAACCCCTGATTTACTTTGATAACGGTGCAACCTCTCAAAAACCGAAGCCCGTTATAGAACGGATTTCTAGCTACTATACCCATGAAAACTCGAACGTTCATCGAGGCGTACATTTCTTGAGTGATCAAGCTACCAATGCCTACGAACAGGCAAGAACTACAATCGCACACTATATCAATGCCCCACGCAGCCAAGAAGTGATTTTCACCAAAGGAACTACAGACTCCATTAACACGGTGGCTTTCAGTATTGGGGAAACGCTCAAACCGGGAGATGAAGTTCTGATTTCCGGCATGGAACACCACTCGAATATTGTACCTTGGCAAATGCTCTGTGAGCGAAAAGGAACGGTATTAAAAGTAATTCCCGTAACTCCAAAAGGCACCTTAGATTTAGACGCTTTCGATGCCCTACTGAGCGAGCGCACCAAATTATTAAGTATCATTCACATTTCGAATACCCTGGGCACCATCAACCCCGTGGAATACCTCATAGGAAAAGCGCATCAGGTAGGTGCTAAGGTATTGCTGGATGCCGCGCAGAGTATACAACACCTTCCGATAGACGTACAAGCCTTGGATTGCGATTTTTTAACCTTTTCTGGGCACAAGGTTTTTGGTCCAACCGGCATAGGGATTCTCTATGGAAAAAAAGAAGTCTTAGACCCTCTTCCACCTTATCAAGGCGGCGGAGACATGATTGATCAAGTGAGCTTTGAAAAGACTACGTACAACGGGTTACCTTTAAAATTTGAGGCGGGAACTCCAAACATAAGCGGTGCCATTGCCCTAGGTGCAGCATTCAACTACTTGACGTCTATTGATTTGCGCGGCGCATTTAAACACGAGCATACCTTGGGAACTTATTTGAGGGCCCGAATGCGTGAAATTCCAGGGGTTCGATTCATTGGAGAAGCACCGGAAACTAGCAGCACCTTGTCGTTTTTAATTGGTGACGTACATCCACTGGATTTAGGCACCTTACTCGATAAGCAAGGAATCGCTGTTCGTACAGGGCATCATTGTACGCAACCCCTGATGAAACAATTCAACATTCCGGGAACGGTACGTGCTTCGTTGGCATTTTACAACACCACGGAAGAAATAGACCAATTCATCGTTGCCATAGAACGTTCAATGCACATGTTATCATGAGTAAATCCATCAACCAAATACAAGATGAAATCATTGAAGAATTTGAAATGTTTGATGATTGGATGGAAAAATATGAGTACATCATTGACTTAGGGAAGGAGCTTCCCTTAATAACCGAGGAAAAGAAAACCGAAGATCGATTAATTCATGGATGCCAGTCGCGCGTTTGGGTAGCTTCAGAAATGACGGATACGCACTTAGTATTTACCGCAGATTCAGATGCCATCATTACCAAAGGGATCATTAGTTTATTAATTCGTGTTTTATCGAACCAAACCCCCAAAGATATTGTTACCAGTGAATTATACTTTATTGGAAAAATCGGACTACAAGAGCATTTATCTCCAACGCGAGCGAATGGACTGGTAGGCATGATCAACCGATTAAAAAGCGACGGATTGAAGCAACTAACCCCATGATTGAACTAGAAAACGAAATCGTAACCGTATTAAAAAGCATTTATGACCCCGAAATCCCTGTGGATGTCTTCGAATTGGGATTGATTTATGAAATCCGAATTTCTGATAGCAAGGAAGTTGATATCGACATGACCTTAACTTCCCCAAATTGTCCGGTTGCAGAGTCCTTACCGAAAGAGGTGGAGGACAAGGTAAAAGCGATGGAGGTTATCACGGATTGTCGCGTTCATATTGTATTTGATCCTCCCTGGGATAAAGACATGATGTCTGAGGAAGCAAAATTAGAACTGGGCTTCCTGTAATTAATTCATCTTCTTGAATACGTAGCGTAGTCGTTGTTGGGATTGTGCATCGTAATATTCAATTTCTAAATTCTTATTGGTAAGTACGAAAATCCGATTTTTTATCGTGTCTTGGGTTTGCACCCAATTCAATTCCGCATCATTGAGTTTTAATAGATAGCTGCCTTGAAGTGCCAAGGTATCCGCTACGGAACCTTGAAACGTTTGAAACGCTGCCGCAAGTTCGCCTTGAACGGATTGATCTGAAATCATGAGGATACCCGTTGGATTATAGTCAAAAAAAGAAAACCCATCCGCATCTTGCAGCTTCACCATATCAATAGCCCAGCTACCTTGCAAATACCGATTCAATCGACGTTCCTTGTTGCAAGAAAAAAACAGGAAGGCACTGAAACAAAGGACTGCGATTCTCATGTGAACGAGGATTATTTAGGAGTAACCAAGGATTCCAGATTGGGTTTAGAAAGCTTGATGGTTCCAATGCGGTTATAGCTGCCCATTACCCTGACTTGCGTTAAAATTAGCAATTCACCATAAGGCGTTTGGATCATATCGCTAGCTTTGATTGGAATATTTTTACTGATGTAGGTACCCGCTATCTTTTTACCGGTTTCATCATACAGCTTCAAGGACAATTGATTGCTGCGTGTTGACGCGAGGAAGGCGCGATATTTAGTCCCTTTAATCGTTAGCTCTTTAATCAACACGGGCATTTCATGGTTTAATTCAGCATCTCCCTGCGCCTCGAGTGAAGTAGCCATCGAAACCGCGGTTGGATCCAAGCTAAGTTTAGGATTAAAAAACACGTAATCCCCGGAAACCCTAGAAATTCCATATTCATTGGAACCTAGTGGTTCAAGTTGGTTTATACCACCATTCAAGGCAGCGCCATTATACACCCCAGTAAACTGAAGGCTATTGTCTAAAAACACTGTAGAAAAGGAGTAATTATAAAATCCATTTACTACAAACCGATCTTTTTCCGGCGTAGACTTAATAAAAAATGGCCATTGCTTCCCGGTATGCATGACATGTTTGAGCAGATGTTCATCTACGTTCATCCCGATTCCTAAGGCTCCAACTCGAATTACGGTATCCAACGCGGTGCTTACTTCATGTAGCCCCATCATTTGGGAAGACAAGGGACAACTCATGAGATACAGGTGATTTCCATTGTAATAGGCATGTACGGGATAACTCACTTCTTCCAGGGTGGATACAGGAACTACGGTTTGATTTGTTTCATCAATGCGCAGTATGCGTGTATTCAATTCAATGGGATCCATACACACCAGGTACAATTGTTCATTGATATTTACCAAGGACGGCACGGCATTCACATAGGAATCAGGCAGCTCCAAATTCCATGAAAATACGCCATCTTTATCAATCTTCATCAACTGAATTCTCCACCCGTCAAATGCGCTCAATACAATGTAGCCATAGTCTTGGGACGACTTGATGATTGAAAGCGGCGTAAACGAACGGTTTCCATTTTGGTCGTCATAGATTTTCACAAAAGGCAAAGAGGTCATGTCTTTTTTCTCGCAAGCAAGCAACAGTAAAAACAAACCCAAGGAACAAACGAAAGCAATACGTTTCATACTACCATTTTTTATGGATTGGAACCATGAGCGTTAGCATGATGTCCATGGTTAACAAATTGAATTTATCTTGTACATCAAGGTATTCAGAAGCCATTCCGGTGTAATCTGAATAGCGTTCAAACGGATCAATGGTGGTTCGAAGGCCATAGCGTATATTACCAGATAGCGAAATCGCAAACTGTTCTCGGTAATAAGAAATCCCAGCTCCACCAACCGCATATACATTAAATCGATTCAAATGTGCTGTCATTTCCGACACATTGGATGAAACGGCGGTTTTACGATCCACAGAGCGATCCACTTGGTTATCTGTATAAATTTGCTTGCTCGCAAAATAGGCAATGTCGGCAGACAACCCTGCTTGAATAAAGGGAGACCATCTTCGAGCGGAAAAATCCATGCGGGCAAGGATTGGAATTCGAATGTTGTTGATTTTTTGACGGTGCAAAAATTCCTTGTAGACCTCACCTCCGGTAATGGTATCTGACCAATGGTAATTATTCATGTAATTGTACCGTTGAGTTTGAAAACACGGCTGACTTACGACGGAAAACAATTTGGTAAACGCAAAGGAAAAATGTAATCCATAAATACCTCCACCGTGTTGGAATAGGTTACCATATTTCTTGTCAAAATTCTCATTTGCCGACTGAGGCGTAGTTTCCATGAGGCTAAATCGTTCCTGAATGATGGGTTGTGTAAAACCGGAGCCCATCGTTACGCCGAAGAAATATCGATCCTTTCGGTATTGATGCTTTCTGCTCTGAGCTTCAACCTGAACGGAAATTAGCAGCATTAAAATCCCAACAAACCACGGCAACTTCATGACTTAGATAATATTACTTTACGGGTCAAGACCGCATCATTGGCGTACATGCGCACCAAATAGGTTCCGCTGATTACTTGACCAAAATTAAACATCACACTGTGGGATCCTGGTGTATTGGGTGCATCTTCGATGGCACCAAGGGATCGACCCGTTAAATCAAACAACTCAATCTTAAGGTTCACTTCTTGTTTTAGGGTATAATCGATGAACAGCTCTTGATTTGTTGGATTCGGATAACAATTCAAGGATAGGTTTTGCTGAAACAGTTCTGAGGTACTTAAGGACTTACAACGCACATAGTCTATCCGTGAATCTACAAATTGCTCAAAATGAACTTCTTGAAGGGCTTGGTCTGGTGCATTAAACCAATCTTTAACCACGGAGGTAAACACCTGTCTGTAATCAAATTCCATTGGAACATTTCCATACTGCAAATTGGCTAAATCCGGATTCACTCCATAAACCCCGGGATTTATACAGGTCCCAAAAACCATCATTGGCGCTGCATTACCGTGGTCAGTTCCGTAACTTGCATTCGACGCGACGCGTCTACCAAATTCAGAAAAAGTCATGGAAAGTACCCGATCGGCGAGGCCCATGTTCTGCAAATCATCATAGAATGCTTTCATTGCCGATGAAATATGGTACAACAAGGCAGCGTGCGAGCCCATCGTTGGGTTATTATTCTCCACCTGATTGGCGTGAGAATCGAATCCTCCGATGCGGCAAATAAATATTTTGGTTCCAATTCCGCCGCTCAGTAACCTAGAAATCACTTTCAATTGCGGTGCAAGTGGATTGTGTTTGGACGAGGCTGGAGCGATGTAAGGATACAAATCTGGATAAACGACGTTGGAGTTAGCGCCCGCTTGATAGACATCTTTCAGGCGTTCCGCATAACTGTTCGCTTGTTTTTCGATTTGCATGATGTACTCGATCTCATCTCCTGCATGGGTATCTGGAAGGTTGATTGGCGGATCAATTCCAACACTGTTAATTAAGTTGTAAAAGGCCACGGGATCTTGAATACTCAATCCAGCTGGAATGCCTTGATCTCTGTGAAACGCCAAAGAAACGGCGGTTCCCATCTCAATGGCTAAGGGATCTGGAATTTGGGGACTTGGATAATTATCAGGGTAGCCGGGATAGGTATGATCCAAATAGCGTCCCATCCAACCGGAATTATAGTAATCGTTGTAGCCGCCTCCCATCATCCACACATCGCGGCTTCGAAAATGAGAACCGTTCATGTTTTCGTAAGACACGTTTTGAATCACTGCAAAATTCCCTTGATCGTACATTGCCTTTGCGGCAGTCATGTCTGGGTGTAAGCCAACTTGTCGATTATCGGGCAAGGTAGTATCTAGGGTGATAAACTTACGAAGGCCGTTCTCTGGAATCGCAATGTTCGCACGGTGGTTGTAGTATTGTCCATACTGATTGATTGGAATCACCGTATTTAACCCGTCGTTACCGCCATGCATTTCTATGAGCACTAACACCTTATCATTTAAGCTGTTTTTTGCAATCTTATGGAGTAAACTATCTCCTTCGAAAGCGTATAATGGAACTCCATTAAAGTTCATCAACATTCCCGAACTTACCAAGGAAGACAGCTTCATAAAATCTCTTCTTTTCATCTGCGTCGGGTTAAAATAGTTGATATTCTGGCGATTGCATGATGGACTTCACCAACAACTCCAATTGTGCCTTAACCAGGGTGTTATTAGACGTGGACTGATAGGTATTCCATTCGTTGGTCCAATCAATGGCTCCGCTGTTCAATAAAATGTCATCTTTAAAATAATCAAAACGGGCTTGATCGATGGTGATTGGAATCAGCCATTCAACCAGGTCTTGAACTAACAGTGCAGGATCAGATGCTTGCGTGGCCTTGGCCTCTACAAACGGCAATACGTCCAACTTAAGCAGGGAAGTTCCTCCGCTTGAAAATCCATTGATCAATAACTCTGCAAACTTGTATCGATTCGCCAAATAATTGGCGGAAATCCAATAGCGGTGGTATGAAGGCACTTGAAAATAGGGATCATACCCAGCAACGTCTACCGGTTCAAATAATTCCAATCCCTGCAAACTCAGTTGCTGTAATAGTTGCCCGTACATGGCATAGTGTTGCGTGAGGTTCGTTGAAGGGTTTGGACCATTAAGCTCAAAAAACCGGAGTGTCCCAAAGATTAAATCTACGGGAGATTTAATAATGGCTCCCACGCTATTGTCGTTGGTAGGAGGAGAATCAAGGTCGTAAAAATGTTCACTTTGAAGTAAGACTTCCAACACACTCATCAGATCGTAATTATTGGCCATCAAGGTGGTAGCAAGCGGCTCAATGATATCGGTTTCAATGGTTGGTGTAATTTCAAAATACACAAATTGGCGATACAGTCTTCGCACGATATGCTTTGCGTTATGGGGTGAAGAGAACACCATATCAATAGCATCGCTCAATTCTGTTTGAACTGAAACGGTACTGCATGTCCAATTCGCTACGTTGGGCGTCTGTATGGTTTGGCTGTTAAAGGCCGGAGAAAACTGCTTTGCTGTGACATCGTGCTGTGTTGCATTGCTGTTGTTGTCGGCCTTTACTTTTCCGCTCGGAATCCCTGTGATGGGATCTACGGTCTGAAACGTTGAATCGATGCCCCACCCCGTTAAAACTTTGGTGAGGGCTTTTACATCCTGCTCGGTAAAATTAGTGTAATCTCCTAGCGCAACTTCAGCGCCTTTACCAACCGTAAAAAGTTCTAGTAATTCACGTCCGAAATTCTCTTGAGGAACACTTTTGATGTTAAGGTTTCCATCTAAATGAATCAGCATGGCATTATCGATACAAATCGCCTTCACCAAGTCTTTGTAATTCCCCAAGGAATAATATCTCAATACCCGCAAATAATCAATGGCAAATTGAGGAGACCAGGAAATACGGGTCAGGATCACCGGAATGTGCGTATGGTAAAACCAGAGCATTCGTTCGGTGAGGTTTGGTCCTGAATTCTTTATATTACTCAGCCACCAGCTTCTGGTTAAATCAGACCAAATGTCATTAATTTGCGCAGGGTCTGGTACATTCGGATAAATCCAATCGGTACCGGTATTGGGATCAATAGGGAAGGCTGGCGACGGGTCATTTTGCACGAGTGCATTAAACGCAGTCTGACCGGTGTAGGACGAAAATGTAGTAATATCTTGAAGGGTAGGTCCCATCGTTGCGCGACGCAACAGGTGTGCAGCACGCTGTTTACCTAGTGGTCCAGTAATGGGGGATAGAGAGGCCATAGCATCAATTTGTTTAACAAGGTAAGGATAAAAAACATAAGGCCGAAAAAAGACACAACGCTTAACACAGGGTTAACTATGAAAGACAATGGATAGCATGGCTTCTACCCCAACATTTAAGGCTTCTGGATGGATATCGAACTTTGGATGGTGCACGCCATAATTAATAGCTTTTGCAGGGTCCCCTACTCCCAACCTAAAAAAGCTTACCGGGACTTTATGGCTGTAAAAGGCAAAATCTTCCGCGGTCATACGCAAGGGTAATGCTTCGATCTGCTCGGACCCAAACTGACCAACCAAGGCCTCTTGAACCAAGGCTGTTACATGAGGGTCATTTTTCAGGAAGGGGTAACCTGATACCCGATTAAAGTGCACCTTGCCGCCATAGCGCGAAGCTACCTCTTTGGTAAAAGCTGTAAAGCGATCAAAAAACTCCTTTCTCCAGGCTTCATCCATGGTGCGAAGCGTTCCTTTGAGGGTACATTCCGACGGAATAACGTTGGTAGAACCCAAGCCTTCTATCCGACCAAAACTAAGCACCGTAGGGACACCTTCTGGATGAAACTCATCGATTATTTTCTGTGCATTCAGAATTATTTCTGCTGCCATTGACAAGGGGTTAACGCAATTTCCTGGCAAAGCACCGTGGCCACCTACCCCTTCAAACAGCAAGTGAATTTCATCACTTGAGGCCATGTAAAGTCCTGACCGAACGCCCAATTTCTTCACCTGCATTTCTGGATAAACATGAAGGGCCACCAAGTATTCCAATTCAGGGTTACTCAATACTCCTGCTTCAATCATATAATTGGCTCCACCCGGCGACATTTCTTCTCCGGGTTGAAATATTAATTTAACAGAACACGGGAGTTTTTCCTTGTGTTTTTGGAGGATTTCAGCAGCACCAAGCAGGATTGAGGTATGCACATCATGTCCACACGCATGCATTACTCCGGGAACCAAGGATTTGTATTCCACATTATTTTCTTCTTGAATCGGCAAGGCATCTAAATCCGCACGCAACCCAATCCAACGCGAATTATTTGGGGCTTCAATGTACCCTACAACTCCGGTACCTCCTACGCCTTTCTCATGTTTTATCCGCAATTTATTTAGGGTATCTGCAACGAATAGCATGGTGTTATGCTCTTGAAAAGACAATTCTGGGTAGCGATGCAAATAGGATCGATGTGCTAAAATGCGCGATTGAATGCGTTGAACTTCTTTGGAAATCTGTTTAGGAGTCATGTTGGTTAATGCTTTGGAAACCGGAAAGCAGGAGTCTAAAAGATACATAGGCCATCAGGAGACCAAAAATAATTTTCACCCACGCTTCGGGCAGTTTAAGAGAGAGTTTTGAGCCGATGTAGCCACCAATTACGAAGGTTGCGGCAATTACCAAACCAAATTTCCAGTTTACATTTCCAGTTTTCGCATAATTCATCACTGCCAAAATGACCACGGGCATCGCGAGGACAAATAAGCTGGTACCTTGTGCTTGATGTTGGGAAAATCCGAGCATATATACTAAGGCAGGAACGATAACGACCCCCCCACCTACACCGACAAAACCACTCAAGATTCCAGCCAACATTCCAATGGTCACGAGAATTATAATTTCTTGTGCAGTCATAAAACGAAGGTATGTTTTTTTTCGGACATAGTGGATTTGGGGGCATCAAACTTCGCACGGAAGAAGGTATACGTTGCAAAAAAACCAGCATAGATAATATGAATTACCGCGGTGAAAACTCAAATAAAACAAGTACTTTTGCGCCTGAATTATATATGCTCTCCATTTCATGAAACGTATCAACCAGTATAAAAAGTTATTTCAAATTGAAGATCAAATTGAATTGGGAGCACTCAAAACACGGTATCGAAGTTTAGTAAAACAATGGCATCCCGATAAATTCCTGGATGATGATCCATTAAAAATTGAGGCGGAACAAATGGGACGTCAAATCGTGGACGGGTATCATTTTTTGGTGAGTATTGCCCCAGAAACCAAAGAGGCGAATCTTGCCTCTTACCAACAAACCATCATGGAATGTGGCATATTGGATTTCAAGCATAAAGGGCTTTTATTGGAGATTACCTTTAGCGATGGTACCACTTACGAATATTTTGGTGTAAATGCCAATGTGTTCAAAAAGTTTGTGAATTCCGACAAGCAAGTTCGTTTTGCCAAACGATTCATCTACGAGGTCTATTTGTATCGAAAATCCAAAAAAGGAAATTCAGAAGATTAATCGAATAAGGCACTAGGAAGGGACTTCCCGATACCTTACATCATCCATCCAACGGAGTTTATGCATTTCTCCGACTTCGAGGGAGAAGTATTCAAAGGTTTCACTAACCACGCCTTTGAGGCGATAAATCCCTTTTCCTTGAAAGGGGTATTTTCTACCGGATTCTGGAAAATGAACGGTATCTAGCGTATCTCCATGCATATCTAGAAAGGTACCAAAATACATGTAATCGCCCTTACTCGTTTTAGATTTTTTTACCGCCACCAAGTACCCATACGTTTCGATATGCAGTGTACGGCTGTACGGAATTTGAGCAGCCGGTGTGTGTTCAGGAATGGCATCAGAAAGTAAGTCGAAGGGATTACACAAGGGAAAACCCAATAAATCCAATTGATCAAATACCGCCTCCATGGGATGCTCCTCAAAATCGGGCAATACGAAGTCCTGCACGGGCGCAACGAACAAGCCTTCTTGTACTGATTTCACGGGCGCTTTATACAAGCGATAATGCGCGCGCCACAGCAACTGCTTGCGCGAAACCCCAAAGGCACGAAAGGCTCCGATTCGAATCAACAGGGCCAATTGATCCAGGGGCACGCGTACGCGGTTCAAAAAATCCTCAAAATCTTGAAATACTCCGTTTTTTGTACGTTCCTCAAGCACATGGTGAACCACTGCCGCTTCCAAGCCTTCGACCAATATAAACCCTAACACCAAGCGTTTTCCGTAGAGCATACAGGGGTGAAATCCGTTCTGAACACAAGGTGCTTCAATCTGTGCCCCATATTTACGGGCTTCATGCACATAAATTTCGGTGCGATAATAGCCGCCAAAATTATTCACGGTAGCGGTCATATACTCCAAGGGAAAATGTGCCTTCAGGTAAAGACTTTGATAACTTTCTACGGCATAAGATGCGGAATGTCCTTTAGAAAAGGCATAGCCAGCAAAACTGGCAATTTGGTTCCATACGGCATCAATGAGTTCTTTGGTATAGCCTCGACCGGCACAATTCCCATAAAACGTCTCCTGCACCTTCGTGAATTCGTCCCGCGAACGAAATTTACCGGACATGCCCCGCCGCAAGACATCCGCCTCTGCTAAACTCAAGCCCGCAAAATAATGTGCCACCTTGATCACATCTTCCTGATACACCATCACACCATAGGTTTCTGGCATAATTTCCAACAACAGCGGATTTGCCTTAGCCCTTCGCGCTGGATCTCGGTGACGTAAAATATACTCGTTCATCATTCCTGATTGAGATACTCCTGGACGAATAATTGAGCTCGCCGCTACTAATTCAAGGTAGGTGGCTACTTTCAACTTCACCATGAGCATACGCATCGCTGGAGATTCCACATAAAAACACCCCAACGCCTTTGCCTCCAACAACATAGCCCTGATTTTAGGGTCCTCCTTGAATCGCTTTATATTATGTATGTCTTCCAAGGGCGCCTCGGGCTGATTATAGGCAATGATATCCAAGGCTTCACGAATTTTACCCAATCCTCGCTGACTTAATACATCAAACTTATACAAGCCCACATCTTCAGCCTCCAACATGGAAAATTGCGTAGTAGGAAACCCTTTAGGCGGCATAAAGGTGGCTGAAAACCATGTAATGGGATGTTCACTAATGATGATTCCCCCAGAATGCACACTCAAGTGAGAAGGCATGTCTTGCACATAGGACGCGTAGCGCAACACGAGCGCCGACATGCTGTCTAACTGATTCGGAGAAACACTTCGGTTGCTCAGTTTATCAATTTCGGTCTTGGGCAAACCAAATACCTTACCCAATTCACGCACCGTAGCCTTATACTGAAAGGTATTGTAGGTGCATAGCCAGGCGGCATTGGGGTATTTTTCAAACATGTAGCGCACAATCTCATCGCGGTCTTTCCAAGAAAAATCAATGTCGAAATCGGGTGGATTTTTTCGGTAGAGGTTGATAAACCGCTCAAAATAGAGGTCTAATTCTAAGGGATCTACATCGGTAATGCGCAAGAGGTAAGCCACAATGCTATTTGCGCCGCTACCTCTTCCTACGTAAAAGCATCCGCGAGAGCGTGCATACGAGGTGAAATCCCAGGCGATCAAAAAATAGGATAAATAGTCTTTTTGCGCAATGAGGTCAATTTCTTTTTCAATGCGTTCCACTATCTCATCGTTCAGTACGGGATAACGGTACGATATACCCTCGGCGCACAACTTTCTTAGCAGTTGTTCATCCATGGCTTTTGATCCTGCATAGGAAATTGGATTTTGGGGCAAGGCATCCTCTCCAAACGCAAAAGAAACCTCGCAATCTTCCATGCAATCCTGTGCTCTATTCCAAAAATCAATGGATTCGCCACACGCATCAATTAAGGCTGTTTTAGCCAGTAAAAACTCATTCCCCCGCGCATGCCACTCCGAAGGGAGCTTAGACAGCAAGACATTGTGATGAATTGCCCGAAGCAAGCGGTGCGTATTAAAATCCCGTTTGGTTTGAAACATCATGGGACTTAGCAGTACCACCTTCTCTCGATCGTATTTCTGTGCATACCGAATCTCCCACTGCGCTAATTCAGTAAGATCGATCTGAAAGAATTCATGGGAAAACAAGGGACGTGGCACCGGAGCATCCAGCGGATAAAACACCCAACAATTGGAAAAATGAGGCAATACCGATGGAAAGGGTTTTTCCTGATGGAGGAAAGGCGAAATAAAGCGATTCATCTCATGTACGCCGCGGTTATTTCGTGCCATCAGGGTGGCCACAGCATGTATTCCATTGCGTAATTCAACACCAACCACGGGACGTATGCCTTGTTTTTGCGCTTCACGCACAAAGGCTAAAGCCGATCCCGTATGGTTAATGTCGGCTAGAAACAAGCACTCATACCCCGCCTCTACCCCCCATTGAACGAGCGTTTCAGGCGCGTAAACGCCATATTTCAAACTGAAATAGGAATGAATTTTCATCGACAGGTTCCTTAAATTCGTCGATTTGCTAATAAGGGCGGTGCTTCACCGTCAAAGGGATTCCACCGTCCGATGGTCCGCGCCTCCATCCCCAAGGCACGAATCACTGCGCGATCCCCATACCGATTACGTATGTGGTCCATGGCTTGATACAAGCGCGCATAATCTACGTGGTCGTCAAACAAACTCAACTGATGACTTCCTCCCACGAGGTCGCTATACCGCACCCCAATTAGGCGAACTAGTAAGCGCCGATTGTAGATTCGATCAAAGAGTTCAGCGACCAAAGGCAACAAGTGATGGTCGGCAGCGGTGTACGAAATCTTACGTTGCAGGGTTTGTGTTTGAAAATCGGAGAAGCGAATCTTCACCGTTACACAACCGGTCAACTTGCCTCCTCTGCGCAACTGAAAGGCTAAATTTTCAGCCATGGCACTCAAAATCGCATGAAGTTTACGCACATCGATGGTGTCTTGATCGAAGGTTCGTTCGGTTGAAATCGATTTCCGCTCGGTGTGTTGAACTACCGGGGACGGATCAATTCCTTGTCCTTTTTTCCAAATCGTTACGCCGTTTTCTCCGAGGGCATGTTCCATCATTTGCACGGGTAGTTCTTGGAGCGTTTGGATCTTTCGAATGCCGAGGTTGCAGAGTGTTTGATAGGTTTTCGTTCCGACCATGGGAATCTTAGCCACTGATAAGGGCGCTAAAAACGCGCGTTCGTCTCCATGCGATATAATCCGCTGGTTATTCGGCTTTGCTTCTCCGGTAGCGACTTTAGAAACCGTTTTGTTTTGAGAAAGTCCAAACGAAATAGGCAAGCCGGTTTCGTGGATAATTTTTTGACGCAATTCACTGGCATAGGTAAGGGTTCCAAAGAAACGGTCCATGCCCGTAAAATCCATATAAAACTCATCCACCGACGTTTTTTCATACAGTGGCGAGGCCTCCCGAATGATGTCGGTAACCATACGGGAATAGTAACTGTAGGTCTCTGAATTTCCCTTAATCACAATGGCTTCTGGACAGCGTTCCTTGGCCATTTTCATCGGCATAGCAGAATGAATACCATAACGGCGCGCTTCATAGCTGCATGAAGCCACAACACCACGGTCGCTGGTACCTCCAATAAGAATAGGTTTTCCGTTGAGGCGACTATCAAGAAGCCGCTCACAGGAAACAAAAAAGGTGTCTAAGTCCATATGGACAATATTGCGCAAAAGGGCCATGGATAATGTATTTAAATTATACCGTACTGCGCGTTGAATTGCTATCTTTGAGTGATACAAAAATAAGACAAAATAATTATATTCTAATCAATTTTAACGATTAAATTTTAATCAAATGGATTTAAAACTTTTATTTATTGCGGTCAGTATTGCGTTATTCACCTTGAATTGCAGCACAAGAAATCAAAAGAAAAAACCTTCGAATCCGACAAGGCCTGAAGTAGTTGAAACAACACCTACATACGATAGCATCTGTATAAGTGACAAGGGAATGACCGGTTATTTTAAGGGACCGGAATACAACGAAGAGGGCGACATTGCGCATCAATTTTCGAATACGGTAGCCAACCGTGTAGGTGAATACTTAAAAGATCGGTATTCCAAAAAATGTTACTTAAAAGTAGACTTGGAGGGAATCAACATCATTACGAAAGGCTTAAATCAAGTAGATAGCGTGTATTATGCGATTGAGATGCCATTTAAACGAGTAGCGAAGTGTGAAGCATTTACCGGAATAGAGCATTGCGGGAGTTGGAATTACCAACCGGGCATCTTATTAAACAAACGGTTTAAAGAACTACGCGAGGGATTGGTGAAAAATTGGAGTGTCGGAAATTCAGCGTATCAATTTTATAAAACCGAAGAAGGATTTCAAGAATATTGGATCCAATTTAAACATAAAGATTACCAAGCCGCCTGCGTGAAACAATAAAAATTGTTAAGGAAAACAACACAAGCAAAAAAGATACTAGCTTTGATTAAAATTAAAATAACATGAAAAAAGGAACTATTGCATTAATCGCCATCGGAGGAATTTTGTTGCTTGGTTTTTTAGCGTACTACAATGCCTATAACAAGGCTGTGGGCTATCAAGAAACGGTAGATGAAAAGTGGGGTAATGTGCAGTCAGCCTATCAGCGACGGTTGGATCTAATTCCAAACCTCATGAAAACGGTAAAGGCAGCGGCCAAGAATGAAAAAGAAATCCTAACCCAAGTTACTCAAGCGCGCGCTGGAATTGTTGGGGCAAAAACTCCAGAAGACATGGAGCTAATGGGGAAAAAGATCAATACGGCCATCAATTTGATGTACGAGGCGTATCCAACCATCCAATCCAATCAAAACTTTCGTGACTTCCAAGTACAGTTAGAGGGCACTGAAAATAGAATTAAACGCGAACGAGATGTATACAATGAATCGGTGAAAAATTACAACACCCACATTCGCGGATTCTTTACTAGCATGTTGCTCAATAAAGAAACCTTCCCACGAAAAGACATGTTCAAGGCAATGACTGGAGCAGATAAAGCACCCGACGTCAACTTTGAATAAGATGCTTAGCGAACTCGATAAAAAATCAGTAGTTGAGGCCATCCAAGCCGCAGAAGAAATAACCAGTGGTGAAATCCGTGTACACCTCGATAAAAAAGGCGGAAAAGACCCTTTTCTTGAGGCTAAGCGTGTTTTTGAACGCTTGGGAATGACTAAAACAAAAGCGCGCAACGGCGTATTAATTTACTTGTGTTTCATACGAAAGCAGCTTGCGATTTTAGGCGATCAAGGCATTAACGAAAAAGTCCCTGAAGGATTTTGGGATGAGCTTTATCACAGCATGGCAACGTCGTTCCGAAACGAAGATTATTGCGTTGGAATTTGTACGGCTGTTCAAAGAGTTGGTGAAAAATTAAGCACACATTTTCCGGTGAACGAAGACAATCCCAATGAATTAAGTAACGAAATCACCGAAGCATGAGAATCACGTGGATCCTTTTTATTTTTGCGTGTTTCACCGCATTCGGACAACTACCGGAGCGACCAAAAAACCCTCCCACTGCATATAACGAGTTTGGTAAAGAACGCCTGCTTAGTGAATCGGATGCCGCTCAAATTGAAGCCGAACTTCGCGCCTTTGAAGAAGAAACATCCAACGCAATTGTGGTCGTTGTAGTGGATGACTTAATGGACATGGAGATTGAGCAGTATGCGGATGAAATCGGAGAAGCATGGGGTGTGGGTACGGCGGAACGCGACAACGGCATCGTGATGTTAATCAAACCTTTCGGGGAAGGAAAGCGCCAAGTTACCATTCAAGTAGGAAGAGGCTTAGAGGGGATTATACCTGATTTAGTCTGTAAAGACATTATTGACCGGGAATTTATCCCGAACATGAAGAACGACAGTCCCTTAAATGGCATAAGAAGTTCTTTGAAGGTATTAAAGGACCTTGCAAAAAAAGAATACAGTTTTAAAGTCTACCAAAAGCCAGGTCTTGGTAGCATTATCGGAGGTATTTTCGCAGGGCTCGTTCTGATTCTTGTTATTTTCGCCATGATCAAAGGGGGCACCGGTGGTGGAACAACCATTGGTGGTCGTGGATACCGGGGAGGTTTTTGGGGAGGATACGGCGGTGGGTTTGGTGGCGGAAGCAGCGGTGGATCTTCGGGTGGTTTTGGCGGGTTCGGTGGCGGTAGTTTCGGAGGCGGTGGTGCCAGTGGAAGTTGGTAGCAATAAAAAAAGGTTAGCAAAGCCAACCTTTTCAAAACGCTGAATGTATCGCTTAAATATTCTCGATAATCATGGCGGATGCTCCTCCTCCTCCATTACATATACCTGCACCTCCAATCTTACCGTTATTCTGCTTTAACACATGAATCAAGGTCACAATAACTCGTGAACCAGAATTTCCCAATGGATGACCAAGCGCAACAGCGCCTCCATTCACATCAACTTTCGCAGGATCCAAACCTAAAATTTTAGTGTTTGCAATTCCAACTACGGAAAACGCTTCATTCAACTCCCAAAAATCAACATCTGAAGTGGTTAATCCTGCCTTTTCTAAAGCCTTAGGAATCGCGACCGAAGGTGAAGTAGTAAACCATTCTGGCGCCTGCGCTGCATCGGCATAGGAAACAATCTTAGCCAGCGGCTTTAATCCCAGTTTCTGCACCATTTCCTCAGACGCCAACACCAAGGCCGAAGCCCCATCGTTTATAGTTGATGCATTGGCTGCGGTAATGGTACCTTCTTTATCGAACGCTGGTCGCAAGGTTGGAATTTTATCTAAAAACACATTGGTAAACTCTTCATCTTTGGACATCATGACTGGATCTCCTTTTCGCTGAGGAACCGGCACTGCAACAATCTCATCGTTAAATTTCCCAGCTTCCCATGCGGCGGCGGCCCGGCGATAGGATTCAATCGCGAAGGCATCTTGATCCTCACGAGTTATGTTATATTCTTTTGCGCACAATTCTGCACAATTCCCCATAGGAACATTCGAATACACGTCTAACAACCCATCTTTCGTTATTCCATCTAACATGGTGATGTTTCCGAATTTCGTTCCATTTCTCCCACTCATATAGTGTGGTGTTTGCGACATGCTTTCCATTCCACCAACCACAACCACGTGATTGTCTCCGGCAAGAATGGATTGAGCACCTAACATGATGGATTTCATCCCTGAGGCGCACACCTTATTCACGGTGGTACACGGTACATTTTGACCCAAGCCCGCTCCTAAGGCTGCTTGACGCGCTGGTGCCTGACCAACACCTGCTTGAAGGACATTCCCCATGAAAACTTCATCAATATGATCAACGCTCACTCCGGATCGCTCTACGGCAGCTTTGATTGCTATGGAGCCGAGTTTAGTGGCTGAAACAGCAGATAAGCCTCCAAGAAATGAGCCCATAGGCGTTCTAACAGCAGAAAGAATGTAAACAGTTTTTGACATGGTATAATATTTTGTGCAAATGTAGAGAAATAATCATTTTTAATCCCAATTCATCCCAATAACTTGAATCGATTCCTTATTTTTGTCTTATGTCAATTTCTGCATCATCCTCCCTATTTTGGTTGCTCTTACTATTGGCAATTTCGATAACAATTACCTGGTATTTTTACCGAAAAAATGATTGGTTAAGCAGTCAAAAACCAAGGGTTAAATGGGGCATTCCATTGTTGAGAGGTACTGGAATATTTCTTTTACTAACCTTGCTACTTGAAATCACCTTATTGGTTAACCACACCGAAGTGGAAGAGCCAATTCTCATTACTATATTGGATAATTCAAGTTCCATTTTGCAGTATAAAGACAGTAATGAGACAAAACGGACGATGAATAAACTCATTCAAGACGTTAAAGATCGTTTTGATGGAACCTATCAATTGGCATTTTATACAGCGGGGGAATCGTTCAAGGAAAACGGGATGCTCACCTTAAAAGAACAGGAATCAAATCATGCTGAAGCGTTTAACTACATTTCTGAGCAGTATTTAAATCGAAATATCGGTGCTATTCTATTTGCTTCGGATGGTAATTACAATGTGGGGGCCAACCCTACCTACTCTGCTGAAAAAATTAATTTAACGCCAATTTTCACCCTTGGAATTGGGGACACTACACCTAAAAAGGATCAGATAATAACAAATTTGTATTATAACGATGTTGTATTTCTGCGCGACGAATTCCCCATAGAAGTAGATCTTGAAGCGTTTAAAATCAAGCAAAAACAAGTAAAAGTAAGCCTTACTCAACAAGGTAAATTATTGGGGTCTCAAGTAGTTAATTACACCAATCCAGAATATACCTTCAAGCAAGTTCGATTTGATGTCACTGCCAGCAAGGTGGGATTTCAACCCTTTACGGTTAGCGTAGAATACCTTTCCGGGGAATTCTCCAAGGTAAACAACAGCAAAACGTGCTACATTGAGGTGGTGGATTCAAGGAATAACGTTTGTTTTATTTCGAACGGAGTACATCCAGACCTGGCAGCACTTCGCGCCGTAGCTTCATCGAATGAAAACTATCAAAGTTCTTTTTTAAGCCCCAAAGGCTTATTAGAAAAAGGGCTTAAACCCGACCTCGTTGTTTGGCACAATCCAACCTTGCAATTCGATGCTAATGTCAGCGCATATATCGAACAACACAGAATCCCTGTGTTTTATGTAATTAGTCCGTCAGCCACAAACCAGGACTTAGCCAAGCTTAAAATTTTCGCATCAAGCAACGGTAGAAATCAAAGCGATGAGGTTCAAGGCACTTTAAATCCCGGATTTAGCGCCTTTGAATTGAGCGACGAATGCAAGCAAACGATACCCTACTATCCACCGCTTATTACAAAATTTGGTGCAATGAATCCGTTAGGGAATTCGGAAGCCTTGTTAAATCAACGGGTTGGAAATACAGTTAAAAAGGAACCTTTAATTTATTTTGGCAAAACTACCCAGAATGTACCCTATGGAGTAATCTACGGAGAAGGAGTTTGGCGATGGAAATTAAATGAATTCATGAAATATCAGCATTATGACTATTTCACGGAGCTATTCTCAAAATCATTTAATTACCTAATGGTCAAGCGCGCTGGAATGGGATTAAGCGTGCAATTTGAGAAGCGCTTTGGTAAGTATGATCGAATTGGTGTCAATGCGAATTTCTACAATGCGAGTTTAGAACCAATCACCAAACCGGTTATTAACTTGACATTAATCGGTCCACAAGGAAAAAAGTATACCAACAGGTTCAATGTTGCCGGTAACCACTATTCACTAGATTTAGGGACGCTTCCTTCGGGCACGTACAAATGGACAGCTAGTGCTGCGCAGGAGAAAAAGAAGTATTCCAAATCAGGGATATTTGTTGTGGAGGACATTGGCTTGGAACAAGCTACAAACACAGCAAATCATGGCGTATTAAAACAACTTTCCAAAAATTCTGGAGGTGCATTTTCAGCGCTCAAGGACTATGAAAAGCTCTTAAATCAACTTGAAGGTAGAGCAGATATAACCACTATTGAACGCTTGACTATTGACTTTTGGAATTTAGTAGATTCTTGGATATACATGCTTTTGATTATTTTGATCTTTGCATCGGAATGGTTCTTGAAGCGCTATTTTGGTGCCTATTAAGTGGGGATTAATGTGAAGACGATTTAGATTTAGATTAATTTTAGAAACAATAAGTATATATAAACATAATGAAACAGTTGCTTTTTATCCTCATAATTACCATTTTTATGGGGAACTCCTTGGGTCAAAAAACTCGCTCCGTTGCTTTTTACAACGTGGAGAATCTCTTTGATACCCTCGACGGACCGAATGATGACGCAGAATTTCTTCCAGCAGCTAAAAACCAATGGAATGCGGCGCGATACGAAGAAAAACTTACGCACATTCGAGAAGTGTTGCTGGCCATGGGGAAACCCCTTGTATGTGGTTTTTCAGAAGTAGAAAATGCATCCGTCGTTCGAGCAATCATCGCCAATCAAGAAGCGTTCAAATCCTATGGAATCGTTCATTACGAAAGTCCGGATGCACGAGGAATCGATGTGGCTATGATTTACGATAGCAGTAAACTGAAATTACTAGCCTCAAACTACATTCGGTTCATCTTACCTGGCGAAACAAAAGCCACCACGCGGGACATTCTTTGGGCCCAATTCTCCTACAAAAAACACCCGTTTTATGTGATGTTAAATCATTGGCCAAGTCGTCGTGGAGGAACTGATGAAAGTGATGAGAAACGTGTGGCGGCAGCGAAAATCGCATGTAATTTTATTGATTCCGTTCAGAAAGCCAACGGATATCCTATAATATTTCTTGGTGACTTAAACGATCACCCTGAGAACAATGCACCTAAGTTAATCGATGAGCGTTTAGACCCGATGATCACGAAAGAAAGTGGTCCCACAAAAGGTACGCATTTCTATAACAATGAATGGGGGATCCTTGATCACATTTATGTTTCCGCCAATTTCATAGATAAAAAAAATGGTGTCGTTTCAAACTCGGGTCAGATTCATAATTTCCCTTTTATCATGGAGGAATACAAAGGAACTATTCAACCCAAACGCACCTATGCGGGAAGCAAGTATTTGGGAGGGTATTCAGATCACTTACCAGTATCCATCCAACTCAAGATAAAATAAACAGAAGCAAGCAAACCATTCGCTTTTATTATCGTATGAGGTTTATTAACTTTGTTTTAACACAAAATAAACTTGACTTTGATTAAACGCACGCTAATTCTTACGCTTTTTTTATTTGCATGTGCTTTTTTTTCGGTTATACACAGTCAGATTGTTTCCCCATTCAGTGTTCGATACCAAACCAATTCGAAGGGTGGTATAAAAATCGCTTCCAATGTGGTTTTGAGCTGTGTTTCCGGATCAAATAATTGCGCAACGGCTCAAAGTCAAGTACCACCAAATGGTACCTTTTCGAACGGCGCATTCGCCATGGACTATGTTGATATTGACAACGACGCCAGTACTTTCATGTCGAGCAGTGATAGTATTGCCTTGCCTAATTGTTCGGAAATCCTGTGGGCAGGACTTTATTGGAGCGCACGAATTGCGGCGAATACACCAAACTATGCGAACCGAAGTCAAGTTAGGTTAAAGCTAAATAATGGCTCCTATCAGGTGCTTACCGCTGATCAAACCTTAGATGTACCAACCATTGGGGGATCTTCCTGGTCGCATCCGAGTTATTATTGCTTCAAGAACATCACTTCGGTGCTTACCACTTTTGGTACAAATACTCGATTTACGTTAGCCAATGTGACTGCAGAAGCTGGATCAAATCGCTGGGGTGGTTGGTCAGTAATCATTGTCTACAAAAACGTCCTTCAATCCATGCGGAACCTCACGGTATTTGATGGGTTCGCTAACATATCCTCAGGAAACTCACTAAATATTCCAATCAGTGGTTTTACCACTCCTCTTTCTGGTCCGGTAACCTTTGAATTGGGTGTGATTGGGCTGGATGGAGACCGAGATTCAAATGGCGATCAATTACAATATAATGGGGCAGGATCTTTTGTTAATATATCTGACGCCCTTCACAATACGACCAATTTCTTCAATAGTACAATCTCAGACAATGCTATACTTACCCCATATCGTAATCCAAGTTACAACAATACCCTTGGTTATGATGCTGGAATTTTTTACCCGAATAACACCGCGTTAAACTACATTGGCAATAATGCAACATCGGCTACCATTCGAGTAACCACCAGTTCTGAAAATATTCTAGCCAGAGCGTTCACATCAGCGATAGACATCTACGAACCAGATTTACGCGCTACCGTGTATGTTCAAGATTTAAATGGAGGACAAGTAGTTCCCGGGGATATTTTGGAATACACCATGGTTGGAAAAAACATCGGAAGTGATGTTTCCTACAATACCTTCATGACTGATACGCTCGATGCACGCACCACCTATGTACCGAATTCATTAAACTATTTGAATGGTCCGTTTATCGGTGCTAAAACAGATATTTCGGGAGATGATCAAGCAGAATATGATGCAATGAATACGTGTATTAAAGCCAGAGTTAATGTTGGGGCGAACGCTGCGATTGGAGGCACCATGAACAATTCACCGAACGGTGCTGATTCGGCTGTTGTAAGATGGCGCGTTCAGGTGATCAATGATTGTCTTTTATTGGCTTGTGACAGTACGATCAGTAATAAGGGATATATTTTTGGAACGGGAAATGTTTCGGGGAATTCATACACTAATAATGGGGTGTCTGACATTTACGATGCCAACGGTTGCCCAACATCCAACAACAATGAATTAACCATCAATTCTAATTGTCCACCGCCCATTGTTACCCATAACGACCCCTTGTGTTTGGGAGATTCTTTACAGTTCGTTATTCCCTTTAGCCCCTTTGCCAATTATTCTTGGGCAGGTCCAAGTGGGTTTTCTTCTACCTCCCCAGCGCCGGTAATTTCTCCAGTGGCCGCGAATAACGCGGGGGTATATCAGCTCAACATCACCTTTAACGGAAGCAGCTGTACCTTCTTTAATTTACTGGACACCGTAGTGGTTAATCCAAACCCTACGATTAACCTCTTGAATTTAACGAATGTTACGTGTTTCAATGCCGGCGATGGTGCCATTAGCGTGCAAGCGAGCGGTACACCCGCGTATTCATACCTTTGGAACACTTCCGCTACCAGTTCAGCGATTAATTCTTTGATTCCAGGACAATATACCGTTACGGTGACCGATGGAAACACCTGCCAGTCTAGCGCATCTTATCAAATTACGCAACCCACCTTACTGATCGCCAATGCGACGGTAACTTCCAATTACAACGGACAACAAATCAGCTGTTTTAATGCCTCTGATGGTACCGCTTCGGTAGTAGCTTCCGGTGGAACAGCGCCATACACCTACCTTTGGTCCAACGGCCAAACCACTGCCAATGCCACTGGACTTGATATCGGGTTCTATTCCGTGATTGTGACCGATGCCAACGGATGTCAAGCCTTTGATACCGTCTTCCTTACTGAACCCACACCCATTGTCCTTGCTACTACCCATACTGACGTTACTTGTTTTGGTGGATTTAATGGGAGCATTTCCCTTGTCGCTTCCGGAGGAACCTTCCCATACAGCTTTGCGTGGTCTAATAACACCAACAACCAAAACGCCATTAACCTTCCTGCCGGTATCTTTACTGTTACCGTAAGTGATGTCAATGCCTGTTCACAAGTTATTAGCGATACCATCCTACAACCCGCTCAACCCATTACCCCTTCCCAAACGCACATCGATGTAGGATGCTACGGAGATGCCACCGGGTCCATTGACCTTTCTGTAATAGGCGGAACCCCTGGATATACCTATTCGTGGAACATTGGAGCCACTACCCAAGATTTAAGCAACCTGCCCTTTGGGGTCTATACCGTATTTATTACCGATGCCAATAACTGTATTGGACAGTTCTCCGTAGTGGTGAATCAACCCGCTGCTCCCCTTTCTAACTCTGCGGTGATTACCCCTGTGGCTTGTTTTGCGGGCAGTTCAGGAGCCATCAACATGGGCGTCTCTGGAGGTACCCCTCCCTATTCCTATGTGTGGAGTAATGGACCCACCACGGGTATCATCTCCGGATTACCCACCGGAAACTATAGCGTGAATGTCCTTGATGCCAATGGATGCCCCTTGAGTGGTAGTTACTTTGTAAATCAACCCCTCTCTGCTGTCTCTGTATCCGTAACCTATGCCGACATCTTCTGCTTTGGAGCTGCTACCGGTAGCATTGATCTAACTCCCGCTGGAGGATCCTTACCCTACAGCTACCTCTGGTCTACTAATCAAGTAAGCCAAGACTTAAACAACATCCCCTCAGGTACCTATTCCGTTGTGGTGCAAGACGCCAACGGATGTACAGACTCCATTGCCCAAACACTCATTGATCTATCCCCCCCAATCTTCCTCTCTGAAACCCACCAAGATGTGCTTTGTAACGGATTTGCTACCGGAACCATCGACCTTAGCGTATCGGGTGGCACTCCCGCCTATTCCTACAGTTGGAGCACTACCGCTAGTACCCAAGACGTAAGTGGACTTAGCGCCGGAACCTACTCCGTGGTCGTTACCGATGCAAACTTCTGTACCGATACCCTTACAGCAACCATTGGACAACCAGCCAATGCCCTTGTAATCACCGAAACGCACATCAATCCCTCTTGCATTGGTGGTACCTCCGGTAGCATCAACCTTTCCGTCTCGGGTGGAGTACCCGGATATACCTATCAGTGGGACAACGGACAAACCACCCAAGACATCGATACCCTATTCTCTGGCACCTATACCGTCCTCGTACTTGACTCCAATGGATGCCAAATCCCCTTTAGTGTTTCCTTACTCGACCCTTCCAATGGCATGGCACTCTCCCATACCTTTGGAAATGTGAACTGTTTTGGGGGTGCAGATGGTTTTATTGACCTAAATGTTGTGGGTGGAAATCCAAACTACTTTTATACTTGGTCCAATGGGAGCGTGATGCAAGACCTTGCCAACTTAGCCCCCGGTTCTTACTTCGTTAATGTGACCGATGTCATCGGATGTGGGCTTTTCTTAAGTCAAGTGATTACTCAACCCGATTCTGCGCTCAATGTCATTTCTTCCTTTAATAACATTCCTTGCTATGGTGACTCCTCTGGGTCCGTTACCCTAAACGTTAGCGGAGGAACCCAACCCTACTCCTTCCTTTGGAATACCGGGTCTACCCAACAAAACCTCTTCAACCTTCCCGTGGGAACCTATTCAGTAACCGTTAGTGATGCCAATGGATGTACACAGTATCTGATTGACTCCCTGTCTCAACCCCCAGGCGTGCTTACCAGCTCCTACCTTCAAACGCACGTTACCTGTTTTGGAACCAGTACCGGAGCCGCTGACCTCTCGGTCTTTGGTGGCGTTGCCCCATACTCCTTTGCGTGGACCAATGGCGCGAGTACGGAAGACTTAAGCGGCGTTCCAGCAGGAGCCTATTCCGTTACCATTACCGATGCCGCCGGATGTACCGATACCCATACCGTATACATTACCCAACCGGCCAATGCCCTTTCCTTGGCCTTTGCCAATACCAACGTATCGTGCTTTGGTGGTAACAACGGTAGCATTAATCTTACTCCTTCCTTTGGTACTGCTCCCTACGCTTATGCGTGGTCCAATG
>CANHHA010000017.1 GCA_947460825.1 Flavobacteriales bacterium
GGTTCGCCTTTAAAGCTTCCATTCCAAGGTTCGGATGCATAGTTTCCAGCAATACTGGTGTATATCAGTTCTCCCCATCGGTTAAATATTTTCACTTGGTTCAATGGGAATTTCGCATCTAGTCCAACGATTTCCCAAACATCGTTATCTCCATCGCCGTCAGGAGTGAATGCACTTGGCACCACCAGGTTACACGGAACAATGGCTGTTGAAAAAGCCGCTGCATTGCTGGAGCACCCATTCACGGTTTGCACCACATAATAGGTCGCTGAGCTATCATTGCTTGGATAGAAAAAATTTCCACTTTCGAGGTACTGCATGAGTGCAGCATCGCTATACCATGAAATTACGCCATTCGGATTGGGATTGCTCAAAGAGATCACCTCAGAGGGTTCATTGTCACATACTGCAGTATCACCAATAATAATGGGTGTTTCTGGAATGGATAGTGAATCTAAGTAAATACTTCCATTAACATTCGCCGTACAATACACATCTGTAATCGTCTGAAGCGCATAGAGTCCAGCTTCCGTATCTAAAAACAACGGATCCGGTGCTCCGTTCGTTACGAGCTCCGTTCCATTTAAGGTCCAACTCACTGTTACCGGATATACCGCATTTAGATACAAGAGTACAGAATCGAATGTTTGCAACGGACAATTGTACGCGCCACCGGTTAAGCTTAATAGACTCGGTAGGGCATGCACTGTAATTTCTACGGTATCTTTTGCCAATACAGAGCAGACCAAAACACTGTACACCACGGAATATGTTCCCGGACCGCTGCCGGTGGTATTTATGGCTCCGCTGACCGGATCTAGGTTGAGTCCTCCCGGAAATGAGTTGTATGTGCCATTGTTCGGGGTCCCTGGTGAAAGAGTAGGATTATTCACGCCTGAATTGACGCACAAATTACTTGGGTAGTTAAGTCCAAGATCAGGGTTTCCACCATTGATTTGAACGGTTACTTGTCTACTGCAAGAGCGCAAGGTACTGAATGATATATCATCAATAGCGAAGTCGTTTCCGAGGCCGCTTTGATTTAAGTTTTCTAGAACCAAAATGGCTAAACTATCGTTTCCTGAATTCCATATCCCGCTGATCTGTTGCCAATTACAAGAGGTAAGAGAAAGGGTATCTATGCTCAGTGTGATGCCGTTAATACTAGACTTTAGAACTGCTGGATTGGTGCTTTCTACAGACTCAGCAAAGTACGTAAAGGTGTAATTGGTGTTTTTTTCTACGGATATTACTTGCTTCCATACCGTTTGATTTCCGGATACTGCACCATCAATAACCATCATATTTCCTACGCCATTGCCAAAGGTATGATCTACACAGGGTGAAAATGTTCCTTCCCAAAAACTTGCATTGGGTGTAATCCCATAACTCGTTTGCAGTCCATTTGGATTGGTTGGGGTGAGAAATGATAAATCGCTGTAAAACCCGGTGTTCATCGCTTCAAAATTCCCGTTGGTAACCAAATTCTCATTTAAATTATTGGTGGAAACAAGGTATGTGGTCGACTGATTCGGACTTACGGTTATCGTGTCATTCAGTGGATTCAATAGATTTGGGTCGGGTGGAGTAGCCATCCAAAGGTAATTGGTATTGGTTCCTCCGGTAACGGTTAATTCCAATGGAGTATTTCCACAAACGAGGGTGTCGTCAGGATTAACCTGTAAGAAATCATTCGGATAAACCGGTTGATTGAGAAGGATTAGGGTTTGATTATTGGCATCCGTTACCGTTACATCGTAGCTCCCGGTGGGTAATCCTGTAAAAACACCCGATGCATTATTCCACGTACCCATCATTCCAGTTAGGGTGAATTGATAGGGAGGGTATCCTCCTTTGGCATACCCAATGAGTGCCCCACTTAGGGAATCACTACAGGTTGGCCGAGTGGTAGATGCCGTTAAGGTTAGCGGATCCCCAAGGGGCATTACAGCAATATCATCGATTGCAAAGTCGTTCCCCATTACACTGATATTATCGTCATAAAGACTAATATTTACGCAAGAATTAGTGGGCTCAAATTGTGTGGCATAGGCCTGCCAACCAACCGCAGGAAGAGGGGCTAGGGTAGGCGTTAGTAATTGAATATTACTGGCGTTATTAAAAAGTGTTTTAATGTCTGCTTGCGTAGCTAGGCCTGTTACAGCACTTGATGCTGAACGCAACCAAAAACTAAACACATAAGCATTCCCAAGCGTTAAGCCACAAACACCGCCTCCGTTGCTCCCCGCTTGCCAAAAAGGTTGATTTCCACCAATACTTCCCCCGTCTACTACCAACATATTTCCTTGACCCGAAGTGTGGTCCGAAAACGGAAGGAAATACCCGTTATTCAAAGGTTGCGGGTTATTTGTAATGGCAAAATCACCGGGTTGAGTGGTGCCTAAGTATGGAGGAATGAGGTTCGTGTAGCCTTGTCCGTTCACACTAAATCCCGTACCAAGCCCTCCGAACTCGAAATGACCGTTATATATGAAATTTTGCCCCCAAACTTGAAGAGTGATACAAAAACCGAAAAAAACTAAGAGCGTTTTCACAGGATAAAGTTAATACGATTCTTGATTTCGGCTCTGTTTATTTCCGGATAAATTTCTATAAGGAATTGTTAATAATTCAATCCATGCAAGAACAAGGAGGATCTAAAAACAAGGTGCAATGCCTGAAATCATTTACCAACTGCTTGTGAAATTCATGATTATACATGACGCCTTGAATGTCTAGGCGCTTTAAGTTCGGTAGTGCTTTCAGGCGAGGAGATATGGAATTTACCGCGTTGTCATATAAGTCCAAGACCTCCAATAGTGTCAATTGTTCAATTTCATTTGGGATTATCTCTATGTGGTTTTCCGCCAGCAATAACTCTTTTAGCGCAGTCATTTGAAATACCACATAGGGGATAGCAAAGAGTTTGTTTTTAGTTAGGTTTAGGTGCTCCAATTCTTGAAAAATACGTAAAGAGTCTCCTAAGAATTCAATTTTATTCTTCGTAAGATTTAAGGTCTTTATTTTGGTGAATCGATACACCTCTGCGGGAATGTTCGTGAGTTTTTCACGACTTAAATCAATGGAGAAGACGCTATCAGGGTTTGCAGTGAGGAGGTCATCCAGGGAATAACTTCGCACCGACGACTGGCTATACCATGAGGCGCTAATGGCTAGAAAAAAACCTACGAGAATCGACTTCATCTTTTTTTAATTGCTCTGTTAACGCTTCAATACCTGAAAAAACCTGCTCCCCGCGTATGTGGGTACATACGGTAATGCGTACAGATTCACTGTAAATGTCTGCATTAAAATCAAATAAGTGTACTTCGATTCCGCGTTGTTGTGAATTACTTACCGTTGGCCGTACGCCAATATTCATCATTCCTATATGCGTGCTGTCTTTTACCATAAATTTCACTGCGTAAACCCCGTCGCCCGGAATTAGTTTTGAGGGGTTTGTTGGTTCAATGTTAGCCGTGGGGAATCCAATCGTTCTTCCAAGTTGATTTCCCGCTACTACCTTTCCCTTAATTTGGTAATTATATCCCAATAAGCGATTGGCTCTTTCAACTTCCCCTTGAATTAAGGCCGCTCTAATTTTTGTTGAACTTACGATAATCTCATCCACATCTTGGGCGGGAATTTCAGTAACAAATCGGTTGGTTTTGGTAAGTACCTCTGCTAACAATTGAACGTCACCCTCCCGATTATGTCCGAATTTATGATCGTAGCCCAACATAATTTCTGATATGTTTAACTGATCAATTAAGACATTCGAAATAAAGTCTCTAGCTCCTTGGTTGGAGAATTCTTTAGTAAATGGTAATACCAATAAGTAATTTAATCCTGTGTTAGAAAGTAATTCTACCTTTTCCTCAAGGGTGCTAAGTAGCGAAATTTCTCCTAATCCCAAGGCCTGTCTCGGATGCGGATCAAAGGTAATAAGCATGCTGTCCTTACCCGTTTCCTTTGCTTTATTAATAAGCTTTGTCAGAATACTCCGATGTCCAATGTGCACGCCATCATATGTACCGAGTGTCACTATAGGATTCCGTAAGATCGGAAGTGCTGATAAACTTGTAAGTACCTTCATCATTTGAAGCGCAAAGGTAAGCAATCCAAATAAACGTGGATTTTAATCTTTTGAAGTACTTTTGGAAAAATGATTCACATGAAATTGAAATTCTTCATCCTTTTATTTTCTTTTACAATCCTTTTAGGATCCGTTCGGGCGGATGAAGGCATGCTTATTCCATTGCTTATTAAAGCCTTTGAATCGGATATGCAAGCGCGGGGGATGAAATTGACCGCTGACCAAATATACAGTGTAAACCATGCCAGTTTAAAAGATGCTATTTTTCAGTTTGGCGGAGGCTGTACCGCGGAATTGGTTTCAAGTCAAGGGCTTTTGTTGACCAATCATCACTGCGGGTATTCTCAAATTCAGTCACATTCCAGCTTAGAACACGACTACCTGAAAAATGGATTTTGGGCAAAAGAAAAAAAAGATGAATTAACCAATCCTGGGCTAACCGCAACACGCATTGTTCGAATCGAGGATGTCACGGCCTTGATATTACAGAACGCACAAGGGAAACAGGACAAGTCGGTCATAGCGGCAAACATCGCTACAATCGTAAAAACAGCCATCGAAGGAACACATTATGAGGCTGAAGTTAAAGCCTTTGATTATGGAAATGCCTATTACTTGATGGTAAAGGAAGTGTTTAAAGACATTCGGTTTGTAGGTACTCCTCCTAATTCAATTGGAAAATTTGGCGGGGATACAGATAACTGGGTTTGGCCGAGACATACCGGTGATTTTTCGGTTTTTAGAATTTATGCCGGGCCGGATAATAAACCCGCCACCTATTCAGCGGATAATGTACCATATACGCCAATTCAGTATTTGAATATTTCATTCAAGGACCGCAAAGAAGGTGATTTTACCATGGTGTATGGATTTCCTGGTGTTACCGAACAGCACGTAGTTTCTGAATATTTGAAATTTATCATAGAAAAAGAACGCCCTGCTCGCATCGCGATGCGGGATGAAAGCCTTGCAGCTATTGATGAGGGTATGCAATCCTCTGACTTGATTCGTATTCAATATTCCGCCAAGCAAGCATCCATAGCCAATGCATGGAAAAAATGGATAGGACAAGTAGAGGGTTTGCAAAATTTAGACGGTGTTGCAGTTAAACAACGCGAGGAAGCGGCATATAGAAAAACGGCGGAGTCTAACCCGGAATGGAAAAAATATGCCAACGCCTTAGATTCATTGAATCAGTACGTAAAGAATAATTCAGAAAAAGAGTTCCGCTATGCGATGGGGATTGAATATTTTTTCTACGGGCCTGAATTATTTAAAATGATTAAAACTTCAGCGGAGCTAACCAAAGCATCTTCGGATAAGTTAAGCTCGGAAAAACAAAAACTAATAGCGAGCGCACGCTCATTTTTTAAAAACTATAACAGTGCGGTTGATCAATCTATTTTTAATGCGTTGACCCTGCAGTATCAACGTTCTGAAATCGCATCAAATAAGAATTGGAGCATGGTGAATGTATCAGATCTTGCAACGAATATCTATGCAAAGTCAATTTTTACCGATTCAACTCGCTTTTTTCAGTTCGTAAACGCTTTTTCAAAAAATTCCCTTAAAAAACTACTCAAAGACCCAGCCTACATTTTTTTCAATACGTATTACCCGATATTTGTTCAAGAAGTAGACAAAGCTTATAAGTTATATCAATCAAAGATTACTCCTTGGATGCAGCTTTACGTTGAAGGCAAATATGTCATGTTTCCGAATGAAAAACATTGGCCAGACGCCAATTCAACCCTAAGAATTACCTACGGACAATTGGAAGGGTCTTCCCCTGTAGACGGTATGGCCTACACCGAACATACCACCTTAGATGGAATGATTGCAAAAAACAGCACAGGAAATCCGGATTTTGAATTGTTGCCAAGAATGTTTGAATTGGCATCTAATAAAACCTATGGACCCTATGCCCAGGACGGCGAATTATGGGTGTGTTTCACAGGTTCAAATCACACCACTGGAGGTAATTCAGGCTCTCCAGTGTTAGATGAAAAAGGGAATCTGATGGGTTTGAACTTTGACCGATCATGGGAAAGTACCATGAGTGATTATTTGTTTGATCCGAACCGTTGCCGGAATATCGTAGTGGATATTCGCTACGTCCTTTGGGTGATGGACATCTATGCCGGGGCAACGCATTTAGTAAATGAAATGACTTTAATCAAAGATTAATTTATCTTTGTTCCTTGAAATCAACCTGCTCCATAAGTTTAATATGAGAAAATTACTTTTATTCAGCCTACTGATAATTGCCTTTAATCAGGACACCCTTGCTTCTACCATGAGGTTAAGATCGAAATTAATCAAAGGATATTTGGTTGATTTTAAAACACGAAGGGATGTCGATGAGGTCTCTTTGTTGTTGGTTTCAAAAGCAACGGGAGAACGATTTAAAACAGAGACCCGCGACGGTGTTTTTACATTTAATAATGTTCCGATTGGTGAAAGCATACTAATCCTTACAGACAAAGATTACAGAAAAGACACCCTAAAGGTATTTGAAACCAATGCTAAAGAACATTTAGAGCATTATACCTTTAGTAAGAAACAGCCTTTTGCTGCCCGTTTGAAAGTAACATGGTTATTCAATTGGGGAGATAGAACCACGGTGGTAAATGGTAAAAAAGTGGTCCAAGAACATTATTGGTCTCACATGATGGCTAGGGTTATCTTAGTTATCTACGGCCTCTGCTTATTCATGATTTTTTATTACAGTGTCATCCAACTTTTGTTAGCTCTAGCATACAGGAAATCTAAGCGATCGCCAAAATTACCAATGCCCGCTTTTGATTTAGAGCAAGCGCCGAAAGTTACGATACAGCTTCCCATGTACAATGAAATGTATGTTGCGGAGCGAATTATTGAAACCACCGCCCGCTTGGCCTATCCAAAAGATAAGTTACAAATTCAGGTATTGGATGACTCCACGGATGAAACCAAAGACATTATTGCTAAAAAAGTGGCGGAAATTGCTGCTACGGGGGTAAATATCCAGCACATTCATCGCGTGGATAGAACAGGTTATAAGGCGGGAGCACTGGATGATGCAATGGACCGTGTTACAGGTGATTTCATTGCGATTTTTGACGCTGATTTTGTTCCAGATGAAAATTTCTTATTGCGCACCGTTCCCTACTTCAATAATGAAAAAGTTGGGGTAGTACAGACGCGTTGGGGTCACTTGAATAAATCATATTCCCTACTAACAGAACTTCAAGCCTTTGGGTTAAATGGTCACTTTGCGATTGAACAGCAAGGAAGAAATTCTACTGGACATTTTATAAATTTTAATGGCACTGCAGGGATTTGGAGGAAAAAATGCATTGAAGATGCAGGTGGATGGGAACATGACACCATTACAGAGGATTTAGATTTGAGCTACCGTGCGCAAATGAGGGGTTGGAAATTTACTTATTTAGAAGATGTGGAATCGCCGGCAGAATTGCCAATTACTATGTCTGCATTAAAAAGTCAACAACATCGTTGGATGAAAGGAGGGGCAGAGTGCTTTATTAAAATGCGGGGTAAATTACTTACACATCCCGGGGTAAGATTTTCAGATCGAGTGCATGGAATGGCCCATTTATTCAATTCCTCGGTGTTTGTTTTCATCTTAATCTTATCCATTCTAAGTTTATTTATTCTGCACATCAAGGATTCTTTTTCTGATTTGAATTATTTCGTTCAATTTGGTGCATTTTTCATTTCAAGTACCGTATTCCTTGCCTTCTATTATTGGAATTCTTACCGAGATAAAACCGGGAGATTTTGGAACGATTTATTTAAATTCATTAAACGTTTTGTTCAGTTCTTGACGGTATCTATGGCCTTGTCTATGAGCAATGCGGTCGCAGTGATTGAAGGGTATTTACGGATAAAAAGTTCATTTGTGCGCACTCCGAAATTCAATGTGGCTCAAAAAGATGACTTTACTGGCAATAAATACGACAAAAAAAGCCTCTCGATCCTTAATATCGCCGAAGGCTCCTTTATGTTAATTTTCGGATTTACCGCATTAAATCGCTTAGCATTTGGCGATTTCGGAATGGTTCCTTTTCATTTGATGTTGGCCTTTGGTTACGGAATTATCTTCTTCAACACGGTAAAGGAAGTTAGAACAGGTCGCTAACATGAAGGTGCGATTGATGTTCATTGGGAAAACGGTGTCCAATGCCCTCAAAGAGTTAGAGCAAACCTATGAAAAACGCCTTGTTCATTATGTGAGTTATGAGCGTATAGAGCTCCCCGATGTTAAGCAAGCATCATCCTTAACCCCTGCACAACTTAAAGAGAAAGAAGGCCAGGCCATGTTATCTAAAATAACCGACGATCAGCATGTTATTTTACTGGATGAAAAAGGTACAAGCTATACCTCGGAAGGATTTGCTCTGCTACTCGCCAATCATGAATTACACAGTGTCAAAAAAATAACCTGTTGTATCGGGGGTGCCTTTGGATTTTCTGATGCCGTATATGCCCGCGCCAATGCGAAGATTGCATTGTCTTCCATGACCTTTTCTCATCAAATGGTCCGCATGATATTTTTAGAACAATTATACCGAGCATGCACCATAAATAAAGGTGAAAGTTACCATCATTCTTGATGGATTGTTAACTTTATCCATATGAATCAAGAGCAACTATTTTCCATCGCAGAGGGCTTAACTGTAGTGCTGTGGATACTGATTTTGTTCTGGATCGGAAGATTGATACGCAATCGATATTACCATGAGAGTATTCAACGATATTTTTATGCGGGATGGGGGTTTAAAATATTCTTTGCCCTGATTTTTGCCTTAATCTATTTGTTCATTCTTGGAGGCGGGGACATCAATGCCTATTGGGACAGTGCTACCGCATTGAATAAGTTGTTTTTAAATAATCCTACGGGCTATGTTCAGGAATTGGTACATACTGACCGACTTCTTGGCGTTACCTACCGTTTTAATCAAGGTACGGGATATCCTCCTGGTTGGATTTGGCGTGAACCGGAGGCATGGAATGCAGCAAAGATCTTGTCAGTTTTTTCTATTCTTACCTTCAACAGCTTCTGGGCAACAACGCTTGTAGTGGCGTCTATTGTTTTTTTTAGTTCTTGGTTGTTGGTTTATCGTATAATTATCCATGAGAATTTAAACCTAAAGGCCGTACTCTTTGCATTTTTATTTTTTCCCTCCGTAACGTTTTGGTGTTCGGGGATTAGTAAGGACAGTCAGGTGTATACGCTTTCCTTACTGTTAATGTATCAGTTGTTCCGTTGGTTAAAATGGGATCCAAAGCGAACGGTTTTTCGTTTACTTCTTATGGTCGTAGTAGGCACCTTGCTGTACAGCCTAAGACAGTTTGTCGCCCTGGCCATCATTGCTCCGTTTTTCTTAGCAATAGCCGCTCGTTATTCAAATCGGTGGTCGAAGCGCCCAATTATTTTATTTCTTTTTCGAGGGTTTATATATGTATCGTTGGTGCTTGTTTTTTTTGTGATCGCAAATTTAGATCGAACCCAAGTACTGATTCAAGAAGCACAAATTACCCAGGCCGATTTTAGTGATAACCCAATTTATACGGGGGCCAAATATGAAATCACCCCATCCGACGGATCAATTTCGGGCTTGGTAACTTCCCTCCCTCAAGCCGTGTTTATTGCCCTTTATCGCCCATTTATTACAGAAAACATAGGACTGAATTTCATTGTGAACGGACTTGAAAGTGTTGCCCTTCTCTTGTTTACAGGGTTGTTTTTTTTTAATCGATATCTGTTAAAGAACCTTCGTTTTATGTTTAAAAGTGAATTCGCTATTTACATGCTTACCTTTGTATTGTTAACCGCATTTATGGCTGGATATACCTCTATACTTTTTGGTGTTTTGGTTCGGATTCGAGCCCTGGCATTGCCTTTTTTCTTTTTGCTTCTATCGCTTAGAGCACCTCAAATAACGAGCCCAACCTGATGTGTGGAATCGCCGGATTTATTGATTTAAGCAAGCGCACCTCTACCGATGTGCTGCTTGGTATGCGAGACTCTTTGATGCATCGAGGACCCGACGCAGGAGGGGAGTATTTTTATGATTCCCAAATGTTTTCTTTAGGCTTAGCCCATAGGAGGCTTTCCATTATCGACACCACTGATTTTGCGAATCAGCCCATGCATTATGAGGAGCTTTCCATGGTGTTTAATGGCGAACTCTATAATTACCAAGAAATTAGAGAGACATTGGTTAAGGCCGGTTATTCATTTCGAACGCAATCCGACAGTGAAGTGGTGCTCCTGGCATTTCACAAGTGGAATAGTAAGGCCCTTAATTTATTCAAAGGCATGTTCTCGCTCATTCTTTTTAATCGAGTAGAACAAAGCTTGTATCTAATTCGTGATCGCTTTGGGGTTAAGCCCTTGTACTATTATCGTAATCATCAATTGTTGCTGTTTGGAAGCGAATTAAAACCATTTCACACCCATCCTCAATTTAAAAAATCGCTCGATGTAAATAGTATTTGGTATTTTTTTCAGTACGGCAACATCCCTTCGCCCCATTCCATTTTTAAGGATACCTACAAAGTAGAACCTGGAACTATGGTGCGTATTGATTGCAATACCCTTCGTCTTGAAAAAAAAGTGTTTTGGAGTCCCACGGCCTATTTTCAAAAGGAGCCCCTCTCCATTTCTTTTGATGCCGCTAAAACCAGGACCCGCGAATTGCTGTCTGATGCCATTAATTTACGTATGGTGTCAGATGTTCCTGTGGGTTTATTTCTATCGGGGGGCTATGACTCAGCCACTACTGCAGCGCTTTTAACGCAATCCCACAAGGAACTTAAAACCTTTACGGTGGCGGTTCCTGAGGCCGGCTTAAACGAAGGCCCAAAAGCAAAAAAAATTGCCGATTACTTAGGAACTACACACACAGAAATCACCTGTGATTTACATGAAGCATTGCAGGTAATTCCAATGCTACCAACGATCTATGACGAACCCTTCGCAGATAGCAGTGCCATCCCAACATATCTTGTATCAAAACATGCGGCCAATTCGGTAAAGGTAGCCTTGAGTGCCGATGGTGGGGACGAGTTATTCGCAGGCTACAACAGACACCTCTATTATTCGCGTATTCCCAATGCGGTTCACTACCTCCCGAGTGTTCTTGGATCAAGCGTGGCTAAGGCAATCGGGTTTAGTGGCCTATCCGGATTGAAAGCGCAACGTATTCAAAAATTCGCCCGCCTACTGAGCGATTTTTCAGTAGAATCATACATGCATGCCATGACCTCCTCCATGTCAAATGACCAATTAAATAAGCTTATTAACCAACGAAACATACCAGAAAAGCTGCCCTTCTACGAAGGAAGATCGCCTCTGGCAACCATGTTACTTAACGACAGCATAAACTATCTTCCGAATGACATTCTGCATAAGGTGGATCGTGCTACTATGGCCGTAGGATTGGAGGGTAGAGAACCATTTTTAGACCATGAATTATTTGAGTTCCTGGCGCAAGTACCTGATCACTATAAATGTGATGGGAAAGACACAAAAATTCTGTTGAAACATATTGCACACGATATACTTCCTCCTGCCTTAATGCAAGGACCTAAAAAAGGATTCGCCATCCCGATTGCCGCATGGATGAGGGAATATTTGAACTCTGAACTGTTGGATTTCATCGAACCAAAGTTTATTAAAGAGCAAGGGATTTTTAAGGGACCTGAATTGGAGCGCGAAGTACGGTCATTTATTAATGGAAATGATTCGAACAGCTTGTTTATATGGTATTATTTTAGTTTTCAATCATGGTACAACCAATGGATGTAAGCCCGATTTTCACAGTCCAAAAGCATGAATTAGTGTTTAATTTTCCCGCAGGAACAAGTAGGGGAGTGCTTTCTACAAAGAAACTATGGCTTATTACCCTAAGCGCTGACGGGAGGCAAGGAATTGGAGAATGCAGCATCATTGAAGGCCTTTCTCCTGATTACATGAATGATGCGCAGTATGAAAAGCAGTTATCCGATGTTATACTTCGCTTGAACCAATGTTCAATTCCACGGGATCACTTGCTGTGCACCTTGGATGAGTTCTTACCCGAATTAAGCTATTTTCCTTCGATACGTTTCGGTTTAGAATGCGCCCTTCGTGCCTGGTTATCTCCTGTTCCTGGACTCTTATTCGATAATTCCTTTGCCAGGGGAGAACGCGCTATACCAATCAATGGGTTAATTTGGATGGGCTCTCCGGAATGGATGCAAGATCAGGTAGAGAAAAAAATAAAGGAAGGGTATTCCGTATTGAAATTTAAAATTGGCGCGATTGATTGGGAGCAAGAACACAACATAATTCAAGAGGTGCGTAAACATTTTGGTCCTGAAAAACTTACGATACGCGTAGACGCAAACGGTGGATTTACGCAATCTAATGTTCGACATATCCTGAATCAACTCAGCGACTTAAGTGTACATTCGATTGAACAACCTGTAGCAGTTAACGAGATTGATTTATTAGCAGCATTGTGCAAGGAGGCCATTGTGCCAATAGCCTTAGATGAATCCCTGATTCCATGCTATGCACTGGCTGAAAAAGTGGCCTTGCTCGATCGCGTTAGCCCTCAATTTATCATTTTAAAGCCCAGCTTGCACGGAGGAATCTCGGGAGTTCAAACTTGGATAGAATTAGCCACCGCACGCGGAATCGGTTGGTGGATGACCTCTGCCTTGGAGTCTAACATCGGCCTAACTGCAGTTGCTCAGTTTGCCGCGGAATACCCACTCACCCTTCCCCAGGGATTAGGCACCGGTGGCTTATTTGCAACAAATTTCAAGTGTGGGTTATCCCTATCTCAGGATCAGCTTACACATCATTTGCCCGAACACGGATGAAGCTCGTCGCATTGGGAATAGACATAATCATGCAGTAACCATTGTGCAGCGATCGCCAATTGACTGTAGTTCTGTGAATTGTTCCCAAAACCTCCCGCTGAGGTCACCCACATTTGTTGGATGAGGTCCATGCTGCCCTTCGACGGATTAATTTTATTGACTACCGCGGCTACATTTCCTGCCCCCGCATGATATACGTGCATTACAAGTAACCTAAACCATAACTCACTTTCTGCATAACTCAATCCATGTGCAGTTAAAATTCTTCGAGCAGATGGAATGCATGAGGTTTTAATGAGTTGTGATGAAGCGTAAGCACTTCTCGAGAAATCAGCGCGTTCGTCCGTGTTTCCATTTACCGTGAGTCCGTATCGCTGAGCAACCGAAGGCATGAGTTGAAATGGTCCATAAGCACCACTAATTGATTTTTTTAATTGTGCGGGACTTTCAATCAAAAGGATGGCTTGTGCATACCATGGATCTACTTGGTTGTTTTCAAATGCCGCGATTCCGCTGCCAAGTGAAGGAAATACTTCATGGAAGCGGTAAAAATCATTTTTCCCCGTTGTAACATACAGCTCCTCCGTAGAATCTAATCCAAAAGTTTTGCGTAATGATGCTTTGTATTGCGCTTTTTCAGTTTCGGTTTTTGTTCGCCATTGCTTAAAGGCCATGGTTTCAAGCATCGTGCGATTTTTGGCAACATTAATAATGCAAGAATCAGGAGATAAGGTCATAATCCGTCTCCAAAATTTAGCTTGAGGCAATTCAACCCAACGGTCTTCAAACAAGTCGTCGGAACGCATCACGCGGTTCAAGGTGTTCTTGGTTTTAACCTCCAGCTGTTCATGTGTCCATGTTTGAGCCTGTATACAAAACGAAAAATTCAGTGAAATAAGAAGGAGAAATCGGAATAAATTCATGGAGGTGAAATTAAGGAATAACTCGTTTGCTAACGCGTTAAGTGACCTCAGTTACAAACATCCTTTTTTAAATCCCTATATTTGAGCGTGGAAATGTTAAAGAAAATCCTGGGGTTTCCCTTCATTTTTTTAGTCCGAATTTATCAGTGGGTTATTTCGCCATTGCTCCCCCCAAGTTGTAGATATACACCGACATGTTCTTCCTATATGATTGAAGCTATTCAAGTTTGGGGTCCTGTTAAAGGCATTTGGTTAGGTACTAAGCGAATTTCACGCTGTCATCCAAGGGGAGGACACGGGTATGATCCGGTGCCGAAGAAAACGCCTCCTCTCGAATAACCCAACCTCTAGCGCTTAAGATTGATTCATAAGTGATTAGATCGAATACGTTGGAAGATAAATCAATCCAGCGTTGAATTCGAATTTCGCGTCCATCCATCTGATGGTCCACCACATGAGGGATTCGTAAGGAATCGGAGGCTGTTTTGGTGCTTTCAACATAAGAAAACCACTGCTTTAAGACATGGATTGTAGGGTTTTCACTCATTGGGAAATCCTCAGCACATACCGAATGAATAAAATGGATTTTACGCTTTGCCCTACTGAATAAGACGTTCAGTCGTTTATCGCCACCTTCTTGAGTTAAGGGGCCAAACCGTAAATCAAATCTTCCATCTTCATTGTACCCGTAGCCAAATGATATGATGATTTCATCACATTCATCCCCTTGAATTTGTTCTGCAGTTTTCAAAAATAGCGCATCTGATTCAAGAGCTACCTCCATCGCTAAGCGCTCCGCTGCGGTGCACAACGAAACAATGGCTTTAAGTTGCTTTTCTGAGAACGCTACTAATCCAATGCGGGTATCCTTCAAGCCTAATTTTTCAACCAATAGCTTTTTTGCCGCCTGCGCTTCAACTAAGTTTGTACCATCTTTGTAATGATTACCGGGGAGATAGATAGATGTGATAGCTTGATAGTTTGGATAGCTTGGCAACACAATGAGTTCATTGTTATAAAAATGTTGATTCGAAAATTGTATCAACTCCTCGTGTTGGCTTCGATAATGAAATTTTAATGGACTTTGCGGTAAATTGAATGACGCTTGATCAAGTAGGGTGAGTGCATTGGAATTCCCACGCTGAAAAAAGGCTGAAGGCGCCATTTGCATCGAATCGCCGGCCACAATGAGTTGCTTTGAGCGATAAATCGTACCCAACGAATGAGACAATAACAACTGACTCGCCTCGTCAATAATTGCCACATCAAAACGGTTTTTAATCAAAGGTAAATCCATGGCGATTTGCACGGGACTACTCAGCCAAATGGGCTTCAATAAAGAAATCCAATGTGCAGCTTCACTTTCCAATACGGTGCGTAAGGCAGGGAAATTTCTTTTTCGACTAAAAAGCTTTGAAAGGATTCGTTTTCCTATGATCAATTCATTTTTTAATACCTTCTCCCTTGCCGTTAATTTACCGCTAGGTGTCGCGATTAACCGATGAAACGCATCAAAGGTGTTTTTGCGTTCTACCAACATCTGATGAACAATCCGTTCTTGTGTACTTTTTCTATTCGCCTTAATCCGTGCCAATTCATCTGCAATGGAAAGCGATAGAAATTCCTTCATTGCTGGAAATTGGGCAATGAATCGGTTCCAATCGGAAGTAATTATGGCCTCTTCATAGGCTTCAGAAGTTTCGAATTCAATCAGGGGTGCCGTGATGGAACCGGGGACTTGGTCCCATGCTTTTAAGTGAGGAATATAGCTATGGAAATTAGTTAAAAGATGACCTATATTTTCATAGACGGGTGCTTCAGAATTCCTTGCGAATTGTTGTTTAATTGCTAGTGCAATTCCTTGAATCATTGCATGATTTGTACAATAGAAACTTCGTTCTTGTTTAGAAAGTGCGTGGTATTGTTCATACAAGTTTCCATCAAACAAGGCATTAAAGGTTTTATAGGCTGTGATATCCGTCCTTACGTCCGTTAATCCAAGCGAAATTAATTCCATTTGAGCGTTTAAGCGGTCATCCAGTAAGGCATGGTATACCTCAGTTAGCTCAATTAATACCCCAATATCAGCCGTTGCATCAGTTAACCAGTTTCTTTTTAAACGATTTAGATGGATTTTCTTAAACAAACCACCTTTCGAAAGTTCTTTACGCAACCCACTTAACAAAACGATCGAGGGTAATTTTTTCCACGAAGTAAGCGCATGCTCTTTCTGTTGAAGTTGTGGGTCAATTAGCTCCAATTTTTTAATCAATCGATTGATTTTACTTCGTTGCTTCATCCACGGCAAACAGCGTTGAGCAGTGTCATTTGAAAACAAATGAACGGTCTGTGCCACCTGTGCCTGTTCAAGAATTTCACCATAGCTTAGGTGCTGCCATTGTAAATAGCTTAGCTCCGTTTGTATATTCTTGAGCGTTTTTAAACGTGTTTCAAAGGTGTGTTCTAAGTTCGAATTACGGTTGAGTATACCTAGCTTTTGCAGGACCGAATCAGGAATAGTTGAAAGTATAGGCTTATATGTTACCCATTCGGAATAACTCGGCATACCTGCATGAAATGCCACCTTTTTCTTTTCCTCAATTCGCGTCGCCGTAATAAAGTCCTTTGGACTCATCTTACCAATCAATCCTTCCTTATGGTAGAGGTCCAGTTGACCCTGAAGCCAGTTCAAGCGAATGGTACTTGAAACGTCTTGCTCCACGGAATCTATCGGTTTTTCTATCGCTTCCCAGCTTTTGGCCAGCGACTGAATACTGGTTTTTACTCCGTCCTGCGAGTTCCTCATCAGCATTAACTCTCCGAGTCCACAGTCTGTTAATTTCGAGGCAATCACTTCTAAGGCTTGACGTTTTTGAGAACATAGAAGCACCTGCTTTTTTTCTTCTAAAAACCGACCGATTAAATTTCCGATTACTTGAGATTTTCCGGTCCCTGGGGGACCTTGAATAACCAAGTGTTGCAACTCAGCCCGATTTATAGCTTGAGACTGGGTGTGGTCTGCCTCGAAAAGTAATGGAGACAGGGATTTATAGGGGGGTTCTTCCACGCGTTGAGCACCTTGATATAGAAAATCGAAATGACTTAAATCGGTTTCCTTTTTTAACTCAATAACTTCCTTCAATAGACTGTGTCGATACGGATGGAAATTCCCAATGTACTGAATGCTTGGTTCCAAATCATATCCTTTGGATGTCAACAGCTCACATAGTTCCTTTTTTTCAAGGGGTGTAAATTCCGTTTCTTCAAAGGAAAGGACATGCAATAAATAGGGGTTTATGATCCATTCATCCGCCGTGATATTCCAAGAAACTTGATTTAACACGGGGTTGATTTTCGGATTCAATAAATGAATGAAAATTGGAATTTGTTGCTCCTGCTCTGCTTCCTTCAAGAATAGGATACCTTCAGATAAACATAAGGAAAATACACCTTCTTCTCGTTCTTTTTGATGCGCAGCGTTGATGAGTTTTGATGCTTCAGGCCTCAGTTCTTCCGTTTCTTTTTCAAAAGGCAGTACATGTTTCGCTTGAATATTCACCAATAAATCATTCGAATTAAACTGTGACAGGTCCAGTTCAAATTGATTTAATTCCGATAAAATGATGGATTTATCATTCATGCAATAAAAGTAAGGCAATTTATTTTGTTAGTCAATTTCATGTACCTTTATCCTTTAATCTACGAATAATGAAGGCTTTATTATCAGTTATTTTTCTAAGTTTTTTTGTTGGGATTTCTGCACAAATCACCCTCACTGTAGCAGATTTTGCAAATTCCGGTGATACCGTCCGCATCTCTCAAGCAGCAGGAACGGGCTTGGATTTTGCCTCAACTGGCTCGAATTTTACATGGGATTTTAGTTCCCTATCTGCAACCAGTCAATACCTAAAGGAGTTTAATCCCATTGGTTTTGCTTCATTATTGGTGTTTGGAACTTATGGACCCGTTGCCCCAACAAATTATCGAGCGAGTTACTTTAATCCAACGAACGATTTACCACTGGATCAATTGTCTCAATTTTTACCTGTTTCTCTGAGTAATTTGAATCAGTATACCAAGCGAATGACAGACTCCATTACGTCACTTGGCTATTCTATAAGCGTGAACGGACAAGGGGTTCCATTCAAATCGGATACCATTGAAACACGCTATAAATTACCCTTGAATTACAATGATTCTCATTATTCCAGAGGCTACACCTACATCGACCTTAATCCGGTAATCGATTTTAGAATCAAACAATACCGTCAACGAACCACCAATGTGGATGGTTGGGGAACAGTTACCACGCCGAAAGGCACTTTTCAAGCCTTGCGCGTGCGACATGACATTGCCGAAATTGATTCCGTATATCAAACATTTTTTGGTGCCGGGCAGTGGTTTGGAACACCACCCATCCAACGCACCGAATATGAGTGGTTTGCTAATGGTGAAAAAGAATGGGTGCTGAAGGCTACCGAGACCAATGGTACGGTTAATCAAGTAGAATATCAAGAGGATTACTTGGGCTTAGATGCTTCCTTGATTGAATCAACCCTTGATGCATCTATTGGACCTAACCCGACTTCAGGAGGGGTGGAAATTCAATCGAATGCCCTCTTAAGTTCTGTCGTGGTCGTGGATGCCATGGGAAGGCAAGTATTGAACTTACATGGTATCCAAGCTTTTTCGCTGAACTTGAATTTAGAAAACCTCGGTCAAGGGGTTTACCGTTTGGTGCTTCACAGCAGCCAATCCTCCCAAGAATTTCAATTAGTTAAATGGTAATCTTCAGGCGAGTTTAGCTTTTTTCATCATATATGATTATTTTCGTAAATAACTTTATTATGTACTTATGAAATGTCTACACCTCATTGCCTTTACTGTAATCTTTAGTCATGTTTTTTCACAAGAAACGATGACTAATGAAAAGGCATTAGAAATTGTGCGTAAAAACGGGTGTAAACTTGAAACTTTAGATATTGCTTTCCGCGCAAACAGAAAGATCGTTATGGAGGCAATAAACAATTGCCCAACAGCCCTAGAGTTTGCATCCAAAGAATTGAGAAAGGATGAGAAATTAGTGGAAAAAGCCCTTAGGAATAATTCTAAGTATGATTACGATGATGATGTTTTCCAATGGGTGGATGATTCATTGAAGCAAGATAAAGATTTTGTGCTTCGTATAATTAGGTATGTGCCTCTAGATTTAGTCAACGAAACGTGGCGAAAGGATGAGGACGTGGTTTATAAAGCCCTTAGTTATGACAGAGAAAGAGACGGAATGTCTTTTCAGTATGCACACCCAACCTTACAAAACAACCGAGATTTCATTCTAAAGAATGTGAAAACCATTAGTTTAGCCTATTTGAGTGAAAATTTCCAGAGCGACCAAGAAATTGTACTTCTTCGCCTTAAAAAATATGCCGAAGAGTTTGATTATGTCGGTACATCCTTGATACAGGATAGTTCCTTCATTAAGAAGGCATTGTCGGTAAACGGTCGGGTTTTAGCATTCCTTCCGAAAGCCATAAGGAAAAACAAAGAGTATGTTTCCATCGCCGTTAAAAAAACAGCCTCCGCTTTTGAGGCTGCGGACAGAAAACTGCAAAAGGACAGAGACTTTGTGCTCGCGCTTGTTCGGTTAAATCCTATGGTAATTGAATACCTTAACAAGGGCTTTGCAAAGGATAAAGAATTAGTCATGGCGGCGGTTTCTAAAGATGGCCGTGCTTTGCAGTATGCAGATGCATCGCTCAAAAAAGACCGAGAAGTGGTCATGGCTGCGGTTTCACAAAATGGTTATGCTTTGCAGTATACAGATGCATCCTTTAAAAAAGACCGAGAAGTGGTCATGACTGCGGTTTCACAAGATGGTTATGTTATTGATTATGCTGATGCATCTTTGAAAAAAGATAAATCAATGGTTTTAGCGGCAGTTTCTAAAGATGGTGCTGCTTTGCAGTATGTAGATGCATCGCTCAAAAAAGACAAGGAAGTGGTCTTGGCAGCGGTTTCTGAAAATGGACCTGCTTTGCAGTATGCAGATGCATCGCTCAAAAAAGACAAAGAGGTGTTCTTGGCAGCGGTTTCTCAAAATGGTTATGCTATTGATTATGCAGATTCATCCTTTAAAAAAGACCTAGAAGTGGTCATGGCGGCGGTTTCTCTTAATGGTTATGTTTTGCAGTATGTAGATGCATCGCTCAAAAAAGACAAAGAAGTGGTCATGGCAGCGGTTTCTCAGTATGGTTCTGCTTTGGATTATGCTGATGCATCCCTAAAAAAAGACAAAGAAGTGGTCATGGCAGCGGTTTCTCAGAATGGTTCTGCTTTGGATTATGCAGATGCATCCCTGAAAAAAGACAAAGCAGTGGTCCTGGCAGCGGTTTCTCAGAATGGTTCTGCTTTGGAGTATGCAGATGCATCCCTGAAAAGAGACAAAGAAGTGGTCATGGCAGCGGTTTCTCAGAATGGTTCTGCTTTGGAGTATGCAGATGCATCCCTGAAAAAAGACCAAGCTGTGGTCTTGGCGGCGGTTTCTAAAAATGGATATTCCTTGAAGTATGCATCTCTGCAAAAAGATAAAGCTTTGGTTTTGGCAGCGGTTTCTCAGAATGGTTATGCTTTGGAGTATGCAGATGCATCCCTGAAAAAAGACAAAGAAGTGGTCTTGGCTGCAGTTTCTCAGAATGGTTACGCTTTGGAGTATGCAGATGTATCCCTGAAAAAAGACCGAGAAGTGGTCTTGGCAGCGGTTTCTCAATCTCCTTATGTTTTGGAATTTGCTGATGCATCGATGAAAAAGGACAAAAAAGTGGTCATAGCATTGGTTTCTAGTTTTGGTCCAGCTTTGGAGTATGTCGATGTTTCCTTCAGAAAAGACAAAGAAGTGGTCCTCGCAGCGGTCTCAAGTTATGGTGCAGCTTTGGAATATGCTGATGCATCCCTGAAAAAAGACAAAGAAGTGGTCCTCGCAGCGGTCTCAAGTTATGGTGCAGCTTTGGAATATGCTGATGCATCCCTGAAAAAAGACAAAGAACTCGTGCTAGCGGCATTGCAAAACGATTTCTATGCCTATATTTTCGTTGACGAAACGTTAAAAAATGACCCAGACGTTTTGAAATTAGCCCCAAGGTAGTTCATCTTCCATTGGGTCTTATCACAAGTTTTACCAAAATAAACGTAAATTCGTAGTGGACGTTAATTACCTCTAAAATTAACGAAGATGCCCACTGGTTTTGTCTTATTATTTCCGTTAGTTAAATTCTAATTGTACCTTTGACTCGGCAAATCGGCCTATCGCTGTCCCGTTTACGGGAGGGAGGAAAGTCCGGGCAGCACAGAGCAGTGTACTTCCTAACGGGAAGGGTTCATCTTGATGAATACAGAAAGTGCCGCAGAAAATAAACTACCTTGACAAACTTGTTGCGTTGGGGAAAAGGTGAAAAGGGGAGGTAAGAGCTCACCGCAGCAACAGTGATGTTGTTGGCAGGGTAAACCTTACGCGCTGAAAGACCATGTATACCGGAGTATGTCTTGTACATTAAGAGTTGCTCGCTCGATTCCGGAGGGTAGGTCGATAGACGCTGATGGCGACGTCAGTGCTAGATAAATGATAGGCAGTTGCGTCACGTGTGACAAAACGAACAGAACCCGGCTTATGATTTGCCTTTTTTTATTTTAAATGAAAGAATCCATGACCCGTGGAGTTCTTGCCGTCATAGCCTAGCGTTTCGTATTTGTAAAAATACACGCCTTCTAGAGCCATATGTCCATTTGTTTTCCCATCCCAAGTGAGTTGAGAACCAGTCAATTCTGCCATGAGATTTCCCCAACGGTTAACTATTTGTATAGTCACCTTTTTATATCCATTCAGGTTTAAGTCGAACTCATCATTCACCCCATCCCCATTTGGCGTAATGATATTAATCAGATGTACATCGGTTCCTGGTGCAAAGAGCTCGATTTCTGCGAAATAAGTGCTTGTGCATCCGTTATCATTTACTATCAGTAATACCCCATAGGTACCCGGGCTAGTGTAGGTATGAGTTGGATCCATCAACAAGGAATTATCACCATCACCAAAATCCCAATTAAAGGTTTGTACAGGGGTTCCCATGTATAAAAACTGAACATCGTAGCCACTTATATCTGATATAAAGGAAGCGTTAGGACTGGGATTTACCGTTACTAGAACGGTGTCACATCCGGTGCAAGATCCAACTGTACCGCACACTGTGTATGTTGAGGTGGTACTTGGTGTAAATGGAATCCCATCCAGTACCCCATTATTCCATAGATAGTTGCTTCCACCACTCCCTTCCAATATAATATAATTTCCTGCACAAATCGTAGTATCATTTCCCGCATTGATAAGTGGGTTAGCCACTAACACTGATATCACCGTTTCTATAGCACAATTTCCGGGGGTGGGGGTAAAGGTATAGGTGCTTGTTCCTGCTTGGGAGGTATTAATATTTGAAGGATTCCAAGTTCCCGAAATCCCATTGTTACTGGTATTAGGCAGTACGGCAAAATCACCCAAGCAATAAGGACCAAAATTCGTAAATGTTGGAGATAACTCCGCGCTTATTTGAATCTGCTGCACAATCGTGTCTCCGCATTGACCTGCGTCAGGAGTGAAAACATATGTACCTGAACCCTGAATGTTCGTATTAACAGAAGGGGGATTCCAATTCCCACTAATGCCGTTATTGGATGTGCTCGGTAGTGGAGCCACAAGGGTGTTTTGGCAATAAGGCCCAAAATTCATAAAGGTGGGTGCTACACTGTTTATAATGGTTATTGTGAGGCTTTCTGTGCTGCCACATTGTCCTGCTGCGGGTGTGAATGTGTAGGTAGTTGACCCTAAGGTTGAATTGATAATTCCGGGGTTCCACGAACCACTAATCCCGTTGAGCGAGGTATTTGGAAGTGTAGGGAGTTGTGCTGAAGGACAATATGGACCATAAGCATTAAAAGTTGGCGTTATGTTCCCGTTAACCACTACGGTTTGGGTGGTGGCGTTTGCGCATTGTCCTGCGTTTGGGGTAAAGGTGTAGACCGAACTGCCACTGGTAAACGTGCTAATGCTAGGTGGTGCCCAAGTGCCTGTGATGCCATTATTGGATGTGTTGGGCAAAACGGCAGGAATTACACCCTGGCAATATGGTCCAAAGTTTGAAAACGTTGGATTGATAAGTGCCCCAGCGTTAATAACTTGAATGCTATCATTGTCTGTACATCCTCCAGAGCCTACTTGAACGTAATACCAACCTGCACAAAGATTAGAAACAGTTGACGAATTACCAATGGTTTGCCCCTGGGCGTTAGTCCATACATAAGAATACACACCATTCCCACCACTCGGGGAGGCGGTTACACTTCCATTGCAAATGCACATTGTATTTTGAGCCGTAGGATTGGCCGTCAAAGGAATGATGGGAGTGCAATTGTTATTTAAAGATTGAATGTAGTTCGTATTTGCAGCATTGTTGCCAGATCCAGGTGTTTCAAACAAAGGAGAAGACCCACTTGACCAATTATTTTGTACGTAGGGGTTGTTACTCAAACTATTAAAATAAAAGACCAAAGCAGTTGATGGTCCAGCGAAATATATAATATTGTTTGAAGAGTTATTTCCCCAACTAATCGCATGTGCTGGAATACTCGTGTTAACAGGTGCATAAACTTGGTACGAGTCGCCAGTATTAGCCATTCCAGTATAATTCCAAAAGCCTCCTGCCGTCCATCCAACAATCGGATATGTTAAAGGTGCGGCAGCCGATGGATTATTTGCGTTACCTTCTATTAAGCCCGAAGATGCTGGAATTATTAATCGACAATTTCCATCATTCATACTAAAGTCATTCGCTGGAATTGAAGCGTTAATGTCGGCATCGTTGTAAACCACAATTAAAGTTCCAACAGGTATGCACGACCAAAAAGCGGAATTCGAAAATCGTAATGAGCCTTGAGCTAGCCCAACACCCGATGTGCTTCCCGGTGTGAAATAACTGTTATTGTCATCGAAAATCCATCCACGGAGGTCAAGGCAATTGGCATTGGGTTGACAAGGATTTATTGCTCCCGTTGGGACCACCAAGAACTCTACGTATTCCTTTGAACCCGAGGGGCCTTGGGAAATTTCATTAATAACAAGGGTTTGAGATAAAACACAAACATTACTAAGAAAAAACAGTATTAAAATGTTCTGTCTTAGAAAAATACGCATAAAAATTGCTTTCGACAAAGGTATATACAATCTTTTATAATGGTTAATTTTGGAGGCTACCTAACAATTATTTAATGCAGGAAGATTTTTTTTACGATAATTTACACAAGGAATTACGCACTCGTATAACCCCCCTGCGTGCTTCAAAAATGGAAGCCTACATGCGCAACAAGTTTCCCTTTTTGGGAATCATGAGCCAAGAACGACGTGAGATTTTAAATGAACTCAAAATGCAAGGGTTGAATTCTTTAAACCCAACCCAAAAACGATCATTGGTAGTCAAATTATGGGAAGAAGAACATCGAGAATATCAACTTGTAGCCTTAGAATGGTTGATGAAATGGAATCCAAAAGAATTTATAGCTTCAGACATTGAATTATTCGAGTGGTTAATCACCACCAAATCGTGGTGGGATACCGTGGATGGCATCGCGCCAAATGTGGTGGGTAAATTTGCACGTGTGTTTCCGGAACAAATGAAAGAGACACTCAATCGATGGGAATCCCATGATTCCTTTTGGATTCGTCGGGCTTGCTTGATTTTTCAGTTACGGCATCGGAAAGAAACGGATTTAGTACTTCTTCAATATTTCATCAGTAGATTTAAACCAGAACGGGAATTCTTCATCCAAAAAGCCATTGGATGGAGTTTGCGCGAGGTATCTAAATGGAACCCTATCTGGGTTGCGGAGGTGGTAAAATCGGAACAACTAACTGGCCTGGCCAAGCGAGAGGCGAGTAAATACATCTAGTCCACTTAATTGTTTATTTTTGGGGTATGAAGCTAATTTATCCTATTTCGTGTTTCCTTCTACTTTTTGGCTTTCTCCATGTTGGCCATACCCAAGTGCGACCTACCAACGGTGTAGCTACTTCGGAAATGAAAAAAATTGCCCTAATTAATGTTGACGTTTATGTGAATCCGACCAAAAAACTGGAAAATGCTACGATATTAATTCAAGCAGAACGCATTCTTGAAGTTGGAACCAATGTAAATATTCCGTCAGATTTTGTGATATTCGATAAGGATGGATTTACTGCAGTTACCTCATTTATTGAGTTGTATACCGATGCTGGAGTTGTTAAAGCGTCCTCCCATCACAAAGGATATTATCCGCAATTAGAAACATCAAAACAAGGCGCGTTTTATTGGAACGAATCTATCCACCCAGAAATTAATGCACTCGATGGATTTAGTGTAAGCGATGAACGCTGCACGGAATTAAACAAACAAGGTTTTGGGTTTGCCGTCCCGCATCAAGCGGATGGGATTGTTCGGGGCTCTGCGCCCTTAATTGCATTAGGGAATATAAATCCTTTGGAAGCAACCCGCACCGGTGCTTCAGCCTTTTTTTATTCCTTCAATAAAGGCGTTTCTCAACAAACGTATCCGTCCTCCTTAATGGGCTCTATTGCCTTATTGCGTCAATCGTTTTATGATCTTGAATATTATAAAAAGAACCCGGCTTCAGATTTAGGCAAACAATCCATGGACGCATGGGTGGCTAATGAAAATTTACCATCAGTCTTTAAGGTGGGAGATAAATGGGATATTCTTCGTGCTGAACGCGTTGCTAAAGAATTCAAACAGAAGTTTATATATGTGACCGCAGGTGATGAATATGCCATCATAGAGGCGCTAAAACCCCTCAACCCTAAACTTATTGTTCCGCTGACCTTCCCTAAACCGCTCGACATTTCTGATCCCTATGTCGCAAAAAACGTGTCGATTCAAGAGTTAAAACACTGGGAGGCCGCTCCGTATAACTTCAAGATATTGACCGATGCTGGAATTTCGACGGCGATCACAACCCACGGACTTACGCTAACAGATTTCTGGAAAACCATCCGGAAATTAATTGCTAACGGCACTAGCTCCTCTTCTATTCTGGCGTCTCTTACCACAATACCGGCTTCCTATCTCGGTTTGGATTCCATAATCGGGACCCTTGAAGCATCCAAATTAGCGAGCTTTAATCTGTTCTCCACCGATCCATTCGTGTATGAAGCTACCTTAGTCGAATCTTGGTCTCTTGGTAATGGTCAAACCATACAGCCCTCAAATCAAACGAATGTGCTTGGAACCTATAGCCTGAATTTAAAAGGTCATCGCTTTGAGATGAAGGTCTCAGGGGACAATCAAAAACCCAAAGTTTCACTCATTGAGTATAAAGACATGTGGGATTCTAAACTTAAAGTATTTAAGAAAGACACAGTAATTACAACGGTTTCTTTTACCTATTCAGACCGGGATGTGAACCTGCAGTTTGCCCTTCCGAATGCCGAGTCTAAAATGTTTTTGCTTCATGGTAAAATTTCCTCAAATGGTTCCGTTTGGGAAGGCGATATTACCTATCCAGATGGAAGCTGGGGACAATGGTCCGCTATACGGCGGGTAAAAGACACCGAAGTTTCAACGCCAATAAAGATTGTGTCCAATCCCAATCCAGAAATTTGGTTTCCAAATATGGCTTATGGATCTAAGGAGGTGTTGACTCAACAAAGTACCGTTTATGAGCAAGTTACTGTTTGGACCAATGAATCTGAAGGGATTATCGATAACGGTTATGTCGTTGTTCAACAAGGAAAAATCACCTATGTAGGGGCTAAAAAACCACCATACCCTGGGGGTGCAAAAATTATTAACGGAACCAACATGCACCTAACTTCGGGGATTATTGACGAGCATTCACATATCGCCATTTCAAGAGGGGTTAATGAAGGAGGACAAGTGGTTTCTGCTGAGGTTAGTATTGGGGATGTCGTTTATCCAGAGGATATTTCAATTTACAGACAATTAGCAGGTGGGGTTACCGCTGCGCAACTATTGCATGGATCTGCGAATGCCATTGGCGGACAGTCAGCGCTCATTAAATTGAAATGGGGAGCTACGCCTGAAGCAATGAAAATTGATGATGCCCCAGGATTTATAAAATGTGCACTCGGAGAAAATGTGAAGCAATCGAATTGGGGTGATCGAAACGTGGTTCGTTTTCCTCAAACGCGGATGGGGGTTGAACAGGTGTTTTATGATGCCTTTTATAGGGCTAAACAGTACCGAATGCAGCGAATTTCAGGAACCTACAGGTTCGACCTTGAACTCGAAACATTGAATGAAATCCTAGACGGAAAACGTTTTATTTCTTGCCATTCTTACGTGCAAAGTGAGGTAAACATGTTGATGAAAGTAGCGGATTCTATGGGCTTCAAAGTGAATACCTTTACGCACATCTTGGAAGGATACAAAGTCGCCGATAAAATGAAAGCACACGGAGTTGGGGGTTCTACTTTTGCCGATTGGTGGGCCTATAAATTTGAAGTAAACGATGCGATTCCGTACAATGCGGCCCTAATGCATGAACAGGGAATTACAGTTGCGATTAATTCTGACGATGCGGAAATGGGACGAAGGCTGAATCAGGAAGCCGCAAAAACAGTGAAATATGGAGGGGTTTCAGAAATTGAAGCATGGAAAATGGTTACCCTTAATCCCGCAAAATTATTGCATTTAGATCATCGTACAGGAAGTGTTAAGGTAGGTAAGGATGCAGACCTGGTGTTATGGACTGCAAATCCACTTTCTATCGAGGCCAAGGTGCAATCTACGATGATTGAAGGGGTTTTCTATTTTGATCAGGGGCAGGACCTCTTACTTCAGGCTCAAAATCAAGCAGAGAAAATGCGCATTATTGGTAAAATGTTGACAAAGGAAGTTCAAGTAGAGCCTAAAGCACCATTCATTAAGCGTAAGAAAAAACATTTTCATTGCGACACCCTAGGCGAGGAAGGTTCCGAAACAGAAAATTTACATTAATATGAAAACGCGTTTAATTTTAATCGGATTATTGATGAGTTTGGGCGTATCTGCTCAGCGTATTCTTATTGTGAATGGTCATCTACATCCCGTCGTAGGTCAAGAAATTACGGCATCACTGCTGGAAATGGTGGATGGAAAAATCACAGGCATTAAAAATGCTCTTTCATCTACCTATATTGCCAAAGATTGGGATACAATCATAGACGCCACGGGTCAACACGTATATCCTGGATTCGTGGCACCTAACAGCACCTTGGGGTTGACGGAAGTAGATGCCATTCGCGCGTCAAACGACTACAATGAGGTTGGTGAATTTAATCCGCATGTGCGGGCACAAATTGCTTTTAATGCAGAATCCAAAGTGGTTGAAACTGTAAAAACCAACGGAGTACTCTTGGTTCAAAGTACGCCAAGAGGAGGGTATATTTCTGGCACCTCATCAGTAATGTTCATGGGGGGATGGAATTGGGAGGATGCTACAGTGAAACCAAACGATGGCATCCATGTAAATTGGCCAAGTACCGCTTACGGCGGGGGGTGGTGGGCCGAACCCGCACCCAAGTACAAAAATGAACAGTATACCAAAGAACTAAATGAACTCAAGCAATTCTTTCTATTAGCACAATCCTATGCGAACGCTAAAACTATAGCCTTCGATCAACGTCTTGACGCCATGAGAGCTTGTTTTATCGGGTCAAAGCGTGTCTATTTTCACGCCAATGATGCCCAACAAATTATTGATCTTCTGGCTTTTGTACAAGAGTTTCAAATTCCTTATCCTGTGCTAGTTGGCGGGGACGATGCACACTTGCTCGGTCAGCGATTTATCGATGCCGACATCCCCGTGATGATTCAACGCCTGCATCGCCTGCCGGAACATGATGAGGACCCTGTAGATTTACCCTATCGCCTTCCAGCAATCCTCGCCAAAATGGGAGTGTTATTTTGCTTGCAAAATGAAGGAGGAATGGAAGCTATGAATGCACGAAACTTGCCGTTTTTGGCCGGTACCGCTATGGCCTATGGGTTAACTGAAGAACAAGCGTTACAAGCAATTACGATTAATTCATGTAAGATTTTAGGGATTGATCAAGAATTTGGAAGTATCGAGGTCGGTAAATCTGCGACCATATTCGTCTCTAAAGGCCCTGCCCTAGACATGAAAACCAATGACGTCACCACCATAGTCATGGACGGAAAAATTCAGAGTACCGTTAACTTTCAGGAAACACTTTACTTGAAATACAAGGAAAAGTATCAGTCAAATACAAGGGACTAAAACGGCAGGTCGTCGGATTCTTCGGCAGTAGATTCGAGTGGACTTTGCGTATTAGTTGTGTTTGAAAGACCAAAATCACTCATACCACTAGGTGCAGCGGAAGGAGCTTGTCCGGAAGCAGGCTCGATTCGCCAAGCCTCGATGGAGTTGAAATACTTGATTTCACCTTGTGGACTCGTCCATTCGCGACCTCTGATGTTGATGGCAACATCTACCATATCATTTACCTTGAATTGATCCAATAAACTACACTTGTCTCGCGTAGCTTGGAGTATAATATGTTGCGGATAATCACTCTCCATTCCGTCAGTAACTACGAATTCTCGTTTGGAGAATTTTTCCGTTACTTGCTGAGTTGGATGAATTAATTTGATTCGTACGTTGGTTAATTTAAGCTGATTCATATCGATTTGTTAATGATTAAAACTCAGAAGCGTTTGCCATGCTTCTGTTAATTTATTTGCAGTTAATAATTCTTTGGCTCGTTCATGTAATTCCCTTTCTAATCGCGCAGCATTATCTACATGCGTCATGAAAAGGTCACTCAGTTCGGTAAGCTTGTATTCGTTTACCTCGGTTTCGTCGGGCAAATGCTCTATCCCTGCCAATCGCGCCAAGTCACTTACCGATAAAACGCTGCTCTTTAATAAGTCAGATGGAAGTGCATCATACCCAATTCCACAGGTGGTGATTGGTTTTTTAATTTCAAACATACTGTTCGCATCGGCACGACAATACCAATCTCCTCCCATGCGGGAAACCAAGTCGATTTTATGGGCATCTATTTGTTGATTGGCATCCAGTATCGCCTCATCAATGTGCATTCTGACCACCTCACAAATGATTAAATTCCCTGCGCCACCCTCAGAACCTAATTCAATAACTTCATTGACTTTACATTCAAATTGAACTGGAGATTCTTTCACCCGAAACGGTTTCACCACTTCAGAGGCGAGCGGCGTAAGGCCAGCCTTTTCGAATTCACTAATCCCGGGAGCATAAGGCGAACTGGCTAAACTTACCTGCTCCACCATGGCGTAGGTAACAACATTGATGACTACTTCTGGGTGGGCTTTTGCATTCGTGTAGGTGTCCTTCACCGAATTTGTTCTTCCCGAACGAGCAGGGGAAAAAATCAAAATCGGGGGATTTGCACTGAAAACGTTAAAGAAACTAAAAGGAGCTAGGTTCTTGTTGCCATTTAAATCAATGGTTGATGCCAATGCAATAGGCCTTGGGCCCACCGATCCAAGCAGGTAGTGATGCAGTTTCTGCACCGTTATATCAGACGGAGAAATGCTTAACATGAGAAACAAAATTAATAACAAATTTGGGTCAATATCCATATGTTTCGGTTTGTTATTCACAATTTAATTTAATTTTACGACTACTATGAAGGTTCGATTTTTGCTATTTATTGTTGCCTACGTTGGTTTGTTGACACAGGCTGTTTACGGTCAAAACCTAAGGGATGAAGACGGCAAAAAACACGGTAAATGGGTGGTTAAGGGAGTAGATCGTCCGAAATCCGGCTTTGCATCCAATGCCATAATCGAAGAAGGAACATACCATCACGGGCGTAAAACTGGCGTTTGGATTAAGTACAATAAAGATGGGAAAACGGTCAAGCTGAAAGGAAACTATGTGAATAATAGGCCGAATGGTAGTTATACACGCTATTTTTCAAACGGAAAAATAAAAGAAAAAGGAAGCTTTGGGGATAACGCTTATTCCGGTGAGTTGATTCGCTACCATGAGAATGGAACTATCGCATACCAAGCTACTTTTGATGGTGAGGGACATGAAACAGGGACTGTTAAGCACTATTACGAAAACGGTCAGTTAGAAGCTTCATATGGACTTAAAAAAGGAAAGGTAGAAGGAGTGTATACCCAATATAATGAAGACGGGACTGTGCGCTTGTCTAGCAAGTTTAGTGGGGGAAAAGTTACTGAAACTGTGAAGAAACAAGCGGTGAAACAACCCGATGCACATACCGAACCCGAATCAAACGAACCACCACCCGCGGTAACGAATCCAATCACTAAAGGGGTTACCTTCTTTTCAGAAGGATATAACAAAGTGTATAATGAAAATGACGAAATTTGGTTGGATGGTAATTTTAAAGCAGGTCAACTGTATGATGGAAAAGTTTACGTGTACAACGCCGATGGAATTTTAAAGAAAATAAAAATATACAAGGATGGTAAATTTCACTCCTTGGGACAACTTTAACCTATAATTATTATGAGAGCATATGTTTTTCCTGGGCAAGGTGCCCAGTTCAGTGGAATGGGAAAAGAGTTATTTGATTCGAGTGCCAATGCCAAGCAGTTATTTCATCGAGCAAATGAAGTGCTCGGTTTTGATATTGCTGCTGTTATGTTTGAAGGTTCTGAGGAAGCCCTAAAACAAACGAATGTTACACAGCCCGCGATTTTTATTCATTCTACCATTTTAGCAGCATGTCTTGCAGATTCATTTAAACCGGATATGGTCGCAGGACACTCTTTGGGTGAATTTTCTGCCTTAGTGGCGAATAAAACCCTGAGTTTTGAAGATGGTCTCCGTCTGGTGAGCGCCCGCGCTGCGGCCATGCAAAAAGCCTGTGAACTCATCCCATCTACCATGGCAGCAATTCTAGGCCTAGAAGACCAGGTGGTGGAAGAGATATGTAGCCACATTGATGGAGTGGTGGTGCCAGCAAATTACAATTGTCCCGGACAATTGGTGATTTCTGGTGAATTAAAAGCGGTTGAAGAAGCATGCGCTAAACTTACTGCGGCAGGAGCTAAGCGCGCGTTGATACTCCAGGTTGGAGGAGCCTTTCATTCCCCACTTATGGAACCGGCGCGTGCAGAATTAGCCTCCGCTATCGAATCAACACAGTTTAACGCACCCATTTGCCCCATTTATCAAAATGTGAATGCGCTCCCGGTTACCGACCCGACCCTGATAAAAGCAAATTTATTAGCACAACTTACAGCCCCTGTGAAATGGACTCAAATCATGATGGCCATGAATGACCATGGACTTTCGGAAGTAATTGAGGTAGGGCCAGGCAAGGTGCTTCAAGGGCTTTTCAAAAAAATTAACCGAGAGTTGCCCGTTTCCTCCGCAAGTATCGGTTAGGTTATTAGTTTTTTTTCGTTACCTTTCTAATCAAATATTAGAAATCATGAAAAAAACCTTAACCCTATTAGCGAGTATTTTGGTGTCACAATTATTCGCACAATCCGCACTCGGAGATGCCATTGGAACTGTTTTAGATGCGGATTCAAAACAACCCATGGAATACATTAAAGCGGTTATCCTGGATCAAGGAAAGAAATATCAAGCCATGACCGATAAAGACGGTCGATTTAGAATTTCAGCCATTCCCGCGGGTACGTATAATGTGTTTTTGGTGTTTGGCAGAGATACCTCCCAAACTTACGCGGTTGATATTCCAATAGAATCCTATGGAAATATAGGTTCCGTTGAATTTAAACCGAAGGGTGTAATGAAGGATGAAATTGTCGTAAAAGAACGCTTACGATTGAGAATGGGGGAGTTACCAACACCCGAATTAACGGAAAAAGACATTAAACACAATCCGAACAAATTCAGCATTGCTACGATGGCCACCCAAATGTCTTCGGAAATTAAAATGGCGGATGACGGGGAGTTAATGTTTCGTGGCGCTCGAAAAGGAGACATGATTTACGTACTAGATGGCGTTAAATTGCAGGATGTTTATAATGTCCCAAGCTGCTCTATAAATCGCATGATGGTATACACTGGTGGGTTACCCGCGAAATACGGCGACACCTTAGGTGGAGCAATCGTTGTGGAAACCTACGGGTACTTTGACTTACTGCGCCAACGAGCAGATTAATATAAAATCTCCCAAAGAAATAAGCCCTTAGCAGGGACAGATAAAGCTGCCTCTTGGCGGCTTTTTTTGGCTAAAATTATGGGAAGAGATTCCGGTGTAATATTTCCAATACCCACTTCCATTAAGGTTCCAACCATGGCTCGTACCATATTGCGCAGAAAACGGTTCGCACTTACTTGAAACATGTAACCTTCAGCAGTTTCTTCCCAGTGAGCATTGAACACCTCACAGAGGGTTGTTTTAACATCCGTATCCCCTTTGGCAAAAGAGGCGAAATCCTGTTGGCCTATTAAGGATTTACAGGCATCGTTCATGGCTTGTATGTTTAAAGGCCGTTCGTATACCCAACAAAATCTGTCATTGAACGGCGACTTTTCTTTAGCGATGAAATAACGGTAGGTACGCTTTTTTGCATCGAATCTCGCGTGTTGCTCATTGTAAAGTGCATCAATGATTTTAATGTCATTTGGCAGCATTTTATTGAGCTTGTATCGCAGTTCCGACAGGTTAAAAGCCGGAAGTTCAATATGAAAAAAATACTGCTTAGCATGAACTCCAGTGTCCGTTCTGCCACAGCCAACAATACCTACGGGCTTATTTCCATTCAATTTAGTAAGCGCATTCTCTATTGTGCCTTGAACCGTTGACGCGTTCGGTTGTATTTGCCAGCCACTGTAAGCCGTACCATCATAGCAAATCTCCATAAAAATCCGCTGCTTTTCCATGTCGCAAAGGTCTGTTTTATTTGGTAAGCAACCAAGATTATATTATTCCGTAATCTATTTTCAATGGGCTTCTTGGGAAATATTTGAATATTAGTGTAACTTTACGGGGCAGAAATGAGTATTGAAAATACTTTATGATTAGAAATTTACGATTCTTCTTCTTGTTCTTATGTTTTACAGGTTTGGGTAATTCGATGGTTACGATGGCCCAATGTCCGCTTGCGCCTGTAATAACTGCCCTTGTTCAGCCTACGTGTACCAACTCCACGGCTACCGCAACATTGGTTGGTTTACCAAATGGTAACTGGGACTTGTATGCGATTCCTTCAGGCGCACCAATGCCTCCTCCGTTTCCCCTGCCAACACAATCAGGCTCAGGCTCAACAGCTACCGTTGGTAATTTGTCCCCTGGCACAGCGTATACATTCATCTATATCGAGACGAATGTGCCATGCACATCAGCGGTCTCTAGTACAGTAAATATCAACGCTATTCCTTCCAACCCCCCAGCCCCCATTGCTGGTGTCGTACAACAACCAAACTGTGCACCAGGTGTTACAACGGGTACCGTACCATTATCGAATTTACCAACCACAGGACAATGGACAATCACTGCAACAGGTCCTGGCCCAACTACGTTTACTCAAACAGGCATTGGTCCTAATTTTAGCTTTACAAACCTACCGATTGGTTCATATACGTTTACTGTTACGTTGATTTCTTCGGCATGTACTTCTGTTCCGTCAAACAATGTATTCGTTAATGCACCAATCAATCCAAGCGCACCTCAGGTAGGAGTCATACAAAATCCAACATGTGCCTCAAATACGGGTAGTGTATTTTTGTCAGGCCTACCTTCAACAGGAACTTGGACCTTGAATGCGTCGCCTGGTTCATTTTCTCAAACAGGATCTGGAACAACAGCAACTTTCACTGGATTACCTGCCGGTGTGAGTTACCTGTTTACAGTAACAAATAATCAAAGTTGTACTTCAGGATTTAGCACCAGTGCAACGATTGGTAATGCGCTAACTATTCCACCGGTACCAACAGCAACCGTAGTACAACCAAACTGTCCTCAACCAACCGGCACCATTACGGTGACGGCTCCCATCGGTACAAATTATGTGTATTCCATTAACGGTGCAAATTTTCAATCTGGTACGATGTTCACAAACGTTCCAGGAGGTGTTTATACCTTGTATGTTCAGGATACAACATCCAATTGCATTACTACCTCTCTGACTACGTATTTGGTTAACCCTACACCCCAAGCACCAGTGGTGAGTATTGATTTCGTTAATAATGTGTCTTGCAATGGCGCAGCAGATGGATCCGCAGCTGTTCAGATAGATTCATTGGGAACCCCGCCTTTTGTTTTCTCTTGGTCCCCAATTGGTGTAGCAAACGATACCGTTACAGGCCTTGCTCCCGGTAATTATAACATTGTTGTAGTAGATGCATTGAATTGTGTGGTCGTGCAAGGAATTACTATTATTCAGCCTCCTGTCCTCACCATTAGTGCTGATTCAACACCGATTGATTGTGCATCAGGCGTTTTAGGAACCATGGATGTTACGGTGTCTGGTGGAACCGGTGCTTACAATTACCTCTGGACAAATGGAAATACCACAGACAGTATTTCAAACCTGAATATCGGAACCTATGGGGTGAATGTAAGTGATGCAAACGGTTGTCAAATAGGAGCAACGGGCACTATTGGTATTGTAAATTCTTTACCGATAACCATGATTCCTGGAGATACCGTGATCAACCCTGAAACTTCGTTTATTGCCAATGTTTATGGTGGAACAATCTACGATTGGAGTCCCGTAGATGGCTTGTCTTGTACAGATTGCCCAAATCCAGTCATAACCCCAGATTCTACAATTACCTATTATGTACAGGTTGAAGATAATAATGGATGTCAAGGAGAAGACTCTTTGGTGGTAACCGTAAAATTGCTTTGTGGTGAGTTTTTTGTTCCTACGATTTTTAGTCCGAATGGTACAGGTCCGAAAGAAAATAATACCCTAAGGGTTTTTGGAAAAGCGGTATGCGTAAAAGATTTCGGATTTGTAATTTATGACCGTTGGGGGCAAAAGGTATTCGAGGCTACGAACATCAATGCTGAATGGGATGGGTTTTACAAAGGTCGGCCAGCGCAAGAAGGAAATTATGTGTATGATTTGAATGTACAATTGTACGACGATTCAATACTTCATAAATCAGGTAGTTTAACGTTGGTAAGATGATGAAAACACGAAGTGCAGTTCAAAGATTTTTGGTTTTAGCATTAGCCATGCGCTGCTTGGTATTGACCGCCCAAGATGTACATTTTTCTCAAGCAGAGATTTCTCCCCTTACCTTGAATCCCGCGTTGGCAGGTGCTAATGCGTCGTTTCAAGGGATAGCCATGTATAGAAGTCAATACGGTAGTTTTGCTTCTCCATTTCAAACGTTTTTTGCTTCTATAGACGGACGTTTAACTGCAGCATTGAAAAATTCAAATGGAACCTTAGGGGCAGGACTAGTTTTCTTCAATGATAGAATGGGTGATGGTTACTTCACTCAAAGTAATATTGGCATTAACTTCTCATACAATTTAAAGATTTCTCGATTTAGCAAAGTTGCTTTAGGCTTGAATTCAACCTTTGGACAATGCGCTACGAATCCAGCCGCTGGGCAATGGGGTTCGCAGTATGACGGGATGTCGTTTAATCCGATTCTTCCGAATGGTGAGCCGTTTTATGAGCAAAACTTTTCATACTTCGACTTGGGTGTTGGCGGTGTCTATTCCTTTCAAACCGATATTGGCAAGGTCACCAACGAGGCGGATAAAGGATTTAATGTAGGATTTGCCGCGTACCACGTTAATAATCCAAGATATTCCTTTTATAATTCAAGCATTCAAACGCTACCTGTGCGATATTCCAGTTTCGTCAATGCGAATATTGGTATCTTGGCAACGAGTGGAGTGCTTCAGCCCGCGATTTATTTTCAGCGGCAGCGCAAATCCAACGAATTATTGTTCGGGGTTAGTTACAAGCAAATCATACGTAAGGCTTCTTGGGAAACAGATAACATCAAGGAAATAGCGTTCAGCGTAGGTGTTTTCAATCGCTTCAGAGACGCCATGGTGGTTCGTTCGACCATCTTTTACGGAGCTTTTTCTGCTGGATTTGCCTACGACATTAACATCTCTCGTTTATCTTTAGTATCGAATTTTAAAGGGGGTTTTGAAACCTTTGTTCGCTACAACCTAGACAACATCAACAGAAAAAAAGTACGGGTAAATTAAGATTATTTTAAGAACGGAAAATCCTTTCCTGCCAAATCTACCCCATATAGATCAAAAGAAAAATAGCCTTCCTTTTCAGCAAGTGAAGCAAACACTCCTTTTTTATTCTTAGTATCCAAACTAAAATGTGTATCATGGTTAACCGAGTTAACTTCTGGCCCTAAATTTACGGGAATCGACCACACACCATTTTCATTGGTGCTGTAGAAAATATCATAACCTCCATATCCCGGGAGCTCATCGCTGCTGAAAAACAGATATTTACCGTCTGCAGTGAGCATCGGTGTGGTTTCATTACCCAGACTATTTATATGTTTTGGAAGTGCTGTTACTTCTCCGTAGCTTGATTCTTGTTGTGTGCACGTAAAAAGGTCTAGGCCACTGTTCTCTGCATTGCGGTCTGAAACAAAAATCATGAAATCGCCAAACTCAGACCCTTCAGTACAGGTGGCACTTCCTTCAAAATAATCAGTATTCAGCCCTTTCTTCTTAATAAGGGTTGGAGCTTCCCAAAGAAATGGACTTTCGCTTCGGAGTTCGAACAAATCTGATCCTTTGGTGGTTTTTTCTGTCATTTCGGTGTTTACCGTTAAAAGCGCAAAGGTACCGTTTGAATTTACGTAGCTCAATGCATCAAATCCCGAGGTATTGATTGGTTTAAAGAACTCATAATCTATTTCATAATCTGAAATAATAGGATTCCATTGTGCACGATAAACATCTTCAAAATATTTGGAATCATCAGGATCAGACGTTTCACCCGTGGTCTCTGGTCTACGGGCCGTGAAGAACAAGGTTCCTTCTGAAGCTAGAATCGGTGCGTATTCGTCTTCCAAGGAATTAAGCTGAATAGATAATGGTTTTCGAAGGGATGTAAAGCCTTGTTTTTTCGTTTGAATCATTAATTCGCATTGGGATATATACAAGGCGATTCCATACGATGTGGCCATCTTACTTCCCATGAGTATCGCACATTTTTTATAGGCTGTGATTGCTTCCTCTACCTTGCCTAATCGGTGGTTAATCTTTCCGCCTAACTCATAAAAAGGGGCGTCTCCTTCCTCGGTTTCAGGCATGTTCCGAAGGGCATTGTTTAAATAATTTTCAGCGGTGTAATAACTATTTAGTTCATAATGACAGGAAGCCATCCAGAACGCCAATTTCCATGCCTCTGGGTCAATCGCTTCTGCGCGTTTAAAGGTTTCTAAGGCTTCATTCAACCTGCCGGCATTAAAGGTTTCAATTCCTTTGTTTAGTAAGCGGTTATAATTCGCTTTTTCAGTGGTGCTTAGCTTTGTTTGCCCATTCGTAAATCCTGCAAGCAAGAGTGCAATTAGAAGGAGTTTCAGGTTTTTCATAATTCGAATTTAGTATTTTACGCGAGTTTATGGGGAGTATTTTTTAGAATATTCTTCACATCTCATTGTTCATGGTTAAATATGAACTAAAGTTCAACCAAAATTAATACTTTCGTGAGCACTAAATTTTTACCAAATGTTCACCCTTAGTTTCACTTGCGCGCACTTAAATGATTTGTTTTCTCAGGAGCTTGCCGAAACACAGCATTCAGGGGAGGAAACAGCAGACAACCATCGCTATCATTGGGAAGATGAATTGGAAGTGCAAGATGTGCTTGCGGTAAACATTACGAAAGACGGAGCTTATTCGTTAAGAGGAGCCTTGGGCTCAGGTACGGAATTTTCATATGAAATAGGGGGGGTAACTTTAATCTCTATAGCCTTATTAGCGGGAAAAGAGGTGCAATTTGCTATATCCAATCAGCTACTGAACAGCATAAAACAAACGAACGATGCTGATCGGCAACATATCCTTGTAGAACTCAAGGATAATGAGCCATTCATAAATCCCATTCCTGGAGTGTACATCGCCAATCACGATGTGCCGAATGAACTCCTCACCCATGCTCCAGATTAAGAGCCTCAGTTATTCGATTGATGCGACGCATCAAATTTTACATCGCATTAATGCAACTTTCGTACCGAGTGAAATCTATGGCATTGCAGGAAGAAGCGGTGCCGGAAAATCAAGCTTGTTGAATATCCTTGCCGGACTGTTGGATCAGTCTGAAGGGGAGGTGGTATTACAGGATCAGTTATTGCCTAGAGCCTCTCAGCGCTTAATACCGGGTCATTCTGGCATCGCCTTAGTGGCTCAAGACTATGCCTTGGATCTTTTTCATACGTGTGAAGAAAATATTCGCGAGGTTATTTTGAATTGGGAACCAAGACTCCGCGAACGACGGGTAAAACACCTTCTAAATGTTTTTTCCTTATCGCACGTGAAAGCGACGAAAGCCAAATTTCTATCTGGCGGTGAACAACAACGGCTAGCTATAGCAAGAGCCATTGCAACAAAGCCTTCATGCTTGTTGTTGGATGAGCCCTTCTCCCACTTGGATCATGTACTTAAATTAAGATTGATTACCTTACTTCTTCAATTAAAGGAGACAGAGCATATTTGTTTGGTTTTAGTTTCTCATGATGCACAAGACATGCTGACCATTTGCTCCAAAATGGCTTTCCTGAGGCAGGGGAAGCTCAGCACTTTTTTTAATCCAACTGAACGCTACTACAACTTAACGAATTTGCAAGAAGCTCGCTGGTTTGGTGAGGTAAACTCGATCAAATGGAAAGGAACGAATCATCGATTTCGTCCCAATGACTTTCGCGTGGATCCTGAAGGGATTCCGGTGAGTTGTGAGCGTTATTTGTTTAACGGAACAATTTTTATTCATTATTTTTATACAGAATCTAGGGAGCTAGTCATTCTACATAGCATTACCAAACTCCCCCTAACCCTAAAAATACGTTCCAATGGAGCCTGATAAATCCTCCAAAAAAATTCTTCACATATTAAGAATCGCCACCGCAGAGTTCTTCGAAGAAGGGGCGTTTTTTCATGGCGCGGCACTCGCGTATTACACCCTGTTTGCGCTCATACCGCTTTTATATCTCACCCTTATTAGCTTTGGTAGGATTTTCGGTGAAGACTTGTGTATCAATGCCGTTACAGAGATTTTTCAAAAGAATATTGGCATTGAAGACATTTCCATATTTACCTCTTACCTTAAGAATTTGAATAATCAATCAAAATCTTTCTCGCTGAATTTGGTGATGATAATCGCGCTGCTCTATTCATGTTCAGCATTTATGGTTTCGTTAAAATACAGCATCAACGATTTCTTTAACATACAAAAACGAAAACGAGAGAAGCTGAATGTGGTCATGGATATTCTCAAATTCAGGTTTCTTTCCTTGGCGTATTTAGCGGTGTTTGCCTTGCTTATCTTATTGTCTTATTTCATACAGATCTTCGCATTCAGTTTCCTTGAAAATTGGATGTCTTCCTCCTTTGGAAATGTGCAAGTTGGCTTTACTTTATTTCATCATTTGTTCTCGATCCTTTTGAATCTATTGATCATAGCATTTATTTTTAAATTCGTGCATGATGGTACGGTGCGCTGGAGATTGGCGTTCAAAGGAGCCTTATTGACTTCGCTGCTGCTATTCATGAGCCAGTTGATTATTAAATATTACCTACAACATTATTTTTTTCTAGGAAAAGGCGATGTGGTGGGCTCTATGTTTATTTTAATGGCTTGGGTCTTTTACACGGCTCAAGTAATCTTTTTTGGCGCTAAATTTACCTATGTGTATGGGAAAGCATATCACGAAGTTCCACAATAATTGTATCTTAGTTTAAAATCATCAAAATGAAACCATTCTATCTATTACCGCTAATCAGTTTTTTGGTGCTTCTTTATTCATGTAAAGACAGCGGCGTATTGGTAAAGCCAAAGTATAAAACAACCGTGTTTCACGGGCAGCAAGGAGATACTGAAGTCAATGCATTTAACCGTAAACAAGCAGAGCGTGAGAAAAGCTTAGCAGCAGAAATTGAAAAGTCGGAACAAGCCTTATCCGTATTAAAAGAGCAACAAAAAATGTTTTATTCCATTGATTCTACCGAACGAATCAAAGAGATAGATGATCAACTCACGCGCTTGATTGCGCGCACGGAAGAAATCATTAAATCGCTCAATGAAACAGACCCTTATACACCGGAAGGCCATGAGAAATCCCTGCGTTTAGCTCAGGAGCTAAATGATTTGTTATATAAATACGTAGTGCCTCTGGGAGATTTAATCGCGGCCAATAAAGAGCTTAAAAACATTGCGGCGGACATAAGTTTTGACACGGGAAGTGCAATAATTAGCGAAGAAGGCAAAAAACTCATTACAGGAATGCTAGACAGCATCAAAGTAGATATACAAGGGTGGCGAAATTATTTGGATAATCACAACGAAAATGTATTTTCAGATGAGGAGTATTCCACGATTTTAATTATTTCTGGATATTCGGATAAGCAAGGAGTGGGCGATGAAAAAACACGCACAGAGCGCAATCAAGTGTTGTCCGAAGCACGTGCTAAAGCAGTGGCTGCAGAATTTGAAAAACAACTCAAGTCATTGGATGTTAAATGGAAATTATCTTTCAAGATTTCCTATGAAGGGAAGGGTGAAATTCTTCCTCCAAGCGTCAGTGATAGCCAACAAAAGAATAACCCAAATCGCAGAGTAACAACCATTCGAATGGTGGTAGGGCCGAAAATTTTGCTGTACAATAACGGCGAATAGTTAAAAGAAAGCAGGGGGTCTGCGCACATCGATTTTAGCATCGCGGAACAAGGAAGATGTATTGCGAATACTCAACAAAAAGCTTTGATTACCCCCAATCGGTGTCCAAAAGAAGCTCAAGGCCCAACAATGCATGTTGCGATTGAGGGCTAAATTCATGTTGGTAATTTGCCGTGTTTTTGTGTCTAGATTGATATTCGTAGATACATTCCAACGCTTAGTAAAGCTTATGTCGCCATTCAATGATAAGGTTTGAACCGTTGACCAAGTCGCTGCATTAGTTGCGGTTTTGTTCGTGTTGTTAACAATGCTAAATACATGAGCCACATTTATTTTCCAGGGTATGTCAAAGTATATGGCTTGTTCAGGGTGTAACGCAAAATAGGTGTAGTCGGCATTCCATTGCTGGCTTATTTCTTCCTGCTTCTGTTCTATGATTTCCCTGCTTTTTTTCGAGGTAAGTGTTAGTGTGGTGTTTAATGCTGCATTTAATAATCGTCCTATTCCTTGGCCGGTTTCCCATGCAAAGGATTGAATTGCTTTGCCCGAGCTGTCATTCCACCCATACAAACTGTAGGTGCCATTGGCTACGAAATTCATCCATTTAAAGGGACTTATTCGCAGGTTTAACGACAAGTCTGATAAGTTCATGGAGTCTTTTAGAAAGTCCGCATTCCCATTGATTGAGAACTGATCAATTAGCCTTGTTTTACGGTATCCGCTTATAGTGTCTTTTTCGGATTTCATTTTTAGCTCAACGCTGTTGTTGATCCCAAAATTTAAAAAAGATGAAGCTTGCGTATTGCCGAATGCGTAGATGCTTCGCTCAAATGGAGAATAACTAATGCTACTGAGGTTCGGTCCCACGTTGGCACTGACCATTTCGTTAAGTTTAGGCACATACCGATACCCAATAGAAGGAGTCATTAAGTGCCGTATTATGGGTTTGTTTTTCCCAAGCACCTTGTAATAGCTATAGACCACCGTGGTTGCATTAACGCTGAAACTAAATTCATTCCCCATAGCGGCCTTTCGTAGGGTATCAGTAAGCGTACTGTTGGATAATACATCGTAATTTTTTTCAATTTGTTGGAAATTTATTTTATTTCCATAATTCAACGTGGGGTTTATTTTCACCGCATTTTTAAATAAACCAAAGGTTGTTTGTAGCCCGATTCCTTGGTTTACACCATTAAAAAAAGTTTGCCCGATTCTGGTAAAATCAACAGGGCTGATGAGTGAATCTGCGAAGGTGCTTTTATTTTGAGTTTCAAAATTATATGTTAATCCAATGCGTTGAATGGCTCTCCCGAATTCAGATATGGGAAGTGGAATCAGCTGCTTAAACGGAAAAATACGGGTCATGTTTATATTCATTACCGGAGCAACTAAGGCCATGTTCTGCGCTAAAGAGTTCTGACGCATGGAGATTTTAGCCCCCATGGTTAATGGCTTTCCCGGGAAAAAGCGCGTTAGGTTGATGTCTGAATTAAAGGAGTTGTTAAAATATTCAGGATTTATTGGATCAGGGTTGTTTTTGGAAGTATTATCGGAGATGAAATTAACGTTTGAGGTGAAATTCCAAAAAGGATTTGATTTTTGTTGCTTGTTGTGCGACCACGTTACCGTAAGTTTATTATTCTTGCTGTAGCTCGGAAATCCGTTGTTGAATTGCTGATAACCAAGACCGATTCGCCCAGTAAATCCATAGCGTTTGGCATATTCTAGTTCATTCCTAATCCCCCAACTTCCCCGGCTGTATAAATTGGCGTACACACTCGTTTGAAGATGCTCGTTAATCGGGATAAAATACCCTAAATTTTGAATACCAAATCCATAACTTGAACTGGGGATAAATTCCGGGAAGAGTAGTCCTTTGGTGCGCTCCTTCTGCTGTGGAATAAAAGCAAAGGGTAGTCCAATGGGCGTGGGAATCCCACTAATCCAAAGGTTCATCGGACCCGCCACTATGCGTTTATCTGGCACAACAACTCCTTTCGTTAATAAAAAATGGTAATGAGGCTCCTCTTGATCACAGGTCGTAAGTACTCCCTTTTTTAAATGTATTTGATCTGAAGGATAGCGCTTCGCCTCTCCCATGTTAAAAAACAATTCATCCTGTTTAACCTGTAGCGTTTCAATGTAGATCTTTTGCGTTTCAGTATTCATACGCATGCGCTTACAGGTCATGGTTTCGCCCGATTCAACAAAAACTGGGTACTCTATCGCCATGCTGTCCGCGTTCAGAATATAACTTGCTTCAACCTCATTCTGGTCAAAATCGATGATTATGGCACCCGCGGTGAGTTTACTTGTAAGCGTCTCAACGTATGCTCCTCCGTATAAATAGGCTTTTTTGGAGGGCACATCATAGTAGGAAGAGTCTCGAGCACCATATTTTATAATTTCATCAACGTGCTGGTCATCTTGGTAGATTGTATCCGAAATTACACGTTGTGCGTTTAAAGAAAAACACATTATTAACATTCCAACGAAGAAAAGTAGCCAAGGTGGCACAACTTTCGTTTGAATCTTGAACGTAAATTTGAAATCTATCATGGAACGTATTGCAAAACTACCAAAAAAAGCGCTGATTCTGAGGAACGCGTTTGTTGCATGTATCTTGTGCAACCTTTTTGTTTCAACCAATCTTTTTGCTCAGAAAGGGGTTGATTCCCCAAAATTAAAAACCGTGGTTATTGATGCCGGTCATGGTGGTAAAGATCCTGGTTGCCATGGCGGATATGCCCATGAAAAAGATGTGTGTTTATCTATGGCGCTGACGCTGGGAAAATTAATCAAAGAGAAATATCCAACCATTACCGTGAAATACACCCGTGAAACGGATGTTTTTGTGGAATTAATTGAGCGTGCGAATATTGCAAATAAAGCCAATGCAGACCTGTTCATCTGCATTCACGCAAATGCGGGTTCCTCCGCGGCCTTTGGTACGGAAACCTATGTGCTTGGTTTACATAGAACTGAATCTCAACAAAAGGTAATGGAACGAGAAAACTCCATCATTTCATTGGAAGAGGATAAAGGCGCAAAATACAAGGCATTCGATTTAACACCGGATGCCATGATCGCAATCCAATTGCAGCAAAATGTGAATCTAAATAATGCGATTAAGTTCGCTGGTTTTTTACAATCAGAGTTTAAAAGCATCGGCCGATATGATCGAGGAGTTAAACAAGCTGGTTTTTTGGTGTTGTATAAAACAGCGATGCCGAGCGTTCTCATTGAAACAGGGTTTCTTACCAATCCAAATGAAGAGGCGTTCATCGGAAATGCTGCCGGGCAAGAGAAAATGTCGAACGCCATGCTTAAAGCGTTCGTTAAATATAAAAATACCTACGAAGGAAAAACGCTTACTGAAGACCATGTGGTGATTCCAGAGAAACCGGATACGAAACCAACAAATTCCACGGTGGTAGATTCGGTATCTGCGGTTCCAATAGGTTCTTCTGAAGTGTTTTTTTCGGTTCAAATCGTGTCCTCTGCTGAAAAATTATCATTGGATGCCCCTAAATTTAGAGACGTTCCAGTCAAAGAATATACCCAAGATAATCTGTATAAATATTACACGGGCATGTTTATCAAAGACCTCGAAGGGGCTAAGAAACATAAAACAGCAATGCAAGAAAAAGGCTTTTCTAGCGCATTTGTTATCGCTTTCTCTAACGGAGAGCGCATCAGTATCGAAAAAGCCATTAAATTAGCAGAAAAATAAATGTTGAAACTTTCCAAAGAAATAAAAGCAGGTTTTATTGCGGTTGGTGCCATCGTATTATTGGTGCTTGGTATTAATTTTTTAAAGGGATATAGTCTGCTCGGCGGGGATAATACGTTCTATTCCTATTTCCCTAATTCTGGCCAAGTTATGGTGTCTGGAAATGTCACCTTGAACGGGGTGATTATTGGTAAAATACTAGACATCGAAAATGTACCAACGAATCCAGAGAATCGCCGAGTGAAAATTAAATTCAGCGTGAGTGAATCAGACATTAAATTACCCAAAGGTACAGTCATCGAATTAGGGTCTTTGGATCTCTTAACCAAAGGACTCATTGTTAATTATCCCAGCAAACCTAAAAACGGAAACTACCGTTCCGGGGACGAAATTCCTGGAAAGATGTCCGCCGATATGTTTTCTCAGGTTAAACAATATGCAGATCCTATTTCTCAGAAACTTCAAACCCTTATCCTGCATATCGACGGCATGGTGAATTCGCTTTCTGGAGTTTTTGATGAAAAAGGTTCCAACGACATCACGGCAAGCATTAAAGAGCTAAAAATCACCATCAAGAAAATCGGGGATTTATCCTCAGAAATCCAAGGGTTTGTGGGGCAAGAAAAGGTACAGTTTTCTAAAATCATGGACCACGTCGAACGGATAACCTTGAACCTCGAAAAAAGTAGCGATGAGGTAACTGCAATTATTGGGAACACCAAAAAAGTGACCGATGACATGGTGAGTGCAGACTTCAAGGGGACTATTCTTGAAGCCCAAACTACCTTGAAAAAGTTTAATTACATGCTCGAAGATGTGAACAGTGGAAAGGGTACCTTGGGCAAACTAGTGCATGACGAAAAACTATATAACGAACTGGTTGAAACAAACAATGAGCTCCAAGAGCTCGTGGACGATTTGCAAGCACACCCGGAACGCTATGTGCATCTATCTGTGATTGGACGAAAAAATAAAGGGCTCCAACTCACTGGCAAGGAAGAAGGAAAGTTAAAAAAGTGGTTAGATACAATCCCTGAGTAGCGCTATGGTAGCACACCTTGTTTTCGTCGTCTTAGTGCTGGTTTCAATGACTCTTTTCTTATGGAAAATGAGCTCAATTGTGAAGCAAATTAAACTTGGCCGTCCCACCAACCGAACCGATCGAGTAGGGGAACGAATTAAGACCATGTTGTTGGTAGCCTTTGGGCAGAAAAAAATGTTTAATCGGCCAATTCCGGCAATCTTACATTTTATCTTTTACGTGGCCTTTATCATTACCCAAATTGAGCTAATCGAGGTTTTTATTGATGGGTTCACCGGGTCTCATCGATTCTTTTACCATGCAGGGTTAGGTGCTTTTTATACCTTTGTAATCAGTTCAATTGAAGTACTTTCGGTACTTACATTCATTGCCACCTTGATCTTCTTTTCCCGTAGAAATTTAATCAAGATTCCGCGGTTTACCTCCTCAGACCTAAACGGTTGGGCAAGAAATGATGCCAACCTGATTCTCTTATTCGAGTTGCTTCTGATCATTTTTATTTTCATGATGAATGGCGCAGATGAAGCAGACAAAATATGGCGTTCTAATGTGGGGTATGGTTTCGCGGTAAGTCAATACCTCGGACCCTTGGTTTTTGGGCAAATCAACAACGTGGATCTACTTCATATTATTTCTTCGATTGGTTGGTGGGGGCACCTCCTTATGGTTTTTGTGTTTTTAAATTACCTGCCGTATTCCAAGCATTTACATATTCTCTTTGCTTTTCCAAATACCTACTTTTCCAACTTGAACGCTAAAGGAAAATTCAATAATATGGAGTCCGTGGAAGCGGAAGTAAAATTAATGCTTGACCCGTCCGCTGACCCATATGCAGCCTCACCAGCTACCGAGGCTCCTCAACGCTTTGGTGCCAAAGATGTACAAGACCTTTCTTGGAAGCAATTATTGGATGCCTATTCATGCACCGAGTGTGGCCGTTGTACTTCTGTGTGTCCGGCGAATCAAACTGGAAAATTGCTTTCTCCTAGAAAAATCATGATGGATACGCGTGATCGTTTGTCAGAAATTGGAGCAAAGAATTTTGATTTAAATGACGGAAAGTCCTTGCTGGGAGATTACATTACCCCCGAAGAACTTTGGGCTTGTACGAGTTGTAATGCGTGTGTGCAAGAATGCCCAGTGAACATTGATCCACTTTCCATTATTGTTGATCTGAGAAGATACCTGGTTATGGAGGAGTCAAAAGTCCCAACGGAATTAACAGGAATGTTAACGAACATTGAGAATAATGGTGCGCCATGGCAGTTTTCACCTGCTGATCGAATGAAATGGACCGAAGAAAATTAATAGGATGAATTTGAAAGTTCCAACAATGGCCGAAATGATGGCCGCAGGAGAAACCCCTGACGTCCTGTTTTGGGTAGGATGTGCCGGTAGTTTTGACGACCGTGCCAAGAAAATCACCAAGGCAATTGCCAAAATTTTAACCCATTGTAAGGTGAAATTTGCCGTGCTAGGTACGGAAGAGTCATGCTCAGGTGATCCTGCGCGACGGGCTGGAAATGAATTCACATTTCAGATGCAGGCTCAAATGAATATTCAAGTGCTCAATGGCTATGAAATAAAGCGAATTGTTACAGGTTGTCCGCATTGTTTTAACACACTAAAGAATGAGTATCCAGAACTGGGTGGCTCCTATGAGGTGCTACATCATACCCAGTTGATTCAGGATTTAATTAATACAGGTAAATTGTCCCTGATCGATGGAGGCACCTTCAAAGGAAAGAAAATCACCTTCCACGACCCTTGTTATTTGGGTAGAGCGAACGATGTCTACAAAGCGCCTCGCGACCTTATTGAGAGCCTTGACGGTGAATTGGTGGAAATGAAGCGCTGTAAAACCAACGGCCTTTGCTGTGGAGCGGGTGGTGCTCAAATGTTTAAAGAGGCAGAGAAGGGTAATAAAGAAATTAATATTGAACGTACAGAAGATGTACTAGAATCAGAGGCAAATATTGTGGCTACCGGTTGCCCGTTTTGTAATACCATGATGACCGATGGGGTAAAGAATTTTAATAAAGAAGCAGACATTCAAGTGCTTGATGTAGCTGAATTAATTGCTCAAGCAGCGGATTTGTAAGAAAGATGACAGATCAAAGAACCTGGGTGTTTGTGGCCAATCGAATGTTGAATACCGAAGAAGTGTTCATCGTTAATAATACATTGAGCACCTTTGTTTCAAATTGGAAAACCCATGGTACACCCATTGATGGCGCTGGGTTTTGCTTTGAGGGTGCCGCTATTGTTATTGCAGCTAACGAAGCAGAGGTAAAGGCTTCTGGCTGTTCTATAGACAAAATCACACATACAGTTCGTTCGCTCGGAGAACACTTAGGAATCGACTTTTTCGATCGATTTAATGTGCTATGCAAGAACGAAAAAGGGGAGTGGTTCCTTGACCGATATCATCACGGAAATGCATCGGTAAGCATTCATTCCATGATTCTTTCGCGCCTTGAGTTCAATAAAAAAGCCGGAGAATAACTCCCCGGCTCACTATTCCTTAAAAGGCTTGATTATTTGTTGCCAAAAATCACAACCAAGGCATGAATGAATCCTGGTAAACCACAAAGTAAGGTTAGGATCAAATTCACAGTTACACGCTTTGTCCAACTTCCTTCATATAGATACATCGAAATTGTTGTTCCAAAGGGAACTAACAACATTAGCACGATATATACCCAGGTATCTGTGCGGTTTGAATTACTCGCCTTTGCTTCATTTGAATTAAGCTTAGCCATAATGCGCTCAGCCTTTTTGTTCAATTTCATCGCAACTGCTGCATTTGTTTGATTCGTGTTCACCATTTTCACGGCTTGTATTTTTACCATTGGTGATGTTGATTCTGCAGTAGGTTCTACACGCGCAGTTTCAACCAATGAAACAACCGGCTCAGTCTGAACTGTTTGTAATGTTGAATTGGTTTGCTCAGTCATTGGAACTGCAGCTACTTCCTCGTTGCTAAGCTCCGATTGGTTGTTTTTGTTTAAAGATACCTTGTATCCCCATTTGTCAATTCGCTTGCTTACCGTACAAGATACAGCAAGGCCTAAAAGCGCTACCCAAAGTAAATTTTTTGTTTTCATATAAAAAAGATTTAAAGTTTGAGGTAAAGATAAACAATTAATTTTGATGAAAAGCGTATTGTGTTTTATTATATTTTTTATTCATGAACTACACTTGGATTCCAAAGGACCCAGCCTGTCCAGAAAAGGTTGAACAATTAGCGAAAGAAGTTAAAATAACCCCATTAATTGCATCCCTCTTGGTGCATCGGGGTGTAACCTCCTACCAGGAAGCAGAGCGCTTTTTTAGGCCTAAATTGAGTCAAGTTAATGACCCGTTCTTGTTTACTCACATGCATGAAGCAGTTGACCTGTTAAATCAAGCAATTACAGAAAAAAAATGCATCCGATTGTTTGGCGACTACGACGTAGATGGTACCACAGCGGTGGCTATCGTTATGAATGCCTTGCGAGGAAGGGTGGCTTTTATTGATTACTATATTCCCGACCGCTATGCAGAAGGATACGGCCTAAGTCAAGCAGGAGTAGAAGCAGCAATTAGTGATAATATTGATGTGCTAATTACCCTAGACTGTGGAGTGCGTTCCGTAGAACTAATTCAAACCTTAATTTCCAATGATATACAGGTAATTGTGTGTGATCATCATGAGCCCGGGGAGGTCCTGCCTCCGGCAATTATCTTGGACCCCAAGGTGCCTACGGATACCTATCCGTTTGAAGGCCTTTCAGGGGCAGGAGTTGGGATGAAATTATTAGAGGCCTTGTTTAGTTCCAATGCGTGGCCCTTGGATGAACTCTATGTCAATTTGGATTTACTGGCCTTGAGCATTGCGGCAGATATCGTACCCGTAACCGATGAAAACAGGATATACGCCTTTTACGGCCTTAAACAAATCAATGAGTATGCGCGTCCTGCGTTTAAAAAGATGCTCTCCGCGGCGAATCGTTCTGGAATGATTAAATTGAACGACCTCGTTTTTGGGATTGCCCCGCGAATTAATGCCGCAGGAAGAATCCGATCGGGAAGAGCTGCCGTGGCATGCATGTTGAATCCGGTTCATGAAGACCTGGATTCCTTAATTGAGGAAATAGAGAAGGACAATCAAACCCGTAAAAGCTTAGATCAACAAATTACAGAAGAAGCCTTGGCTATGTTAACCAAGGAGCCGAATGATAGATCGGTTAACGTGTTGTATTCTTCTGCTTGGCATAAAGGGGTTGTAGGCATTGTGGCTTCCAGGGTCATCGAGAAATATCCCCTTCCCACCATAATTCTAACCGAACACAACGGCGTACTTTCTGGTTCTGCGCGTACGGTGGGTAACTTCGATATTCATCGCGCCTTGATTCAATGTGAATCCTTATTAATTCAATTTGGTGGGCATCAACATGCCGCCGGATTATCGCTGAAACCAGGAAACTTTGAGGATTTTAAATTAAAGCTAAATGAGCTTGCCGCTACGTACTTTGAATCTAATCCTCGGACTCCTATTTTAACCTATGATGCTGCGCTAAATTTAGATGAGATTTTCGGCGGTGAATCGCTTTATTCAATCCCTAAGTTGGTGCGTGTGTTGGAAGCTTTTGAACCCCATGGCCCCGGAAATCATAAACCAGTGTTTCTTACACAAGAAGTGTATGCTACGCAATCAAAACTACTCAAAGCACTGCATCTAAAATTAACCCTTACCCAACAAAGTCAGCGAGTGTCTTTAAATGCGATTGGGTTTAATATGAAAGAAAAGGAAGACTTAACCTTAGCAGGATTATCATTTGACGTATTACATACCTTAGATATTAATGAGTTTAATAACCGTTCAACGGTGCAGCTCCTATTAAAAGACCTTCAAGCCTTGTAAATAGATTTAGATAGGTGTTATGAACGTTAATTCGTAACCTTCTCTCATTCAATTCCGTAAGAGTGTCCGCCTTCGGGCAACAACAACACTAACCCTTACGCTATGAATTGGATTTCGGCCTTAAAACTTTCGATGTGTATTTTCTTAGGAACTACCGCGTTTGCTCAACAAAATTCCCTGTGGTTTAAAGCGGACACTTCCGTATTTACAAACCCATCATGGGAAGTATTAACGAAAGAATTGAATCTCACATCGCCGGTACAAGCCTTGCGTGCGAGTAGAAACCCTGAGCTTCAAAAAGTATATGAAGTTCAAGGCGATTGTGAGTTGGCAGATTTTAAATCCGCTTGTTCCATCTTTGGTGGTAAAATTTATAGCATTGAACGAGGCCCTGAATACAACCCTTTGTACGTCCCAAATGATTTAAACAGTCAAGCGGGAATTTCTGATTATGCCTTAATGCTCATCAATGCGCCTCAAGCTTGGGATCTAACCCAAGGCGACAATCAAGTGGTGATTGCGGTGTGCGATCAAAATTTCGATGTGAATCATCAGGACCTAGAAGGTAAATATATTTACTACGACGTCAATAACAATGCATCTACCACCCACGGAACTGCCGTTGCAATCACTGCCGCTGGTAAAACGAACAATGGCTATGGTCTAAGTTCTATTGGCTTCAATACCAGCCTTGCCCTGTATAAAATGAATTTTAATGAGGTCTTGGCGGCAAGTTACGCGGGCGCCGATGTAATTAACATCAGTTGGAGCAGCGGGTGCTTCTTTAGTCAATTGGAACAGGATGTAATCGAAGAGGCTGCCGCTAACGGTTCCTTCATAGTGGCTTCAGCCGGAAATGGAAATACCTGTGGCTTACCAGACGCGCTTGTTTACCCTGCATCTTACAATCATGTGTTTTCTGTAACTTCGGTTGGCCCATCCGATAATCATGAGCAGTGGATCGGTGATCCCAGTTCAACCCACAATCACAACGATTCCGTAGATTTAGCTGCACCTGGATACGATGTAGCAGTATCGCCTGCTAGCGGATGGTACTTGAATATGAATGGTACTTCGTTCGCGGCCGCTTATGTAAGTGGAACGGTGGCATTAATGCTATCAGCCAATAAATGCATCTCAAACATTCAAATTGAACAAATTCTAAAAAATACCGCAGCACCCTTAAATGCATTGAATCCAAGCTATGCTGGTAAACTTGGTTCGGGTAGGTTAGATGCCTTTCAAGCGGTATTGGCTGCCTCAAATACCTGGAACCCTATTGTTCCTGCCTTTTTGTTGACCGATTCTTGCTATATCCAAGATGCGTCAGCAACCTTATTAATACAAGGTGCACAAGCACCGTTTGATGTAACCTGGGGGAATAACGTAACGGGTGTATTTAACCCCAGTCTTACCACGAACACTTATACGGTACACATTGAGGGAACGCACGGATGTCGTTTAGATACCGCTGTGTTTGTAGATGATGTGATTCCTCCAACCTTCACCGTTATTCAAGCAGATCCCTTGTGCGCTGATTCATACAATGGGGGAATACAGTTAAATGTTACAAATAATACAGCCACCTCGGTGCTTTGGTCAGAGGGAAGTGTTGGAACCCAATTAAGCGGCTTAGGGGCTGGCACATATTTAGCTACGCTGTCTTATGGAAATGGATGTTCAATACAACAAGCCTTTAACTTGATTGCTCCTTCAGCGATCGTGGCTAATGGATTTGTTACGGATGAAACGGTCTTAAACAATGGGGCGATTGATCTTACAGCCCAAGGGGGAGTAGCACCCTATACGTATCTATGGAATACCAACGACGCATCTGAGGATTTAGCTTCGCTGGGCTCGGGTTTCTATGAGGTGCTCATTACCGATGCCAACGGCTGTCAAATGCTTGACTCCTTTCATGTACAAAATCTTATGAATGCAGAGGCACCGAGCATAGATAACACGGTGTTTAGCCTATACCCAAATCCTAACAGTGGATCGTTCAGTGTTTCCCTTCCAACGGATGAAATTTTTCAAACACGTATTTTTGACGCGCAAGGCCGCGTAGTGTTTGATGCAGCATTAGAAGGAAGCCAATCACTAAGCCTTCCATTAGCTAGTGGCAAATACCTTGCACAATTTGTTTCAATCAGTACTCAAAAACACATGATACTACCTTTCATAGTTAATTAGAAACACGCAGTAATTAATACGTAATTACACGTAAAATAAATACATGGAATTTCATGATGTAACCTTGAATTAGAAATACTACTACTTTTGAATCACCTAAACCTACCTTATGCTACTAAATCTACCCCCTTTTTTCGCGATCGCGAAGAGAAAAAGTAAAATTGAGCGTTTTTTACGTTCATTCTTTTTCAATGAATATTCGATGAGATTAATTGAATAGTCAAAATAAACAGCATTCTGTTTAAATTCTTAAATTGGTAACACAATACGTTTGATTTTTTTAATTAGGAATTTATAAATTTAACCTGCCTAAAAATTTTAATATGACTACTCTACCACGTTCTATTTCTGTAATTTTTAAATCCTTGCTTCTTTTTTTTGTTGGGGTAACGGTAAGTAACGTAAATGCACAATGTCCTCCGCCAAATCCAACAGCAAATGCTGTTTCGATTAATTGTGGTCAAACGGCTACATTAAATGCATCCGGAGGAGTTAATTATCAATGGTTCAGTAACGCAGCAGGTTCGCAATTGGTTGGATCTGGGGCATCGTTTGTAACTCCAGCGCTAACTGCGAATGCAACGTATTATGTTGCTTCTTCAGTTGGCTTAGCAAACGGCACAGCATTTAACTTTACCAATGCGGCTGCTACAGGTCATGTAGGACCTACCCAAGCACAAGTTAATGCGGCTTATTCTGGTACAAACTTGGCTGGTAATGTATCTGTTACAGGCTCGGGATTTCAAGACTGGACAGTTCCAGCTACGGGTACGTATCGTATTGTTACCCGCGGTGCGTGTGGTGGTGGATCTGGCGGTCAAGGCGCTATTATGCAAGGAGATTTCACCTTGAATGCTGGTGAGGTAATTCGTATTTTAGTGGGGCAAAATGGAACAGGCGTGTCGCCCGCCGGAGGCGGAGGGGGTTCATTTGTAGTTAGGTCTCCATATAATACTACAGGTAATGTATTGATTGTTGCTGGTGGTGGAAGTGGTAATGGGAATTATTCGTTTAATCCTGGGTTAACATCTACTAATGGTGGTTTTGGAGGCGGAGCCGGAGGTTCAAATGGAGCAGGGGGATCAGGCGGAACACGTGGTGCTGGTGGAGGTGGATTCTTGGGGAATGGTGCAAATTGTACTTCAAGCCCTTCCTATGCGGGACCAGGAACTTCGTTTGTTAATGGAGGATTAGGTGGCGTAAACTCTTGGAATTGTGGTTGGGCTGGAGCAAACGGTGGATTTGGTGGTGGTGCCAGTGCCGGAGGAAATTGTAATCCCAATGGTGGTGCAGGAGGTGGCTTTTCTGGAGGTGGTGGTTCATCGAACGGAATAGCCGGTGGTGGAGGTTCAGTTAATAACGGAACCAATCAAGTTAATCAACAAGGTGCACATGCAGGCCAAGGGCAAGTTACCATTACATTTATGGGTCAAGGGTGTATTTCAGCATTGGTTCCTGTCAATGTAACTGTAGCTTTACCGTCTGCTCCAACAGCTAACGGCGCAGTGGTAAACTGTGGCGCGACTGCCGCGTTAAGTGCATTAGGCGGGACTGGAACTTATGCGTGGTTTTCCAACTCCACAGGTACAACACAGGTTGGAACAGGTGCGAATTTCACAACCCCACAACTTATTGCAAATACAACATATTATGTAGCATCTACTTCAGCAGGTGGTGGCGGAGCCGCGGGTACAGTGTATACTTTTACTAACTGTAGTGCTACCGGACAGTTTGGTCCAACCCAAGCACAAGTTAATAGTGCATATTCGAGCACAAACCTCAATGGACTAGTAACTTCGCAAAGTGGGGTTCAATTGTGGACCGTTCCTAGCTCTGGCACCTACCGCATTGAGGGATTTGGTGCGCAAGGGGGAGGGAATAATCAATTTGGCCGTGGAGCTCAAATCCGTGGTGATTTTGCTTTAACAGCCGGACAGCAATTAAAAATTATCGTTGGTCAAGCAGGAGGTTTTTCTTCCTCTGGTTCTGGAGGTGGTGGTTCCTTTGTAGCTACATCGGCTAACGTTCCCTTGCTTGTTGCCGGAGGTGGTGGCGGTCAATACGACGGCTCCTCAGCTTTATACAATGCCCATGCAGTTACGGTGAATGGTGGTCAGCCAACAGGGTGTACCACAGGTGGTGCAGGAGGTAACGGAGGTAACGGCTGTAACAACAGCGGTGCCGCAGGCGGTGGTGGTTTCTCTACTAATGGTGGATCTGGAACATACGGTACTGGGGGTGCTTCATTCACCAACGGTGGAAACGGAGGTAACCATGGTTCTAATGCGATTTGTGTTGGAGGTTTTGGTGGCGGTGGTGGTACGCA
>CANHHA010000018.1 GCA_947460825.1 Flavobacteriales bacterium
ATTTCCGCCGAATTTAAAAGACATTGAAGACGTGGTCGTTTCGGTAAAGAAGTCTAACCCTGGTCGTGAAATCATGCTACGCGTGGTCAATAAGCGGGACAGTATAAACCCATGGAATTATCCCCATACCGTTGACGTTTATATCAAGGCCAGTGAAAAACTGGAGTTTCCGCCCAAAGAAAAACAAAAAAAGGAGGAATCCGAAGAACGCCCATTTGAAGAACCAACAGATACGCTGAGCAATCGAATGAACTTGGTAGAGGTTCAAATGAATCGTTCCTATGCCCCACCAAACAAAGTAAAAGAAATTCGAAATGCCTTCGACCTCTATGGGAATTCGCAAAATCTGTACTACACGACTACCGTAAAAAGTAATTTCAATTTTTTCGAAAACCTGCTACATTTAGATGACCTTCACGAAACCCCTGTCAGCTCACCCATCTCGATTCCGGGAATTCTTTCCTACAAATATCGCTTAGAGGAAAAATATGAGGAGGATGGCCAACTGATTTCCCGGATTAAAATCATTCCAAGAAATACTGCAACCACTACCCTTGAGGGGTATATTTGGGTCATTGATACGCTATGGTTGGTTAAGAAGTTGTCGCTTACCATGAACAAAGGAAATCTACTCATTTATGACCATTTCGAAATCAATCAAGAGTTTGAACATCCTGGTGATACCCTGTGTGTGCTTACTAAGCAAACGTTGAATTATGGGGTGAAATATAAATCTGAAACCTCTAATGCTTCCACCATCGCGTTGTTTAGTAACTATAATTTCAAACCAAATTTTCCTGCTAAATTTTTTAATACGGAGGTGGCAATCACGGAACAAAGTGCGTATGAAAAAGACAGTGCATTCTGGGGACAAACGCGCGCGGTTGGTTTGAGTGAAGAAGAAAAGCGGTTTATCTTTTTAAAGGATAGCATATCGGAAGCGCATAATAAAAAAGAATACTTGGATTCGGTGGATGCAGTATTTAATAAAATTACCGCCTTGAAAATCCTTTGGTTTGGTGTGGACCACAGAAATCGTGTAAAGCGGCAACAGTTCTCTTTTGGTTCTTTGGCTACGATGGTGCAACCGATTGGCATTGGGGGTCCTCGAGTTGCTCCGAATTTTGACTACTTCAAAAAATGGGAAAACCAACGCACCTACGATTTTTATACCCGAATCTCCTATGGTTTTCTGAATCGTGACCCCAAGGGTGTCATCTGGAATCGGTATCGTTTCGACCCCTTCCATCAGGGGGATGTTTCGGCTTCACTCAGTCACGAATTTGATGTGATCCGAGGTTTTGACGCCATCACTCAAATTTACAGGAGGAACAATTTTATTGAAGCCACACAATTGAATGTAGGGATTAACTATGAATTGGTGAATGGCCTATACGCTGGAGCGAATATTAACTTGGCGGAACGAAGAAGCTTGAGTGATTTTAAATTTTTAGAACTTGCCGATGAGTTTATACCAAACGACAGTGCCATGATTTTCAATCCTTATCAGGCATCTATTGTATCCTTTGATCTCTCCTTTGTTCCAAAACAGCGGTATATGAGGGAACCCTATCGCAAAGTAGTCTTGGGTTCCGCTTGGCCCACCTTTAGTATTTATTACAAAAAAGGAGTGTCGGGACTTTTTGGAAGCGATATTAATTATGATTATGTGAGTTTTGCTATCCAGCAAAATTTCAAATTAGGCTTATTGGGTAATACAAGCTATCGCTTATTGTCGGGAACCTTTATTACCATGAAGGATGTTCGCGAACCGGACTTACGGTATCAACGGCGATCGGATCCCATATGGTTTTCAAACCCTTTGTACTCGTTTCAAGGCCTAGATACAACGCTCCCTACCAAAAGCTGGGTGCATGAGGCACACTTTGTTCACCACGACAACGGCGCGATTTTAAATAAAATTCCCTTCATGAAAAAAACACGCATCGGATTAGTCGTTGGTGGGGGAGCGATGTACGTGTTGGAGCACAAGTACCAGCACTATGAACTACTCGCTGGGTTGGAACGCAGCTTTAAACTATCTAGGAGGAGGCTACGCATCGGTATTTACGGCTGTGTGTCTGATGGGAATCAAACCGACATGAGATTAACCTACAAGGTGTCTTTTGCGTTGTTGGATGACCGAAACATGAAATGGAACTTCTAGTCTTGACTGACCTTGGGTTTTCTAAATGTAAATAACTGCTTTCGATTGATCAGGATCATCAACCCTACCCCGATGGAAATGCAAGAGTCAGCTACATTCCAAATGGCGGGAAATAAGGGTTCTCCACCTACCCAAGGCATCCACGTTGGCCAATAGGCATCAAACTGAAACATATCCACCACATTACCAAATAAAAACCCTTTGTTTCGAACTTCTACCGGGTAAGAAATTCCGTATTGATCACAGGTTGTTTTTATGCCGGAACCTTCCAATTGGTTAAAACTCTCGCAGGGGTTGAATGGAAAAATAAAATCGTACACCATGGAATCAATTAAATTCCCTGTTGCACCGGCTAAAATCATAGTTAATGCAATTAATTGAGGCCAAGCTACCTGGCGTTTAATCTCTAACAAAATGTAATAACTGATACCCGCGATTGCCACTATTCTAAAAACGCTTAAGGCTAATTTAGCATAAATAGAACCACCCAGCGTGGTGCCGAAAGCCATTCCCTGATTTTCAATGTAATGCAGCGCAAACCAATTCCCAATGACATATCGAGTCTCGTTTGGAACAAATGAAGATTTAATATAGAGCTTCACCCATTGATCTACTGCTAATAAAATCAATAGTATTGCTAGTGCAATCCAGTGTTTTTTACTCACGAATTCTTTTGGGCGTTTTTAGCATCAATACTCATTGTGGCGTGAGGCACAAGGCGTAAACGCTCCTTGGGGATTAATTGGCCGGAGACTCTGCAAATCCCGTACGTTTTATTTTGAATTCGTACTAACGCTGCTCGTAGGCTTTGAATAAACTTTTCCTGACGTGCGGCGAGTTGCGCTACCTCTTCTCGCGATAAGGTCTCTGAACCGTCTTCCATCATGTTAAACGTTCTACCAGTATCATCGGTACCGTGATCGTCATTGTGCGATAAAGACCCTTTGAGCAAGTTGTAATCTACCTGAGCCTCTTCTAGTTTTTTATTAATCAATTCTTTGAACTGCTCAAGTTCAGCATCGGAGTATCGTGTTTTATCGGTTGACATAGGGCGTTGTTTGAAAGGTAACAAATATATAATTTAATTCAATTTCCAAGCATTGAATCATATAAAGTTAAAATAAAAGGTTCAACAAGAAATGATTAATTTAGTTGCATGATTCGCTTCTTCGGGGATAATAGGCCCTTTGCCCTTTTTTTTCTACCTCTTGTTCTTCTTGGGTTTCACCTTACCTATCGGTTAACGTTTTCCGCCATTGGGCCTTTAGACATTGAATTTGGTTGGTGGGGAAACGCGACGCTTGAACAGGGCCGCTCCAGTATATATACTGAAATCCTTGCGGCAACGTGGGTGCTGATGAATGCCATTGCATTGAACTACACCTTTAACTCTGCCGAATTCAATGAGAAAAACACCTATTTACCTGCATTGAATTTTGTGGTTTTTTCGGCACTTTTTATGGATTTCTATGAATTCAACGGCTTTCATTTGGCTTCAAGCATGATCATTTTATCCTTAAGTCAGTTTTTGAAATTAAACCAAAACCAAACAGGAACCTTACGGATTTTTAATGCGGCCTTTTTTATCGCAATCGCGGCTACCGTATACCCACCTTTTGTGCTGCTCCTTCCAATTGGCATGCTATGCTACCTTATTTTTCGGCCTTTTCAAATGCGAGAATTCTATTTTTATATCCTTGGGAGCTCCATACCTTTTATTTATTTAATCAGTTTCTTCTATCTGTATGATCTTCAATTCACCCCCTTTATTTACGCTTGGAATCCTTTTTTATTAAACTTCTCGTTGACTCATGCGATTAATGCAGCCGTCCTGTTCTGTCTTTTTGTGGTCAGTATAATTGGGGTGCGCCATAAACTTTCGAATGCGGGAAATCGAATGAAAAAAGAAATACAATTGATCAATCTTTTTGGGGTTGGGATATTTTTTTCTTTGTTGTTTTGTGCTTTTTTAGGCGAACCCTCCTTGAAAATCGAGTATTTTACCATTCCTTTAAGTATACTTTTCAGCTTTCCTTTACTGTCAAAACGGTTTAGCCTTCCCTCCTCGCTTTTGTTCTATCTTTTCTTGATTTATGGCTTACTTAAGTTTACTTTTCTTGACTAGCTTCTCTAAGAATTGATACCTTTGTAGCTCAAATAACAGATATGAAATTCGGTGTAGTTACTTTCCCTGGATCCAATTGCGACCAAGACATGGTTTACGTGCTGAAGGATTTATTGAATCAAGAAGTAGTGTCATTGTGGCATAAAGATACGGATTTACAAGGCGTAGACATGGTGATACTCCCCGGTGGTTTTTCCTATGGAGATTACCTACGGTCTGGTGCCATTGCAAAATTTTCGCCCATTATGAACGAAGTGATTACACATGCGAATCGCGGGGGATATGTGCTTGGGATTTGCAATGGGTTTCAGATATTAACAGAAAGTGGCTTGTTGCCTGGCGCATTATTACACAATACAGAACGAAAGTTTATTTGTAAAAACGTATACATTACTCCCGGAACTACGGCAACACCCATCACTGCGGGTTTATCTAAGGGTGAAGTGTATAAAATCCCGATTGCACATGGGGAAGGCAGGTTTTATGCCCCTCAGGATACCATCACTGAATTAACAGACAATGAGCAGATTTTATTTCAATATGCTCGCGTAGACGGCAAAGTGGATGAGGCCAATAATCCCAATGGGTCCGTAATGAATATCGCTGGAATCACCAACAAAAATAAACGTGTATTTGGTATGATGCCGCACCCAGAACGCGCTGCAGATAGCGACTTGAACAATCGAGACGGATTGGCATTTTTTGAATCGCTTTTAACTCATTGTGCCATATGAGGGTATTATTAATTGGTTCTGGCGGACGAGAGTCGGCTATTTCTTGGAAAATCTCTCAAAGTTCCATGTTAGAGGCCCTTTTTATTGCTCCGGGAAATGCCGGAACGAAGCAATTTGGAAAAAACATCGCGCTGAATGTAACAGATTTTGAGGCCGTTAAATCGTTCGTGATTGAGCAAAAAATAGAAATGGTTATCGTTGGGCCGGAAGAACCGTTGGTATTGGGAATTGCCGATTTTTTCAAAAAAGACCCTCAATTGAGAAGCGTTTCATTAATTGGCCCGACCCAAGCAGGTGCCGCCTTAGAAGGAAGTAAGACCTTTGCCAAGGAATTTATGCAGCGCCACAAAATTCCAACCGCAAAATACGGATCATTTACCCTTGCGACCTTACGCGAGGGCATCGCGTTTTTGCGCAGTATGAAAGCGCCATACGTGCTGAAAGCGGATGGTTTAGCGGCAGGTAAAGGAGTGTTAATCCTTGACGACCTAAAAACTGCAGAGGATGAACTCACCCAGATTCTATTGGATGAAAAATTCGGTGCTGCGGGGCAAAAGGTAGTCATTGAACAATTTCTGAAAGGCATAGAGCTTTCTGTATTTGTAGTAACGGATGGGATTTCTTTTAAATTACTACCCGAAGCGAAAGACTATAAGCGTATTGGCGAAGAAGACCAAGGAGAAAATACGGGCGGTATGGGGGCGATTTCCCCGGTTCCATTTGCCAACGCGGCATTTATGGATAAGGTATTAAATCAGGTGATTATCCCAACCGTTAAAGGAATCAAAAAAGAGCAAATCGACTACCGAGGGTTTATATTCTTCGGATTAATCAATGTAAAAGGGGATCCCTATGTGATCGAATATAATTGCAGAATGGGAGATCCTGAGTCAGAGGTGGTAATTCCACGCATCAAATCAGATCTTTTGGATTTATTGGAAGGTGTAGCTACTAAAACGTTGTCTGAACGCGATGTGCAATTTGCTGAGCATTCTGCAGCTACTGTCATGATGGTTTCTGGGGGCTATCCTGCAGCTTACCAATCAGGGAAAATTATTTATGGGCTAAACTCCGTAACCGATGCCTTAGTATTTCATGCAGGAACCACCGCTGATGGGCCACAAGTACTCACCAATGGCGGACGAGTTCTTGCAGTGACTTCCTTTGGAAAAACGCTTAAACAAGCGTTGGACCGCTCCTATGCGGGCATCTCAAAAATATCCTTTGAAAATGCTTATTTTCGACGGGATATCGGTAAAGACGTACTTTAATGGGCGAACAGTTATACATCATACTTTTTATATTTTCCCTCATTGGTTCAGCCTTTTTTTCTGGCATGGAACAAGCCTATCTTTCTTCCAATCGATTGAGGATTGAAGTGGAGCGAACGCGAGGAAGTATGCGGGGAAAAGTAAATGCCATATTTTATCGGAACCAATCTACTATGATTGCCATGATGCTCCTAGGGAATAATATTTCACTCGTGATCTATGGTATAACCTTTGGTCATTTGCTAATCGGGGAGTCTAAGCAATTATGGGGCATTGAAAACGAAATATTAATCCTAATCATCCAAACCATTCTTTCTACGTTATTGGTGTTAATCGGTGCAGAGTTTTTTCCAAAAGCAATTGCCTCTATTAATCCAAATCGTTTTTTGAACATCGGTACCTATCCCCTATTGATTGTGTACGGAATTCTTTATTTACCGACCCAATTCGTGCTGTTTTTAAGCTTAATTCTGTTAAAAGCCACGGGATCAAAAATGAAATCCTCCGAAAAAGTATTTTCTAAAATCGACCTAGAACACTACGTGGAAGACCTAAATGCGCGAATCGCTCCAGAGCAGGAATTGAAACATGAGATGACCATTTTACAAAATGCGCTTGAATTCAATCATGTGAAAGCGAGAGACTGCATGATTCCGCGCACCGAAATTATCGCGGTTGATGTAACAGAGTCGATGGAATCCACCCTGGCGCTTTTTCAACAGAAAGGCATTTCAAAGATTGTAATCTATCGAAACTCCATTGATAATATCATTGGCTATGTTCACTCGTATGATTTCTTTAGTAATCCCAGCTCAATTACGCAAATATTAAAACCCATCGGCTTTGTACCCGGGGTGCTTTCTGGCACGGAACTATTAGAAACCTTTTCAAAACAAACAGGCAATATCGCGATAGTGAACGATGAATATGGCGGTACGGCAGGTATCATTACCATCGAAGACGTTATTGAAGAAATTTTTGGAGATATTGTAGACGAACACGACAAAGAAGATTGGCTAGAGGAACAAATTTCTGATCATGAATTTGTTTTTTCGGCGCGGGTAGAAATTGATTACATCAACGAAAATTATCCCATAAATCTTCCCGAATCCGAAGAATACGAAACCCTAGGAGGCCTCATCACCTATCGCCTTGAGCGAATTCCTGAGAAGGATACCACCCTGGCCCTTAACAACGATATTCGCCTGGTGATTGAAGAAGTCAGTGAACGAAGAATCGAAAAAGTACGCTTATTTATTCGATAATGCATTGGAATCAATCCAACATTCAGGCGGTCATCTTTGATATGGACGGCGTGCTCATTGATTCCGAACCGCTGTGGAAAATCGCCATGTTCGATGTGTTTTCCTCCTTAGGGAGCACCTTAACGGCCCAAGATTTTCAACGAACCGTAGGATTGCGCATAGACCAAGTAGTGGAATACTGGAATCATGAAGACCAATGGGGGATTGATGACATTCATTCGGTGGTAAATCAAATCATAGATCGAATGGTTGAGTTAGTCGCTGAAAATCCATATCCTTTACCCGGTGTTATTGATGCCCTTGATTATCTGAGTAAAACGGATATAAAAATCGGATTAGCCACTTCATCACCACAACGTTTAATTGATACCGTGCTCAAATACCTAAACATTGCGCATTATTTTGACGCCGTGCATTCTGCAGAGGTTGAACGCTACGGAAAACCTCATCCGGATGTATACCTCAAAACGGCTGAATCTCTTGGAGTAAAACCAAACAAGTGCCTTGTGATAGAAGACTCATTGAATGGAGTGATTTCTGGAAAAGCGGCACTGATGAGCGTGGTGTGTATTCCTGAAAAAACCCATGTCCCAAATCCTAAATTAATCCTTGCCGATTACCACTTTAATTCCATGAGTGATTTTCTAACCGATTTTCGTGCCTGAGTGTAGGCCACCAATTCAAATGGAATGGTAAATTTGTAGTACAAAGTACACCCATTGGAAGAATCATTTGATTATCGAGAACAGGCAGAAAACCAAGAACAAGATTACGATAAGGTCTTGAGACCAAAAACCTTGGCAGATTTCGCTGGACAACCCGCAGTGGTTGATAATCTTCATATTTTCGTTAAAGCCGCAAAACTGCGAAACGAACCCTTAGACCACGTCTTGTTGCATGGGCCTCCGGGTTTAGGAAAAACCACCTTAGCCAATATCATTGCTAATGAAATGGGAGTTGGTTTTAAAGTAACAAGTGGTCCCGTTCTGGATAAACCCGGCGATTTAGCTGGATTGTTGACCAATCTGAGCGAAGGCGACGTGCTTTTTATTGATGAAATACATCGCTTAAGTCCGGTAGTAGAGGAATACCTGTATTCGGCGATGGAAGATTATGTGATCGATATCTTGTTGGACTCAGGCCCAAATGCGCGAACCATTCAAATTACACTGAACCCATTTACGCTCATTGGAGCTACTACGCGCTCAGGATTACTTACCTCTCCCTTACGTGCACGCTTTGGTATTAATTCACGGCTTGAATATTATGACGCACAAACGCTCACCCACATCGTGGAGCGATCTTCAAGTTTGTTAAACATTCCAATCGATGAAACGGCCGCGTATATGATTGCCAGCCGAAGTCGCGGAACCCCGCGTATCGCGAATGCCTTGTTGCGAAGGGTCCGGGATTTCGCGCAAATTAAAGGTACGGGAACCATAGACGACGCGATTACAGAAATTGCATTAAAAGCATTGAATGTAGACGAAAATGGCCTTGATGAAATGGACATTCGCATACTTAAGGTAATCATGGATAAATTCAGTGGTGGACCGGTTGGATTATCAACCATAGCAACAGCAATTGGCGAAAATGCAGGGACCTTGGAAGAAGTATATGAGCCCTTTCTGATTCAAGAAGGATTCTTGATGCGCACCCCTCGCGGCCGAAAGGTTACGGAAAAAACCTACAAACACCTCGGGCGAGATATGGGGTATTTTCAAGGCGGATTGTTCTAACGATGAATGCCGATCGATACAAATCGTTCATTAAACAAAAAGCAAGCGAACTCGGTTTTTTTTATTGCGGATTTTCCCAAGCAGGATTTCTGGCCGAAGAAGCACCAAAACTAGAGCGCTGGCTTAGCGAAGGACGTCATGGAAAAATGTCCTATATGGAACATCATTTCGATAAGCGCTTGGACCCAACTCGCTTAGTGGAAGGATCCAACAGCGTCATTTCATTGTTGTTAAATTATTATCCCTCCGAATCGCAAACGGAAGGTGCACCAAAAATTTCAAAATACGCCTACGGGGAAGATTATCACACGGTCATTAAAGACAAGTTAAAACTACTCGTAGAAGCGCTTAAGGAAGAAATCGGAGGTATTCAAGGGCGAGTTTTTGTGGATTCGGCGCCGGTGATGGACAAAGCGTGGGCAAAAAAGGCAGGATTGGGTTGGATTGGTAAAAACACCAATTTAATCCACCCGAAAGAGGGGAGTTTCTTTTTCATCGCAGAGATTATTTCAGACTTATCCTTCACTCAAGATCCCCCAATGCGGGACTATTGTGGCACCTGCACGAAATGCTTAGATGCGTGTCCTACCGATGCCTTAACTAGCCCCTATCAGATTGATGCCTCTAGATGCATCTCTTATTTAACCATTGAATTAAAAGATCAACTCCTCCCGCAACAATTCAACCAATCCATGGAAAATTGGATGTTTGGATGCGACATTTGTCAAGACGTTTGTCCGTGGAATCGATTTTCAAAAGCACATCAAGAAAAACGATTCAATCCTGATTTTGAACTCTTGAGTTTACACACCAAGGAATGGCAAGAATTAAGCTCCAATCATTTTGAAATTCTATTTAAGAATAGTGCGATTAAACGAACAGGATTTCAGGGATTAAAACGAAACATCAATTTTTTGAAACCCATTGAAAAGCCTTAACTTTGAACCATGGCAGGATCAACGTTTGGAACGCTTTTTCAATTAAGCACCTTTGGTGAATCACACGGGGCAGCATTGGGTGGTATGATCCAAGGATGCCCGCCAAACTTGGCCATAGATTTTGAATACATTCAAGCTGCATTGAATCGCCGAAGACCGGGACAATCAGCACTCGTTAGTCCACGAAACGAGCTGGATGAAGTGGAGTTTTTATCGGGAATTTACCAAGGTAAAACCACCGGAACTCCTATCGGATTCATCCTCAGAAATCACGACCAACGTCCCGAAGATTACGAACAGCTTAACGCCGCATATCGCCCATCTCATGCCGATTATACGTATGATCAGAAATACGGAAACCGCGATCCGCGCGGGGGAGGAAGGTCTAGTGCCCGAGAAACCGCATGTCGGGTGGTTGCAGGAGCCATTGCAGAGCACATTCTGGCGCAGATAGGGATCCGATTTTCAACCTATGTGGATCAAATTGGCACTTGTCGGTTTAATTCAACGGCCTTTTTTAGTACGGCAGACATAGACCAGAGTTTAGTGCGTTGTCCGGATCAAACTTCTTCTCAGCAAATGATTGCCTTAATCGAGGAGACGAAACTTGAAGGAGATACCTTGGGCGGTGCAATTCGAGGGATTATTCACAATGTGCCCGCAGGATTGGGAGAACCGGTATTCGATAAATTGCATGCGGAACTGGGTAAGGCCATGCTATCAATCAATGCCGTAAAAGGGGTGGAATTCGGAAGTGGGTTCGATGCGATTGGCATGAAAGGAAGTGCTCATAACGATGTATTTACCGAAGGATTTAATACCGAAACCAACCATTCGGGTGGGATACAAGGAGGAATTTCAAATGGAATGCCGATTACCTTCCGGGTAGCGTTTAAACCCGTGGCAACGCTGATGCGAACCCAACGAACGGTAAATTCTCAAGGCGAAGCGATTGAGCTGGAGGCACGTGGGCGACATGATGTTTGTGTAGTGCCTCGGGCGGTTCCTATTGTTCAAGCGATGGCTGCACTCGTTATCCTTGATGCCTATTTGTTAAATAAGCGCTTATCTTTGTAAAAAATATTTGATATGTTACAACGCATTCAAACTGCTCATTTTGCCATTACTATGCTGTTATTTGGTTCTTTGTTTACAGGACTAGATCTTTTAACGTTCGAATTACAGGCCAGTGGTAAAATACGTACCCTTGATATTTTTGGACGCACTACCTATACCCAAACAAAGACCGAAGAAACCTTGGTGTCCAACGAATCGATCCCTTTGTTTTTGGTAGCCATTGCCATGATCTTGCTGTTATTTATTACCCTGATGGCTTATAAAAATGTGCATCGCCAACTCAGCTTAGCCCGAATTTCCATGTTAATCAACGCCATCCTTGTATTTCTTTTCGTTATTTGGAGTACGTACTTATTCATTAGCGCCCCCGCAGACTCCTCGAATTTCGTGCAACTTGGTTTTTACGTGTTCGCTAGTACCCTGCCGTTTACCTATTTCGGTTATAAAGGAGTGCTAAAAGACAAAATGTTACTAGACTCTATCGATCGCTTGCGTTAAGCACACACACCATGAATGTACTCTCCATTGAAAATCTCTCCAAATCTTTTGGTGAACGTATCCTTTTTGAACAGCTTACATTTGGCATTGATCAAGGGCAAAAAGTAGCGCTTGTTGCCAAAAATGGGGCAGGAAAGACTACCTTGCTTCGATGCTTGTATGGGAAAGAATCTGCGGATTCCGGTACCGTTGTCTTTCGCAAAGATATCCGCATTGCTTGGATGGATCAAACGGATGCATACCACACGGATTCGAACGTTTGGGATATTGTATCAGACAATTACAACGAAAGTCATGGATTGCTTTACGCATACAACAAGGCCTTAGAAGCAGAAGACAATGATGAGGTGGAACGACTCAGTAACGAAATCACGGCCCTTGATGCTTGGGGAACAGAAGCAGAAATTTCTAGAATTCTAGGGATATTAAAACTAGATGCAAATGCCCTGATTAAAACCCTGTCGGGGGGACAAAAAAAACGCATTTCACTGGCCAAAGTACTGCTTGCTGGAGCCGATTTTTTAGTGTTGGATGAACCCACCAACCACCTGGATTTAGACATGATTGAATGGTTGGAATCCTATTTATCGGGCAGTAAAGCCACGGTATTTATGGTGACTCACGATCGATATTTTCTAGAAGCGGTATGTGATGTGATACTCGAACTTGAAGATAAGACGCTTTACAAATACAATGGGAATTTCTCCTATTACCTGTATAAAAAAGCGGAGCGTCAAGAACAACTGGCTTCCAGTATAGATAAGGCCAAAAACACGTTTCGAACAGAACTGGAATGGATTCGAAAACAGCCCAAAGCGAGAGGAACCAAACAAAAAGCGCGCATTGATGCCTTTCTGGATGTAAAGAACGCTGCCTCAAGAAAAGTAGGTTCAGAAGAATTACAACTTGGCATTAAAATGGAGCGCCTAGGGACAAAAATCGTAGAATTCCATAACGTGAAGAAATCCTATGGATCCAAGAAAATCCTGGATGGATTCTCTTATAATTTTCAGCGGAGAGAACGCATCGGGGTGGTTGGAAACAATGGAACGGGGAAAACAACCTTTATTAAGTTACTCTTAGGGGAACTAGAGCCAGAGGGCGGTAAAGTTGTGGTTGGCGATACCCTCTTTTTCGGTCACTACACACAAGACATTATTGAATTCAAGGCAGATGCCAAAGTAATCGATATCGTAAAAGAAGTGGCGGAATTTATACCCCTAGAAAAAGGCAGGCAATTGTCGGCCGCACATCTACTTGAACGCTTTCTTTTTCCGAGAGATATGCATTACCAATTTGTTTCCAAGTTGAGCGGAGGAGAAAAACGTCGATTGAAATTACTGCGCGTGTTGATGGCGAACCCCAATTTCTTGGTGCTGGATGAGCCCACCAATGACCTGGATATTTTCTCGATGGCTGCGCTTGAAAATTATTTATCCTTATTTGAAGGAAGTTTAGTGGTGATTTCCCACGACCGCTATTTCATGGATAAAATCACCGACCATTTATTTGTGTTTGAAGGGGAGGGCAAGATTGTGGATATTACCGGGAATTACTCTGCCTATCGACAAGAACAACGCAAACCCAAAACCCAAGAAACGCCTTCCCTTAGTCCGAAAGAAGTCAAACTTGATGCCGAGAAAAAACGCATGAGTTACAAGGAACAAATTGAATTCAATCAATTGGAAAAAGACATAGCCTTACTTGAATCCGAAAAAGAAGCGCTCACTGCGGCCTTATCCAACGGAAATTTATCCAATGAGGAACTGCTTGCGCTGGGACAACGCATCGGAGCGGTGGTTGAGCATCTCGACACCAAGAGCAACCGGTGGATTGAATTGGCCGAATTCGCATAAAAAAAGGGCCCGAAGGCCCTTAATAGGTGGATTAAACTAAGCTTACGCTTGCTTAACAAATTGTGCTTCGCTCATCAAGGTGATTTCGTCTCCTAGTACGATGTTCCCTGCTTCTGTTACCGCAGACCATGTGAGTCCGAAATCAGAACGCTTAATTTTACCGGTAATGGTTAATCCAGTTTTGGTTTGACCGTAAGGATCCACTGCCACGCCAGCAAATTCCGCATGGAGTGATACAGGATGTGAAACTCCTTTAATGGTCATGTCTCCCTTCATGGTCCAATCGCTGCCGTTTTGGATAACTTCGGTGGATTTAAACGATAGGGTTGGATGAGCAGCTGCATCAAAAAACTCTGGAGACTTAAGGTGTCCATCTCGATCCGCCACTCCCGTTTGAATGCTGTCAATTGGAGCAGAAAAATCAAAGGATGCATTCGAAAAGTTCTCATCCGTCGCATTTAACGTAGCATCAAAAGACGCAAAATTTCCTGATACGTTTGAAATCATCATGTGTCGCACTTTGAAGCCTACTTCGCTGTGCATAGGGTCAATTTTCCAAGTTGTCATAGTATATATATTTTATGCAGCAAAGGTAAGGTTGAAATCACACGATTCAATTGATATAGGTTAAGCATTCTTTTGTAAATTTACTTCATGATTAAAACGCGATTGGTGGTTTGGGTTCTTTGTTTGATTGCATTTCAGCCCGTCATTGGACAACTCGAAATCAAGCAGCCTTCTGCAAAAAAAAGGGGTTGGACCACACAGAAAATGCCTACGCAAGTGTCTATGGAATTCACACGAAATCAGTCGTTTCGCAGCTTAGTGCCCAATGCCGCATTTCTAAATACTCCCTTGGGTGAACGAGCCAGTGAAACCCCATTAACTCTTTGGAGTTATGGCCTCGGGATTCAAACGGGTTTAGGAAAATGGGTGCGCGTTGAATCGGGATTGTTATGGCTGCAACAGGGAGAGCAGTACGCATTTAACGACCCCAACAGCGACAGCAGCTTAAGCTACACCAATAAATACCGATATCTTGGATTACCGCTGGCACTGAATCTACAATACGGAAGTTCGTTTCGGGTGTTTCTTGGGGCGGGAATTGCTCCAATGATTTTCAACCGAAGCATCCAACAAATAAACTGGTCTACAGCCTTGGGTGCTAACGAAAAGGAAACCATTAAAATCAAGAACAATGATTATTCCTCGGCTGTATTTCAGGGATTCGTTCAGGCGGGAGTGCAATACACGGGTGAACGGGGTTGGGGCATGATCTTAAAAGCCGTTTATCGGCAACAATTTACCAATACCTACAGTAAATATAACGCCTACATTCACAAGGCAAATGCTATGGGATTTACCCTTGGCATCTCAAAAACATGGTAATGAAACTACATCAGCTAACGGCATATTTGGAAACGCGCTTTCCGCTGTACCTTCAAGAAGATTATGACAATTCAGGCTTACAACTTGGGGATCCTAGCATGGAGATCACGAGCGTGCTTGTGGCACTTGACTGTACGGAGGCCATTGTGAAGGAGGCCATAGATATGGGAAGCAATGTAATTCTGGTGCATCACCCGATTCTGTTCAAAGGCATTAAACGGATTGGTGTTTCAACGGAAATCGAACGAATCATACGCCAATGCATAACGCATGACATCGCCATCTATGCCATACATACCAACCTCGACAATCACATCGAGGGGGTTAACTCAAAAATTGCCTCAACAATAGGCCTGAGTCAATGCCGTATTCTTCAGCCGAAGCAAGACACCCTGTTCAAGTTGGTTGTTTATACCCCTGTAGACTCCGAAGAACGCGTACATGAAGCAGTATGTGCTGCTGGCGCTGGGAATATTGGAAATTACTATAACTGTGGCTATGCTACCCTTGGTGAAGGAACATTCACACCCAATGAAAAGGCAAATCCAAGCATTGGTGAAGCACACATCCGAACGAGGCTACCAGAAGCGAAAATGGAATATGTGCTAGAAAAAAACAACATAGGTGCGGTGCTATCAGCCATGAAGTCAGCGCATCCGTATGAAGAAGTGGCCTACGATTTAATTGCCCTTGAAAATAAAAACACGCAGGCTGGAAGCGGAATGATTGGACAACTGCCAGAACCCATGGAAGAAATGGAGTTTTTAAACCACCTTAAGCAAACGTTTAAATGTGGCGTAATTCGGTTTACGGCACTGCGGCAAAAACCCATACGTACCGTGGCGCTTTGCGGGGGAGCCGGAAGTTTTCTATTACCTCAGGCAATCCAGCAAGAGGCTGACATTTTCATCAGTGGAGACTTCAAATACCACGAGTTTTTTGGTGCAGAAAACAAGATCATCATTGCGGATATTGGACATTATGAAAGTGAGCAATATACTTCTGCATTATTAGTTGAAATAATTAGGGAAAAATTTCCTACCTTTGCCGTCCGATTAACTGTAAAAAATACAAATCCGATAAATTTTCTTTGAATATGGCCACTGCAAGTAAAAAAGAAGTTAGCATTTCCGAAAAGCTTGAGTCGCTTTTTGAGCTTCAAAAAATTGACTCTGAAATTGACCGAATTCGAACCATCCGAGGGGAACTGCCTTTAGAGGTTAGTGATCTAGAAGATGAAATTGGCGGCTTAGAAACGCGTGTTGGAAAAATTCAAGATGAAATTACGGAATTGGAGAATGACATTGCATCAAGAAAAAACGCATCCAAAGACTCTGAAACCGCAATCGGCAAATATAAAGAACGTCAGAATAACGTTCGAAACAACCGTGAATTCGAATCTTTAAGTAAGGAGGTTGAATACCAAGAGTTAGAAATTAAATTGCACGAGAAACGCAGCAAAGAAGCGAAGCTAAAAATCGAAGGAAAGAAAGAAATTCTTGATGAAGCGCAAGCACGTTTAGAAATGCGTAAATCAGATTTATCAATCAAGCAAAAAGAACTGGACGATATCGTTAAGGAAACACAGAAGGATGAAGACAAATTAATGAAAGCATCTGAGGTGGCTAAGAAGAACATCGAAGAGCGTCTGATTTTTGCCTACACTCGATTGCGTAATAATGCTAAAAATGGTCTTGCCGTTGTTCAAGTGATGCGTGGTTCTTGCGGTGGATGTTTTAACAAAATCCCACCTCAACGTCAATTAGACATCGTTACTAAGAAGAAAATTTTGGTATGCGAGCATTGCGGTAGAATCCTTGTTCCTGCTACGGTTGAAGAAGAAGCTAACGCTTAAAAATCGGAACCGTAGAACACGGCTCCCCAAACATCATTGTTTTAACGTAAGGTTTTAAGGCCAGTACTAATTGCGTCAAGGCGTGTTCTTGGTCTAGTAAGTTGGCACAGCCTTTTACGATAACCCGTTGATCCACAAAATCAGATAATTCCAAGTGATGTAATGCCTTTCGAATTAAATGGTGTTCCATGGCTACTTCATTTCCAGATACTACGTCTGAGGTATGTTCCGCTAAAGCTGCAGTTACCAGCATGTAGGCCCACGTTGGAATGATGGCGTCGGTAGTACAGTGGATGCGCACCGGTTTATTGGCGTAGATGGACCAATCGGTTTCTTTAATCCAGGCCCTGAACTCTTTTTCCTTCAGCACAAACCCTTGCCAAAGTTGTTCACTTAAATCCAAGTGCATGGGGGCTTCTTTCGGTAAGAAATCCTCCAAATCTAATTGAATCAGGCTGCTTTCTTTTACTTTGTTTCTAATGGGTTCCATGCTACAAAAATACGCAATGTTGTGCCTTGCGCGAAGCCCACGATGTAAAACAAAAATGCATGACGTTATCAATCCATAAAAATAGAAAAATCGTATATTCGTACATACGCAACAATCCTGCGCTTATACACCCAAATCGGTATGCTTGAGGAAGGGTTATGGCGGTTATAAGCTAGTTATCGTTCATTGGTGGATTTACCCACATTTGAGACAATTTTTAAAAAATGAATTCGAGAAGAACAAGTTAATTTAATGACAAATAAAAATGGGGTTGCTGAAAACCATTTAGAGTAAGCATTAACAGAAATAAATTAAATCAAAATGAAAAATCAAATTTTACATTGGCCGTTTCTTGCAATTATTATGATTCTATTTAACGCTAAAATTGGTTTTGCCCAAAATGTACTCTTATACAAGAACAGTTTTGAGACGCCATTAATTCCACCTGTGTCAACATGTAGTATAGATCTTGATAATAACCAGGTAAATACACTTTGGGGAGGAACTGGTCTTGGTATAGGTGGTGGAGGTAATTTTCAGCAACTGAATACAATTGAGACAATTATAATTCAAGGAACACAATACAACGACCCTTCCGGACTAGGAGCAAACTACTGCATTGGCATGTTGAATAATGCTAACCTCCAAAATGATAAATTAGCTCTGACATTAAATGCACAAATGTTGCCTTTTTTAAATTTGTCATTTCTTTTATCACCAATTGATATTCCTAACTGCGGTGGTCCTTTTGGGCTTGATACGGCTGAAATGAATTTAAAAGTATATGATACACCAGGTGGAATTTTTTCTTTTGCGTCGCCAGGCACTATTCTAGATGAGGACACCATTTTTGGTAACGCCCCAGGCCTTACTCCATATACTTTTAATTGGCTTTTATGTTCAACGAGTCTTGATATAAGCAATTCACTTGACAGTACAATAACAATAGTATTTGACCTTATTAAAAGTGGTTATGCTGCAATAGATAGTATTGAAATATCTTCTTCAGAAAATACATCCATTCAAAGTCTTATTCAGTTCAAGAACATTAATTTTTTTCCAAATCCATCTAATGGGGAAATAAATATTTCTATGAATGAATTTAAAAATGAAAAAATAATTCTAACGATAATAGATTCGTTTGGAAGAAAAATGAATGAGTTTAATATTACATCAGAAAACACATCATTAAAATTAGGATTACCCAATGGAGTTTATTTTGCAATAATTCGAACAGATGATCATACATATACAAAGAAAATTATAATCGAACGTTAAAGTATTCCTTATTAGATTTCACTTAAAAATTAATTAATAATATTGAAATAATCAAATCAACGAAACGCTAACAGGAAGCAAGCGCCAGCCCAGTTCTCACTCCGAAACAACAAATAGTTTTTAATGATTAAATTTTATCTTCGGAGAAACGATTTTCTGAAAAGCGGGCCGATCGCCTGCTTTCAAACCGTTAGGCGTAATTTGACACAAATAAATACCATTTTAGTTAATATGAAACATAAAATCACCCTCAGCAATGACAGCCCTAGTGAATATTTTGAATCAAACTCAGAATTCAAATCGGTTATAATTAAAAAGATTAAATATTCAAACTCAAAAGACGTTTCGACACTGCTTTGTAATTGGCTTCAAGGACCTTTTGGGGGAATCTTTTCAATTCCAATTTGCGAAGCATATGCCAATCAACAAGACAAATTTGATATTATTAAAATGTCGAAGGCGTTTGATGAACCATTTAAAGGTTCATTTGATAGACTAGATATTAAGTTAGAAAAGGAATTTGAAAATAACTCATCAGAATTGACATTTGAAATTGAATTATCTTAAACAAACTATGGCTAACACATGGTAAGCAAAAGTGGCGGTTTTTTAGGTTTGTATGTTGCATTTCGATTGGCAGAAAATGTACGTTTTCATTTGGAAATTTCGTTTAGAAGCGCCACCTTCACTTACCATGGAACCGTTAGTGGTAATCGAGCATGACAAAGACAATAATCGCAATATTGACCATAGTAATGACGAATTCTGTTTTTTTTACAAAAATTAAACTCAATTATATATTTCGAAAACCCAACTATTTAGGCTGAAATTCCTGAAGAAAATGGAAACATGGGTATGTGGTTCTGGAAAAACAGTCATGACGTAGCCAAATTCGATTGTTTTAGTAATGAAGCCGAATTTTATTACAATATTATTGTATTGGAGGATGGAACTGTTGCAAAATTCAATTTGGAATGTGATGCTGGTCAATACTATGAATGTATTATTAGAGAAGTTGTTCCTTCAATTATTCCAAAATGGAAACCAGCCTAAAACAATAGAGAAACTTGCTTACAAAAATTAAAGATAAATACATACATTTTGAATGAAGGATATCGATAAAAAATTACTCACAATATTGAAAAAATTCCTTAATGGTGATATTGATTTTTGGGAGTTAGATGGTCTTTGGATTGGCAATTATATTGAAGAAACAGAAGACTTCTATTATGATAATTTGTTTAGTGAGATTTCTGAACTTATCTATAAGGGACAAAAGGAACTGAAAATAAAAATTGGAGACGAAATTAAAAAATACACTGAATTAAAAGAATACCTATAACAGTGCCTCAAGCGCAACCCGAAAAGGGTATACGCCTGTGCGCGGCACGTTAGAGGGTATTTGGAAAAACTAGACCCAAGTATTTACTTAGTAGAAATTAAAAAGAAATGGCTCAAGTTGATATAATTAGAAATGGGATTATTGATAAACTGCTTGCAATATCAGATAAGGATTATTTGATGGCTTTGCTGCGTTTGGTTGATAATAGTGCGGTTCAGGAAGATAAAATTAAATTGACCAAGGAGCAAAAGTTGATGCTTGAAATGAGTGAAGCTGACATTCAAAATGGTCGAACAATTTCTCAAAATAATCTTGACAAAAATGACCTTGAATGGTTAAAAGGAAAATAGTCTGGACTGAAACGGCAGCGAAACAGCGACGTGAGATATTAAGATATTGGACAGAAAGAAATGAAAGCACAACTTATGCAGAGAAATTGATTGAAATAACTGCAAAGCATCTAAAGGTAATTTCCTAAAATCCAGAAGCATTCAAGGAAACTGAATTTGATGAAGTTCGCGAATCAGCCATGGGGCATTTCAGTATTTATTATAAAATTACTTCTGATCAAATAATCGTTATGGCATTTTGGGATAATCGCCAAGATCCTAAGAAACTTTTGAAAGCCATTTCTTAATTTATACGCCCTCTAACAATAAGCAAGCGCCAGCCCGGTTCTTACTTCGAAACAATAAATAGTTTTTAAAAATTAAGTTTTATCTTCGGGAAACGATTTTGTGATAAGTGGGCCGTTCTCCTGCACGCAAAACGTTGGTAGAAATATTAACGCAACCTTTCAAAGAAAAAAGTGGAGACCATCGCCCACTATAAAAAACGGTACAAAACCGAAAAGACAAATGAGCAGGGCTTAAAAAAATGAATAATTAATATGAAATTAAAACAAAATCTGAATGTACGTGGTTGTTTACTGCAACTCCTTTTGACAATAATTATTTTTATTGCATCCATATACCTATTACCTTTTATAGTAAAGGAAAATCCCAAGGGGGATGGAAAATTCTGGGGTCTGGGTGCCTGGGGATTAATACTAAGCTACTGGCCTTACCTACTCACAGCGGCCATTCTTTTTATTATCCATTTCCTCGGAAAAACAACAGTTAAAACAACGTTAAAGGTTCTTCCTGACGGGTCAACAAAACTAAAAAGCCCTGCTTTTATAACGATCTGCAAGACACTATCCATAGTGGTCGCGAGCTTGGCAGCATACGGTATATCCATTTCTATTGGATATTTTATTGAGACATTTGGCAAGATCTTGTCCATTGGATTTTTATCTTTCGCTATAGGCTTCTCTTACAATGCACTCAATCTCTACATTATTGTTTCCGAGAGTTCGATTCAAATAAAGAGTGCGCTCGGCCTCGAAATACTGACTAGAAATGATATCAAGAAAATTAATATCAGCGATGAAAGCATCTATTTAATTACAAAATACTGTGTAGATGAAAATGGAAACGAAACCAAATCAGTATATAATCAGAGTATTATCGACTGTGCAAGCCGGAATGTGACTTGCTCAAAAGTCGAGGAGATACTCATTAAATATGGTTATTTATCCGGCTCGGAAGAATAGTACTAATTAGTTCTGAATCCTAAATTTCTTAAGTTAATGACCATTCTGTTCATTTATACTCCAAATCCCGATAAGCAATTAACTTGGAGGACATAATTGGGGAAAAGTCAAGATGTCTAAAAACCAAGTTACAAGTGCAAAATTTGATGTATTTACGAAGCATTGGCAATATCTTAATGACAACAAACCGATAACAGCGTGCAAGTAATATTGCCTTGCCCCCCACATGCGGGACAACAGGGTTACGATCACCTGAACGCAAACCGTTATTTTAAATTATAACCAGCGTACCCATTCTTCAAATTTGTTTTATATTTGATAGTATCAAATGATAGTATCAGCCTATGAGCCCACCTTATCAAATCACTCCAGAAATTTTAAAACTGATCGCTTCTATTTCAGAAAAAATAGGTCAAATCAATGCGAAATTCCTTGATAAGCCCTCACCTAAACTCAGAAAAGAAAACCGTATTAAGACCATACATTCTTCTTTGAGTATTGAAGGGAATACACTTACAGAAGTACAAATCACCGCGCTCATTGAAAACAAGCGAATCATTGGTCCCGAGAAAGATGTAAATGAGGTATTGAACGCTATAAAAGTTTATAATAACCTTAAATTATTCGCTCCAAAATCTTCAAAATCATTCCTTAAAGCTCACGAGATTATAATGAAAGGTCTGGTATCAGATAATGGAAAATATCGCAAAAAAGGGGTTGGTATTATGGCAGGTAATCAGATTGCTCACATGGCTCCGCCTGCCGAGCATGTGCCACATTTGATGAATGATCTTTTCGATTATCTAAAAACATCAAAAGAGATCGCTTTAATAAAGAGCTGTGTTTTTCATTATGAAATGGAATTCATTCATCCCTTCATTGATGGAAATGGAAGAATGGGAAGATTATGGCAAACCTTAATTTTAATGAAAGAATATCCTGTCTTTGAATTCATTCCTTTCGAAAACATCATACATAAAACCCAAGGTGATTATTATCATGCACTTTCTCAAAGTGACAAATCGGGCAGTTCAACCCCGTTCATTGAATATATGCTCAAGGTGGTTAATGATTCGTTGTATACGATGCTTGATGTTAAACGTAACGTTATGTCAACACAAGATCGCTTAACCTATTATTCAGAAATATGTGAACCAGAATTCAGCCGGAAAGATTACATGAGCGTGTTCAAAGAGATATCTTCGGCAACCGCGAGTCGGGATTTGAAACAGGGAATTGAATTGGGTTTATTTGAGAAAGTGGGAGATAAATCAAAGACGATTTACAGATTAATAAAATAGCCATGCCCCTAAACACCAACCAACTAAATACCAACCAAATCATGAACCAATGGACTGAGCGTAACGACGCGCTCCACAAAACCTTTGAATTTTCAACGTTCCAAGAGGCTATAGACTGGATGGTCAAAGCGAGTGTTCATATCGCAGCATTGAACCATCATCCAAAATGGACCAACATGTACAACACCGTAACCGTCGAGTTAAGTACACACGACGAAGGAAACATCGTTACCGAAAAAGATAGGCAGTTGGCACAGCGATTAGACACCATTTAAGGGTGTGTGGAATAAGAGATAGTAGGGGCAAAATCATACGTATACTTAATAAAATCGGATCTTTTATTTTCAAATAATACCAATATGTGGTATGTTTAAAAAAACAAGCATCATGAGTAAGAACACATCGATTACGTTGGGTAGTTATTTTGATCAATTTATTCAACCTATTTTAAGGGAAGGACGTTATAAAAACGCAAGTGAAGTTGTTCGTGCAGGATTGAGACTACTTGAAGAAGAACAAAGAATAATTGCTTTGCGTCATGCAATTGACGAAGGTATTAACAGTGGGGTAACAGAGGGCTTTGATCCGGATGAACATTTGAGCACATTAAAGGCAAAAAGAAAATTTCCTCAGTAATCTCGCTGAAAAGCAATTGTGATAAAGAAATTAAGCTAACTTCGAGTTAGGGGGGACTGTATTAAATCCCCACGCTGTAAGCCGTGTTTTAATAAACAGATATCTTCGTATTGTATGAATAACTCTATTGAAATTTATAAATCGAAAGGAGAAACTCAGATCGATGTCAAGTTTGAGAATGATACGGTCTGGCTAAGCTTGAATCAAATTGCCGAACTCTTTGGTAGAGATAAATCTGTAATATCTAGACACTTAAAAAAGATATATTCTGAGGAAGAACTCAGTTGGAGTTCAACTGTTGCAAAAAATGCAACAATTCAAATCGAAGGCAAAAGAGAAATTAAAAGAGAAATTGATATATATAACTTAGATGCCATTATCTCTGTAGGATATCGGGTTAATTCAAAACAAGGAACTCAGTTTAGAATTTGGGCAACCAACAAGCTCAAAGAACACCTCGTAAAGGGATTTACACTAAATCAAAATAGATTAAATCAATTAAAGCAATCTATTAAACTAATTCAGTCGGCAACTTCATCAGAAGAAATTGATAATGTCCAGTCTAAGGAGATAATTGACGTTCTAACTGACTTTGCTCTAGGTCTAGACATTCTTGATGGATATGATAATCAGTCTCTCGAAATTCGAGATACAACAACGGGAGCCAAATACAATGTAGATTATAACGAAGCAATTGACGCAATTAAACAACTTAGAAATAAATACGGAGGATCAGAACTTTTTGGAAATGAAAAGGATAAATCTTTCAGAAGTTCTATTGCTTCTATAGATCAATCATTCGGAGGTCAAGAGCTTTATCCAAGTATTGAAGAGAAGGCTGCAAACTTGCTTTACTTTGTTGTAAAAAATCATTCGTTTAGCGACGGTAATAAAAGAATTGCCGCATGGCTATTTGTTTGGTACCTTAATAAAAACAACTATCTGTACAATGAAAAAGGAAAACTTAAAATCGAGAATAATGCTTTAGCTTCTATTACCTTAATGATTGCTCTTAGTAAACCAGAGGAGAAGGAACTGATGATTCGAGTAATTATAAATTCCATCAACAAATTAAACGATTAACTAACATTAACTAAAAGCTAGGGGTTGAACCACCATTTCCTTGAATCCCTCGTCAGCAAACCTGAAACCGTTTGCGATATTTTTTAAAACAACACTATTGACACGCATATTTTTTATCCTATTGACGCTATTTCCCGTGACTTCAGGGTATGGACAAACCAATCCAACTGCTGGACAAGACCTTGAATTATCGGAGCAAAATATAAAACGACTGTTCAGTTTAAAACCCGACATGTGTTGTCCGGTGCCGCCAACAGAATGGACCGCATGCTATGCTACGGACAGCACCTATGCCACCTCCGATACGGTGATCTTGTGCAGTGACATGTATTATTATTTGACCGCGCATTGTTGTTATGTGACTTCTTGGACCTTCTCTAACAGTACCACCTTTAGCTTGACAGAAACCCACGTTTGTCAAGAGCCTCCACCAACTTCGTGGAGTTTTGACAATAGCGGACTTAAAATTAAGTTCGATAAAAAAGAGGAGCGCTTGATTATGTCGGTTTATCACAAGCAGCAATTAAAAGATAAATTCATATTACTTTCCTTAGACCATGTTAAAATGAAAAACGGGGAACAAGGATATAAGTTGGCCATGCGTAGAATCTTATGAATCCAGCCTTAATCGAGTTCATCCAATACCTATACCCACCCTTTTCAGCCATTCTGTCATAAAATAAAGAAAGGCACAAGCCTTGTAAGATTCAACGCGTGAAACACGAACATTTCGATAAACGCCTTTGGCCCTATGCCCTCCCCGGTGCCTTTATCCTTGCGTTCCTTTGGTTAATTCAATGGGCGCAGCATTTATTTGCCCAGCCATTTTATAAATACGGCATTTTACCAAGAACCGTAGAAGGCTTGAAAGGCATCCTGTTTATGCCGCTAATTCATGACAAATTCGATATCAATCACCTGTTTAACAATTCCATCGCTTTTCTATTGCTTTCTACCCTACTGGCGTATTCATACCGAAAAGTGTTTCTTCCCGTATTACTGATCAGTTGGCTTTCTTGCGGCATCCTCTTATGGGGTTTTGCAGATAATCATGGGTCCTATCACATTGGCATTAGCGGCGTGATTTACTCCTTGTTTTCTTTCCTTTTTGTATCGGGAATTATTCGTCGTTATTTTCCGCTACAAGCCTTATCGTTTTTGGTGGTCTTTCTTTACGGCAGTTTGATTTGGGGGATTTTCCCAATAGACCAGCACATTTCTTGGGAAGGACATCTGGCGGGATTTGTGAGTGGGATTATCCTTGCGGTTGTGTTCCGTAAGCAAGGACCCGTTCGTCCGAAATATCAATATGAAGTAGAGCGCGAATTAGGCATTGATCCCCCAGACTTAGAAGGAGAATGGTTGCGTCGTATGCAAGAACAAGAAGAAAAATCAGACCCGCTGATTATAACGTATCAGTACATTCCTAAGCGTGCTGAGCCGGTAGCTACACCTCCGGACGTTCATACGCAATCAAACACGCCGTCCCAGGACCAAGCGCCCTCGGATCCGAACCAAGAAAATCAACCGTAACCAAGGCTCCCGTTTGCACGTGAATGTTGGCGCCTGTTAACCAGGTCAAGCATTCTGATATACCGTCGTTGTGCCCAATATATAGCCTATGATCTTGCGCATCGTTCGAAAGCATCCGTTTCCATTGGTCAAGGGTAGCCAAGTAAAGCTCCTCCGAATAGGTAATCGGAATTAAGGGATTACAAGCTATGGCCGTTTCTCGGGTACGTTGTGCAGTAGAACAGTGAATTGAGGTGATTGGAAGTAGGTTCAATAATTCCTTAAGTTCCGCCACTTGGTTGATTCCTTTCGGTGCCAAGCACCGATCGATATCTTTACCGCTCCATGCCTCACGCTCCGTTTTTGCATGCCTTAAAAAATACCACCTCATAGGCTTTGATTTTTCAATAAGCGTTCATTGAGCAGTTTCAAATGCGGTAGATTTAAGTGGTTTTCTAACAAGACCAAATGATCCATCCGATGCGCATCCGTTCCCACGAAATCCACGGTAAATTGATCCAACATACGCTCTGCTTGTTTCTTAACGTCCGGACCATAATGTCCCGTTAAAGAATTCAAGTTGAGTTGAATGTTTACCCCCATCGCACGGTATTTTTCCGCGGAGGCTAAGGATCCATGAAAATAGACGTAGCGTTCAAAATGTGCTAAAATCGGGGTGTAGCCCTTGTCTATGATCCGTTGAAAGGTTTCTATCTCAAATACGGGTGCATTCACAAAACTAAATTCAACCAAGACATAGCGCTGGGGGCCAAAAGATAAGAGCGGAGTGTTTTCTAAGCGGTTTAGAAAGTGATCATCCAAATAATATTCTGCCGCCAACTCCACCCGGATCGTTAATCCCGCTGCATCCATTGCCTGGGTAAGCTCCAAAAACCTAACCTGAAGGTCGGCCTCCGAATTGGGGTACATATCCATTTTGATGTGTGGCGTAAGGATGCATTTTTGATAGCCCAACTCCTGCATTTTACTCAGCATCGCAAGCGATTCTTCCATCGTACGCGCACCATCATCCACTCCAGGTAAAAAATGGCTATGCATATCCGTGTTAAACCATGATAAATTCAAGGGAGGGTGTAAATGCTGCGAGTTAGACCTAGAAAAAATACGCGACAACCAGCCCATTAGCCGTACATTTTCTTGTAATAATCTAAGTATGCTCCAGAAGTCACATGCGCAATCCAATCCGGATTATTCAAGTACCAATCTATGGTTTTGGATAAGCCTTCTTCGAACGTAATAGACGGTTTCCAACCGATTTCTTCTTCCAATTTTGATGCATCAATCGCGTAACGCATGTCGTGCCCAGCGCGGTCTTTAACAAAGCGAATCAACCCGCGCGAAATACCTTCGGTGCGTTCCAATTTCACATCCATCAAGTCACACAAGCGATGTACTAAATCTAAGTTGGTCCATTCATTAAGCCCTCCAACATTATAGGATTCCCCGAGTCTACCTTTGTGGAAAATCGCATCAATGGCTGCCGCATGGTCCTCCACCCATAACCAATCGCGCACATTAGATCCTGCACCATACACAGGTAACTCTTTTCCGTGCACGATGTTATTGATCATAAGCGGGATCAGTTTCTCTGGAAAGTGATGACTGCCGTAATTGTTTGAACAATTCGACATTTTAATGGGCATACCGTAGGTATGAAAATAAGCCATCACAAAATGATCGGAAGCGGCCTTTGACGCTGAATAAGGGCTCCGTGGGTCGTACGGTGTTTCTTCGGTAAAATATCCCGTTTCACCTAAACTTCCATACACCTCATCGGTAGACACATGATGGAACACGTGATTTGATAAATCTGCTCCCCAACAGGTACGTGCTGCTTCTAACACATTAACGGTTCCCAGTACGTTCGTTTTTACAAATTCTAAAGGTCCTTCAATGGATCGATCCACATGGGATTCTGCGGCTAAATGAATAACATCCGTGATTTGATAGGTCTCAAACACCGAGCGCACTGCGTCTAGGTCCTGAATATCAACTTTTACGAATTGATAATTAGGTAAATCCGCTACATCGCTTAAATTTTCTAAATTCCCGGCATAGGTCAACTTATCTAGATTGATCAGTTGATACATGGGGTAGGTGGTCAACAACCGACGTACTACGTGGGATCCAATAAACCCAGCACCTCCTGTAACTAAAATTCGTTTTTGAAACTCCATCACAAACTCCAATAAACTAGCGAATTAATTTTTCCTTTATAGATTCCTTTAACATCGATAAATACCCCTTGACCATCCTTTAATAAGCCCTTGAAATACGGTTCATCTAAGGCCGCATATTCGCGGTGGTTTACTGCAACAATAATGGCATCATATTGGGTTCCGGGTTGTTCAATCAGCCCAACGCCATATTCATGCATCATTTCTTCTGAAGAGGCATGTGGGTCCACTAAATCAACCGACATCTGAAAGGATTTTAACTCGTTTACGATATCTATCACCTTAGAATTTCGAATATCCGATACATCTTCTTTAAAGGTAGTACCCATAATTAAGGCCCGTGCCTCTTGAATAATTTTCCCTTGAGCAATGACACGTTTCACCGCTTGCTTAGCGATGTAAAAACCCATGGAATCATTCACGTAACGTCCACTGGTTATAACTTTCGAATGGTATCCTGCTTGTTGAGCGCGGTGGGTTAAGTAATATGGGTCTACGCCGATGCAATGTCCCCCCACTAAGCCCGGTGAAAATTTTAGGAAGTTCCACTTTGTTCCAGCCGCCTCTAATACATCGTAGGTATTGATGTTTAGCTTATTGAAAATGATCGATAACTCATTGATCAGTGCAATGTTAACGTCTCGTTGTGTGTTTTCAATGATTTTTGCCGCTTCAGCTACCTTAATGGTTGGCGCACGGTGCACCCCAGCATCTACGACCATTTCATATACTTGAGCAACCGCTTCAAGTGCTTCTGGGGTAGAACCTGAAACCACTTTAACGACGTTTTGCAAGGTATGTACCTTATCTCCTGGATTAATTCGTTCCGGAGAGTACCCCACGAAAAAATCTTCATTGTATTTCAATCCAGAAACCTTTTCTAAAATTGGAATGCAATCTTCTTCGGTACAACCGGGGTAAACGGTAGATTCGAAAACTACACAATCTCCTTTTTTCAAGGACTTTGCAACGGATTCTGTAGCGGATAGTAAAGGTTTAAGGTCCGGAAGATTGGAATCGTCAATTGGTGTGGGTACGGCAACAATGTAGAATGATACGGAATCGAGATCCGATAGCTGATGCGTGAACGTTATATCACACCCTTCAAATGCTTCCGAATCCAACTCATTGCTTGGGTCGATGCCGCGATTCATTAAGGCAATACGATCTGCATTGATATCGAATCCCACCACCTTTAGTTTGCGCGCAAAGGCCAAGGCAATGGGTAAACCCACATATCCTAAACCGATTACAGCAAGGGACTCTTGCTTCGATAGCAACTGTTCTATGTTTAAATTACTCATGGTCATTTCCTTGTATAATTGCCTGTTCGTCTCTTACCTTATAAATTCGTTCAATGATGTCCACCACTTTCAACCCTTCGAGTGCATTCGTGGTAGCAGAAGTTCTACCTTTCAAGGTATCTATTACGTTTCCAATGACATAGTTGTGATTCGCTGCGGACCCTTTGTATGCACCATAATCGTTTGCGGGGTTTGATGCATTCAAGGTTGGCATCTCGTAATCCTTAACATTACAAACTTCTACTTCATTCATGTATTGTCCGCCGATCTTCACGCTTCCCTTACTACCAATAATCGTTAAGGAACTCTCTAAATTTTGATTAGCAACCGCGGTTGAATAATTTATGCAACCCATACCGCCATTTAAAAACTTAAAACTCACAAAGCCGGAATCTTCAAAATCCGTTGAATCCCCGTGATTAAAATCAGCAAATTTCCCTTGAATTTGTTCGATATCTCCGAACAACCAATACATAATATCTATAAAATGAGAAAACTGAGTAAACAAAGTCCCCCCGTCTAAATCACTAGATCCTTTCCATCCACCTTTCTTATAATAGCGCTCATCCCGATTCCAGTAACAATTTACTTGCACCATATAGATTTCTCCTAATACCCCATCCTCTACTACCGATTTAATCCATTCCGATGGCGGTGAATACCTGTTTTGCATGACACAAAAAACCTGTCGATTCATCTGCAATGCGGTGTAGATTACTCGTTCACAACTCTCTTTGGTAAGTCCCATAGGTTTTTCAACCACAACGTGTTTTCCTGCCTTCAATGCAGCAATGGCTTGTTCGGCATGTAATCCATTTGGTGTACAGATATTTACTACATCAAAATCCAACCCTGAATGTAATAATTCCTCCATGGTATTTAGATGAGGAACAGCGTAAGTCGCTGTATCGCACGCTTCCATCGACCGAACATCACACATGGCAACCAATTCGGCCTCTGCATCTCGCTGGATCATTTCTGCATGGCGCTTACCAATATGACCTGCACCGACCACGGCGAACTTTATTTTTTCTTTATTATTCATTATGAAATACGTTGTACTTGTTCATTTAATAGCTCATAGACCTGATTAGTCTCTGGACAGGTAGCGCGGTTGTTATCATCAAACTGCAAGCGATGTCCATATTCGCTCACCCAACCAATTTGTCTACCGGGATTTCCAACAATCAAGGCATATGGCTTAACCGCTTTGGTGATTACCGTTCCTGCGCCGATCAAGGAAAAAGCGCCAATTTCATTACCACACACCACGGTGGCATTGGCTCCAATACTCGCTCCTTTCCGCACGACAGTTTGTGCATACTGATCTTTTCGAATCACATGACTTCGCGGGTTGATCACATTAGTAAATACCATGGAAGGCCCTAGAAACACATCATCTTCGCAAACAACTCCGGTGTAGATGGATACATTATTTTGAACTTTAACATTTTTCCCAAGCACAACTCCAGGAGAAACCACTACGTTTTGACCAATATTACACCCTTCACCAAGGTGTGAATCCGGCATAATATGCGAGAAATGCCAGATTTTAACTCCTTTACCAATGTGGCAACCGGCATCAACTACGGCAGTATCGTGTACAAAATAATCCATCATTTTTGATTATAATCGTCAAAATTCTTGTGCTCCATCGCATAAAGCTCCTCCGTGCTCAAGCCTTTAAAATATTCATAGGTTAAGGCTAATCCTTCTGCCCTCCCTACTTTCGGCTTCCAACCCAATAAGGAGGTAGCCAGTGAAATATCCGGTCGACGTTGTTTAGGGTCGTCAACGGGCAAGGGTTCAAAAACGATTTTTTGATCGGTTTTCGTAAGTTGGATAATTTCTTCGGCAAAATCTAACATGGTAATCTCGTCTGGATTCCCAAGATTCACAGGCTGCACATAGTCACTCATTAACAAGCGATAAATGCCTTCAACCAAATCATCCACATAGCAAAAGGATCGCGTTTGGGAGCCTTCTCCAAAGACCGTAAGATCCTCGCCTCGTAAGGCCTGACCAATGAATGCGGGTAAAACACGTCCATCATTTAATCTCATTCTTGGACCATAGGTATTAAAAATACGGGCGATTCGGGTCTCAAGGCCATGAAAGGTGTGATAGGCCATGGTCATGGCTTCTTGAAAACGTTTTGCTTCGTCATATACTCCTCTAGGTCCTACTGGATTCACATTACCCCAATACGATTCAGTTTGGGGATGAACCTCTGGGTCTCCGTATACTTCGGAGGTAGAAGCAATCAGAATGCGTGCATTTTTTTCTTTAGCCAAGCCCAAACAATGGTGAACCCCTAGGGATCCAACCTTTAACGTTTGAATTGGTATCTTTAAATAATCGATAGGGCTTGCTGGAGAGGCAAAATGCAAGATATAATGCAATTCACCAGGAATATGAATAAATTTAGAAACATCATGGCGATAGAATTCGAAGTCTGCTAAGGGCAACAAATGTTCAATATTCGCCATTCTCCCTGTGATTAAATTATCCATTCCAATCACATGAAATCCTTCACGTATGAAGCGATCACACAAATGTGAGCCTAAAAATCCAGCTGCACCGGTAATCAATATGCGTTGCTTAGTTTTCATCTTCCAATACTAAAATAATCAAATCCTTCAGCCCGCACTTCTTCTGGTTCAAAGATGTTCCGGCCATCAAAAATCACATGTTGCTTCATGTTCTTACGCATCACGGCAAAGTCTGGACTTCTAAACACGGACCATTCCGTGCAAATTATTAACCCGTCCATCGTTTCCAAGGCTTGATAAGGATTCAGCGCATAGTGTACGCGATCGCCAAATTGTGTTGCCACGTTATCCATTGCTTCCGGATCATATACGGTTACGGATGCCCCGGCATCCAAAAGCGCTTGTATTAAGTATAAAGCTGGGGCCTCTCTAATGTCGTCGGTATCTGGCTTAAAACTTAAGCCCCATATCGCAAGCTTTTTGTTGGTCAGATCTTGATGAAAATACGTTTTTATTTTCGGTAGTAAGATGGTTTTTTGCTTGTCATTCACGCGCATAACGGCATCTAACAGTTGAAACTGAAACCCTTCCATCGCCCCACTGTGATGCAAGGCTTGAACATCTTTAGGAAAGCAGGAACCTCCATACCCCATTCCTGGAAATAGAAACCGTTTTCCAATGCGTTCATCGGATCCCATCCCTAAGCGAACGGCATCTACATTAGCCCCTACGCGCTCACAAAAATTTGCAATCTCATTCATGAACGTGATTTTGGTAGCTAAGAACGCATTTGATGCGTACTTCGTAAGTTCAGCAGATTTCTCATCCATAACCAGGATGGGATTTCCTTGACGAACAAAGGGTTTGTACAAGGATTCCATGACCTTAATGGCTCGTTCATCTGACGCTCCGATAACAATTCTATCCGGTTTCATGAAATCTGTTACCGCAAAACCTTCCCGTAAAAATTCAGGGTTTGACACCACACTAAAATCAACCCTTGCGTGCTTCGCAACGTGTTCTTTTACTAACTCAGCAGTACCAACAGGAACCGTACTTTTATCAACAATTACTACGTATTCGCTCAATAAAGGTCCGAGCTCATCGGCAACATTCAAAATATAGGTTAAATCTGCTTGGCCGTCTGCACCAGGAGGTGTGGGTAGGGCTAAAAAAATAAGTGCCGCACCTGCTATTCCATCAACCAAACTCGACGTAAAATGTAAGCGGCCTTCAGTCAAATTACGTTCGATCAATACCGATAAGTTTGGCTCATAAATCGGTGTAATTCCTTGTTTTAATGTGGTGATTTTCGCTTCATCGATGTCTACGCACGTAACCGTATTTCCTGTTTCAGCCAAACATGTACCTGTAACAAGACCTACATATCCTGTTCCAATAACAGCTATTCTCATAATTGCTTAAAAAAGGATTGAACAGTGGTAACAATGTAATCGCGTTGATCTTGTTTCATTTCCGTATGCATGGGCAAACTAATCACGCGTTCCGTAAGATAGTCGGTCACTGGTAAGACCAAGGAATCGCAACCGAAGGCGCTAAACATAAGCTGGCGGTGTGCAGGAACCGGATAATAGATCATGCTCGGGATCTCTCGTTCCGCTAAATATTCGTGCAGTCGATCTCTAAGCTCAGGATTCACCTGCAAGGTATACTGATGATACACGTGTGTGGAATATGCTTTTCTAACAGGGATTGTTATCCCAGGAATGGATTGAAATTCGGAATCATAGTGAGCCGCGAGGTTTTGACGCGCATCATTGTATGAATCTAGGTGCTGCAATTTAATTCGCAATACGGCGGCTTGCACGGAATCCAACCTTGAATTACATCCCACTTGATCGTGATAATACCGCTTACTTTGTCCATGATTAGCAATCATCCGAAGCTTAGACGCGAGTTCATCGTCATTGGTCATCATGGCTCCGCCGTCCCCAAAACACCCCAAATTTTTACTTGGGAAAAATGAAGTGCATCCGATATGTCCGATTGTCCCGGTTTTTGCGACATCCCCCGATGAAAAATAATAATCGCAACCAATGGCTTGTGCGTTATCTTCAATCACATACAGGTTATGGGCGTTGGCAATGCGCATAATCTCCTCCATGTTTGCCGCTTGACCGTATAAATGCACCGGTACAATTGCTTTGGTTTTGGGAGTGATGGCTTTCGCTAGGGAAATCGGGTCCATGCAAAATGTTTCCTCATCCACCTCAACAAATACAGGCGTTAATCCCAATAAGGCAATAACCTCCGTAGTTGCAATGTAGGTAAATGAAGGCGTAATGACCTCATCACCCGGTTGCAGTCCAAGGCCCATCATGGCGATTTGAAGGGCGTCTGTACCGTTGGCACATGGAATCACATGCTTTACACCGAGGTACTCCGACAACTCTTCTTGAAATGTTGAAACCTCGGGGCCATTAATAAACTGGGCCTTAGTAATAACGGATTGAATTGCGGCATCTACTGAGGGTTTAATGCGCTCATACTGAGCCATCAAATCAACCATTTGAATTTTATTCATTCACTTTGTTTTGAATTACAAAAGTAGGTAAAATCATCGGTTCTCATAACCTACTTACGACAGGAATCCTTAATAAAACCAAAGATAATTACCTATCTTTGTTTCATGTGGAAAAGAACACTCCCCATCTTATTTATGGTCCATTTTGCAAACGGACAAGTAACGCTTGCTGATACAGCCGCTGAAGCACGTGTGTTGGTAAGTATTCATTATGCTACCGGTTGGACCGGTGGGGATATGGTGAATCGTTACGGATATTTAAACCTTGTTGGATTTAGCGGCGGATATAAATTTCGAAACAATTGGCTTTTACTTGGTGATGCTAATTTTATGTTTGGCAGCCAAGTAAAAATACCCGCGTTATTAGATGGTCTTAAAGATTCATTCGGAAACATTACCGATGTAAATGGCGACCCCGCAACAGTCAGTGTATTGGCGAGGGGCGTATCGGTGAATGCGCAAATTGGCAAATTAATTCCATGGAGCAAAAGGAATCAAAACTCAGGGATAATGGTGCATTTTGGGGCTGGGTATCTCAATCACCGCATACGCATCGAAACGCAAACGCAAGTAGTTCCTTTAATTGAATTAGACTACAAAAAAGGCTATGATCGCCTGACTACGGGAATAAGCGCTACCCAGTTTTTAGGGTACGCTTATATGCCAAGAAACGGATTTTATAATTTCTACGGGGGCATCTACGCGATAGAAGGATTTACAAAAAACCGCAGAACCATCTTTTTTGATGAGCCCTCAGTACCTGTTTCAACTAAAACCCGTTTGGATGTAATTGTCGGGCTAAAAATAGGGTGGTATATTCCATTCTATTCCACAAAAAAAGACTATTATATCGAATATTGATGCGCAGTTTATACGATTTTTCTATTTTTTTATTCGGAATCGGAATCTTCATTGCGCGCTTCTTTAACGCCAAAGCGAGGCAACGTTTTCAAACCAGGAATGCTTGGAAATCCGAAATTCCGGCTGGGCCTTATGACCTGTGGATGCACTGTGCTTCATTGGGAGAATTCGATCAAGGGCTCCCTGTACTTTGGGAGTTTAAATCCACCTATCCAAACACCAAAATCCTAGTCACCTTTTTCTCTCCGTCGGGCTTAAATCATTACCAAAAACGTCATCATTGTGTAGATCATGCCTGCTTAATCCCACTTGATCACCGGAAGAATGTAGTGCAGTTTTTAAATCATGTACAGCCTAAAAGTGTGGTCTTTGTAAAATATGAATTTTGGTTGAATTTTATTTTTGGCATTTCTAAAAGGCATATACCGCTTTTTAGCATCTCAACCCTGCTTCGTAAAAAGCAATTTATATTCAATCCATTCGGAGGAATTTTCAGAAAGGGCTTATCCCGGTTCAATCATTTTTATGTTCAAAACGAGGCAACGAAATTACTGTTATCCAAGATCGGTATTCAGCAAGTTACGGTGAGTGGGGATACGCGGTATGATCATGTACTGCATCAACAAAAAAACACCTTAGAAAACCAACATACTACGCCCGAATTGGCAACCCTGCAGAAATACTGTGGCGATAAAACCGTGTTTATTCTTGGCAGCAGCTGGTTAGTTGAAGAGGAAATGGTATATGCCATTCACGACAAAACACCACTTGACCTTACTATTATTGCCCCCCACGACATTTCAGAGAAACACCTGTATGAAATCGAAGCCATGTTTGGGGATGAGTGTATTCGCTGGAGTGAGATTGATGGCGTTACCGGTGAATCCGTGATTCTTGTTGATTGCATTGGATTATTGCACCAACTTTATCAATTGGCTAACATTGCTTTTATTGGCGGGGGTTTTACCGGAAGATTACACAATATTTTAGAACCAGCCGTCTATGGTCTTCCTGTGATTTTTGGACCGAAGCACCATAAGTTCCCGGAAGCCGATGAGTTTGTGGCGAAAGGGCTTGGAAGTGAGGTTTTGACAGCTCAAGAATTACTCGAAAAAATTCAATTATTCCTGCAAAATGAGGAGGCAACAAAAAGCAAGATCATAGGATTTGTGGGCGAAAAATCAGGTGCCACTAAGCGCATAAGCAGTCACTTATTTAGTATGCTCGCTCATTCCGATTTTCCATCCAATTAATAAAGGATTTATTTACGACTTTATTACCTCCAGGAGTCGGATAATCCCCAGTAAAATACCAATCGCCGGTATGACCTGGACAGGCCTTGTGCAGATTATCCACGGTTTGAAAGACAATAATAACTTCTGAGTTAGCCTCTTTTGGACGCAATAACATGGAGATTCTGTCGGATATTTCCTCATCAGTAAACGGCTCATAAATGCGTTTAACCTCATTCTTTACCGCTTCTTTTGGAATCAACAATTGGCCTAAACAGGCTTGGTATACTTCTTCAATGATATGATCTAAATTGCGTTCTTTCAATAAAGAAATTGCCGCCTCAAAGGCAATGAAATCGCCCATCTTTGCCATATCGATTCCGTAACAGTCGGGATATCGAATTTGGGGAGCCGAAGAGATGATAATAATTCGTTTAGGTTCTAAGCGACTCAACATCCGTAAAATACTCTTTTTTAACGTCGTGCCTCGAACGATGCTATCATCAATTACCACCATATTATCCCTGTGAGGAACAATACACCCGTAAGTAATATCATATATATGGGTGACCAAATCATCGCGAGAATCATCTTGGGTAATAAACGTTCTCAATTTCGCATCTTTGATTGCGATTTTCTCAATCCGAGCTCTGCCTTCAATAATTTGAGTAATTGATTCTGAACTAGGATTTGGGCCTAAGGCTAATATGGCATTTGCTTTTTCAAGGTTGTGAAAGTCCTCCACTCCCTTCATCATTCCATAGAAAGAAACCTCTGCGGTATTCGGAATGAATGAAAACACGGTATTTTCAATGTCTCCATCGATGGCATCCATTACTTGTGGGACGATGTTTCTACCCAAGTTTTTGCGCTCTTTATAGATATCAGCATCGGAACCCCTTGAAAAATAGATCCGTTCAAACGAACATTTCTTGAGGGTGAGCTGGGGTAAAACCTGTTTTTCCGACACCTTTCCTTCTTTTGGAATAAGCAAGACACAACCAGGTTCTAATTCCTTTACTTGATGTTCTTTTAAATTAAACACCGTTTGTATCACTGGTCGTTCGGAGGCAACTACAACCACCTCCTCGTCTTCATAATAAAATGCCGGACGAATACCCGCTGGATCTCTCAGTACAAAGGCGTCTCCATGACCGATTAAACCCGCCATAGCGTACCCACCGTCCCATTTATTGGAGGATTTCTGAAGCACAGAAACTAAATCTAAGTGCTCCCCAATCTTGGTTGAAATCTCAGGTTTTGAAAATCCTTCAGACTTAAATTTGGCATAGAGCCGATCGTTCTCTACATCGAGAAAATGCCCGATTTTTTCTAAAACGGTTACCGTGTCTGACTTCTCTTTTGGATGTTGACCTAGCGCCAGTAATGAATCGAACAATTCATCGACATTCGTTAAATTAAAATTCCCGGCAAGGACTAAATTCCTTGTCATCCAATTGTTTTGCCGAAGGAAGGGGTGACAACTTTCAATGGAATTTCGACCAAAGGTGCCATATCGTAGGTGACCCAGAAACAATTCGCCTGTAAATCCGGCATGTTTCTTTAAATAAGCAACATCTTTTAATTTTTCTGGGGACTCCGAAGCAAGTTGGTTGAATTTAGACCCAATTTGGCCGAACAAATCTTGAATGGGATTGGTTTCTATGGAGCGGGCGCGGCTGATGTACCGTTCCCCTGGCTGCACATTTAATTTGATGTTTGCAATTCCAGCACCGTCCTGCCCGCGGTTGTGCTGTTTTTCCATTAATAACTGCATTTTATTTAATCCATAAAATGCTGTCCCATACTTTTCAAGGTAAAAAGACAGGTCTTTTTTTAGCCGCAGGAGGGCGATCCCGCATTCGTGTTGTATTGCATCGCTCATTGCGCTGCGAAGGTACTCAATGTCTATCCGACTTCAGCGGAATTGTTAATTAATTCGGGTAATCGTTTATAACTTAATGCCCCCCCGGCTGACAGCACTTCGGTAGTAATTTTACCGCCTCAGGATCTGCTTTCATTTCATCTGCGTCATACCCTACACGCACCAGTGCAAGACGAAGTTCATCCAAGCTTACTTTGGAAGGTTTATAAACGCAGGTAGCAATTTTTGTTTCTAAATTCAACTCTGCATATTTCACCCCTTTTTGAAAATTTAAGGCAGACTCAATGCGTTCTGTACAATCTCCACAGAGCGCAGAGGTCTTAATATATGCCGTATCGATTGTGCTCTGTTTCTGTTGAGCGAACATGGTTAGTGTGCACATTAGCACACCTATGAATAGTACGTTTTTCATTTTTTCTTTTGTTTTAAATTATACGTTAGTCCCCCATACATATTTATCCCGGTAATTGGTCCCCAAACCATGGTGGCATCAAAGCTTGGGTCTTGTGGATTCGAAGCGGATATGATGGGGTTAGGTTGTTTAACATTAAGTAAATTCTCTACCCCAATGTATACTTTAACCTTCTTCCATTGATGTGCCACTTGTCCGAACAGGTAGGGATACCATGGAGAAAATGCCATTCCAGCGGCGGAATGGTTATGTGGCATGCGCATTGGGCCGACAATGTTCGCCGTGAGATCTGCTTGCACGCGCTTGTTTTTTGATGTCCACGAGGTGGTAAATAGCAAGCGATGCGTAGGAATCATCGCCTGCTGCTGCATGGTTCCATCATAAATGGATTGCACACTCAAAAATTTGTAGGCCCCTTTGAGATTAAACTGTTTCGAAAGCACCCAGTCAATTTCCGCTTGGCACGCGAGCGCAGTGGATTGATTTTCGATATATGAAAAAACAATTGCCGCTTGAGAAACATCCCGGTCTATATTTAATTGCCGTTCAAACCATGTATAGTACCCATCCAACGTAAGGGTTGCCTTTCGTTTGAATACTTGGAATTCCGAAGCAATGGATCCACCAACATTCCATGATATTTCAGGAAGTACTCCTTCAAGCGGTAACACCCAAACCTTATTGCTTGCCATGAGGGAGTTATTCTCAATTAGAAAATTCGGAACCCTCCACCCCTTTCCTCCGGTAATGCGCAGATCGGTTTTAGGCGTCAACGCGTATTTAGCATGAATTCGCGGCACAAAGAACCATCCAAACAAGGAATGATAATCTAACCTGACACCAGACTGCACGGAGAGGCGATTAAGCAACAGGGAATATTCAGCAAAGGGTCCGGTAGTAATCTCTTTTCGTTGGAGTATGCTTATCCCGGCCTGTTGTGTAATATCCAAAAGGGTGGTCGATACGCCACTTTTTAAGGTATGTTTGCCATCGGCGCTTGATCGATCATAATTAATCGAAACATAATACCGTTTTTCTTCACCGCTTGATATGCGCTGTCCTCCAATGGTATTTCCCCCAAAATATCCGCCAGTTCGATGCACCTTCACATGATTAATTATTCCTAGTGATTCCCCAGGATGAGAGCCAAAAAACCCTGTTTTCGCAGTGGCTTCAAGGTGTTGGTTGGTGAGTGCCATGTGAAATGGAACTAAAGCGGGAGAAAAAGGTGATTGTCCCGCAAAGCGATCATCGTAATACCCGTATGCCGAAAATTGGGCCTCCATTCGTTCTCCATTAAACTGCCATTTATTCAGCGCAGAAACATTCTTAAATTGTGGTAAATCAAGAAATCCGTCACGGTTTTCATCAATAACGGTTTGATTCAAGGCACCATTTAACAGCAAGGAAGAAGCCCATCGCTCATTGATTCGATGGCTAAGAATAACATTGGATTCAAGTCTACCAAAACGATTTCCATAAACATTAACGAGTAAACGCTCCGCATCAAAGGGATTTTTCACACTCAAATTGATGAGGCCGGCCATCGATTCATGGCCATTTACTACCGAACCCGTTCCTTTTGAAATCTGAATGCCATCGAGCCATATTCCAGAGAATGACTGCATACCGAATGCTGTTTCTAAGCCCCGTAGAAAAGGAACATTCTCCAATTGGAATTGGGTGTACACCCCATCAAGTCCAAGTAACTGTATTTTCCGTGCGCCGGACACTGCATCCGTAAGATTAACATCAACCGATGCATTGGTTTCAAACGATTCCGATAAATTACAACATGCTGCGCGTTTTAATTCTCCATGACTAATGCGCTCTACTTGAGCAATGCTAATTTTCATGGTACCATTTCCTGCCTTTCGTTCAACTAAAACTTCTGGTTGCAATTGATCACTAAACAATACAATGGAGATTGCTCCGAATCGGTCTTTTTCCGAAAGCAAGATGGTGTCTGGTCTATATCCTGCACTGAGTATCACCAAGGTATCAGGAAATCTTTTTCCAAGATATAATTCGAACTTGCCTTCCGAATCACTAAAGGTGGCTTTTTTGGCATGCAGCAGTTTGATTTTTGCGCCATTCAAGGCCAGGGTATCAGACAAATTCACCCCGCGAATAAAGCCATGTAGTTGCGCAACTGATGGAGTTAAAAGGACTACAGCAAAAAGGAAAAATAATAAATATTTAATTTTCATGAGTTTTTAAATTATACGTTCAACAATAAATTTGTCGAATCCTATAATCTAAAACGTTGAATAAATTTCAATAAGGAGACCCCTGAACGAATCAGCGGTGGGGGAACCGATAAGTTAACTATCGGTTGACTTACAATGCATAAAAACTCTTTAGAATGGGTGTATACTGGAATTGTTAAGTCCTCTAAAGCTATCGATAATTTAGGAAGGAAGCTTGTATTTTCCTGATCTACTTTGAGTGCAATGATCGTGCTATTCACTGAGCAACAATCGGTTTGATCTATGCTACAGCAGGCTGATTTTGGTTCATCTTCGCAATGTGATTCCGAAAATGAAAACCATGTCGTATCATGCGAATTCGTTGCTTTACAGTCGTGTTGAAAAATTGGAATACCTACCGTTACTAAAAAAACAACTGCGGCTAAGCATCCTAAAATTAATCGATTCAACACGGGTCTAAATTAACTAATTATTTCTTTAGGCGTTCTACTAAGCCAAGCATTTAACAACAAGGCTCCAATAATTAAAAACGCACTCACATAAAACTCGATCGATAATATTTTGTGTTCATTGAGCAATACTACAGCAAGAATCATCGTGTAAATGGGCTCCAAATTAATGGTTAAAGAAACCGTGTATGCGCCTAACTTTTTAACTAAATTAATGGCTACAATAAAGGCAAAAGAGGTACACACCAACCCGAGGAATAAGAGCCACCACAAATCGCTCCATGAAAGGTAAAACATCTTCGCAGGCACCTGAGTGATTAGCAAGTATAGAGAAATGCCCACCCACCCGGTAGTCAATTCATAAAAAGACAAAATTGGGGCGGGTATGGTCTGAGAAAGCTTCGCATTCGAAACCGAAAAAATGCCCGCGAGTAAGGCACTTAATAAACCGATTCCAGTGGCCAGTAATACATCCCCTTTAAAATCTCTTGCAATAAACGCTACCCCAGCAACCACCATTAAACTAAAGAATAATTTCTTCCATTGAAATGCTGTTTTCATGATGAGCGGTTCCAACCAAACCACATGCACGGTAGTAGTTGCGAGGCACAAAATACCTAAAGAGGCTGTGGAGATTTGAATTGCATAATAGAAAGTAATCCAATGCAGTGCGACCACAATCCCCACCAAAACTACGGGTAATATATGCGTTCGTTTTACGCTAAATCTCGATTTAGTAAACCACAAATACGCCAATAAACCAAGGGAGGCAATGAATACCCGATACCAAACAATAATGAAGGATTCTTGGTGTAGTAATTTACCAATTATGCCGGTAAAACCCCAGAGAAAAATAATGCCATGCAATAAAAGAAACTCCTTGAGTCGAGGCATGGATTATTTCTGCTTTTTCCAAGCCGTAATGGAGTTTTTGCTTTGATTCACGTAGGATGTGTCTCCGTCGGCTTCAGCCAATTTAATGCACTGTTCCGCAGTTTTTATAGCCTCTGTATACAGACCGAGTTCTGCTTGAATCAATGATTTTGTTCGTAGCATCCAATACGCTTCTGCTCTTAGCACGATTGCTTTTTCAACCCATTCTAAAGCTTGTTTGTTATTGATTTTTTCGTCCAAATAGAATTTAGCGGCCGTGTGATAATCATTAGCGCTTGGTCCGTTCATGGTTTTTTGAATCGACGCCAATACTTTATCTTTTGTATTCATGGTGAACGGAAATTTCACCGACACATGGTCCCATGTAATAAACAATTCGGCTCCACTGTTTTCCAATTGATCCAAACCGATGGTTAAATTTTCAGTAAGGTCGACGCGCGCGCTTACAGGTGCAACAAGTTCGAGTGCAACCTTTGTTTGTTCCCAAACGGGCGGCATGCCCCAATTACCAAACTCGGTATAGAAGGCTAACTTCCACGAAGTTTTTCCGGGCATTGCGAAGAGTGCATAGGTGCCTGCGGGCAAGGTATCTTTACCAAAAAACAAGGCATCAGACGTTGTGAATTTGGTGTTTTCATTTGCCCCGAGCCTCCAGTATGCATCAAACGGAATTAAATCACCGAAGATTGTTCGACCATTTACTGCGGGGCGCGAATAACTAATGCTGATATCAGTTAAGCCTACTCGTTGCTCAAGCTTACAGGCAGGACTTGCCTTTGGCGCGTTAATTTGTGCAAATACACCGGATAAACCGATGCTTAACATGCTTAAAAAAAGTATTTTTTTCATTGTTTTATGTTGTTTTTATTAATTGACTTATTTCCGTAAATTCTTGCTCATTCGAGCGCTCAAACCCTTGTTGAAGCAGGGTGAACACTTCAGATTCTCGCTTGCCCCCCCAGTGTTTCTTTGCCTTGTGGAACGCCCACCCGCTTGGATTTTGTTGGCCCATGAGTAGGACCCCTTGTTCTTCCGCTAAATACCCAAATATACGTTCAGTTTCGCTGACTCGTTTTACATACCTCGTCTCTTTAACCACCTTTTCCCAAACTACTTGACTAAACAAATTAGCTAATTCTTGTGCATTTGAAGGATTCGTTTCGTTTAACGTTTTCCACGTTTCTCCCTCAACACCATTCACAATTAAAAACGCCACAAAATCCGTTTCAAGTGCCTCCAATTGCGGCAAGGTTAAACACGGATAGCGCATTATTGTTTATTTTCTGCGGTATAGACATCCAAGGTCACATCCACCACTTCAGGCAATGTTTTCTGAGTTGTCGCTTGTTCAAAGCTTAAGGTATAGGTACCTTGTTTCGGGAATTTATCGTGCATGAATAATTTAGAGAACGAAACCAACGAACCGCTTTTATCCCCAGTCCATTTACCGGTAGGATCCGCCGTAACAATTTCTAAAGGGAATCTTTGCGACTTTCCCATCGGACCATTGATAGTTAAGTACAACCACAAATTTGCGTAGGGGTAATCGACGGTCGTTCTTATGGTAAGCACAAAATCATGCGTGCTCAGGGTATCTGTGATTTTAACCTTAAACGTAGGGTGAAAATCATCTTTCCATGCGTGGTCTGAAATCGCGACAGATTGGTTGAATACGGCATCGGAACCGCATGAACACAGTAAAAAAACTGCACTAAAAAAAACAGCAATCAATCTAAATAAGCTCCTATGCATTGGATACCGGTTGGTTTGGATTTCTAGGTTTTTTCTTCTTTTTCTTTTTGGGCTTCTGCTTGTTTTCAAAGCGATTGAGGCTGTCTTGTCCAACCACATTATCATATCCAATCTCTACTTCCTTCTCTACTTCAAACGCAAATTCCTTCAAATCTCTCGGGGTGTTTCCGTTTTTATTCATTTGTTGAACTTTACGGACTTGTTCCGGGGTTAACACGACCAGCGCACCTTCTCCTGGATAGGCATACCACATGAACTGTTTAAACACATCGGTTTTAACATGATAGGCATCTCCTTTCTCAGTTTTCAACTTAATGTCAGCCTTAGGCAAGGCTTTGAGGGCCTCGGTATACATATCTAACTCATAATTCAAGCAGCATTTCAGTTTTCCGCACTGTCCTGCTAATTTTTGCGGATTCAAGGACAGCTGTTGATATCGTGCAGCAGCCGTTGAAACAGATCGAAAGTCTGTCAACCAGGTTGAGCAGCACAATTCTCTTCCACAGGACCCAATGCCTCCTAATCGGGCAGATTCCTGCCGCGACCCAATTTGACGCATTTCGATTCTAACCTTAAACGCGTCGGCCATGTCCTTGATGAGTTGACGAAAATCAACCCGTCCTTCTGCCGTGTAATAAAACGTTGCTTTGGACAAATCCGCCTGATATTCTACATCAGAAATCTTCATCTCTAACTTTAGATTCATAGCAAGCGTGCGAGATTTATACATGATGTCCTTCTCCAAGGAGCGGCCTTTGATCCATAAATCAATTTCTTCTTGTTTCGCGATGTCCATGATTTTTCGAGCCTCTGCGTGCTTGAACGTGGGTGCTTTTCGTTTTACCTGAATTCTGGCCAGTTCACCTACTACCGAAATTACTCCGATGTCGTACCCAGAGGAGGCTTCTACTACAACCACATCACCGGCTTGAAGACCAAGACCATTGATGTTTCGGTAAAATCCTTTGCGGGCGTTTTTGAAACGCACCTCAACAATTTCGTATGCTTTTTGGTTTTCGGGGAGGGCCACATTGCTGAGCCAATCGTATACTTCTAACTTATCACATCCCCCACTGCTACACAGTCCGTTATTCTTACACCCGTTGGGGGTTCCTCCTGATCCACATGATGCGCAACCCATATCTTTTTTTGGTAAAAATAAACAATTAAGCGCGATGAATGAACCTCATCGATTGAAAACTCATTTGAGTAAAAAGGATTTTCGTATTGGCGTTGCGTTCTATGTGATAATACGCTGCATCAAGTTCCTCGATAAAGAGGCGAATGTTGTTTCCGGTAATGTAGGGCGAAAACTTCTCTGTAAAATCAAATTCTTGGGCTGTTAAGCGCACGTGGTCTGACCCTAGATAATTAAGCATAAGGCTTTGACGAAGCATGTGCAGGGCATAGAGAATAAACACTTTTTGACGTTCTTTGGTTAGCGCAGAAACCTCATCCGCCCAATTCATCATTTGAATGACATCTTTTTTGTAGCTGCTTCGCATGAGCTTTATAAACAACTCGCGGTAGACAGCCGTACTTTCTCCATCTTTCATAACGGCCAATGCAGCACACAAATCACCATCCGCAAAGGAGGCTACACCATCCGCAATATTGGCTTCCATCTTACATTCCTTTTGAAGATACCTTGAAATCTCAACCGCTTGAAGTCGGGTTACCTGCACGGATTGTGTTCTAGAGCGTATGGTGGTTAAAATCGCTTGTGGATTGCTTGAAAGCAAGATAAAAACCGTTTGAAGGGGTGGCTCTTCTAAAATTTTCAAGATTTTATTGGACGCATGAGCATTCAGTTGATCCGCCGCGAAGATGATCATTACCTTATACCCCCCTTGAAATGATTTTAGGCTTATTTTTCGGACAATTTCTTTACTTTCCTCGCTCCCAATAATGGGTGTTCGCTCCTTGTCATCCATGAATTTGGTCCAATCGAACAGGGAAAAATAGGGAGATTCCAAGACCATTTCTCTCCATTTCGGAAATAGATTGTCTGACGTTTTGCTCATCGCCTGAATTACAGGGAATACCATGTGTAAATCTGGATGTTGTAATTCGCTTACTTGAAGACAGGAGCTGCATTGTCCGCACCCATCTTGAACCGTTGGACGTTCACAAAGCAAATACCGGCTAAATGCAAGCGCTAAGGCCAGTGTTCCATACCCTTCATTTCCCATGAATAGCTGCCCATGGGCAACCTTTCCAGATTTTGCCTCCGTTAATAAGTGAGCAATTAGCTCTTTTTGCCCGACTACATCCTTAAAAAACATAGGTAAAATTACGCATTATCCGTTGGAATATCCGCTAAAACATCTTTGGATATAATCAATACAAACTCTCCTTTGATTGCTACGCTATTAAAGTGCTCAAGGGCCTGATGAATGGTGCCACGAAAATGAAATTCGAACATTTTTGAAATTTCTTTAGAGACGCAAATCTTACGGTTTCCTCCTACATGAGTTGCTAACTGTTCCAGGGTTTTTAACAAACGATAAGGCGATTCATAGAGCACCACGGTACAATCCATGGCCGCAATGTACTCGAGGCGGGTTTGACGTCCTTTTTTGTGGGGTAAAAATCCTTCGAAATAAAATCGGTCTGAAGGAATACCGGAAGCAACTAACGCGGGCACGAATGCCGTTGGTCCGGGCAGGCATTCCAAAGAAATCCCGTGTTCCACACAGGCGCGAATTAATAAAAATCCGGGATCCGAAATTCCGGGAGTACCGGCATCTGAAACTAGGGCAACCAGCGTTGATTGTTGAATTATGCGTATCATTTCATTCAACTGAGCATGCTCATTATTGGTGTGAAATGAAATCACTTTCTTTTGAATCCCAAGGTGATTCAATAAATTTCGTGTAACACGGGTGTCTTCTGCAATGATTAAGTCGCACTCTTTTAATATACGAATCGCACGAAGTGTTATGTCTTCTAAATTCCCAATCGGTGTTGGGACAATACAAAGTTGAGAAGGATTCATCGGGTTAGTTGAACATAGTCTTTAAGCACGGTTTCTAAAAATAACAGTTGGTTAGTGATGGGTTCCTCTATCTCGAGGCGCTGCTGTGTTTTTACAGTTACTTGATCCAATAATTCCTTGACTTCGGGTTCTTTAAATTTTTTGTATTGCTCCATGACTTTCTTGAGATACATCATATCTTCGTCCGTAAACGTGATGCACTTTTCATAGGTAGGAACATACTCCGCTGCTGTTTGCTTACTCAGCACCTCTTTCAGGGTGTATGCGCGATTTGGACGGGTTCGAATGGCAATAACAGAAACCATCATATCGCCAACGCGTTGTCTTAATGGCGTCATGGAAGCTACCAATAAATCGATTGCGGAGATAAAAGGAATTAATCCAATAAATGCTGGATTCGAAACTAAAGAAATCCAGAAGAATTCGCCCCGCATCACCCAGCGAACGAAAATATCTTTTATGGTCATTCGATCGCCATTGACACGAACCATTCGAATGCCCATGGCCATTCTTCCAAGGGTTTGTCCGTTGAAAAAATACTCCATTAAGGGTTTGTACAATACCACGGGGGCATTAACCAAGAGGATAAAAAGGCCCATAAAAACATCCATATCATCGAAGGAATTCATCGCGCGGTCTATGAGCGAAAGCATCACAATCAGCAGGTATATGTAGGTAATGGCGGTATCGAGCACATAGGCCAAGCCTCGCTGGAGTACTGTGGCCATTTCAAACTCTATTTTAACGTGTTGGGCAGAAATAAATGATACCTTTTCCATTATCCAAATACCGACTTTACAATATCTTCGATTTTCTTCGCTTGAATTACCTTAATCTGGTAATCCTTCGGCTTGACTCCTTTGTTGTAGGCAGAAATAAAGATGTGCGTATATCCCAATTTTTGAGCCTCTGAAATTCTTGTTTCAATGCGATTTACTGGACGAATTTCACCGGAAAGACCAACCTCTGCTGCGAAGGTATACGAACGAGACACTGCAATATCTGCATTCGAGGATAAAACCGCAATAATGACCGCTAAATCTACTGCAGGGTCATCTACTTTAATTCCCCCTGCGATGTTTAAAAACACATCTTTTGATGCCAAGCGAAAAGCACACCGTTTTTCCAATACAGCCAGAAGCATGTTTAGGCGTTTTGCATCATAGCCATTAGAAGAACGTTGTGGAGTGCCATAAGCCGCCGAACTCACTAAGGCTTGCACCTCTACCTGCAAGGGCCGAAGGCCTTCTATGGTGGAAGAAATACATGAGCCACTGAGCGTGCCGTCGGTATTGGTGATTAAAATTTCAGAGGGATTTTCAACCATGCGCAAGCCACTTCCTTGCATTTCATAAATCCCCAATTCATTGGTTGATCCAAAGCGGTTTTTAACGGTTCGAAGTAAGCGATAAAAATGATTTCGATCTCCTTCAAATTGTAACACGGCATCCACCATATGTTCCAATACTTTCGGTCCAGCAATTGTCCCTTCTTTGGTGATATGTCCAATTAAAAACACAGGAACATCCATTTCTTTAGCAAAACGCAACAACAGGGCGGTGCACTCTCTCACTTGACTTACGCTCCCTGGCGCACTTTCAATGTGCGGAGTAAACAAGGTTTGAATCGAATCAATAATCAATACTTCTGGGAGTGATTTTTCTGCATGTGCTATAATTTGACTCACGTCAGTTTCAATCAATAAATGGCAATTTGGATTTTCAATTCCGATACGCTCGGCCCGCATTTTAATTTGTTGTTCACTTTCTTCCCCGGAAACATACAATACGGTAAGTTGTTCCTTAATTGCCATCTGAAGCAACAAGGTAGACTTTCCAATGCCTGGATCCCCTCCGATTAAAATGATTTCACCTTTCACCAATCCCCCACCCAAAACCCGATTCAACTCAAGGTCCTTGAGTACGGTTCGCGTGGTATCCGTTTGCTCAATGTCTTGCAAACGTATCGGATTATGCTCACTTTTTTGACGTGAAAACGGTTGGGGGTTATTTTTGGAAACCAGCACTCTTTCCTCCACAAAGGTATTCCACTCGTTACAGGAAGGACACTTTCCCAACCATTTAGGAGCCTCGTAACCACAAGTTTGACAGAAAAAAGCGGATTTGGATTTGGCCATTGGACAAATGTAATGGAAAAGCAGTAAATCGCTCGATTTAGTGCCCGTTGAAAAATTTTTTTTTTATAAACTTGAAAAAAATGTTCAATGGTATATCAAAAAAATTAATTTTGCCCGTTGAATAACGCAAATACTATGTCCAAAAGAAGGTCCATCATTAGTTACGATAAACTGACGCTTGATCAAAAAAAGCAAATTTTAAAAGATTTCCCTGACGGGTACATCAATCATTTGTCATCGCTTAAAACCCCAACGGGTGAGATTCTTGATGCGCTCATTTGGGAAACCGATGAGGTCATATACCTGGTTAAAATCAAGAAGGTTTCTCCGAAGGCCAAGCCGGTGGTGGAAGATGACGAGGACGATTTCGAAGATGACTTTGACAAGGTTCCAGACATCAATGATGACGACGACGTGGATAGCGACGAGGATGGTGACGATGACTATGACAAGCCAGATGATGATGGCGACGAGGACGCCGAGGCATAAGAATCGGAACTTTTTCAATTTGTTTGCGTAACTTTGATTGAATCTCAAAATTGCGCGGTGAAAAAAACCTACAATCCATCCCTTATGCTCTCTAATACACGCATTGACAAGGTCGGCGTTGAAGAACGAGTAGCTCGATTTCAAACCAGGAGCATAAAAAACGAATCCAAAAAACAAGGGCTACACATGGTGCTCAACATGATTGACCTTACTACCTTGGAGGGTAAAGATACTCCGGGTAAGGTGCAACAAATGTGTTACAAAGCACAACATTTACATGACGTTCATCCGGGATTACCTACCGTTGCTGCCGTTTGCGTCTATCCATCCATGGTTTCTATTGCGCGGAAAGCGCTCGGAAATTCTTCAGTAAAAATCGCGTCTGTGTCCACGGCATTCCCTTCCGGACAATCCACGCGAGAAATTAAATTGGCCGATACTAAATTTGCGGTAGAACAGGGCGCAGATGAAATCGATATGGTTATTTCACGCGGTAAATTTCTAGCTGGAGAATATAGTTTTGTATTTGATGAAATTGCGGCAATTAAAGAAGCATGCGGAAAGGCAAGACTTAAGGTTATACTAGAAACTGGCGAATTATGTACGCTTGACCACGTTCGCATGGCCAGTGATATTGCCATTCATGCGGGGGCGGATTTCATCAAAACCTCTACGGGGAAAATTCAGCCTGCGGCCACGATGCAGGTAACGTACACGATGTTAATGGCCATCAAAGATTATTATGATCAAACGGGAATCATGATCGGAATGAAACCTGCTGGAGGGATTTCTACCGCTAAATTAGCCTTACACAACCTAGTCATGGTCAAAGAAATTTTAGGGAACCCATGGCTCTCCAACGAATGGTTTAGGTTTGGAGCTAGCAGCTTAGCAAATGATGTCCTGATGCAACTTATGAAATCAGAAAGCGGGTTATATCAATCCCCAGATTATTTTTCAATCGACTAACTTATGGCTAAAAAAAATACTGCAAATTCACAGACTGAGTGGGATTATGCCGCCTCTCCTGAGAGCACATCGCATATCCGATTAGAAAAAAAATATCAGTTATTTATCAATAATGAATGGGTAGAACCCAGTTCAAAAAAATATTTCCCTACCATCAACCCCGCCACCGAGGACGTGCTGGCAGAAATTGCATGGGCAACCGACGCAGACGTTGATAAAGCCGTAAAGGCGGCTAGAAAAGCATATACAGAAGTTTGGTCGAAAATGTCAGGGGCGGAACGCGGAAAATACATCTACCGCATTGCGCGCATGATGCAAGAGCGGGCGCGAGAATTTGCTGTGATTGAATCGTTGGATAGCGGGAAACCCATCCGGGAATCCCGGGATGTAGATGTGCCCTTGGCCTGTAATCATTTTTTCTACTACGCAGGTTGGGCCGATAAACTCGAATATGCCATGCCGCACAAAAAACCAGAGGCCCTTGGTGTAGCTGGACAGATTATTCCATGGAACTTTCCCTTGCTGATGGCAGCTTGGAAAATTGCTCCTGCCTTGGCTGCTGGAAATACGGTAGTACTCAAGCCTGCGGAAACCACCTCACTCACTGCATTGAAATTAGCAGAAATTATCAAAGACTCCGGCCTTCCACCCGGCGTAGTGAATATTGTTACGGGGTATGGAGATACGGGCGCTGCCATAGTTAATCACCCAGATGTGGATAAAATTGCCTTTACGGGATCAACGAACGTAGGGAAAATAATTCAGCGTGCTGTGGCGGGAACCCATAAAAAAACAACCCTAGAATTAGGAGGCAAATCCGCCAATATTATATTTGACGATGCCCCTATTGATCAGGCGGTTGAAGGCATTATCAACGGAATCTTTTTTAACCAAGGACATGTATGCTGTGCGGGTTCACGGTTATTTGTTCAAGAAAATGTAGCAGATCTGGTCATTAAAAAACTGAAAGCTCGAATGGAAAGCTTGTATGTGGGAGACCCTCTGGATAAAAACACCGATATCGGCGCTATAAACTCTAAAGAGCAATTAGATACCATTAACAAATACATTAAGATTGGTAAGGCAGAAGGCGCCGAAATTTATCAAAGTGATTGTTCCATTCCAAGCAAAGGATTCTTTTGTAAACCCACGTTATTCACTGGAGTTTCTCAATCCCATGTCATTACCCAAGAAGAAATATTTGGACCGGTATTAACCATTCAAACGTTTAGAACCATTGATGAGGTCATTCAAAAAGCGAATAACACCCCATATGGCTTGGCCGCTGGGGTATGGACCGATAAAGGTTCTAGAATATTCAATCTGACCACAAAACTCCGTGCCGGAGTCATTTGGGCCAATACCTACAATAAATTTGATCCTGTTTCCCCGTTTGGAGGATATAAAGAAAGCGGGTTTGGAAGGGAAGGTGGCGTACATGGATTGAGTGCGTATTTGAAATAATAAGACACTGAGATTATTTGATTTAAAAAGAGCGAAAAGAACGTAAGTCATGGAAATTTTAAAAACATATAAAATCTATATCGGAGGAGCTTTTCCACGGACAGAGTCTGGGCGGTATTATCCCATCGTTGATGCGTCAGGGAGCACGATAGCTAATGTGTGCCTATCTTCTAGGAAAGACGTAAGAAATGCGGTAGTCGCTGCGCGAAAAGTCTTTGGGGGATGGTCTGAAAAAACAGCCTTCAATCGCGGACAAATCTTGTATCGAATGGCAGAAATGCTGGAAGGACGAAAATTGCAATTTTTGGAGGAATTAACGAAGCAAGGTTCAAGCAAGGAGGCAGCGGCACTAGAGGTACAAGAATCCATTGACTGTTTGGTGTATTACGCGGGCTGGGCAGACAAATTTCAACAAATTGCAAGCAGTGTAAATCCAGTGAGCTCTTCCCATTTCAATTTTTCTGCGTTGGAGCCGATGGGCGTTATTGGAATTGTTGCTGCTCAAGAAACATCACTTATTGGCTTAGTAAAATTTATTGCACCGGCGATTTGCGGGGGAAACACCGCAGTAGTGGCTGCTTCTGAGGCATTTCCGTTGTGCGCGGTAACCTTTGCAGAAGTTGTTCATTCATCGGATGTTCCCGGTGGAGTGGTCAATATACTCACGGGTAAGGTATCGGAATTAGCCCCAGCCATGGCGGCACACATGGATGTGAATGCGCTGGTTACTGAGTCCTTAGGGGAACTGGATAAACCGCTTGCATTGGCTTGTGTAGATAACCTAAAGCGCAACCTTGCTTATCAACATGCAGTACCGCAAGGATTACAGTACATTACAGCCTTACAAGAGGTAAAAACAACCTGGCATCCCATCGAACAAATTGGGGGAGCAAGCAGCAGTTATTGATTTCGTTAAGGAATCAAATACGGGTTTTCCTTGAGCCACTTCGCTAGGTCTTTTTTACTTAAAAAAACTTCCGGTGCACCCACTGCATAGGGTCCAATTTCATAGGGTTGGTAGAAAAAAGTGATTCCTTTTCGGGTTATCGCAAAGGTCTCTGGTAAATCAAACGGCTGTTCACCGGTAGTAAACCACCACCCGTCATTTCCGTTTTGTGCTATGAAATTCCGTTTTGCGAAAGCTTTCAAGGACGAACGATAATTATTGACAAACAGGTCTGCGAGGGTTATTAAGGCACCCGTGGTTAAATCCACGTTGAGTACTTGAACGCTTGATTGTCCATGGGCCGCCCCCATCGCGTAAAAATAAGCGTAAACCCCTAAACTCATGTAGGTATTTGAAGAATCAATCCGTGAGCAGGAATATTCATCCTGAATATATTCCATTTCGCCATCCGTATTACTCAACGTTTTGATATCCGACACGAAGCGCTTGATGGTTTGCATGTTGCCTACCTTTCCTGTTATTTCCTTGCAGATTAAGGCATTAATCTTTTGCGCAACCGAACTATTGTTCAAGGCAACACTTACCCCAGAAACGGCTCTCTTATTACACCATCCTTCATCAAGCTCGAAGTCTTCAGGCGCAACAAGTTCGCAGTTTTCATCGGAAAATTTAAAGGGGGTCAAGCGCAATCCAGTGGGGCGCACGGTAGCTTGCGCTACTTCCATCGTATCCGCGTTGAGTGCTACTGGTTTTTTCTGTTCAGCGGTGGTGGAATTGTCGTTCGTGCAGGCGGTTAAGGCAAGGAAAAATAAGGCAAAAAGGGTAAGGTTTCGCATCGTGTAAGATTGTTTAACCAAAGGTAAATCAAAAAAAGTATATCTACTGTTTACCCCTTCTTTTTTTCGGCGGCGAAGCAATCTCTGATTCTACTTCTTCTACGGCATCGGAATCAAAGCCATTGATAAACTCCTCATCGGTTCGTTTTGGTAGGGTTGAGTTCAACCCATACTCATTCCCAATAACGAGCCGTACAAAGCATCCTGATTTCTTTCCGTCGTTGGTAAATATCACGTCTTGCTTCGATCCATGAATAAGGGCAAACGGCGACGTGAGCGCATTTCCTTGAGAAACTAGGCCGTAAGACATGGTGTCTCTAACCCACAGGGCGGTTTCTGTGCCCAATCCGGCAAACTCACCATTTTCATTGCGATAGCCGCCGGGCAGTAGATTGAATTCAAAATAGTTCTCACCGGGGGCGGCATTTTTCCAACCTTCCTTGCTTCGCAAGCGCTGACCAACCAAACCCATGCTGGCCCAATTGACTACCCCTTCATTGGTGCGTATATACAAGGAACTCCAATCTTCGTTGTTGGCCACACGGGAACCTTTCGGTGCCAAGCCGCGGGGATCGGCAATCGCAAACCAATTATATATATGGCCATACATTCTTCCCAAGGTGGTATCATTTCGATAATCGCAATAGGCCGGAATCCCACTGGTGAGGCATTCAATCCATTCTTCACGGGTTTTGGCGTTACGAATTTCATCGCCATTCCGGAAGGTGGTAACATCCAGGTTTTGTATAGACCAAGATAAGTTATCAATTTCTATGAAATTGCGTTGCGCGTGCATGGTTAAACTCACCAAACACAGTAAAAAAAAGAGGTGCTTCATGCGCATAGAACGAACGGTTTAGGGTTTGTTACCTTGGGTTGACGGATATCTTCCATATCATTGAGTTATTTAACTCTGCCTAATTTGATTTCATTGGTTTGATTTAACCAGATTAACTCTGGTTTCTTAATTAAAGGATTAAACCAAGCGAATAACAGATTTTTGGATGAATTCATTTCTTTACGGAATTCCTTTTGATGTTTTTTTAAAACAACTTCTAAGTCATGGGTGTATTTTGCGCGATCATCATCCGTTCGATCCCTTTTTTGCGGCTTAGGTATTCCAATGTTCATAACTACTCCAAATTCAAATTGAAACTCCCCTTCTTTTTTTAGATAAATGCGTGTTTTTAGAATATCTGATTCCAGACAACTTCCTAGTTTATCTATTCGTTTAAATAAATCTTTTGATGCACTAACTGTATTTTTAGGAGTGATTTTTGCATCTTTTTTTAATTCTATTACCAAAGCGTTTGATTTATTAACTTTTTGATTTTTACCGTTTGCTCGTAAATTCAAACTAACAATATCAGGCTTGAAGGTGTTTCCTTCATAATTCTTTTCAAAACAAAGGTTGTAACCATCTTGATTTTTGTTTGGAAAATCTCCAAAACACGTTACGTTCGATATTGCAGTCATTACCACATAACGCAAGTTTTCCTCGGCATAATGTGGCCCTAATACGCGCATTTCTTCGTTGGCAAGGTTCAACGCTAAAATTAGCGCTTTTTCCAATTTTGTTTTTTGCTGGGATGGAGTATATGTCTTCATTCAAA
>CANHHA010000019.1 GCA_947460825.1 Flavobacteriales bacterium
TCCTTTCATACCTTTGCACCATGGATTTTGATACCGAATTACGTTTTCAGAAGTTGATTAATTGCTTGAAACCAACCTTTGAAATGGATTTGGATTTAACCGCATTAATTTATCTAATTGGCTTGAACGAAGCCGGCTTTGGATTTAGAGTTTATTCGAAACAAGAAAAGATGGATCTCATGCATGTGGCCATTTGCACCTTGCTTGCGCCTGGCGGTTATTATGAATTCTCTCATCGGGATGATCAAAATTGGCCCCATTTCACCGTGGTTCAATCCTTACCAACCCTGAATGAAATGGAACAAAAGCACGTCTTAAAAGAAGCAGTTATCGATTATTTTATAGAAAACGAATACGTGACAACCGAGATGCTAATTACTTCGGCTTAGGTCCGATGTATTTTATGATGGGATTGGTTCCTGTAAAGCAGGTTCGATTTATGACCACAGCGATTGTATCTATCTTTCCATTTCTCGCAATATTTTCCTTACTGCAAAGGGCCCCGATGCTTACATAATCCAGCGAACAACGCAATAACCACTCTTCGGGTGTTAAATACGCATACAGCGGTTGTTCTGTTGCGCTGCTAGTGGTCGGAAGCGGGTATTTAGGCTTAAGCTCGGCTAAGGAAAATGTTTTGTCGATGTCCATGATGGTAATTTCTTTGGTAACATCCAACCGACCCTTCCAAAATCCGAATTCATCGGTACGTATTAGCCTAGTTTTATTGCCTTCAGTAACACGGAACGAATGATTAGAAAACACTTCATTCCTTCCGTTTATTTCGGTTGAATCAGGTAACTTTCCACCGCAATATGGCCAATGATTTTGCACATAGATAACGGTTTTCGGATGGCATGAGCTTAGCACCGTTAGTAACCCAATAAACACAACAAAGATTTTCATTTCTAAGGTAGGTTTGAATTAACTTAAGATTAGCCCGCTTGCTAAGCGCCGCGCTTCCAAATCCGTAGCAATATAATCATCGAGGCTTGGTTTTGAAATATGTACCACCTGATTCATTACATGTTCATTGATTCGAGTTATATCTAAGAATGCAATGCGCTCGTCTAGAAATGCTTGAACAGCAATTTCATTTGCTGCATTAAGTGCACATGGAATATTTCCATCTTTTTCCATGGCTTGATAGGCTAAATCTAAATTTTTAAAGGTAATACGGTCTGGTTTTTCAAAGCTTAGGTTGGGATACTCCATGAAATCGAATCTCGGATAATCTGTCTTTATTCGGTGCGGATAAGTAAGCGCATATTGGATGGGTAATTTCATATCAGGCAGTCCCATTTGTGCTTTCATACTGCCATCTTCAAATTGAACTAAGGAATGCACGATACTCTGCGGATGAACGATGACATCGATTTGCTCTGCCTTTAAGTTAAACAACCATTTTGCCTCAATGACTTCTAGGCCTTTATTCATCATCGTAGCCGAATCAATCGTGATTTTTGCTCCCATACTCCAGTTGGGATGTTTTAAGGCTTGCGCTTTTGAAACCTGAGCTAATTGGTCCATAGAAAAGCCTCTAAATGGCCCCCCAGATGCGGTTAGATAGATTTTCTCAATAGCATTCATATGTTCACCGGGCAAACATTGAAAGATGGCCGAATGCTCTGAATCAACCGGATAAATGTTTACCCCATGTGCTCGTGACAACTGTGCGATTAATTGACCAGCAACAACGAGCGTTTCTTTATTGGCTAATGCTATGTCTTTTTTCGCTTCTATCGCCGCAATGGTAGGCCTAAGTCCCGCATATCCCACTAAGGCCGTAAGCACTACGTCAACATCCGTGGATTGAACCACCTGGCACAAAGCCTCAGCGCCACAATATACATGGATGTCTTCATTCCAAAGCGCATCTTTTACCTTGCCATACTGGGTTTCATCTACGATTACCACCATGTTCGGGTTAAACTTGCGCGCTTGTTCAATTAATAAGTCCGCATTATTCCCTGCGGTTATCACTTGCAAATCAAATAATGCTGGATAGGCATCAATCACCTCTAAGGCTTGTGTACCAATGGAGCCCGTGGATCCTAAAATTGCCACCCCACGTTTTTTATGCTTGAGCTTGTTATTTTCTTGTTCCATAACTTGATGTTCCATATCACATTAATTGAATGACCTAATGTGTTGTAGTTTTATTTTTGTTTAATTCCAAACGCTTTAAATGAGTTACCACCACCAAGGCCATAATATCCTCCACTCAACTCGAAGTGGTTTTTATCGGTAAAACTACCACTCAATTGATGATGAATATCTTGGCTTTCATAATGCAATTCCCCATCGGTCTCTATCAGATAAGATGTTTCTCCATTAGCACGTATAAAGTCCACATAATATCGTTCATCGGCTGGTTTTACGGTTACAGTAAAAAAAGTGGTGTCAGATTGCTGCTCTTGTCCCATAATCCAACTTGAATTATATGATACCACGTCGTAAGTGCCAACATATTTTGAACGGTAATCGATTAGGGGCTTCGTACAACCAATGAGAAAAAACAGCCCTGTTATTAGTGTAATAATACGGATCATCATTCAATTTAATGCGCTTCCAGCCAATTCCCAGCAACCTCCATCTCTACCTCCATGGGAACAACCAAATCAATGGCTTTTTCCATCGCTTCTTTTACTAAAGCTTTCATTTCTTCTTGCTCTGTAACATGTACATCAAAGAGAAGTTCATCATGCACCTGTAAAATCATTTTAGATTTCAAGTCTTTTGTGGCCATAGCTTTGTTAACCGCGATCATTGCCATTTTGATGATATCCGCCGCTGAACCTTGTATAGGCGCATTAATCGCATTTCGCTCGGCATATCCCCGCACCATGGCATTGGCTGAATGAATATCTGGTAAATATCGACGGCGTTTCATGATCGTTTCAACATATCCGTGTTCTCGCGCAAAAGCGATTACGTGATCCATATAAGACTTTATGGTGCCGAATTGTTCAAAATAGGCATCTATAATTCCTTTAGCTTCCGTTCTAGATATGCCTAGATTCTGAGCCAGACCAAAGGCCGATTGTCCGTAAATAATGCCAAAGTTAACTGCTTTCGCTGCGCTACGCTGTTCCCGAGTAACTCCTTCAATAGGAACCTTATAAACGGTTGCTGCCGTTGCGGCATGTATGTCTTGTCCTTCTTTGAACGCATTAATCATTGACGGGTCTTCGCTGAGTGCTGCAATAATTCGCAATTCAATCTGCGAGTAGTCAACGGACATGATTTGATATTCCTCGTTACGAGGAACAAAGGCACGCCGAATTTCTCTACCCTTGGCCGTGCGAATTGGAATGTTTTGTAGGTTGGGGTTGTTTGAACTGAGTCGCCCCGTCGCCGTTACCGTTTGCATAAAACTGGTATGAATTCTTCCATCGCGTGGACTGCATAATTCCGGCAGTGGGTCAACGTAGGTGCTCTTTAATTTTCTAAGCTGCCGATATTCAAGGATTTTGGAAACAATCGGATGATCTTGTTCGTGTTTTTGCAATACATCTTCTGATGTAGCATACTGTCCCGTCTTGGTTTTTTTTGCCTTAGCAGATATTTTTAAGTGGTCAAACAACACTTCGCCAAGCTGTTTGGGTGAGTCCGGATTAAACGGAACACCAGCCATTTCTATAATCTCTTCGTGCAACTTAACCAAGGTTTCTTCTAATTCGATTGAATAAGCTTTTAATGCGTGAACATCAATGGCAATTCCTTCTTCCTCCATGCCTCCAAGCACTCGAACCAGGGGCATTTCCATATCATAGAACAAATGTTTAAGATGCGGTTTTTCAACCTCAGGGGCTAAAATTTCTTTGAGTTGTAAGGTGATGTCTGCATCTTCACACGCATATTGATAAATATCCTCGGCGCTTAGGTCACCCATATTACCCTGTCCCTTCCCTTTTTTTCCAATTAAGGATTCAATGGAAATGGGTTGATAGCCTAAATACACTTGAGCCATAAAATCCATTCCTTGTTTGGCCTCCGGATTAATTAGGTATTGCGCAATCATGGTGTCAAAAAAGGCCCCCTTGAATTCTACGCCATATCGATGCAACACTTGGATGTCATATTTTACATTGTGTCCGATTTTTTCAATCGCTGTATGTTCGAAGATGGGTTTGAACTCAGCAACGATCGCTTTGGCCTCTTCATAATTTATTGGAGCAGGAACATAAAAAGCTTCTTTTGCTTTGTATGAAAAGGAAAAGCCAACAAGGTCTGCACGTAAGGAGTCAATGCCTGTAGTTTCCGTGTCAAAGCAAATACTGGTTTGTTCCAATAACAATTCCAGTAACTCTGCGCGTTCTTGAGGATTTTGAATTAAGTGATATGAGGGTTTTTCACTTTCCAAAGTTTTGTACACGTTTGTGTCATCATTTCCCATTGGTTGTGTCAATTCGGCCGCATCAAAGAGCCCCAGTTGCTCGGAATTTACTGCTCGGTTTGGTGTTAGCGTAGTGGTGGTAATGACTAATTCTTCCCCAAGTACTTTTTTTAATAAATTTCTAAATTCTAATTCTGTAAATAAGGTGCGAATAGCATCCGCATTCGGTTCGCAAATTTCTAAATGTTGTTCATCAAATGGAACGGTCAAATCGATAAGAATCGTCGCTAACATTTTTGAAACGCGACCTTGGTCCGCGTATTGAATCACATTTTCTTGTTGTTTCCCTTTTAAATCCTGGGCGTGATCAATAAGATTTTCAACGCTTCCATATTTTGCAATGAGTAGCTTCGCTGTTTTTTCTCCAATACCTGGAATGCCGGGTATATTGTCTGAAGCATCGCCCCAAAGTCCAAGGATATCAATGACTTGTAAGGGATGCTCAACTTCGAATTTTTCGCACACTTCTTTTACCCCAAGAATTTCCGGCGGATTTCCCCCACGGCCAGGTTTGTATATGAAGGTTGTTTCGCTTACTAATTGTCCATAATCCTTGTCTGGTGTCATCATATACGTGGTAAACCCACGTTGTTCAGCAAGTTTAGCCAAAGAACCAATGACATCATCTGCTTCATGCCCTGCAATTTCAATCATAGGGACATTAAAAGCACGAACGATATCTTTTATGGGTTCGATCATAGATCGAATATCCTCTGGCATTTCTTCCCGATGTGCTTTATAGGCTTCGAATTCTGTATGTCGGTGTTCGCTTCCTCCAGGAGGGTCAAAAACTACCGCAAGGTGCGTCGGCTTTTCTGTTTTAATCACATCGATTAATACGTTGGTAAATCCAAACGCGGCACTCGTGTTTTGGCCTTTTGAGTTAACTCTCGGGTTTTTAGCAAATGCAAAATAGGCCCGATAGATTAACGCATAGGCATCAAGTAGGAATAACTTCTTTGGGGTGTCTTTAGATAGCAAAACTTATATGTTACTGAGTTCAACAAAATGCTTGTAGAAATATGGAATGGTTTTAATCCCCATTCGATAATTGAATAGTCCAAAGTGCTCATTGGGTGAATGAATCGCATCGCTATCAAGCCCAAAGCCCATTAAGATCGTTTTTAATCCCAATTCTTGCTCAAACATGGCCACAATGGGGATGCTTCCCCCGCTTCGAACAGGAATCGCTTCCTTGCCAAACGTTTCTTTGTAGGCTAATGCTGCTGCCCGATACCCAATGGAATCTAAGGGAGTAACTGCGGCCTGACCGCCGTGATGTGGGGTCACTTTTACAACCACACCCGGAGGTGCAATTCGCTCGAAATGGGTTTGAAATAAGTTCGTTATTTCTTCGGGATCTTGATTTGGCACCAATCGCATAGAAATCTTTGCAAAGGCCTGTGAGGCAATCACCGTTTTTGCACCTTCTCCAATATAACCTCCCCAAATTCCATTTACATCCAAGGTTGGACGTATCGATCCCCTTTCTGGGGTTGTATATCCCTTTTCACCATAGGTATCTTGGATGTTTAGTGCTTTTTTATAAGCCTCTTCCGAAAATGGTGCTTGTGCCATCGCGTCTCGATCGGCTCTTGAAATCTCTACTACGCTGTCGTAAAATCCGTCAACGGTAATTTTTCCATTTTCATCATGCAGTGAAGCAATCATTTCACACAAGGCATTGAGGGGGTTTTTTACACATCCACCATATAATCCTGAGTGTAAATCTCTGTTTGGTCCGGTAACTTCAACCTCAACATAACTTAATCCACGAAGTCCCGTGGTAACAGAGGGCACATCGTTCGCAATCATCCCTGTATCAGAAACTAAGATAACATCTGCAGCAAGCTTGGCTTTATGTTCCTTAACAAAGTACCCCAAATGCTCGCTTCCAATTTCTTCCTCCCCTTCGATCATGAATTTCACGTTGCAAGGAAGTTCGCCACTTGAAAGCATTGCCTCCACGGCTTTTACATGCATGTAAAATTGTCCCTTATCGTCGCAAGCACCTCGAGCGAAAATAGCCCCCTCAGGGTGAATTTCTGTGGTTTTAATTACGGGTTCAAATGCAGGACTGTGCCATAAATCAATGGGGTCTGCCGGTTGGACATCATAATGACCATAAACCAAAATGGTCGGCAATGAGGGGTTAATAATTTTTTCTCCAAACACAATCGGATGTCCTTTTGTGGGGATTACCTCTACAGCGTCCATGCCGATTTTTTTTAAATGCACTGCCACCTCGTTGGCACAAGCCAAAACACTAGCGGTGTAGGCAGGGTCAGCAGAGACAGAAGGAATGCGTAATAAGCTCATTAGCTCCTCAGTGAAACGCGATAAATGCTCGTCAATGTATGAATTTGTCTTTGTCATAGGATGTGAAAAAAAGATACTACGAAGATACAACTTTCGAAGCGGTTAGCATTATTTACAAGGCTCAATAAACCAAGTCCTATAAAACTTATCAATATTTTATACCTTTAGGCACGTTTAAAGCAAATGAAGGTAATTGTTATAGGTGCTGGACTTTTTGGCTGTTGCTCAGCGATTGAATTAGCTCGAGCTGGGTTTCAGGTGGTGCTGGTTGATCGAGAAGATGATATTATGCAAAAAGCATCGCGTGTTAACCATAACCGCATTCATCTGGGTTACCATTACCTGAGAAGTGTTGAAACTGCGGAACAAAGCATTGAAGGCCTGTTGTCTTTTCTTTTCAATTACGGCAAGGCGGTCGAAAATCAATTCCCTAATTACTACGCGATTGCTAAAGAAGGAAGTAAAACCACCCCGGAAGAGTTTCTCGCATTTTGCAATAAGGTTGGGATCGGTTATGATTTCGAGTACCCAGCAGACACCTTTTTGAACCGAGACGCATTATCCGCAAGTTTTAAGGTGCCGGAGCCGGTATTTGATTATGAGATTTTAAAGCAAGAAGTTGGAAAGAGTCTTGTGACCTCTGGGGTTGACCTTCGCTTAAATCAAGAAGTTCAGGGGATAACTAAAAAACCTGGTGGAGAATATGAATTACTTGTTAATCAGCGGGTAGAACATTTCGATGTGGTTATTAATGCTACCTATTCAGATTTCAATGAAATCAATCACGCCCTTGGCGTACCGTTAAAGCCACTTTTATTTGAAAAGGTACTCATCCCGGAATTTGAATTTAAACACAATGCGTTTGGTCTGACGATTATGGATGGTCCATTCTGCTCGGTAATGCCTAAAGGGAAACAAACGGATAAGTTTTTATTGTATCACGTTACCCACTCCGTAGAACAAGGGGTTCTTTCCGAATTACAACCGAACTTTAATCCAGACAACCCGTCACAAGAGGGACTGATATACGACCAAGCAACATACTACATGCCTTTTTTAGCACAGGTAAAGCGTACGAATCAATTCAAAACCATCCGTGTGGTGCATAAGAATTCAGACGATGCTAGGTTGACAGAATTATATATGTATGAGCAATTTGAGAATTATTTTGCCATTCTCTCAGGGAAAATATCAACGTGCATCCAGGTAGCCCTAGAGATTAAACATACCTTGCAGCAGAAAAAAACAGAAAAAAGATTTAGAATATAATGGAACAATTGAAATTGCATTTAGGATGTGGTCCGAACGTTAAGGACGGTTACGTAAACATAGATGGATATGTAACAGGAGAAGGTGTTGTTAATATGGATATATTAAATTTAGGGTATCCTGACAACAGTGCAGATGAGATTCTAGCGGAGCACTTATTTGAGCATCTCCCCTTTAAAGACGAGGAGCAATTATTCAAAGAATGCTACCGAGTGCTTAAACCAGGTGGAGTATTGGTTGTAGAAACTCCGGACATGGAGTGGCTTTGTACGGCCTTCCTGCAAGCGAACGATGAATTTGCCAGTTTTTATCAAGCGGGGGCGATGGATCATTATTTCGGACATGGCAAATCCTATGAACATCGTTGGGGAATGATTACTACGCACTTTTTTGGAAACCAAAACGGGGAGGGGCAATTTCACAAAAACGGTTACACGAAGCAGAAGTTTATTGATATTGCTAGTTTAGTCGGATTCTCCTCATGTGAGGTATTGAAATTGGTCAATAAAGGCGCAGGAGCAATTCGTGCACGAATCATCAAATAATGAAAGTTCTTGTCATTGGAGGAAATAGCTTTATTGCTCAAGGGATAGAATCCTACCTTTCAACACAGGGGATAGCGTTAACTCGGATTCATCGCTCATTGTTGGATATTACCGATGAGGTTCAGATTGAACAATTTTGCAATAATCCTCAACTACCCACCTATGACGCCATATTGTTCGCGCAAGGAATTAATCCCTCATTGAGCACAAAAGAAACGACAGCCGAACACCTGTTAGACATGCTCAAGGTAAACATCATGGGTCCTGTATTATTATTAAAACATCTGGTTCCACGAATGAACCCGCATGGCAATGTGGTTTTTTTTAGTTCCGTTGCTGCTGAAAAAGGCAGTTATGACCCTGGATATGCGGCATCGAAAGCGGCTATTCAAGGCATGATTAACAGTTTTGCGAATGAGTTTTCATCCATGAGGTTTAATGCAATTGCACTTGGACTGGTTGAAAATTCTCCGGTATTTAATCAAATGACACCTGATTTTTTAAAGAAGCATCGCGACCGAATGCACCAAGGCACCCTAATTCAATTGGAACATATTGCAGCCGTTGTGAATCTACTCTTGACGAATGAAAACCTTAATAGAAGCATTATTCCCTTAACTTCTGGATTTCGTTAAATGAATCTTTCCGTAGTCATCCCTACTCGAAATCGACCGAGCTACTTTGCTAGAGCAATGTCTTATTATGCTCAATTTAATGAAATTCAGCTCATTGTTTGCGATAGTTCTGAACAGCCCTTTACCGCGGAAATTCCGAAGCAAGTAAGCTACCACCATTTTCCAAAGGCTTCCTTTGTCGAGAAGATACAGTCAATACTCCCTTCCCTAGCCAAAGATTATGTTGTGTTAAGCGCGGATGACGATTTTTTGCTGGAACATGCATTAATTGAAGCGATTAGTTTTTTATCGGACAACCCAACATACACCAGCGTTCAAGGAAATTATATTGCGTATTATAACCTAGGGAAGACCTTATATTATTTACCCTTGTATACCCAACGAATTGGGAAATCTATCGATTTTGAAACACCACTAGAGCGCATTGCTTCTTATTGGGGTTCAGGTATCCAGTTGTTTTATTCCGTGTGTCAAAAAGAAGCCTTTTGTCAGGTTTTTCAAACGGCAGATACTTCCATTCGAAGTTTAAATCTATTAGAATATCATATTGGTTTAACGGCTTTATTGCTTGGTAAAAACAAATACCTGCCCGTGTTTTATAGCGTCCGAGAGCTAATTAGTAATTCTGCAGGAACCAACATCGGACTTGACGTATTGGTCTCAGACCCTAATCAAGCGGTTCAATATGAGGCATTCATTGCGGGTGTTTCCACGTTATTTAGTGTGGTGCAACCAATGGAGAAGGACCACGAAGGTATTGTAAGACAACAGATTTCTCATTATTTATCATCTGAAAACGCAAAGGACTTTTATCGTGTTCGCGACCGAAACAGACGGATCAAGCGACTCATCCCTTCCGCGTTACGCCAATTAATTTATCATGCGTGGCTTTCTTTTAATCGAAAAAAAAATGCGCAAAACAACCTACGGATATCCTCCATGTATCCTGGTTTTCCCTTTGGTAATCCCTTGGAAGAGTCTAGGCTTAAACGGATTGAAGGCTATATCTTAAAACAGAAATAGAAAATGTACCTTATCTTTGCTTTTAGTGCAACTTTACTTGCTCAATATAGGTCATAAAAAAAACTTAACATATGCTTGGTCTCCATAAATTATTTTTGACACTGATGTTGCTTCCGTTTTTGACCTTAGCGCAGCCAATTGCTGTTTCCCCAACGCAAACGCCTCAGCAATTAGTAAACAATGTCTTGTTGGGAGCGGGCGTTGTTGCCTCGAACATCACAATAAACGGTGTGCCGGGCTTAGCATCAACTCCTTTTGGTAATATAGGATACTTCACAAATACCAACGCAACCTTTCCGATGGCAAGTGGAATTGTTTTAACAACAGGCGATGCAATTGGTGCCGTTGGTCCAAACATAGGAGGAAGTACTACGAATCCTGGAGCTTCTCAATCAGTAGCGGGTGACCCCGAGTTAAATGCCATTGCAAACGGAAATGTAACCAACGGTGTAGTCTTGGAGTTTGATTTTATTCCTGCGGGAGATACCCTTATTTTTAATTATATGTTTGGTTCCGATGAATACACGGAATTTTCTCCTTCAAATTTTAACGATGCCTTTGGTATCTTTTTGTGGGGCCCTGGTATTTCTGGACCCTATCCTCTTGCTGGTTATCCAAACGGTGGAGATAATATTGCTGTAATCCCGGGAGGAACCCCCGTAACCATTAACAATGTGAATTGGGTCACCAATACACCCTACTATGTATACAATGAATTTCCTCAAGACACATACGGGGATGCTATTGAATATGATGGTACGACCGTCAAATTAACCGCGAGCGCAAGTGTGCAATGCAACGAAACCTATCATATCAAGTTTGCCATTGCCAATGTACTAGATCAGGCGTATGATTCTGGGGTGTTCTTGGAAGCTGGGTCATTTTCTTCTGCAGCAGTGAGTGTTGCCGTTGCTACCGTGTCTGGAGACACAACAATTGTTGAAGGATGTACCTATGCAGACTTTATATTTACTCGACCTGAAGGTCAAACAAATGATACGTTAATCATTAACTATACGGTAACTGGATCCGCTATTGAAGGCGTTGATTATAATAACATGGTGAATCCCATCGTGTTTTTACCTGGACAAGACACCGTTATTTTGAATTTAACGCCCACTCAAGATGGCTTAAATGAAGGGTTCGAGTCGGTTACAATTTCTGTATCAATCATTAACCCATGTGGAGACACGATCACTTCTGAGGGAACCATTTATATTGGTGATGGGCCAATAATAAATATTACAGAAACAGACCCACTGGTTCAATGTTATCCGGACAGTGTCTTATTAACCGCCTCTGCGTCTGGAGGTTATGCACCCTATGACTTTACTTGGACTACCTTGGGAGGTATTGTACTTTCGACGAATGACTCCATAACCATAAATGTTACTCAAAATGGGGTTGTTCAATACTTGGTTACGGCAGTAGATCAGTGTAACTTTTCTCAAACGGATACGGCAACGCTTACCGTAAATCAAACCATTGCAATTGATGCGATAAATATGACCGAAGCAACATGCATACCAACAGGGACTTTATCTGCAGTAGTTTCTGGAACTACAGGCAACGTGAATTATTCGTGGTCTAACGGGCAACAAGGGCAGAGTATTCAAAACCTAACCAGCGGTTGGTATTCGTTGACGATTACAGACCAGGTTTGTTCTGCTAGCGATAGCGTATTTGTGGGTGCAATTGCCGTTCCAGTAGCTAATTTCACCGCAACGCCAGCAACTGGATGTGCTCCATTGAATGTCGTATTTGTAAATAATAGTGCGAACGGAACGGGGTATGCATGGAGTTTTGGTAATGGACAAACGACAGTAGTTCAAACTACGGACCCTCAAAGCACCCAATATGTAACTCAAACACCAGAAAACTATACGGTCACGTTAGTGGTCTCTCAAGGAATTAGTTGTGTTGATTCAATGTCAATTACCATCCCAGTAGATGTGTGTGATTGCACCGACCCAGAGGCGTTGAATTATAATGGCAGTGCTAATGTCAATGTGCCTTCAAATTGTATTTATCCGTATCCGGAAGTAGAAGCACCAAACGTAATCACTCCAGACGGTGACTTAACCAACGACGAGTTTTTCTTGCAATACAAGAATGTCGTTGCGATTGAGTTAATAATTTTCAATCGCTGGGGAGCGATTATGTACAGCGCATCCAGTACTGATTTAACACAGTCACAACCTTCTTGGGATGGTACATCAAATGGAAATGAAGCCAGCGAGGGCGTATATACTTATACGTACAAGGCTACTGGGGTTTCTGGAGGTGAAGTTTCTGGTCATGGATTCTTCCATCTGATTCGATGACCCTAGAAATAGGCCGATGGGGCGAAGATCGAGCAAAAGAACATTTGCTTATATCGGGGTATGAAATCCTGGAGTCAAATTACCGATTTAAAAAAGCAGAAATCGATTTAATTGCAAGAAAAGGGAATGTGATTATTGCGGTGGAAGTAAAAACGCGCTCAGGAATTATAGTTGGAACACCATTTCATGCCATTACCCGAGAGAAACAACGGAATCTATTGCTGGGAATTAATCAGTACGTTCAGAAGTTCAAGGAGCCGATTGAAGTAAGAATGGATGCAATAAGTGTCATTAAACAAGGGGAGCGGATTAATATTGTACACTTAGAAGATGCATTCCCAGCATTTTAACTCCTTGAATTATTGACGTACCTTTGTAAAAACTGCTCGCGATGAACACAAACAAAAAACCTTCTCCTAAACCGGGGAAATCAACGAAGCCCGTTGCCGCAAAGCCGGCGAAATCAGGGAGATCAAACAAACCAGCCGCCGCTAGCGCTGCTAAATCTACCAAAACATCAAAACCGGACGCGCCAAAAGAGGTGAGTGCTCGAGATAAACGAAAGTACATTGATTTTAAGATTAAAGTAAAAAAAGGGGATCCGCTGCCAAATTTCAATGAAAATGAGATCCGCTTAAATAAATACCTTTCGAATGCTGGAATATGTTCCCGCCGTGAGGCTGATGTGTTAATTCAAACCGGGGTGGTTACGGTAAATGGAAAGATTGTGACCGAAATGGGGCATAAGATTGCACCAACCGATGTGGTTCAATATGACGGGGAAACGATCAATGCAGAGAAAAAGAGGTATGTGCTACTGAATAAGCCGAAAGGATTTATCACCACCATGGACGATCCTCAAGGTCGAAAAACAGTGATGTCTCTGGTTAAATCCGCAAGCCGTGAACGCGTCTATCCTATAGGTAGATTGGACCGTGAAACCACCGGTTTATTACTGTTCACGAACGACGGCGATATTGCGAAAAAATTGACACATCCCAGATACCAAGCCCGTAAAATTTATCATGCAGAATTGAATAAACCTTTTAGAACCGAAGATTTTGATCGGCTTTTGAAAGGCGTAGACCTAGAGGACGGGAAATCAAGGGCAGATTTGGCCTCTTATGTGGAGGGTGGAAATTCTCGTGAAGTAGGGGTAGAAATACATTCGGGTAAAAACCGGGTGGTTCGAAGAATGTTTGAGGCTTTAGGATATGATGTCGTTAAATTAGACCGAGTCGTTTATGCCGGGTTAACGAAAAAAGATTTGCCCCGAGGTATGTTTCGGCACCTTACAGAAGATGAGGTTAGCTTCCTTAAAATGACAAAAAATGTGTAATAAGAAGCATGTGTTTTTCAGCTATTTCCTGCTAATACTGCTGCTTGGGGCCTGTTCTTTGAGTGAAACCCAAAGCAAACACCCTGCAGCTAAGTTTTTTTATCCGATTCTGGAGGAACCAAAAATCTATGTTTATAGAGATATGATTGGGGGACTTGAAGAACAATTTCACCGAGTTTATGCGGTAAAAGACCATTTGGGACACCACGTGGTAGTGGAACGCTATGCCTCCGACGGCCGAATCCTTGAAGCATTGAATTTTAATGTGGATTCTTTGGATATTCAAGACCATATGGTAGTGAATAGAAATCAAAAGAAAACCCAAGCGGGAGTATATAAAACGACCTATTTCCCTTGGAAAGGTACTGACCAAACATGGTTTGCAACAAAATTCGAAGGAGTATTGGACTCTACCTTGATTTTACAAGAATTGAAACGTAAGCAACTCAGCGACCATGCGACTATAGAGGTAATGGGAGAACAAAAAACGTGTATAAAATACAAAGACCTCACAAAATTCACCCTCATAAACCCCTTTGCAAAAACGGAAAAGATATTAGAAATGGCCTCAACTACGTATTATGCAGAAGGGCTTGGATTGGTTGAATGGCAGGGTAACGGAAATAAGGTGCACTTTCGACTGGAACAGATTATGGACCAAACGGAATGGCTGAAATTCATCAGGTCTTGAAAACAGCTTGGTTCTTTTTGTTTTTTTGGGGCAGTGTGTCTTTTGCACAACGCGGGGTGTTTAATTCGGCATATAAGGGAAATTTTAACGTACAATTCGGAACAGCAGCTACTTATTTTCAACCTTCTACCTTAAATTTTTCAGGAAGTAAATTCGATTTTGTGTTGAAAAATACAAACCTGAGACCACCCAATAATAAGCTTGCACTTCCATCATCAGAATGGAGTGAAAATCAATATAAATTATCGGTAGGCTACACGGTCAAAAGAGGGATATTACTTTCATTCAATATGGATAACTTCAAATATTTAATTCCCCCGCAAGAATTATTGATTTCTGGCCGTGTTACTCCTGGTTATGATCAGTTAGGAGGGTTGTCAGGAACTTATGATAACACCCAGGTTTCTATGGATACGCTGGGGTTTGCGTTTAATGTGTCAAGTGCTAAATTTATCTCTGCGCGATTAGAATTCCTACAAAATCTTTATCGCTTACAAAATCGGATGTTTGTTATTAATGCTGTCTATGGAATTGGAATCGGTGTCTTACACAGTGCCTCTGATGTGGTGTTTGGTCCAGCAGAACAATCGAGAATAACGGGTTTATCGGGCTTCGGGCTTAATCTTAATGTTGGTTTACGTTTTGAGTTCTTCCGACACTTCTATCTGATGCCAGTATTAAACGGCGGTTATTTACTTCAAAGAAATTTAAGGATAGATATATCTGATGCAACACAACATGTTAGACATAATGTTGGATTCGGACAAGTATCTATAAATATAGGTGCCGTTTTCTTCCTCGGGAAGAAAGAAAACTGTGATTGCCCTCATTTTTAATCTTTTTTCCCGCCCGCTCTAAAATCAATCTTGTAATAGAATATGGGTAAAAACCCTAATTGTGTTTTTTCCGTTACGGGTTGGTAATTTCCTGAACTAACAACTGCTGGATCTAAGGAGGGCGCGTAGGCTAAACTTAAGAGGTTTTTCGTATTCAGTATATTCACTAAATCTAGTCCGATTTCATGCGTCATGGCTTTGGCATTCATGCGCCAAGAGATTTTCAAATCTATTCGGAAATAATCTCTAAACTGATATTCATTGAACATCGAATCTTGATAGATTAAATCTTTTTCTTGGTTTGTTCGCGCAAGATCCACTAAGCCATATCGCTTTCCTCCTGCAGTAGTGATTTTTGCGCCAACCCCAAGAATACTTCGTTTACCCACATAAAATTCTTTACCTGCAAGTAAATTGGCCACGTAGGCGCCATTGTATGAGGTGTTTCTTAATACACCATCGCTTCCTGTGTATTTGGAATCGTACAGGGTACCCGAGAACAAGAAAAAGAAACTTTTATCAAAGTACTTCTGAACGGTTAATTCCAACCCGTAATTATACCCGGTTCCCGTGTTTTCTAACGAATCAGCGAAGATTCTAGTGAAACCACTGCCCATGTTAATCATCGAGAATGCACTTGGGGTAATCGTTACTGGGATGTTATATAAATATTGGTAATAGGCTTCCGTTCGAATGCTAAATCCTTTGTTAAAGAACTTTTCGTAACCGACTCCAGAATGAAGGCTTTTTGTAAAATCCATCCCTTTGTTAAAGAAATTACCAGCCCCTTTGCGGTTGTCTACATACGTGTACAACGGTTGTATTTGGCTGTGCATTCCTCCCCCAGCAAATACGGATTGGTTGCCTGGAAGTTTATGTTTAAATCCAAGGCGTAGCTCCGCGGGACTTAAACTGTTACTCATTGAAAAATATTGGCTGTGAATTCCCGCCGTGAAGTCGGTGTTATCAGACATTCTCCATTTCCACTGAATAAAGGGCTGAATGAGCACACAAGAACCTTCATAATCCCAACGCGTAAAAAACGTATTAGGGTCATCATAATCCACCAGGGCAGAATCCTTCATGTTCATCAAGAAAAAATCTGCATTATATCCGAATTTAATCAGGTGTTGCTTGTTGATTTTATGGTTGACCGCGGAGTAGCTAGAAATTTTATTAGTCGTAAAGGTGTATGCCATTAATGAGTAAATGGCATTGATTTGAATGCTTGTGTCTCCTCCCGCCGTTACATTTAGACTTCGTTGCAAATAGTCGTGATTCGCCCGCTGAATCTCCTGAGATAAGGCAAGGGTGCTGCTCACAAATGTTTTTTCATTGATTGCTTTTTTGTAGGTTAACCCTGTAACGCCCATCGAAGTACCAAAATACTGGTCACGGTCCCCTTCCCCATATAAATCGGTGGTATATTCCGTTTTTTCCGAGATCATAATCGCGATTTTACTTTTACCCCCCATTCCCCATGCGGAAAGATTTCCTCCTTTTCGGAGTTTGAAATTAAATTTAAATGCTAAATCTCCATAGGTCGGAATCGCATCGGTTCCCAGTTGAATCCCAAGTGATTTGAATAACGAAAGGGTAGAGTATCTTCCCATCATTAGAAAAGAAGCGGTTCCTTTTTTATTAAGCGGACCTTCCGCTAAAAACTCAGTTCCAAGAAAACCAAATTGTCCCGTAAATTCATGCCGCTGATCATTTCCACTGCGTAGTTTTAAATCAAAAACACCGGAAACGCTATTCCCATATTCTGCGGGAAAGGCGCTCATTAAAAAGTCAGAGTTGCCAAGGATTTTATTGTTTAATACGGAAACCGGACCTCCAGAGCTTCCTGCGATGGCAAAGTGATTCGGATTTGGAATATCGATTCCCTCTACACGCCAAACTACACCCAAGGGACTATTCCCCCGAATAATAATGTCATTTCTGGAATCATCTGCGCCTTGCACCCCCGCAAAGTTCGATGCCATTCGAGCTGGATCCATACGCGAACCGGGATACCGATTCGTTTCTTCAACGGAGAATTGTTGTGCAGAAATCACCGCTAATTCATTAATAATTTCACCTTTTTTTCTTCCGGTTACCACCACTTCTTCCTTATTGGTTACCAATTCTTGAAGGGAAATAGTAAGGATGAGTTCTTTGCCCGAATTAATTTCTACCGTTTGGTTTTTGGGTTCATATTGAGCAAATCGAGTGCTTAGCCCGTATTTTCCTACTGGAACATTGGAGATTTTAAATTCCCCCTCCCCATCGGTAACGGCGCGATAATTCACCCCGGTTGGATCTTTTAAATCTATTTCAATTTTCGCTCCTGCAAGTGGGAAATTTGTTTCGGAGTCCATTACTTTTCCACGTACATTTTGTGTTTGTGCAGCAACGAGAACGCTCATTATTAGAGCAAAAATGGATAATAGTAGTTTCATTCGATTTGGTTTATTTGCGAATATAGTAGAATTCCACGTACCTTGATAAAAAGTTAAATAGGTGTTAATTTGCTAATATTGCAAGGATTAGTTTGATATTTGTATAAATCAATTTTAAAGAGCGCCTTATGAAGTCTATTATGTTAACCGTTCTCCTTTCTGTGAGCACCCTTATTACTTGGTCGCAAACGGCCACTACCCTAAGTTGGTATACTGATGTTTCGTTGGCATCTCAAGCCGCCGCCGCAGAGAATAAACCAATGTTGCTGTTTTTCACAGGAAGTGATTGGTGTGGATGGTGTCATCGCTTACAACGTGAGGTGTTTAATACCCCTGCGTTCACCACATGGGCATCAAGTGATGTGATTTTAGTAGAACTAGATTTCCCCAGAAACAAAGTCCTTCCACAAAACATTATGGAACAAAACCAAATGCTACAGCAGCAATTTGGAGTTCAAGGATATCCTACCGTATGGTTTGTGAATGTCACCAAAGAAGCGGATAAATTAAATTTAGCTCCTTTGAGTTCTAGCGGCTATTTGCAAGGAGGTCCAGAGGTATGGATCACGAACGCCAAGGCAATCATCAACGGCGGTAAGTAGGGGTTAATAGATCTGTAGCATGCTGCCGTGGTCTAGCGCCTTTCCGGTAGTGGATTTCGTGGCGAGCATGCCTGTGCGATAGCTTCGAGTTGGAAAATATATCTCGGCAGTTTCTTTGAGCGTTACCGGAGTGATTTTATTGGAGTAGGTAGTAACGATAAGTTTTCCGTGCGGTTTTAGCAGCAGCGCCGCTAAACTCATTAACAAATCAATGTGATTTTCAAGTTGCCATTTTTTTCCCTTTGTTCCAATGCCCCACGCTGGAGGATCCATTTGAATAAGATCGTATTTATGCGCACGCTTTACTTCTCTTTCCATAAATAATACCACATCCTCAAGCACTAATTTACACCCATCAAATTGATTTATTTGTGCATTTTCTTTGGTCCAAGTCAAGGCAGACTTAGAGGAGTCCACGTGAATAACGTCGGCTTTTTGAACCAAAGCCATCATGCTAGAGGCCCCAGTGTATCCAAATAAGTTCAAAAATTTACCTTCTGAATTAAGGGATTCTTTAATGAGTTTCCAATTGAGGTTTTGCTCCGGAAAAATCCCCGTATGTTTTGTGTTTTTCAAAAAGATTCCCAACTTAACCCCGTCAAATTCAATGTCCCAATGAAGGGGTAAGCTTTTTGGGTTCATCCAGGTTCCAAACACTCCTTTTTGCTCTTTGAAAATAAAATGTGCCTTGCGCTCCCATTCTGGCTTAGAAAGTTGGGGCTGAAAATAGGCATTGATTTCTGGGCGAATGGTGACGTATTTCCCCCACCGTTCGAGTTTTAACCCGTTTCCTGCATCGATAAGTTCGTAATCCTCCCAATGAGGCGCGTAGATTCTGTTTTTCAAGGATTAGCGCATTTTTGGCATTTTCTTTCTTCCACCCATCATTTGTGCCATACGCATTTGGTTTTTCGAGGGAACGGCTTGCATTTGACTTTGAAGCATTTTAATTTGATCTTTTAACATTCCGTTTTTATCATATTTTTTTGCTTCAGTGAGTAGTGCGCTCGCTTCAGGCCTACGTCCAGTTTGTGCACATATTCCCGCTAGGTGCATCCGCGCAACGGCATTGTCTTCACTCGTTCGTAATCCGAGCGCTAATGCCTTACGAAGTAATTGTTCGCTTTGGGCAAAGCCTAATTCTTGAGCATTCATCAATGCCTTTAAATAAAGTACATAAGCATGTTGCCGCCGAGTCATATATTCTGGCGATTTAATCCGATTGATATAACGCGTTGCCTTATCTTGATTTCCAAGACGCATTTGATTTAAAGCCAAAATCACATTTTCATTTCTAAAAAACGAAAAAATCACGACGGCTAATGGGAGCAAAGCGGTTAATCCCCATCCCCAATAGCCAGTTGCAAATAAACTTACCGTACCCGTTAACAATACAATCGTTACTAAAATTCGAACAATAAAACCAATCATATCTTTAATTTTTAATAGTCGCAATACACTTTAATTCAATGCAAATCGGAGTGGGAAGCGAGTTGATCTCCACCGTAGTTCTGCACGGCTGATTGCTCGCAAAATACTCTGCATATAAGCGATTATACGTCTGAAAGTCACGCTTCATATCGGTTAAAAAAACCGTCACATCTACTAATTCATCCCAGCTAGACCCCGAGGCCTCTAGAATTAAGCGGACATTTTCAAACACACTGCGGCATTGCGCTTCAAAATCAAATGCAGTAAAGTTTCCGTTTTTATCTAGGGATAAGCCAGGAACCATCGAGTCTGTTGCATCTGACCCGGCAACGCGCGGACCAACACCAGAAAGAAACAATAAGTTCCCAACACGTCGCGCATGAGGATACAAACCAACCGGTTTAGGGGCATGTTCGGCATTAATTTTCATGTGTTCTTAATTCTTTCACAAATATACACAAACAGCAAGGGGAATGTCATCTTTTTCCTTCAAAAAAAGTACGCAGGAGTTGAACGCAGGGTTCTTTTTCGATTCCACCTTGAATCTGTGTTGATGGGTGGTATAACGAGGGGTGATGTCTTATGGATCCACGTTTCTCATCCGCGGCCCCATAACAAACCTTGCCAATTTGACTCCAATATAACGCACCGGCGCACATCGGACAAGGCTCTAGGGTCACATAAAGGGTACATTCTTTTAAGTATTTTGCACCCAAGAAATTCGCGGCTGCTGTCAGCGCTTGAATTTCCGCGTGAGCGGTAACATCGTGAAGTTTTTCGGTTAAATTATACCCGCGGCCAATAACTTGATTGCCAGCTACAACGACCGCTCCAACAGGGACTTCATTGGCATCGAAGGCTTTATTTGCCTCAATAATAGCTTGGCGCATGAAGTATGAATCATCAAATGGATTTAGCATGTTCAAACTTAGAAAATGTTTGGCAATAATAGGATGTCATGCGCGAAAACCGATTAAATTTACTGAATGAAATATTTATGGTTAGCCTTTATTGTTCCCTGTATTACTTTTAGTCAAAAGCAAGCTCGGTTCGATTTCTCAAAAATTCAAAGCGGACCCTATTTGGGGGTTCAGCAAGGCCGAAACATCGTTTTAGAGCTTGGGTTTGAAAAACGAATAAAGGAGGTTAAATGGAAAAGTCCAAATGCACATGCCTTTAACGTAGGTGCCAATTATGATTATAAGGCAGGCGTCTTGGGCGCCGACGCGGGCTATTGGTTTCGTCCGGGTAGAATTAGTTTTACCGTAGGAGCGCAGGCCGCGGTGCGTTCTGATTTTGATCGGGCCATGATCGGATTTACACCGACCGTTGGCTACAAAATTTGGTTACTTCATGCCAATGCTGGATATTATTTCTATCCGAACCGCATCCCCGGAGTTATCACTAATAACTTATTCCTACAGTTGAGATTGGTCTTGTCAGAGAGCACTAAATTCAGAAACAACAAGCGATGATTCAGGGGTATTTTTTAATTAAATCCGGCAGTTCTGAACAGGCGTTTCGACTACAAGAATTTCATTTACCCGAACTTGTGCCGGGTCAAGTTGTCGTTCAGGTACAGGCTTTTGGTCTGAATTTCGCAGACGTAATGGCGAGAAAAGGAAAGTATCGGGATGCGCCTCCATATCCGTTTATTCCAGGGTACGATATCGTAGGAGTTGTCCTTCGGGTGCACTCCCCTTCTGATCAGCATTGGGTTGGAAAGCGAGTTGCAGGGTTTTGCAGGTTCGGAGGCTACGCCCAACAGGTGATTACCTCGGTGGAAGCGATCGTGGAAATTAATGAAATACCAACAGCCCATGCACTGTCATTGTGCACACAAGGGGTAACGGCTTCATTCATGGCCGAGAAGATTTCAAGGGTTCATATGGGGCGTTTTGCCTTGGTTCACGCTGCGGCAGGCGGGGTAGGCAGTTTATTAGTGCAAATGCTCCACCATAATGGGATACAAACCATTGCCAAAGTTCGTTCCCAGGAAAAAGTAGCGGCCTTGAACCTAATTAGCCCCACCCATATCATCGTTTCAGGTCAAATGACCTATGAAAAAACGGTGAAAGAAATTGTGGGAGAAAAGGGCTTAATCGCATCATTTAATGCAGTTGCAGGAACGACCGTAAGGGCTGATTTTCGATTATTAGGCAGTGGAGGCACGCTGTTTTTATTTGGTGGCGCAGGAGTTTTACACGCAAAATTCGGTGTGTTATCATTGTTGAATTTTGTAAGAAAAACAGGACTTTATTCGCCGATTCCTTTAATGATGCAATCCAAGGCAATGGTGGGTGTGAATATGTTGAAGATTGCAGACGATAATCCTTCAGTGCTTGCTTACCATCTGAAACAGTGCTTTGACCACTATAAGAATCAAGTGCTTATGCCGATATCGGCGACCTCATTTCACCATTCAGAACTTCATTTGGCCCACGAATTATTAGAAAGCGGAAACAGTACCGGAAAACTTGTGGTTTACTGGGGTGATTTAGATTGAGCAACAAACGATTTAAAAAAGCGAATAAGCTGTTTTCTGAATAGAATGAGTAATATTATGTAAGGAAAAGCCATCAAATACAAGATTCCGAAATTAATATTACTGGCAAAGGTGCTATCTTCAAGGCCGATTCCTTGCTCTGCCATTAATTTACATTGACTGCACCCTTGAGCAATGGTATTTGAATTTGCAAGGACACTGATCAGTAATAAAGTGAAAATGCGCTTCATCTTGTTTATTTTTACAAAAATAACATTTTCATTTTGTTTAATTTTGCATTTATGATAAAGCACCTGATTTTCGGATTAACTGCCATTCTTTTTTACGCATGCGGGTCATTGGAAGACGAGCAAGACAAGCACATGAGCCTCGATCAATTAGTGCAAAAATATCCAGATAGTATTCCGTTCTTGCAAAAACGAGCGAATCGTTCCTTGGATTCTTTGGATTATAAATTGTTGCTAGCGGATGCCGCTCATGCATTTAGGCTGGATAGTTCCGATTACGAGAGCCGCTTACTTTATGCTTTGGCCCTAATTAACAAAAAAGACTTTTTAGATGCAGATTTTACATCTGCCCAATATCATTTTGGAAAGGTATTAAAGAATGACCCTAAAAATTTAAAGGCCATCATTGGAATGGCAAGTGTATATTCCTTTCGCGGCAATCTTGAAGAGGCTTTTGGGGCGATTAATAAAGCACTAAGAATCAACCCGCGTTATCGTGATGCATACATTCTGAAAGGGTCAATCTATTTAAGCCAAGGGAATTATAAATTGGCAAAATCCTCCTACGAAACAGCGGTACAACAAGACAGTAAGTTTTTTCTTGGATATATGATGTTGGGTACGATTTACCAATATGAGAAAAACGCTTTGTGTATTGAGTATTTTACTACCGCAAGTAAGTTACAGCCCAAGAATCCTGAAGTGGCATATTCCTTGGCCTATGCAACCTATGAATTTGGAAAAATTAATGAGGCAAAACAACACTATCGTCGAATGGCGGGAATAGACAGCACCTACTGCGAAGCATATTTTCATTTAGGGTTTATTCAGCAATTTGACGACCTCGACCTGGATAGTGCCATGTTCTTTTACAGTAAATCTTTGGAGATAAACCCAAAGCATGTGGAATCACTGCATAATTTAGGATTGATATATGAAGATCAAGGCGATGTATCTAACGCCTTGTTGTCCTATGCAAAGGTGTTGAAAGTAAATCCTGAATATCAACTCACGAAGGATCGCGTTGCGGTATTAAAAAGTCGTAGATGACGGATAGTCGGATTCAACGGCTGTTGGCTGAGGTGCTCCTGCCGCTCATTGGTGTAATTGCGTGGAACTGGTCCTTTGATTTTATGTGTTGGTTTTATACTATCGACGTTTTCATAAATGCTTTGGTGGGTATAATTCGGCATCGTAGATTTCACACGATGATAGGGCTGTGGTTGCCTTGGGTTGAATTCGTAGTGGTGATCCTACTTGTTGGTTTATCTGGAAAAAACTACTGGGATTCGTGGATGGATTTCCTCGCCTACAAAGACATGGGAATTGCTCAAGGATATGTGTTAATTCCGTTAGTTCTTTTAAATGAATGGATGCGGTGGAAATTGGAGCAACGAACAAACCGCGTAATGTTTTCTTCCAATCAAACCCACCTCATGAAAATTATTGGGTTTACATTACTTGGAGTTTTTATGGTTTTCGTTCAAGCGCCCCTTGGCGCTTCTTTGATCTTTTTAGGGGTATTGACGCTGGTCAATCTCATTTCTAAATCAATTATTATCGTGAAATAATGTACTTTTGAAACCGATGGAAGATAAAAATCAACACCTCAAAGATAGACGCGCCCAAATCCACGTTGGAGGAGGTAAAGACCGCATTGAAAAGCATCATGCACAAGGCAAATTAACGGCGAGAGAACGGTTAGAGCTCCTTCTTGACGACGGCTCATTTAATGAAATTGGCGCCTTTGTTGAGCATCGCTCAAGTGCATTTGATTTGGATAAACAGCGTTTTCCTGGTGATGGTGTAATCACAGGGTTTGGAAACATTCACGGCCGATTAGTGTATGTATATTCTCAGGACTTTACGGTATTAGGAGGTTCGCTTTCCGAAACGCATGCCGCTAAGGTTTGCAGAATCATGGATTTAGCCCTCAAGAATGGTGCTCCGATCATTGGAATTAATGATTCCGGAGGTGCAAGAATTCAAGAAGGCGTGGTTTCTCTTTCTGGGTATTCTGAGATATTTTTTCGCAACACGCGCGCTAGTGGGGTGGTGCCGCAGATTTCATTAATTATGGGGCCTTGCGCCGGGGGTGCCGTGTATTCACCGGCCTTAACTGATTTTGTGTTCATGGTGGAGGATACCTCCTACATGTTTGTTACAGGACCAAATGTCGTGAAAACAGTAACGCATGAGGAAGTGAGTTCTGAAGATCTTGGTGGGGCAAAAACCCATGCAGAGCGCAGCGGCGTTAATCATTTTGTGGCTGGTAATGATGTGGAATGTTTGAAGAATGCACGCGCACTATTGACATATTTACCTCAAAATGCCTACGAAGAGGCACCAAAAACCTCTGTTTTTGAATTCTCAAAAACCAAAACAGAGTCAATTAAAACAATCCTTCCAGCAAATAGTAACTTACCATATGATTGCCGAAGAGTAATTGATTGCTTGGTCGACGATGCGTCGTTCAAGGAAGTGCAAGAGGATTATGCAAAAAATATTGTCGTTGGGTTTGCCCGATTAGAAGGCCGTACGATTGGTGTAGTGTCTAACCAACCTGCCGAATTAGCAGGGGTTTTGGATATCAATGCTTCCCGAAAAGGTGCACGATTTGTAAGATTCTGTGATTCATTTAATATACCGCTTCTTATTTTAGAAGATGTGCCGGGGTTTTTGCCTGGTACCGATCAGGAATGGAATGGCATTATCTCTCATGGAGCGAAATTAATTTATGCCTTTGCTGAAGCGACGGTTCCTAGAATTACAGTGATAACAAGAAAAGCCTACGGAGGCGCTTATTGCGTGATGAACTCTAAATCCTTGGGTGCAGACTTGAGTTATGCTTGGCCAAGCGCTGAAATTGCGGTAATGGGAGCAAAAGGAGCCGCAGAAATAATTTTTAGAAAAGAAATTAATGCTGCAGAAGATCCGTCTCAAAAATGGATTGAAAAAGAGGCGGAATATGCCGATACGTTTGCCAATCCTTACAGGGCAGCAGAACGAGGTATTGTTGACGATGTAATCCTACCGGAAGAAACGCGCCAAAAATTAGCATTAGGATTTAAAATGCTTGAGAAAAAAGCAGAAAACCTACCCTTAAAAAAACATGGAAACATTCCACTTTAATTAAATGAATCATGAAAGAATTAATTGCAACATTCACCAATCAACTTGAAGAAGCCTTTGAAATTGCTTCCAAACAATCGTTTAAGGCCCCTGACCGACCAATTCATAATATTGTGATCTGTGGATTAGGTGGTTCCGGTATTGGTGCCAAGATCGTGAGCAACTGGGTTCAAAATGAAATTGCGTTGCCAATTACCTTGGTCAATGAATACACCCTTCCCGGTTTTGTAGGTCCTAATACCTTGGTCATAGGTTCTTCTTACTCAGGGAACACGGAAGAAACTACCATGGCCATAGATGAGGCAAAAGCAAAAGGAGCGTTTGTTTTTGGGGTTACGAGTGGAGGCAATTTGGCTAAATTTTGTTCTGAAAACGGCTATGATTGTGTCATTGTTCCTGGCGGAAATCCACCGCGAAGCGCCTTAGCGTATTCGCTCGTTCAATTGCTTAATTACTTCAATAAACTTGGATTTATTTCAGCTAAATCCTTGGATCAAGTTAAAGCGAGTATTGGGTTAATTCGTAACAATATCCTGGAAATGGATGTAATTGCTCAAGAACTTTCCACCTATTTGTTTGGAAAAGTTGGTGTGCTTTATGGAGAAACTAAATATGAGGGTGTGATTGTACGTGCACGTCAACAGTTTAACGAGAATTCAAAATACTTGGCGTGGAATCAAGTGATTCCAGAAATGAATCACAACGAGCTTGTCGGTTGGGGTGGTGGAGACGAGCGTTTTGCCCCTGTATTCTTTAATGCGGCAGACATCCATCCAAGAAATAAAAAACGTTTTGAAATAACGAAAGATGCTGTTTCAAAAAAATCAAACGCAGTATTTAATTTAGAAGCAAAAGGGGATTCCTTAATTGAACGATCACTGTATTTAATTCACTTGGTAGATTGGGCTTCGTACTATTTGTGTGAGCGCAATCACGCGGATATTATGGATATTGAGATTATTGATTATCTCAAAAGTGAATTGGGCAAGATGTAATGAACCGTCCCAAGGTTAAATACCATCCCTTAGGTAGTGTTGATTATAAAGAAACTTGGGATTATCAAGAGACTTTATTCAATGCACTAATTTCCAGCAAACAGCAAGGTGGATCAGCTTTATTAAGTCACTTGATAACCTGTGAACACCCTCACGTATTTACCCTGGGTAAGAGTGGTAAAAAAGATCATTTATTAGCGGATGAGGCTTCTTTAACAAAAATAGAAGCTAAATTCTATCAGATTAATAGGGGAGGAGACATTACGTATCATGGTCCTGGCCAGTTAGTAGTATATCCAATTTTGGATTTAGACCAGTTTTTCACGGATATTCACAAGTATATGAGGTTCTTGGAAGAGGCTGTGATTCTTACCTTGGCGGATTTTGGAATGATGGGTCATCGAATTGAAGGACTTACGGGTGTTTGGATTGATTTAGAAAAACCAAGAAAGATCGCAGCATTTGGCGTTAAAAGTTCCCGTTGGGTGACCATGCATGGGATTGGTTTTAATGTAAATACGGATTTAGCATATTTTGATCAAATTATTCCTTGTGGAATTTCGGATAAGAAAGTTACCTCCATGAAACATGAATTAGGATTTGCCCTGAATATGGATGATGTCACCTCGCGATTAGTTGGCCATTTAGGGGAGTTATTTGATTTTGATTTAATAGTAGACGATGAAACTAAGTGAACTTATACCGAACGTAGAAGGAATTGAATTAGCGGTTGTGTTAGAGAATGATACCCCGGAGTATGCAGTTTACTTACATAATGCAAAAGAAGACATAATCGAAGGAATAATAATCACAAGTGTTGGCTACGGTGAAAATCCAACAACAGGAGAGAAAATTAAAACGGCAACTTTAAGGCATTCGCTTGAAGTAATGCTGCCTAATGAGGTGGCGAAAATAGAGTTGATTGTTCCAGAGGTTTTTGGACTTTACAACGAATATTGGGTCAGTTTTTGGATTAACGATGCCTTATTTGATAAAAAGTTCTTATTCCTGCCAGATGCTATTCATGCGGATAAATTGACTATGTTGGATTCCTTCGGAAAACTTGGAGTTCTGATTAGCTAGTTAGCGTTACTAGTTCTGGTAAGGGAATCACACCGCTTTTTCTCCAAATCTGTTTTCCGTTTTTATAATAGATAAGCGTAGGAACGCCACGTATACCTAGTTGAGCGGCAATGGCCGGATTTTTATCTACATCAATTTTAAGGACTCTTACCGCTTGACCTTTCTTTGTTTTTAATTGATCTAAAATCGGACCCATAGTTTTACATGGTCCACACCAAGTAGCATGAAAATCCACTAAAGTTGGTGTTTCACCTTTAGTGATATCATTGAACTTTCCCATAACACAAAAGTAGCAGCTTTTCTAAAGCTTGAATGTAACCTAGGGCACAAAAAAAGGCGACCGAGGCCGCCTTTTTCTATAAAATAGAATCTTTTATTGCTTGTCGTAAATCGCCATACACGTACCTGTACCGCCAATTAACGGCGCGTTGTTGTCGTATGTATAGGTGATTTGTATTTGAGTTCCTGTTTCATTCATTGCTCCTGTTCCAGAAAAAGTAACATCACCAATGGTAATATTAATAGTTTGGTTTGGTATTGTAATCGCTGCTCCATTAATGGTTCCTGTTGCCGTTCCGCCTACTAAATTGAAGAAGTTTTCAATATTCACTGCACTAGCACTTCCACCAGCCGTTATGCTTGGTGAAGCCGATAATGGAAATTGTGTTCCACTGCATGTAGTTGTCATAGCCCAAGATACTCCAGTCCAATTCTCTGCACCAATGACCACATCTACGCGACGTTTCGCCGTAGAAGTTCCATTTGTGTTTGTTGCGGCATAGTTTACATAGTATGTGCCAACAGTAGAAGAATCAACTTGATTGTCTGTTGTTACAGCCACGGCTGATCCATCTTTATTGGTTGCTGTGGCTCCGGCATCGGTGTATGAAGCACTTACGTTTATGGTTACTTGTGCTGCTCCATTTAAGGTTAGAAATGGCTTGTAAAGGCATGTGCCATCGTCTTTTTTAGCCTTTGAATTGAAATTTACAGCGCCATTGTCTGTACATCCTTTTTTCTTGCATGAAGTAATACTAACTACTCCAATTCCAAGCATTAATAATAAAAACGTTTTTTTCATAAGAGTTTTTTTTGTTGTGTAAATATAAAAAAAAGGCGGTGATTTCACCGCCTTTTCCTCAAAGAATTGCAATTACTCTTGCAAAACAGTTTGTGTTCCGCTGGTTAAAGCGTGCTTGATTTTAGTTTCAAGTTCTTCGCAGAGTTCTGGATTATCCAGTAAAATGGACTTAATAGAATCCCGCCCTTGTCCAAGACGAGTTTCACCATACGAAAACCAAGAACCACTTTTCTTTAGAATATTTAATTCAACCCCTAAGTCGATGATTTCCCCAACTTTAGAGATACCCTCACCGTAGAGTATGTCAAATTCCGCTTTTCTAAACGGAGGAGCTACTTTGTTTTTTACCACTTTTACTTTCACGCGATTACCAACGATTTCTTCTCCATCCTTGATTTGGGTTGATTTACGAATATCCAAGCGAATTGAAGCATAGAATTTCAGGGCATTTCCACCGGTTGTGGTTTCGGGGTTTCCAAACATAACGCCAATTTTATCCCGTAATTGGTTGATAAAAATACAACAACATCCAGCTTTATTAATAGAGGAGGTGAGTTTACGAAGTGCTTTCGACATAAGTCGTGCTTGTAATCCCATTTGAGAATCACCCATTTCTCCTTCAATTTCTGCCTTTGGTGTTAAGGCGGCTACAGAATCTATGACAATTAAATCAATCGCTCCGGAACGAATGAGATTATCTGTAATTTCTAAGGCTTGTTCGCCATTATCGGGTTGTGAGATTAGTAAGTTCGCGATATCCACCCCAAGTTTTTGAGCGTAAAATTGATCAAAGGCATGCTCTGCATCAATGAATGCGGCAATACCCCCTTGCTTTTGAACTTCGGCAATGGCATGAATCGCGAGGGTTGTTTTACCGGATGATTCTGGACCATATATTTCTACAACCCGCCCTTTTGGATATCCATTAATTCCGAGTGCAAGATCTAGCGTGAGCGATCCAGTAGGGATGACATCCACTTTTTCTACGGGATTATCGCCTAATTTCATCACGGCGCCTTTGCCAAATGTTTTATCTAATTTCTCCATTGTAAGTTGGAGTGCTTTTAATTTTTCTGCGTGCAATTCTTTATTTGCCATGTTTAATAAGTTTTATGAGTACAAAATTCGGACGGTTAAACGTAAACGATTTACGTTTATTGATTTTCTTTGAAAAAATTTATAATTTCTTCTGCGTGATTTTTTGTGTTTGGTTTTTCAATCACTTTTACTAAGATTCCATTGACATCGAAAAGAAAGCTCGTTCTATGGATTCCGTCGTATTTCTTCCCCATAAATTGTTTAGGGCCCCATACACCAAAGGCTTCTATAATTGATCGCTCAGGGTCAGATATCAGGGTAAATGGAAGGGAGTATTTAGTGCTAAATTTTTGATGTGCATTCACGGAGTCTGCACTAATACCGATTACCCGTATTCCTTCATTCTCCAAAACTTGCTCTCCATCACGAATGCTGCATGCTTGAGCTGTACAGCCTGGCGTATCGTCTTTTGGATAAAAATAAATAGCCGTTCGAGTTCCAAGATGCGCGCGAAGAGAAACGTCTTCCCCTAATTGATTTTTCCCGTGTAAATCTGGGATGTGTGATCCAATGGTTAACATAGTTACGTGTTTAATGATAAAAAACTAATCAAAAATACTGATTAAAATAATATCAAAACACGTTTTGTTAAAAAATGTTCAGCTCAACCAATAATTTCGGCTTATTTTTCTTCAACCTCCTCCGTTTCTGTAAAGACAGATAGGCGCTTATATAAATCCTCTAATTTTTCTTTTTTATTGGTTAAGGTCTTGATGCTTGCGTTATCTGCTTGTGGATTAAGGGTTTCAATTTCTGTACCTATTTGTTCACTTTCTTCACTAAGAACAGCCATAAAGCGTTCAACGATTAGGTCGTAATACCACCCGGTATATTTGTTTCCGTGTGATTTAACGTAACTTAATATGTCTTCACTGTTTACCATGGCATCACTTCCTTTTCGAAGTACAAAATAGGCATAAGCAAGAAGTGTTCTAAGCTTATTATAATCCGTTACTTTCGTGGACTTAATCAGATTCTCAATAAACGTTAAATCCGTAGTGTTGCCATATTCGCCCATGATTTCTGCCGCTCCCACTTGCAATTCAATTTCCTCAGCACTGCTCAATTCACGCGCTAGTGTCAATGCCTGAACCGTATCAATTTCTTTAAGTTCATTTAACGCGTTGCCCAGTACCATGAGGGAGCTATCTTGTTTAAGCACCCGGCGAATGATTGCGATGGCTTCATTATCTTCTAAGGTTGATAAGGCGCTTACCGCCGCATTTCTAACCTTGGATTTAGGGTCGCTTTCGATGATTTTCTTCAGGGATGATCTATATGACGGTTGTTTAACGGCATCTTCTACATCTTTCAAGTACCCTAGAGCTTCCGCGCGAACTCCCCAGAAATTAGCATTTAAAGCATTTACAAGAATGGCGGTTTTCTCCGGATCGGTTGATTTGGCGATGTGTTTTAGCGCTGTTGATTTAGCTCGGAATTTATCAGCGTTATTTAATTGATGTATATACTGTGCCGTTGGTTTTTCTTCATATACTTTGGCTAGCAATATTTGTTCTTCGTCCAACAATACATTCGCTATTTTCCCTATGAACGGAAAGGTAAATTGTTGGTTAGCACTATCCAGTACCACAGAATAACTATGTTTACCCGTCTCATCCCACAAGGCAATTTTTACCGGTAATCTAAATATATTAAACGATTGCGCCTGCTGAATACGGAGCGTTACGGTTTGCTGTTCTTGGTTTATCTCTTGTTCCGTAAAAACAACGGGATGTCCTTTCCCTAAAAACCATTGATTAAAAAACCAATTGAGATCCTCTCCGCTAACTTCTTCCATGGCTAAACGCAGGTTGTGAACTTCAGCGCTTTTGTATGCATTCGAAGTAAGGTATGTATTCAATCCTTGAAAAAAGGCATCGTCTCCCAAATGATTTCTCAACATATGAAGAATTCTACCTCCTTTATTATATGAATGCCCGTCAAACATCTCTTCCTTATCCGTATAATAAAAGTTAATCAAATCATGGTAACTACCTGATTGATAGTAACCGTTTGCTTCATCAATGGCGTTGTAATCTGCCTCATCAATTCCGTATTCATATTCATCCCACAAGTATTGAGAATAGTTTGCAAAAGACTCATTTAATGGAAGGTTTGCCCAAGATTCGCACGTTACTAAGTCGCCAAACCAATGGTGAAATAACTCATGGGCAATGGTAGATTCATCGTTGCCATCAATTAACTCCCGTTTGGTTTTATACACATAGTCTCCAAAAATTACTGCTCCTGTATTTTCCATCGCTCCGGAAACATAGTCTCGCACCACGATTTCTGAGTATTTATCCCAAGGGTATTCAACTCCCAGTTTATTGGAAAAAAACTTGATCATCTTTGGGGTCTTACCAAAAATTGCCTTAGCATCATTTTCATATTCAGCTTCAACATAGTAATTAACCTCAATTTTCTTCCCATCCCCTAGGGTATACGAATCTTTCACTACCTTGAATTCGCCAACAGCCAACATAAATAAATACGGCGCATGCGGGAGGTCTTGTTTCCAATAATCGGTTCTTGTGCCATCCGTATTTTTCTTTGATGAAATTAATTTTCCATTAGAAAGCGTGGTGTATTTATTGTCTACCGTTAAAAGTACTTCTTGAGAAGATTTCATGTTTGGTGCATCTATCGTAGGAAACCAAACCGAGTTGGCTTCTGTTTCTCCTTGGGTCCACAATTGAGTCATTTTCCCCTTTTCTTCCCCTTTAGGATTAATAAAATACAAGCCTTTATCGGATGTGATTGCAGCACTTCCGGAAGTTTCTCGTTCCTCTGGTTTTGCAATATAATCAATGGTCAATGTAATGAGCTCATCTTTTTTATAGGATTTCCCCAAATAAACAGTCAAAACATTTCCATCCGAATAGTCATATGACAATTCCCTTCCAGCGTGTGTTACCGATTTAATTTCCATTCCTTTAGCATCCAATACCACACTATCAAGTTCATAGATATGGGGTTTCATGCTTAGGGTTGCTTTACCGTTTAATTGCGAATCCTTCCAATTTAAATTGGCTTCAATTTTCGTATGTACTAAGTCAACAAATCGTTGACGAGATGCATTATAGCTTGGTTCAGCATATTCTTCAAAATCACCTTCATTGAAATCTCCCCAATCAAAGGTGGAATCTATGTTGTAGTCTTCACTTGATGCTTCTGACTCAACCAATTCTTCCGGCGGACCCATTGGACTCACGGAACAAGAAGCTAACAGCACTAGGGATATAAACCAAAACCACTTCATTTTCATAGACAATGTATTTTATTTACAAATCTGCTTATTTATTTTGATTCATACGTGTGTTTTATTGATTTTAAGCAAAATTTATTTAATAGTTTTGGACTCAAATTAGCTGCAATGAAGGGTATAAATTCATATGATTTTCAAGGGAAGCGTGCAATTGTTCGTGTTGACTTTAATGTCCCTTTAGATAAAACCACTAATCTTGTTCTAGATGATAAGCGAATTCGCGCAGCAATACCCACGATAAAGCATATTTTATCGCATGGAGGCTCCGTTATTTTATTGTCTCATTTTGGACGACCTAAACATGGTCCCGAAGAAAAATTTTCCCTGAGGCAGATTGTAGGGGTGGTTTCTGAATTACTTTCTTGTCCGGTGATCTTTTGTGAGGATTTTAATGAGGCTTCTTCTCGCGCTGCAGCCTTGATTTCAGGTGAAGTAATGTTGTTAGAAAATGTGCGTTTTCATCCGGGAGAGACGCAAGGTGATTTGCATTTTGCGTCTCTGCTCGCTTCCTTAGGAAATTGTTATGTAAATGATGCCTTTGGTTCAGCGCATCGAGCGCACGCAAGTACGACACAAATCGCTTCCTTTTTTCCGAATGATCGAATGATGGGTTTTTTGATGGAAGCGGAACTCTTGAATGCAACACGGATATTAAAAACCCCAACAAGGCCCTTTACAGCCATAGTAGGAGGGGCAAAAGTATCCGATAAAGTACTCATTATCGAAAATTTACTACACATTGCTTCTGATATCATTATTGGTGGTGGAATGGCGTATACTTTCGCAAAAGCTCAGGGGGGTGAAATTGGCAATTCCTTGTTTGAAGCGGATCGAATCGATACCGTGTTGTATATTTTTAAAAAGGCGAAGGAATTGGGTGTTTCTATTCATCTTCCCGTGGACAGTGTGGCGGCTGATTCGTTCGCCGAGGATGCACTCACTCAAACCGTTGATACCCACCATATTCCTGAGGGATGGATGGGTCTTGACATTGGTCCGGCATCAATCCAACAGTTTAAAGAGGTCATTTTAAGCAGTAAAACAATTTTGTGGAATGGTCCAATGGGAGTTTTTGAATGGAGTTCTTTTGCCCGAGGAACCCATGAAATTGCTTTATCTGTCGCTACCGCGACGGAGCAAGGGGCTTTTTCTTTAATCGGCGGGGGAGATAGCGCAGCGGCAATCGCTAAATTTGGTTTAGCCAATCGTGTGAGTTACATTAGTACTGGGGGAGGGGCCTTATTGGAATTATTTGAAGGAAAAACCCTACCAGGAATAAATGCCTTGGATTAAATTCGAGTAATTAAATCTATCAAGCGCGCCGAATATCCCATTTCGTTATCATACCATCCAACAACGCGCACTAAATTATTGGAAACCATGGTTAACTCTGCATCAAATAAACAACTGTAACGAGAACCAATAATATCACACGAAACGATAGGATCAGTGGTATAACCTAATATTCCCTTCAGACTGGTTTCAGAAGCTTTTTTCATCGCCTCATTGACCTGTTCTACGGTTAAAATCGATTTAGTTACCAGCGTTAATTCCGTCATGGAACCATCAATTACGGGTACGCGAACACTCGATCCAGTGAGTTTTCCTTTCAAGTGTGGGAAAATTTGAATAATGGCTTTTGCCGCTCCCGTTGATGTTGGGATAATCGAATTTACTGCCGCTCTTGCTCTTCGAAGGTCCTTGTGTGGTGCATCATGCAACCGTTGATCAGAAGTATAGCTGTGTACGGTAGATATATGACCCACTTCGATTTCTGTTAATCCAAGAAGCACCGCAATCATTGGTGCAACATTATTGGTAGTACATGAGGCGTTAGAAACAATAACATCCGAGGTTTCTATGGAATTATCATTTACTCCTAGGACTATCGTTCGAATATCTGCATCAACCCCCGGCGCTGAAATAATCACTTTTTTCGCGCCACTTTGTAGGTGTAACCCAGCCTTTTCTTTAGTTAGGAACAATCCGGTTGCTTCAAGGACAAGTTCAACGCGATGCGCTGCCCATGGAATATCTTTCGGGTCTTTGTGTTGCGTAAAAACAATGCGCTTTCCATTAGAGAAAAGAAGTTCATTGCCTTTCAACTCAAACGAGTAGGGCAAGGTGCCATGAACGGAATCATATTTCAATAAGTGAGCTAGGGTTTGCGCATCGGATAAATCGTTCACCAAGGCAACAGAAATATCGGCTCTTTCCAATGCAATTCGGGTAACACATCGACCAATTCTCCCAAATCCGTTAATCCCAATTGCTTTCATCTGATTTTTTTACAAAAGTACAACAGCAAAGGGAATAAAGAGTTCAGCCCCAATGAATTTAATATGCTACATATACAAATCCATGCTTCTTGATCTCTATTCCACCGTCGAAGGTTGCGAAAATTCGATAAAAATACGTGCCTTCTTCAACTAATTTACCATCCTCGGTTTTTCCATCCCAAGAACCGGTTGGATCTGTGAATGTAAAAATCACGTTACCCCATCGGTTTAATATTACACATTCAAATTCTACCACGCCCTCATGATCTATTGTGAATAAATTGTTTCCAACCAAGGAGTTTAAGGTAATGATATTGGGAACCTCAATATCGCACGGTTTTATAGTCACCGTTGAGGTGTCTGTCGAAGTGTGACAGATATTGTTTGCCGTGATATAATATTGTCCCGCTGTATTGACCACAATAAAGTTATCTGTGGAGCCATTATTCCAGGTCAATTGAAGGGGCGGATTATACCCTCCTTGCATCGTGCCTGAATTTATAGAAGCCGCTACTAAATCAATGGTTGCGCCGTTGCATATGGATGAGTCGAGGATGTCCACATACACATACGGTGGAAATTCAATGTTCGCACTCAAGGAATCCTTACATGCATTATCCGTAAACGTTACGCTGTAAATACCGGGAACAGACGTCGAAATCAAAGGGTTCTCTATGGCGCTATTAGAGAACGAGATGGCTGTGTCAGAAGCGGTCCAAAGCCCTCCGCTGTAGGATGAGGTACCCGTTACTTGCAAGAATAAATTACAGGTAATGGTGTCTCCAAAAATAGCCGGCAATGGAAGTACCTCCAGGGTTACCGTGGTATCGTAATTACACCCAAAATCATCCACCACATTGTACGTATAAAAACTTGTTCCTGAAGTAATAGGCTGAATTACAATCGCCGTATCGTTTTGGCCTGAAATAATCGACGGGCTATTTGTCCAGTTATCGGAAACCACACTATTCTGATACCCTTCTTGATCCGGATATAAGCTCTGGTTAAAATAGATACCCCATTGGAAAATATACCCATCATCAACCCCTTGATTGTCTTGCACCGTAATGGTCCAATTCCCATTTACAGGACATCCTATAAAGTTATTAAAGTCTCCATCTGGCAAATAAACGCCATTGGGATTCATGGAAGGAAAGCCGTAGGCATTTGCAACTGTATTGCCAGCAGCATTTTCCGAACAGATGGTCCCTAAGGTAGCTTGAGTAGGGGAAAAGCAATAACTCCAAACGGGTGAGCCCGGAGCACCACCATCTAAATTGGTATCGTTACCTAGAAAGGTACCAATCCCACTTCCGCATCCTCCAGGCACCAACTCAGGCCAGGCACCAAACCCGGAATTATACGCATTCATAATGGACACGGTCGTGCCGTTTGGGCATGTTAATGCAATCTCCAAATCTCCGATGTAAGAATGTTCAATATCTATACACATTTGATCAAAATCACCAGCACCTGTAATGGTCGTGGAATCATCAAATCCAGTGATGCCAATGTTCGTTTGGTATTGAACTCCGCTCCCATCCGGTAAATAGGTCAATCCAGCGAATATACCACCGATCTCGAATTCTCCGACTGGAATGTCCACACCCACAGTATCCTGTGGTGTAACTCCACCAATTAAAAACGTATTCTGTCCCAAACATACGGTATCTTGATACGGACCCGTGCCTGCAAAGCTCGGCAATTGCGACACCCTAACTTTTGCGGTAATGCGTTTAATTTGAGGGAAAACATCAGTTATCCGCAAGTCAATAAAATAACCTGCTCGAGCAGGAGGGGTAAACCAAACAGAATCATTATTGAATTGTCCCACACCTCCAATGGTCCATTGGTAACTGCAATTTCCGGCATTTTGAGAATACCCGGTATTGGTCACTTCTAATGCATAGGGAAACGCCGGGTCTGCTACAAAGAGAATACTGTCACCAAAACACACATCCACATACCCGGTATCCGCAGGATTCAATGCATCGGGTCCTGTACCATTTACATAGGCATGCATGTGAGGAACGAAGGGTTGTTGTGGGTTACCGCAAGCTACATTGGCATCCCAACCGGTACCTTCGGCACTTCCATTCGAACGAAACCGCAGGGTTAAACAACCACTTGGATTATTTTGAAAAGATGCCTGAACAAAGAATCCGTTGGGATGGGATCCTGAGTTGTAAGCCCCAAGCAAGGGGGAGGCGATTGATGGACCGTCAAAAATATATAACGTATCGGTAGGGTTTATATTAAAGGTAAATCCGATATTCGTTGCAAACGCAATAGAGACTTTTGACCCTTGCGAAAGGTCTGGACAAAACGTAATAATTTCATCCATGTTCGGAAGATAATTTGCGGGCCCATCACTGAAATTTGTTCCACCAGCAGGGGGAACAATAGCGGCACAATTTAATGGGTTTGCTTGAAGAAAATCTGGACCCGTTAGGAGCATTTGGCTGTGTGAAATGCCCAGAGAAAAAATGGAAATTATTAGGATAATCAGTTGTTTCATAGTAAACATGTTAATGAGTTGAATTCTTACTTGCCTTGAATTCTAGTTGTAATTGGTATAGTGATATTACCGCAATGAGTTGATTTGGAACTTCACTTTGAAAGTATTGCGTAAATGGTTCTATTTTAACGCCCAGGTCAGTAAAATGTACAATTTCAGTCTGCGGCGCTTTCGGGTATTGATCAATGGATTTACCCCCATTGTTTTGAACAATATGAAGGCCATTTTCGTAGGCATAATATAATAATTCTAAACTGCCATGATCTTGCTTGAAGGCATTTAAGGCCTCTTTTCCGTATGTTTTTTTAAGTGCTTTTAAGACGGGATCTTTCTGTCCTTGAACCGAAAAGACCAGAATAAATAAGCAAAAAAAGAAGATTAATTTTCCCATAATGAAACGAATTTAAAGACGAAGTTACCAAATTGTTTTGATAATTTTCGGCTACACGGAATGAGAGACGTAATCCGGTAATATTCCGTTGCAGGGTAAAATTAATTATCCCAACGAATGCATTAAAAAAGTAGTTTTGTAAAAAAAAGTAATGGCAGATTTACAGGCAATAGCAACTCAGGTAAGAAGAGATATAGTACGCATGGTGCATGCAGTAAGTTCTGGACATCCCGGAGGATCTTTGGGTTGTGCAGATTTCTTTACCTTCATGTACGCAGAACGATTAAGGGTGAATGCGAATCAATTTACGATGGAAGGGATGAATGAAGATTTGTTCTTTTTGTCGAATGGACATATTTCACCAGTATGGTATAGTATCTTGTCCCGAAGTGGCTTTTTCCCAGTGAGTGAATTAGCCACCTTTAGAAAGATTTCCAGTCGCTTACAAGGCCATCCCTCGGTGGACAAAAATTTACCGGGCATTCGAATGGCTTCCGGATCTCTTGGTCAAGGATTATCCGTTGCGATTGGTGCTGCGACCACCAAAACAATGAATGCGGATCAATCTATGGTCTACTGTTTGATGGGCGATGGTGAATTACAAGAAGGACAAGTGTGGGAAGCGGCGATGTATGCGGGAAGTAAGGGCATAAGTAACCTTATCGGAATCATTGATTATAACAACCGTCAGATTGATGGTGATGTGAGTGATGTTATGGGAATTATGCCACTTGAAGATAAGTGGAAAGCATTTGGATGGGATGTATACCACATGGATGGCCATAGTTATGACAACATGCGTGAAGTATTTGCTACCATAGATTCGAATAAGTCAAACAGAATGCCTAAAATGATCATAATGAAAACTGAAATGGGGAAAGGGGTAGATTTTATGATGGGGACGCACAAATGGCATGGCTCTGCGCCTAATGACGAACAATTAGCAACTGCTTTAGCTCAGTTACCAGAAACTTTAGGAGATTATTAATCAGTGAAAGGAATAACTTTTTTTGTTTTTATCTTTTATTTCTCAGGGGTCTTTGGGCAATTGAACCCAACCACCCGCATTCTTTTTATTCTTGATGCTTCGAACAGTATGAATTCCTCTTGGGGTTCACAAACGCGGATTCAAGCTGCACGAGAGGTCCTAAATCAGGAATTAGAGGCGCTTCGCAATGTTCCAAATACTGAAATTGCATTAAGAATTTATGGGCATCAAACACCTTTCAATAACTTAGAGCAAGATTGCAACGATACAAAATTAGAAGTTCCTTTCGGTATCAATAACCTGGAACAAATAAAACTAAAGATAAAGACGGTTGAAGCTAAAGGGGCGACTCCAATTGCCCGTTCCCTTGAGGCTGCTGCCGGAGATTTTCCAGACACACTCGCTAGAAATATCATTATTTTAATTACGGACGGCCTAGAATCTTGTGATAACGATCCCTGCATCATTGCAAAAAAACTAAAAACAAAAGGCGTAAAAGTTACCCCATTCGTTATTGGTTTGGGGATGGATATGTCTTACCTAGATAAATTCAGTTGTATCGGAACCTATTCTGATGCTGAGGACAAAGAATCCTTTCGAAATGTATTTAAGAATATTTTAAATACGGTGTTAGAAAAGACAAGTGTTCAAGTAAATTTAAACGACATCACCGGAAAGCCAACAGAGACCAACGTAACCATGTTTTTCTATGAAGCGGGAACTGCAACGTTAAAATATACCTTTGTTCATACCTTAAATCGGTTCGGAAATCCAGACACCCTCTATTTGGATCCTGCAATAGCCTATGATTTAAAAGTAAATACAACTCCGACACTATTAAAAACGGGAATCACCTTGAAAAAGCACGTGCATAATACCGTGAGTATTTCCGCTCCACAAGGCTTTATTCGTTTGACGTCAATGAAGAGTAATTACAATCCAAGGTTTGAAATGCGTGTAATACCTAAAGGAGACAGTAAAACGCTACTTTCCCAAACGTATAATGACATTTATAAGTATTTGATTGGAACCTATGAAGTTGAGATTCTAACTATACCGCGCATTTACAAAACGGTGGAAGTTACCCAAGCTGCGGTTTCTACGATTTCTATTGATGCACCTGGAGAATTAGCCTACACGTTTAATAAACCCCTTATTGCGCAACTTTTCCTTCAAGACAAAACAGGGTTTTGGAATGGGGTTTATACCTTTTCTGATTCATCCACGGCTGGAAAAATATTAATACAACCAGGCACTTACAAATTGGTTTACAGGACTAAAGACATGAAATCGAGTGGGTATACGCATGAAAAAATCATTACGATTTCAAGTAATAAAACGAATACATTAAACATTAATTAAAGAACATATGGCACTTAAGACATTTGGCAATAAAGATACACGCTCTGGGTTTGGAGAAGGATTGAGACTATTAGGGGAGACCAACCCGGATGTTGTGGCCTTGTGCGCAGACCTTACGGGGTCATTAAAAATGGATGCGTTTCAGAAAAATCATCCGGATCGCTTTTTTCAGATTGGAATCGCCGAAGCAAATATGATTGGAATTGCAGCAGGAATGACTATTGGCGGTAAGATTCCCTTTACTGGAACTTTTGCCAATTTTTCTACGTCACGCGTCTATGACCAAATTCGTCAAAGCGTGGCTTATTCTCGTAAAAATGTAAAAATTTGTGCTTCTCATGCCGGGTTAACGCTTGGTGAGGATGGAGCAACCCACCAGGTATTAGAGGATATCGGTATGATGAGAATGCTTCCCAACATGACGGTTGTAGTTCCCGCAGATTACAACCAAACCCTTCAAGCGACCTTAGCCATTGCTGCATGGGATGGACCCGTTTATTTGCGTTTCGGAAGACCATCCGTTCCAATTTTTACACCGGAAGATGCGGTCTTTAAAATCGGAAAAGCTGATCTCTTGGTTCAAGGGACAGATGTTACCATTATCGCATGTGGACACATGGTATGGAAAGCCTTAGAGGCTCAAGTACAGTTAGCGGAGAAAGGAATTTCTGCTGAAGTGATTAATATGCACACCATTAAACCATTAGATACCGAAGCGATTTTAAGTTCTGTTGCTAAAACGGGTTGTGTTGTTACGGCGGAAGAACATATGATGAATGGTGGTCTTGGTGATGCCGTTGCTCAAGTGCTGTCTAAAAGTAGTCCGGCTCCGCAAGAATTTGTAGCAGTTAATGACACGTTTGGCGAAAGTGGTACACCGAATGAGTTGTTAAAAAAATATCACCTGGAAACAACCGATATCGTGCTTGCTGCAGAACGTGTGCTTACTAGAAAAAACTAATTATTAGGTAGATTTTCTTAGTTACTAATACACCTTTCCGTCCCGAATTTTTTTCTTCGGCAGAATGTGGTTAAATTCGTTGTCCTAAATTTAATCGAATTCTTTACCTATGGTATTTTCAAGTTTGACCTTTCTATACTTGTTTCTACCCTTGAGTCTGTTATTTCATTATTCGACCAAGAACGACCTGTTCCGAAACATCTTTCTTACGATTTTTTCCTTAGTTTTTTATGCATGGGCAGAACCCATGTGGATCTTTTTAATGGTTTTTACCGCATTATTTGACTTTTCCACTGGACTTTACATTGAAAAAAAACGAGGAACTCCTTGGGCAAAGGTTGGTCTGATTGCCAGTATTGTAGTCAATATCGGACTTTTGGTGGCTTACAAATACGGCGGATTTATCTATGACAACCTCCATTATTGGTTTCCGCTGCCCTTTGATCGTCCTCAAAATTCCTTACCTGTTGGTATTTCATTTTATACGTTCATGGTAATTTCTTATGTGGTGGACATCTACCGTGGAGAGATTAAGGCCCAACGCAATCCCCTAAACTTTTTAATGTTTATTAGTTTATTTCAGCATTTAGTCGCTGGTCCGATTGTTCGCTACAGTCAGATTTCAGAACAGGTGGAGAAACGAACCATCGATTGGTCGAGGATGAGTGATGGTGTTACCAGGTTTTGTATTGGTTTGTTTAAAAAGGTAGCGATTGCGAATGTAGCAGGGGTCTTGGTAGATAAATACTTAGATACACAGTTATATTCTTTGTCTTCGTACGAGGGCTGGTTTGGAATTGCGATGTTTTCAATTCAGTTGTATTTTGATTTCTCAGGATATTCAGACATGGCAATTGGCTTAGCCAAATTGTTTGGGTTTGATTTTCACGAGAATTTTAAGCATCCGTATGCCGCAATTTCAGTAGGAGATTTTTATCGGCGATGGCATATTTCGTTAGGACGATTTTTTCGAGACTACGTGTATATCCCACTTGGTGGAAATCGAAAACATCAGGATAGAAACATCTTAATTGTTTGGTTTTTAACGGGTTTTTGGCATGGAGCAAATTGGAACTTCGCGCTGTGGGGAACGTATTTCGGTGTACTTATGGTATTAGAAAAACACTTGAAATTTATATTGGATAAAACCCCACGCGTGCTTAAACACGGTTATACCTTGGTTCTAATTGTATTCAGTAGAGCCATTTTTTACTTTGTGGATTTCAACCAGTTAAGCTATTTTATCGGAAACCTATTCTACTCAAAACATGCTATAAACCCTGGGTTTTTATCAGACATTACAACACATGTATTTTGGTTTATCTTAGTCATTGTTTTATGTATTCCATGGGATGAAATCTATACACAAGACCACCCCGTTAGAAATCGAGTTGCAATTCGATACGCTTATGTTAGGCCATTCGCTAATGCCTTTCTTTTGGTATTATCTACCATGCTACTGGTTAATGCAACGTTTAACCCCTTTCTATATACTCGATTTTGATGGATAAAAAGATAAACGTTTTCTTGTTTATCCTCTTTGTATTAGGATTCCCGTTGGTCTATTTTTTATTGCCAAAGGCGGTTAATTCAGACAACGAAAAACGTAAACTAGCAACCTTTCCAAGCTTTAATTCAGTGGATTACTTAGCGGGTACTTGGACTAAACAAGTCGATAAGTACATTGACGATCATTTCCCATTCAGAACGAGTTTTATTTCCTCTACTGATTATTTTCATGCAGCTAAAGGATTTCAGCTGAAGAATAGCGAACGGGTTGTCGTACTTCCAAAGAGGAGAGCGAAACCTCATGGTGAGTCCGAAGACAGCACCAAGAATCAAATGGATTTTCTGGATGAATTTGAAGAAAAGTACGCGGGCTCCATGCTCATCATCGATGGTTGTGTGTATCCTATGGGAGGTGGGAGCCCCGTCATGTCAAAGTACTTCGCGGAAATGGTTAATGAATACGCTCGAACCTTTAAAGGCGTTCGGGTATTTTCTGCGGTGGCGCCCCTGTCTTCAGCCTTTATTCCCGTAGAGAAATACGCACATTATAACAGTCAAAATAAACGAACCCTTTTGGCCATTAAAAACAACCTGAAAGATGGGGCTATTTTTTGTGATGTGTTTAATGAATTAAATGAACACTCGAATACCAAGTTGTACTTCGGAACCGACCACCATTGGAAACCTTTGGGCGCCTATTATGGCTATGTTGCCTTTTGTAAAGCGGCAGGCTTAGAGCCGGTGCCAATGGAAAAAATGACAAAGAAGGTCAAATATAATTTCTTAGGTACGATGTACCAGCATACACAAGATCCAACCGTCCGCGCCCACCCAGACACCATGGAGTATTGGGTGCCGAAAGTTCAAACGGAGGCAGTTAAATTTGGGCCATATAATACGGATAAACCTTCAAAAACTAAGGTGTTTTATGAGAGCAGCTCAGGAGGAAATACCTATTCCACTTTTTTAGGGGGAGATGAGCCCTTGATTCGAATTCAAACGGGAATAAAAAACGGGAAGAAAGCGGTTGTGATTAAAAATTCAATGGGAAATGCCTTCGCAGTATTTTTGGTGAATCATTATCAAGAAATTTGGGTAGTTGATTTAAGATATTCTAAACAGAATTTAACGAAGATCATTAAGGAGAATAACATTAATGACATTGTCTTTGCGGTCGGTATGTATGCGGCCATGAGCAAAGGTACGATTGGTATGATGCGAAGATTGACCACACAAAGTGGGGTATACGTACCAACCGCCAATCCTGAGGTGCTTGAGCCCAATGTTGAACCAACTCCGAGCGTGGATAGTACCGATACGGAATGAGAAGTATTACTGCCATTTTTTTTCTTGTCGTTTTTTCTGCGTTCGCACAGCTCCCCGCCGAGCTAAAGATTGACTCGTCTTTTGCCTACATTCAGGGATATAGTTCAGAAACCTTAAGTCGCTTGAAACTACAGTTTGATGCCGTGGACTCGAATAAATTGGTGATTTTGCATTATGGAGGTAGCCACATTCAAGCGGAGAATCCTACCACGGTTGCTCGGAATCTGTTTCAGGAATCCTTCGGTAGTGGTGGCAGGGGCTTGTTATTCAGTTACGGGGCCGCCAATACCTATTCCTCCATTAATTATACTTCGACGTTTACAGGGAAATGGACTTATAATAAAAGCTATCAGGGAAAAAAGCAGGAATTGCCGCTAGGGATTTGTGGCATGGTGGTTGAAACCATGGATACACTTGCTTCACTGAGCTTTGGGATGAAAAAGGCCATTGCTCCGAACCTAAACATGGTAACTGTGATGTATGAACAGGATGACAGGTCCATGAAGTTGGAGGTCAAGGTTAATGATTCCATGATAAGTGCATTAAGGTACATTCCTCAGGGAGTAACCTTCCCTTGGACTGATTCCATTCGTTCGATTCAGTTAATTTTAAAGAAAAGCGCGGAATCTGAGCGATTTAGGTTTTATGGAATCAATGTAGAGCACGAAGCAAGTCGAGGGATCGTTTATCATTCAACCGGAGTGGGCGCAGCGGCATTTAAATCGATATTGATTTTGGAGAAACTTCCAGAACAAATTCCAGTGATTAACCCAGATATCGTGATATTGGACTTTGGAACCAACGATATTTTGTATGAGAATAAGATAGACCATAAGCTTCCGTTGGAGGTAGAAAAAGCCATAAGCTGGTGGAAATCCATGGTACCTGAGGTCTTGATTGTGTTAACAAGCACCCAAGATTTGTACTATAAAAAACATCCCATTACCGCAGGGGTTTTGTTTCGCGATCTCATGGATAGTTTAGCCAAAAAAAATGATTGTTTGTTTTGGAATTGGTATGATTTATCCGGGGGCCTGAATACCATACGCACTTGGGCAACCTTGGGTTATGCAAAAAGTGACCATATACATCTCACTAAGAGTGGTTATCAAGTGAAAGGAGGGCTCTTGTATACCTCCTTCATGAATACATTAAAGGCCTTGAGCGCAGATAAACCTTTGGAGGAATTACGCATTCCATTAAAAGAATATAGGGACAACATTGCTGAACCTCTTGCACCAAAACCTGCACCAAAACTGAATTCATATTATGTAGTTAAATCAGGGGACACCTTATCTGCCATCGCCGGCAGAAATCACACAACTGTAGCCACTATAAAACGGGTCAATGGCCTTTCTTCAGATATTATTCGTGTGGGGCAGCGCTTAAAAATTCCGTAATAAGAGCTAGACCTTGCCTTGAACTGTAGGTATGTATGTTCTTAGTGTCTGTTGTTTTCAAGGATTATTTGCAACCCAATTACTGAACTAAATAGTAGGCGATTAGCAATAGGTCAATTACAATGGTAATACTCGTTGCTTTATAAATCCATTTCATAGGCGACACAGCAAGCAATAAACTTAAGGTTAACATCGTAGGAAAAACCACTAGGATTAATGCCCACGTATCCTTAATTGCCCCCAGGCCTACAGTGATTCCACCTAGACAACCGACGAGTAAGATAAGAATTGGAATAAGTCCAAATCGGTTATACTCGCTTTCAAAGTGATTTTCTAAATTCATTTGTTTTTTTGTCAAAATTCTTCTAATTCCTTATTTTAAAGAATGATGATTGATGTGTTTTTTACTGATTTTAGTCAGTATTTTCAAAGGAAACACAAAATACATCCGAGAAAACTTGACAAACGCTAGTTTAGGGTTGTATCTTTGCTCCCTATTTAGAACATATGAGTAAAATGAAATTATCGGAGTTCAACTTCGATCTCCCCCAAGAATTAATCGCAGAATATCCTTCAGAAAATCGCGACGAATGTCGCCTTATGGTCATTAATCGAAAAACCCGTAAGATTGAACACAAGTTATTTAAGGATGTACTTTCCTATTTTGACGAGGGGGATGTGATGATTTTAAACAATACTCGAGTTTTTCCTGCTCGGATGTACGGTAATAAGGAAAAAACAGGGGCTAAAATCGAGGTGTTTTTGCTCCGAGAATTGAACCGAGAGAGCTTTTTATGGGATGTTTTAGTGGATCCTGCCCGAAAAATACGGATAGGAAATAAGTTATATTTTGGTGAAGATGATTCTTTGGTTGCTGAGGTCATTGACAATACCACTTCGCGTGGAAGAACCCTTCGGTTTTTATTTGACGGACCCTACGAAGAGTTTAAGAAGATTATTACAGAGCTTGGTGAAACACCGCTTCCAAAATACATTAAACGTGAGGTAGAGGCTATGGATGAGGAAATGTATCAAACAATTTTCGCCAAGGAAGAAGGAGCGGTTGCTGCTCCAACGGCTGGATTACATTTCTCTCGTGAATTATTGAAGCGTTTAGAATTAAAAGGGGTGAATTTTGCAGAGTTAACCCTTCACGTTGGATTGGGAACATTCCGTTCGGTTGAGGTAGAGGACCTCACGAAACACAAGATGGATTCAGAGCAAGCAATTATCTCAGAAAAAGCAGTTAACATTGTAAATGAGGCTAAGCGTAACAAGAAAAAGGTGTGTGCGGTAGGAACAACGAGCATGCGCGCCATTGAATCGTCCGTTTCTACAGAAGGAATGTTAAAACCATACAATGGGTGGACCAACAAATTTATTTTTCCACCCTATGATTTTATGGTTGCCGATTGCTTAATCACAAACTTTCATACGCCCTTATCTACCTTATTAATGATGATCTCTGCGTTCATGGGGCACGAATTAATGATGGAGGCTTATCATGAAGCAATTAAGGAAAAGTACCGATTCTATTCGTATGGCGATGCCATGCTGATTATTTAACCTTACTGCTTAATTCGTTTTTAAGGCCATACCACCCAACAAGGTGCATCTTCACATTTCCAACAGGGATTTTTGCTTTCACTAATATGGGGATTCTGTTTTTGTCCTTGGTAATCCAAAAGCTAACGTCGTCCTCATGTTTGAAATATCGTCCCGTTTGAACCACGGGAACAAAACGCATGCATCGAAAGGTGCCCTTGCGAATGTTTATTTCTTCATCCCCTTTATACTTGATTTTTAGCGTAAAAAGTTCATCATCCATGAAACATGGAATGGAGAATACGGTTCCTTTTTTTATGTGTTTAAAATCAAGGGTTCGGGCATAGTAAAAACAGGAGATCATGTCTTGTACACCCATCGGAGTTTTGAAGGTTTCCCCTTTTCCGTTATCCACCTTTTCTACGTTGTGTTTGAAGGTATAATCTTGTTTTATTTTATACCCCCCCTCATCCACTCTTCTCACAAAATACCAAGGCATGATGCTTTTTTTGTCGATATAGGATTCATACCGGTCATCCACTTTAAATACCGAATTAAATGCACCCAGGGTTTTGCCAATTCCAACCACATGATATAAACTTCGATTATCACCCTTCTTGTCGGTATATTTCGTTTCTAATGTGGCTTCACCGGCATCTATAAATCCATAACTGATCCGATACCTTAGCTTTTCTCCAATCTTGAATGAATCATTTTCAATTTCAGGATATTCCGGTGTATTACTCGCAGAAAGTAATAGGATGCAAGCGCAGGCAAGTCCAATAAAATAAATTGTTGTTTTCATGGCAATGATTTTCGATTGCTAAATCAATGATTGTGCCACGAAATCTTTACTGGCACCTGAGAATAAAGTTGGTTTTTTTTCCTTTACCGAGTAAGATGAATTGATTATTTAACAAATGACTTTCATTTAAGACAAAGGATTCATCTACCTTTTCCTTATTTACAGAGATTGCATTGGCTTTTAATTCCCGCCGCGCTTCTCCGTTAGAGGCAAGGAAATTCGATTCTTTTACCATCGCATCAACCACAGATAACCCATCAGAAATCAAGGATTTCGATACAATGGCTTGCGGCACCCCTTCAAATACCGCCAAGAAATCGTCTATTGAAAGCTGTTGTAAGCTCTCTTTGGTGGCCTTACCAAAAAGGATTTCAGAGGCATTAATTGCGGCTTCAAGTTCTTTCTCTCCATGAACCCGTTTTGTTACGTCTTCAGCGAGTGCTTTTTGTAAACTACGTAAATGAGGGGCTTCTTGATGTTGGCTTTCTAATTGTTCAATTTCCGATTTAGACAATAAGGTAAAGATGCGAACATAATTTTGGGCATCCGCATCACTCGTATTGAGCCAATATTGATAAAATTTATACGGACTAGTGCGTTCTTTCGACAACCAAACATTACCTCCTTCAGTTTTCCCGAATTTACTACCATCCGCTTTTTTGATGAGTGGAGTGGTCACGGCGTAGGCTTCACCGCCCGATTTTCTTCGAATAAGCTCTGTTCCGGTAACAATATTTCCCCACTGATCAGAGCCTCCGAGCTGAACTACACAGTTTTTATGCTGGTTTAAGTAGTAAAAATCATATCCTTGAACCAATTGATAGGAGAACTCGGTAAACGACATGCCTGTTTCTAAGCGATTTTTAACCGAATCTTTAGCCATCATATAATTGACACTGATATGTTTACCCACATCGCGTATAAAATCTAAAAATGACATGTGTTGAAACCAATCGTAGTTGTTTACTAATTCTGCCGCATTAGGTCCGTCGAAATCCAAAAAATGTGTAAGTTGTTCCCTAACGCCCTTAATGTTATGATCCAGGGTTTCTTTGGTTAATAAATTCCGCTCTTGAGATTTTCCCGAAGGGTCTCCTACCATTCCTGTGGCACCTCCAACTAAGGCGATGGGCTTATGGCCAGCGCGCTGAAAATGCACGAGGGTCATGATTTGAACTAAACTTCCTATGTGCAGAGAGTCAGCCGTTGGGTCAAATCCTATATATCCACTCCTCATCCCCTTGCTTAATGCTTCTTCAGTCCCAGGCATGATGTCATGAATCATACCTCGCCATGTCATTTCTTCAATAAAATTCATCCTAGTTTTTTGTTAGTTCCTTAAATACAGCCTCTAAGCTTTTCTTCTCAAGTTTTAAGGTCATAATTAACCACCCTGCTTCTTGAGCCTTTTTAGATACGTTCTTCCGCAGGTCTTGGTCGGTACTTCCTTCGATTAACCACCCGTTATCTAAGGATTTAACCGTGGTGACACCCGATATTTTAGAAAGTTCCTGGCTACTTACATTGCCCTCAAATTCAATGTATATCGTCTGCACTTCGGGCCTTGAATCTAAGGCTTGCTGCTTATTATTCGCAACAATCTTTCCTTTATTAATAATAATTACACGATCACAAATGGCTTCAACTTCTTGCATAATGTGGGTGGAGAGCATTATCGTTTTTTCTTTGCCAATCGTTTTAATTAACTCTCGAATTTCCACCAACTGATTGGGGTCAAGTCCTGAGGTTGGCTCGTCTAAAATCAGCACTTGTGGGTCGTGAATAAAGGCTTGTGCGAGCCCCACTCGTTGCTTGTATCCCTTCGAAAGTGCGCCTATCTTTTTATGTTGTTCCAGTTCCAACCCAACCATTTGAATCATTTCATTCACTCGGTTTTTTAAGGCTGTTACTTTATAAATAGACCCCACAAAATGGAGGTATTCTTTGACGTACATGTCAAGGTATAGGGGGTTGTTCTCTGGAAGATACCCGATAATTTTTCGTGTTTCAAGATCGTCTACATCTACCGTTATCCCGTTCACTAAAATCGTACCTGCACTGGCAGGAATATATCCAGTAATCATTTTCATGGTTGTAGACTTCCCCGCTCCATTAGGACCCAAAAAGGCGACAATTTCACCTTTACCGATTTCAAACGAAATATCGTTAACGGCGGCTTGCTCTCCAAAAAACTTAGTTAGATGCGTAACTTCAATTGACATACGTGCGAAATTAGTAATTTTTAGTGGTCCACACCGTTCTCCCCCCTTGTCCGAAAAGAATCGCTATAAAAAAACCAACGAATGAGGCTCCTGCTTGCGTTTCCAGGCTGTCTTCTATGCACATGGTAGCGAATAAAATGGCACAAAAGGCAATGAGAACTGGATGATGTTCCTTGACCCCAATCCACCCTAAATAACCGATACCCCATAACATAAGCAATACCCCGAAGACCCCAATGCCCATCCAAGTAGTTAGGTACATGTTGTGACTTCGTCGTCGATTTTCGGGTTTAAGTGTGGAGCCTGTTTCGGTATATTTATTTTCCATTTCACGATCGATATCTCCGATGCCAACCCCCAACAAAGGATGGTCATTTATCACCGCCCAGGCGGTTTTCCAGTATTCTATGCGTTGCAGCAGCGAATGGCCGTTCGGATCTTTGGCCTCATTTAACTCAAATTTTAATTCTTCTATGCGACTCCAAAGCCCACCCTGAACAGAATGCTCACTCGCAAATCCATTTTCAATATTTACAATATCTTGTTGACTTAGCTTTTTTATCGACCTTGCTGTAAGCGATTCTTTTTTAGCACATAAATACCGTTCTGCTGTTCGGCTTAGTCTCTGACCCTTTCGGTCTAAACGATCCAAGGGCAGCTCGGAGCGTAAGGACCAAGCGGTGATGGCTTCCTCCGTGGAGGCAAAGGTTCCACAAGCGGGATTAGGTGTGGCGATACCCTTAATCACCAGGGCTCCCATAACACAGGTAAGCACGATAACCCCGAAACCAATTTCCCGAGAAAAACGTGTCGACCGGATAACATCATATGCGATGACTAGCAATACAAACGAAGCGCTAAGGTATGCACTAAGCGTTTGACTATAGAGGGTATACATTCCAATAAGCGTTAAGTAAGCCACCAGCCATAGCGTCGATAGAAATTTATTCTTCCAGAGGTTAAAAGCAAGGATACCCGAAAATGCCACCAAAATCCCAAATCGAATGTGTGAACCAAACCAGCTAAGTTGACGGATGTCTAACGCGAGATTTTGCCGCATCAAATACCAATAATGAACTACATTTAAACCAATAACAACAACGATTGCAAGCATAAGGACCTTCGTATAGGTTATAAATTGTTGTCGCTTGAATGAGAGTGTTCCAATATATAGCAAGGGTAAAGAAACAAGGGAAATCCGAACGCGGAGCGCATTCCATCCTTCGTGTAAATCCGAACTCCAAAGCAGGCTTATGGCATGGATTCCCCAAAAAGCGAGTAGTAAAATAAGCCATTGATTGGATCTAAACCGTTGTATAAAAACCGTGTAATCACCCGCAAAAACGAAAAGAATTACATGTAGAATGAGCGATGCAGACATTAGAAATTTACTGCAGGTCAAGCCAACTAAGAAGCTAAGACTTAAATAGAAGTATATAGAATCTAAGTGTTGCTTTAAAAACTTCAATGCCTTGTTTATTTAATATGTAAGGTGGATTTATATTCCTTCTCTTTGGTCAATATGTCCATGCCTCGAACAACAACCTCATCAGATTTAAAGGCATAAATAAGTTCCCCCTTCTGAAAATAGTAACGTCCAATAATTTCCTGGGTTAATAGGCCTTTAATTTCTGTTTTATTGGTTTCGAAATAGCTACTCGAAGCCTTGAGCAAACGGTCATTTAAGGCGGAGAATTCTCCTGAAACCGCACTGAATTGTTGTTTCTTTTCCAATGCTTCTTTAATGCGTTCTAAGGCTCGTAGTTCTGGAGAAGTATATACAAATCCCTTATTGCTAAGGTAAGTGCGGAATTCTTCCAATGCCTCATCGGATAATTCAAAAGTTTCTGCCGAAGCGATTGAGGGATGAGTATTTCGGTAGGCGCTTGCGTAGTAGAATATGTGATGTTTTGCAAGCAATGCGCGGGTATAATCGCTGTAAACAGAATCTTCGATTTTTATGTCGGGTTCAATCCCCCTTCCATCAATTACTGGTCGTCCATTTTTGGTGTTGAATTTTTGCAAAAGGCTATCTGCAATTACCTTTGGTTTTCCACCATTGGCATCGTCATAATATTCTAACCGCTGTACACATCGGCCAGAAGGGGTATAGTATTTTGCGATGGTGAGTTTCATTTTCGAGCCGTATTTTAGGTCGAATGTTCGTTGCACCAGCCCTTTGCCATAACTGGTGTTTCCAACCACTACCGCACGGTCTAAATCTTGCAAGGCGCCGGCTACAATTTCACTGGCTGAAGCACTTCCCTCATCGATCAAAACTACAAGAGGCAACTTTTCGGCAATAGGCGTTTCCATAGTTTTATACACCATGTTTTCTTGCTTTGAACGCCCTTTGGTGGTTACCACAACTTGACCTTTAGGCACAAAAAAGCCAACAATTTTAACCGCTTCCATCAAGAGTCCCCCCCCATTGCCTCTCAAATCTAGAATCATGTTGGTCATGCCCTTTGATTGAAGATCCTGGATGTTTTTTTTAATTTCCTCTCCCGCTGTTTGTGTAAAGCTGCTTAGAGATATGTACCCTGTAGTCCCTGTTAGCATGCCCGAATATGGAACGTCGGGAATTTTAATTTCATCGCGAACGATGTCTAAGGTCAGTATCTGCCCATTGCGCTCAAGCTCTAAACTCACGGTGGTTCCTTTCGGCCCTTTGAGTGCATTCGAGGCTTCCTCTACCGATTTACCTGAAATGGGCTTTCTATCGATTCGCAGAATTTTATCTCCAGCCTGTATACCCGCTTTTTGTGCAGGATTTCCTTCGTAAGGATCGGTGATGTAAATTTCGTTATCAAGGTTACCGATTAAGGCACCGATTCCACCATATTGTCCCGTGGTCATTAATCGATAATCTTCGATGTTCGCCTCATGATAATATACCGTGTATGGATCGAGCTCCTTAAGCATCGCATCGATGGCTGTTTTAGATAGTTTTCCGTGCGCTACCTCATCGACAAAGTACAAGTCAAGATGCTCATAGATTTGATCCATGAGTTCTAAACTTTTGAGTTCTTCAAACGACTCGGATTGCCCATAACTTAACGCGTAAAACAGCAGTGAAAAACAGAAAAGGATCTGAGTTAAGTAAGTTCGCATATTCGGGATATTAATTTTTTAATTTTTTGCTCAATGAGATCATCTACGGGGATTTCTTCCCAAAGATAAACGATACTAAAAAGAATTTTATGGTTTTTAGCTACTGCCCTTGCCAATATGGGTGCTTTTTCTTTGCGTAGGCTTTCACGAATTAAGCGCTTGATTCTATTTCTATCATGCGCCTTTTTTATTCGCTTTTTCGGAACGGTTATCAAGACTGCAAAACTGGGTGTTTCACTCGCCTCAAATGAAACATGTGATAAAAAAGGAAATACAAGTACCTTTTCCTTCATTGTAAATACATGGTCAATTTCCTTTTTTAAGAAAATCCGATGCGCCTTTCCGAAGGTTTCGTCCATAGGTACAAAAGTAGGCAAATCCTAGGTTGATTTTACTTCGGCTTCGGCGGTACCGTCGCTGAGTTCAATTTGTATTAAGGTTCCAGGGTGCAGTGATGATTTACTGAGCAAGGCCTTTCCGTTGCTTCGGGCAATCGCAAATCCTCGCGCTAAAACAGCGGCGGGACTCATGAGGTGGACTTGTTTATCCAGGGATTCCAATATCGTGTTGTTTTTTTCCAAGCTACGGTCCAGCGTGAAAACCAGGTGTTGTTCAAGCATGGTCCGTCTGTGATGCTCCTGTTGATGCGATCGTTTTACTAGTCCTTGAATTACCAAGGGACAAGATCCTATGAAGTCTTGATGGGATGTCAACACCCGTTTAGTTTCTTGAATACTGCGTTGTTCAAGGCTTTTGAGTTGGTTGTTAATGCGTTCAAAACGCCACTTGGTAACGCCATTAATTTTAGAAACTGTTTGGTGGAAGATGTTTTTTGTATTGGTTAGAAGTCTGTTTTGAATTCGGGTAAGGCTGGTACTAAAGGCATGAAGGTCAAGCAGCTTTAGTTCGAATTCTTGTAATAAGTCAGAAGCCAATACAGACGGAGTAATTGCATGGGAAAAGGCCACCATTTCTGCTACGGTGAGGTTTGTGGAATGGCCAATTCCACACAGGATTGGCAAAGGGAATTCTGCAATACGTTTACAAAGTTTGAAATCGTCGTAACAAGACATACCAACTTCAGCACCGCCCCCTCGAACAATCACTACCGCATCAAAATGATTACGAAGTCGTTCAATTTTTTGAAGAGCAAACAAAATAGAGTTCACCGCCTGATCCCCTTGTACGGTTGCGTTGAATAAAAAGGTATCTACACCGAATTTATGGATAGATGCGCTTAATACCTGCATGAAGTCTGAGAGGCCCTTGCTTGATTCGGCAGAAATTACGGCAATTCGCTTGGGCAATTCAAGCGACAGGAGTTGATTTTTTTGCAGAATTCCCAAATTATTGAGCGCCTCAATGGTTTCTAGTTTTAGTTTGTGAAGTGC
>CANHHA010000020.1 GCA_947460825.1 Flavobacteriales bacterium
GAGGTGGCTCGTTCGTCTGCTAATGTTAATAATGGCGCCAAAACACGTTGGGCAAATTTCTTTCATGGTGTTTTCATTTTATTATTTTTATTATTTGCCGTTTCATTTAGTGACTTAATTCCTAAAACTGCTCTAGCCGCCATGTTAATAGGTGTGGGTTGGAAATTAGCGCATCCAAGAGAGTTTGGACACATGGCAAAAATTGGGGCAGATCAAATTGCTGTATTTATTACAACTATCATTTTCACTTTAGCTACTGATTTACTAATCGGTATTGCTGCAGGAATTGTCTTAAAATTGTTATTGCATTTGGGTAGAGGGGTAAAATTCAGAAGTCTTTTTTCTGCAAAATCAAAAATCCATGGAAAAACAATAACGGTTTATAACGCTGCCGTTTTTAGTAATTTTATTAAAGTAAAAAACAAAATTCATTCATTTAAATTTACAGATGATGTGATTTTGGACTTAACTGATTGCGTTTTTATTGATCATTCTGTGATTGAGACATTGTATCATATAAAAAATGATTTTACAACCGAGGGAGGTAGCTTGACCATTCTAGGTATTGAGGAATTAAAAAATATAGGTAAATCGAAACATCATTTAGCCGCAAAGCGAAAGAAGAAATAACATGAAAAAATTAATTTCAATATTTTTCCTCGTATTATGTAAAGTAGGAGGGAGCTATGCTCAAAAAATAATTTCAAATCAAAATAATGCCTGGGTTTTATATACTGGAAATCATAAAATAAGTAAGAAATTGGGCATCCATACCGAATACCAATGGCGTAGAGCCGATGGGTTTCGGCATTGGCAACAATCGTTGTTGCGCTTAGGTCTTGAGTATGAAATCAATCCTAAGGTTTCAGTTATGGGTGGTTATGCTTGGATTAAGACATTTCCTTACGGAACTCAACCTATACTGCATGAATTCAATGAGCATCGAATGTTTGAGCAGGTATATTTAAAAGATAAAGCAGGTCGTTTGGAGGTTCAACATCGCTATAGAATCGAACAACGAATTCTTGAGCAATATGCATTAAACAGTTCAGGTAATGTGGTGCTTGTTGACCCAGTATTCAGAAATCGAATTCGATATCGCGCCTTGGTGATGCTTCCCTTGTCTCGTAAAACGATGGGAGATCAGACCTTATTTTTGAGTATAAATAATGAGCTTTTTGTTGGGTTTGGCAAAGGAATAGCAAAGAATCCAATCGATCAAAATCGGTTCATTACTGCGCTAGGGTGGCGATTTAATGCCCAAATGAATGTACAAGTTGGATACTTAAATCAATTTGTGATTAAATCGAATGCAATCGATATGGAACGAAATCATAGTTTGTGGATTAGTATGGTATACAACTTAGATTTCACGAAGATGTTTGATAAGCAGTAAAGGGATTAAACAAAAAAAGGGGGCAAGAGCCCCCTTTTTTTTGTTCACTTAATTTATTCGTTTCCAAAACGCTCAATTACTTGTTGCGTTACTCCCGTATTCGAGAATCCGCCATCATGGAATAAATTCTGCATCGTTACATAACGCGTTAAATCCGAGAACATAGATACGCAATAATCAGCGCATGCTACGGCCGGTGCATTTCCAAGCGGTGACATTTGTTCAGAGAAGTTTATGAATTCACTGAACCCTTTGATTCCTTGTCCGGCAGTTGTTACGGTAGGAGATTGTGAAATGGTGTTTACACGAACCTTTTTAGCAATCCCATAATGGTATCCAAAGGAACGAGCGATTGATTCCAGTAAGGATTTTGCATCTGCCATGTCGTTGTAATCAGGGAAAATACGCTGTGCTGCAATATATGTAAGTGCCACAACAGAACCCCATTCATTCATTGCGTCATGTTTGTATAAGGTGGCCAAGGTCTTGTGTAAAGACATCGCTGACACATCCATTGTTTGATTGTAGTAGCCGTAATTGCTTTCTGTATAATGTTTTCCTTTTCTTACATTCGGCGACATTCCAATAGAATGTAAAACGAAATCAATTTTACCGCCTAATATTTCCATTGATTGGGCAACTAAATGATCGATTTCTTCCACATTCGTGGCATCAGCAGGAATAATTCTACTTCCAGTTTTTTCTGCCAGGCCATTTATTTCGCCCATGCGCATCGCAATTGGAGCGTTTGTAAGTACGAATTCTGCGCCTTCCTCATGTGCTCGTTCCGCAACTTTCCATGCAATGGATTGGTCGTTCAACGCACCGAATATAATTCCCTTTTTTCCTTTTAGTAATTGGTTTGACATGATTGTGAGTTTAGGCAAAAATAACAACTTGTTTTAATATAACACATCACCACTTGTGGATTACTCAACATCGGATTGTTTGAATTGCTAAATTTAAAGATTAGCTACCTAGCGTTAATATTATGTGTTTATTTGCTCTTAGATGAAATTGATTCTTTGGATATTGTGTATTGTTTTGAGTTGCCATTCGTTGATTTGGGGCCAAGATTCCATTCCCCAAAAAAAAGCATTGTTGATTTTGCCCGGATTCGGTTCAAGGATCAATGGAACTGGAGCCTTGAAACGTTATTTTAAAAATTCGGAAATGCCCGTGTATGTGGCCTCATATATTTCCAGAAAATCGATTAAAGAAAGTTCAGAAAATTTAGAGCACTATTATCAAACCCATGAACTATCTCAATACGATGAATTACATGTGATGGCTTATATTGTTGGTTCTTGGACCTTAAATCCATGGATTATTAAACACGGAAAACGCAATATAAAGACCATTATCTACGATCGAAGTCCCTTACAGGAACGTGCGCCAACCATATTAATCAAGGATTTGAAGCTTGTTAATGCGATATTGTTTGGAGAAATAACGAAAGATTTTATCAAAACTCCGTATTCAAGCTTAGCCGATACCTCGATACACATGGGGATTTTCATTGAAACGTACGCAACCAATGTAGTACGGCGACACCTAAAGACAGCCTTAGCACTCGGACCCTTGCGTTGGGATGTGGAGTCATTCCAACAGCGGTATGATGACTTTGCCTATATACCGTTAAATCACGATCAGATGTATACCAAACCGCAAGAATTTGGACAAGAAGTGTTCTATTTTATAACCCATGGTCATTTTTCGGAAGGGTTTAAACGAAATGCACCGGTTCAAAATCCATTCATAAAATTAAAAAAGCGATGATTTCAGTTTACAACATAAAACCTAAGTTTCAACAACTGATAAAACCGGTGATGGAGTTTATGCATCGAAAGAAATTTACGCCCAATCATGTCACGCTTTTGGCATTGTTCGGTTCCATCTTAACTGGGGTTTATGTCTATTCGAATGACGGATGGGGGTATTTAGTGGTGGTCCCTGTGTATTTATTTATCCGCATGGCATTGAACGCCATCGATGGAATGATGGCAAGGGCATATAATGAACAATCACCGCTCGGGGAAGTGCTGAATGAACTTGGGGATGTTTTAGCGGATTTGGCAATATTTTATCCTTTATTACTTAAGTTTGGGATGGATAAACATCCGAATATACTCGTGTTTTTTATTGCCTTGATGATAATCAATGAATTTGTTGGCGTATTGGGTAAGGCGATGGGGGGAACACGGAGGTATGACGGTCCGATGGGGAAAAGTGATAGAGCGTTATTTTTCGGGTTACTGTGTTTCGTGATTTTCTGCTTTCCAATGGTTTTTCCTTGGATTTATTATTTGATTATTCTTGTTATACTTGCGATGTTGGTCAGTACCATGTTGCGAATCAAAAACTCTATAAGTGCATGAATTATTTGCTTTCAAACCGATTTACTGAAAATAAAGAGGTCCTTTCTATCATCTTGGTTATTCTTGGTATTTTAATTTTTGCCACCGTATTGTTTTTTGTTTTGGGAAGAATCTATCCTGGGGATAAGGTTCGCGAATTGCAACAGCGCACGAAATCATGGTGGATCATGGCAACCGTATTCATTTTAGCCACGGTACTTCATCCAGCTATTTCTTTTGTGGCATTTGCCTTACTGTCTTTTGCCGCATTGAGAGAATTAGCCAGCATAAGTAAAAACGTTCGACCGGAAGATCGACGCGTAATTATCTGGTGTTATCTCGCCATTCCGGTGCAGTATTTTTTAGCGTATATGGGGTATTTTAATTTGTTTATGATTTTCATCCCGGTAATCATGTTCATTTGGATTCCGTTTGTCTTGGTAGTTAGAGGGTTTACGGTCGAAATAGGGAAGTCCATGAGTGTTTTACCGGTACAACTGATGTTTACCGTGTTTTCTATTAGCCATTTAGCTTACTTATTGTCTCTCCCTGAATTATCTGGGTTCAATGCGGGAGGAAGGGGATTATTACTTTTCGTCGTGTTTTTAACGGAAATGAATGACGTGTTTCAGTTTACATGGGGTAAATTATTAGGCAAGAATAAGATTATTGAGAAAATTAGCCCCAATAAAACATGGGAAGGCTTCATTGGTGGCTTTATTACAACTATTGTTGTTGCATATTTTATTCGATTTTTAACCCCATTTACAGCCATTGAATCACTTTTTGCTGGGGCAATTATTGCTTTTGGAGGGTTTATTGGGGATGTTATTGTTTCGGCCATTAAGCGCGATATCGGCTTAAAGGACACGGGTAACTTAATACCGGGGCATGGAGGCATATTAGATCGAATTGATTCGCTTGCCATTGCAGCACCTTCCTTTTTCTATTTCGTGTATAATTTATACTACGCCTAATGAAGTGGTTGTTGATGGTTTTTTATTACAAGTTGCTTATGCGTCCCTTTTTAGGCATTTTCGTGGGAGTCAAGCTTGTAAATTCAGAAAACCTTCGTCAATCTGCGCCCGTAATTATCGTATCGAATCATAACAGTCATCTAGATACGATGTCATTAATGGCTGCTTTACCTGTTAATCAATTGCTTCGAACCCACCCGGTTGCCGCCGCAGATTATTTTGGTGGGTCTTGGCTCAAGCGTTTTATTTCTCGTTGGGTGCTTAATGCGATTTTAATCAAGCGGACTCGAGAAGCAGGAGATTTAAGTCCAACGGATCAATTAATACAATTCATAGACAAAGGACATTCCTTAATCTTGTTTCCTGAAGGTTCGCGTGGTGAACCAGAGGAAATACAAGCTTTTCAGAAAGGCATTGGCGCTATCCTACATCGCAGGCCTCAGGTACCCTATATCCCTGTTTTCATGAGTGGCATGGGGAGAATACTTCCTAAGGGCGAAACCCTTCTTGTGCCGTTCGATGCCTATGTAGTCGTAGGAAAGCCCCGTAATGTACAGCATGAAGGCGTGCTCGAAATCGTTCATGAGGTAAAACAAGCGGTCTTGGCTCAACGCGACCAGTACCAACACATTAATAAATTATAACGTATGTCACATCCCGTTCATCATTCAAAAAAATATAAAGAAATTAAGAATTTGAAATTGCTAGTTTCGATTTTAATAGATTTGATGGGTATGCTTTCTTATCTGATTCCTGGGGCAGCTGAATTGTTTGATGCGGTGTGGGCTCCAATTTCTGCTGTATTAGTGTATTATATGTTTGGCAGAAAATTGTCCTGGGCGAGTTTTACGTTTCTGGAGGAATTACTGCCCTTTACGGATGTTGTACCCTCAGCAACGATTGCTTGGTATGTTTACTATCAAAAAATGGAAAAAAAAACCGGGCAACATTGATTTTTTTAATAGCTTTGAACAACTTAAAATTTTAGAATTATGAAAAAGTTAATGATCGTTTTAGGAGTGGCGCTTTTTACGATGGCGTCTTGTTCAAAAGATTACACATGTAAGTGTACCGTAACAGATGCAGGTGTTCAAGTTGGTACAACAAGTACAACAATTACCGGCAAGAAGAAAGATGTTACTACAGCATGTGATGCAAATGACGCTGCGGTAGGTACCTTATCTACCAATTGCGAAATTCAGTAAGTAAATTATTTTTGAATTATTCAGGGGGATTCGTCCCCCTTTTTTGTTATGAACACTATTGAAACATTTTTTTTGAACCTTGGTTTTTCTTTTACCGGCGCTAAATTTATACCCTATATCATCCTTTGCATTCTTGGTTGGTTTTTAGCGAGGTTTATTCACCGACGGGTTAAGGCTAAAACTTCTAAACGTTGGTTGCTCGCTTTGTTGTTTATTGGAACCTTTATTCAGCCTGTGCTCATTTATTTTGCCATTAATCCAATTTATCAAGGAGATTTGGTAGACCTCAGTTACAAGCCTAAAACGTCCATGCACCTTGGGCAATCAAAGAAATTAGTGGTTATCGCTTTGCCTGGGTGTAAGTATTGCTCGGAATCTACCCAGCTCATGAAAGGGATTAAACCGTACGCCAAGGTACCTATAGAATATTGGGTATTGGGTTCTGATTCCTCCGATTTTAACACGTATCAAGCCTTAGTTGGTAATCAAATAAACTGCCAATTAAAAGCAAATCTTTCCGAAGTTTTACCAATTACCGAAGGGAGTTTTCCGACCTACGTCTTGATAGAACATGGAAAAATCACAAAGGCTTGGCATAATGATGCCTTTGGCGCACGTGCATTAAATGAACTGAATTAGTCCAGTTTAATCTTATTAAAGAAGAATACAGTCCGCTTGCGCTCCACATCTTTATCCTTACGGTTAATGATACGCTGTATCCCATAAGACAAGAAGTAATTATCATACCAATGGATAATTTCGGCATAACTCAATCGCGTTTTGTCGTTTTCTGAATTAGTTTCTATGGGTTCAGATTGTTTATCGCTCAATACATTTCCATCAAAATCAAATACTTTACTCGTAACCCGATTGCTATTAGCATACACGAGTTTGATGTTGTTTTGTTGTTGATCCGCAAGGTGAATAAACCGTCGAACAGTCATCGGTTTCTGAGCTAACCACATGGGAAAAGTTTGGTCCCAAATCAGGTTTCCGTTTTTGTCGAATTTCGCAATGAATGCATGGGTATATTGATACCCATCAAACACTTGCACATAGGTAGTGGTGGTTACTGCTTTTCCGTTTACATAAGAGGTTGATGTGCGCGATTCTGTACGGTACGTAGCATAATATGCTTCTCCAATGTAGATAAAATCATCATTTATTTTGATTGGACTGTGAGCAGCAATGTTATAGGAAATGTTTAATTCTTGTCCATTTTTTTCTTTGCGCTGTTTTTTCTTTTCAATTTTACGTTGCTGATTTGCAGGCAGGTAGCTAAGGAAGTTTTTGAGCTCCGTGAAATTGTAAAATTTTATGGGCTCCAATTGACCTTGAGCTAAGCGAGAAATGAAAAATCCGTTGGATCCACTGGAGTTTGGAACAGAATAAGTTCCAGAAAGAATATACTCGTTATTGCCTATGTCATAGGCTCTGGCATTTCTTAAGTTATTATCTGTTCCTATGCTGATGTCTGTACTTGCTTGTACCTGTCCCTGTTCATCTAAACGAATTACATAAAGTTCAGTTCTTTTTTTGCTGATATAGGCATTGATGCTGAGTAAGATGTTTTTGCTTTCCGGCATGGTCTCCATGTTGGAAAGGCTAAGTTTTTTTGGTTTAAATCCTTCTAATGTAATTGGCGTGGTCTGTTCAGACCCTGAATTCATATCAATAGAAATGATGGAAAGGCTATAGTTTTTATTAATGATTGCCATTACTGCACGATCATCCATACACGCCGTGTATTTTATGAAACTGCGGTTTGGTAGTTCGCCAGAAACTTCTTTAAATGTTTCGCTTATAAAATCATATTTAACCACCCGGTAATCCGTTCGTCGAGTTTTGAAGAAGAAATACACGTAATTTCCTGTTTGATATATTTCATCTACATAGAATTTATTCTCTATCGTGTAGCTTACTTCGTGTGTTGATACCAAGTCGGTATTGTATTTTTCAAAGCGATACGTACTTATTTGATTCTCGTCTTTATCTTGTTTAGAAAAGATAAGCATTCCTTTATCACTAAATTCAAAGACACGCTCGTTGCTGAAGCCGTCTTTTAAATCGAATTCAACGCGTTTTTCGGTTGCGGCATTTTGTGCAAATATTCCTGCGCTCAACGCAAGGAGAACATAAAGGGCAAGTTGCTTCATAGGGTAGGTTTTAAGAAAAAAAAACCCTGACACGGAGGTCAGGGTTACTTAATTCGGATGAGCTTATTCAGCTACTACTGAAAATTTAATGATTTGTTTTACGCCTTTGTAAAGATTAGCTTCCGCTTCATAGCTTCCAACTTCACGGATGGGCTCGTCTTTGATTTTTAAAGACTTACGGTCGATGTCGTGTCCTGCTGCTTTTAATGCTTCGGCTAATTGGATCGTGTTGATGGATCCATAAATCTTTCCGTTTTCACCCGCTTTGGTAGCAATAGAAACGCTTACCTCGGCTAATTTAGCGGCTAAATCTTGCGCTTCAGCTAACATTTTTGATTCTTTGTGCGATTTTTGACGCATTACTTCTGCATGCGCTTTTTTGGCACTTACCGTGGCAAGGACAGCATATCCTTGAGGAATTAAAAAATTTCTTCCGTAACCCGGCTTTACAGTTACCACCTCATTGGTGTAACCTAATTTATCTACGTTCTTTAATAGAATGACTTCCATGATTCAAAATTTTTATCGATTATTTCAACATATCTCCTACGTAAGGCATAAGCGCTAAGTGACGAGCACGTTTGATAGCCTTGTTAACGCGTCCTTGGAACTTCGCAGAAGTACCGGTAATGCGACGAGGAAGAATTTTTCCTTGTTCGTTTACCAACTTCAACAAATAGTTTGCGTCTTTGTAATCGAGGAATTTAATGCCTGATTTTTTGAATCGACAGTATTTATCCTTCTTAATATCAATATTAATCGGGGTTAGGTATCTAATATCGTTTGACATCTCAGTAATTTAAAGGGGTTAATAATTAATTTGTTGATGTTTTTGCTCTGCGCTTTTCAGCGTAAGTCACGTGGTCAGCATCCATACGTACGGTTAAAAACCGAAGCACGCGCTCATCACGTTTCATCATTAATTCATAATCTGCAATTACAGATCCAGCAGCTTCAAATTGAATCAAGAAATAAAATCCGGTGGATTTTTTCTGGATTGGATAAGCCATTTTGCGCAGTCCCCAGTGTTCCGAATGCGTTATCTTGGCACCCATGCCTTTGATGTCGCCTTCGAATTTCTGTACTGCTTCCTTTGCCTGATCATCAGACAAAACGGGAGTTAAAATGAAAACAGTTTCGTAAGAATTCATAAGGTTCTTAATTAGTTAATAAAAATTTAAGGGTGCAAAGATAGCATTATTTTTGTCTTCACCCAAAGTATTTTCCTTGTTTTCGCTTGCTTTCTTGGCTTTCAAACCTTTTTAAGTAACTTTCGGACACAATTCGTAGGTTTATGGGGTATTTTAGTCCGGATTATCTTGATTTCTTTATCGAACTTGCTGCCAACAACCATAAAGATTGGTTTGATCTAAATCGAAAGCGCTATGAAGCGTCCGTAAAAAAACCGTTTGCTCTGTTTACTCAATCCCTAATTGATCGAATTGCAGTTGCCAATCCCTCCTTTCAACATGTGCTTGCCAAGGATTGTATCTTTCGCATTAACCGGGATATTCGGTTTTCTGCCGATAAAACCCCGTATAAACTGATGTGTTCGGCAGTAGTTTCTCCCGAAGGTAAAAAAAGCAACGCCATCAATGGAATTTACGTTGAACTTACCCCAGAGCATGTGCGTGTATATGGTGGGGTGTATGAAATCGATAAGGAAAATCTCCTTGAACTTCGCGAAGGAATTGCTGCAAATTCTACCGAGTTTAAACGCTTAGTTTCTGAGCCTTCATTTAGTTCCTTCTATGGTGCTATTCATGGCGAAAAGAATAAAATGCTCCCTGCACATTTGAAATCTGCTGCAGCGAATGAACCCCTGATTTTCAATAAGCAATTCTATTTTTATGCGACGTTTCCTGCTGAATTAATCCTTCGGGACGAGCTCTTAGATACCCTATGCACAGCCTACGAAATAGGCAAACCAATCGAATCTTTTTTTAATCAATTTATACATCGTTCCTAGTTATGCGTTTTTTAATGTTCACATCCCTACTTTTGATGACCTACACCGTTAGTGCTCAAAAAAAATCGTTAACCGTAACCGAATCCGTACTCAAACAACGGGCACTTAGTCCGCAACGAACTGTTGGATTTTCATGGATTAAAAATAAATCAGAATACACGCTCTTATCAACAGATTATAAGTCTTTACTTGCATATACCTTTGATCAAGAATCAGATAAAGTCCTTTGTACGGTCGAAGAATTAAACAAACTCTTGCCTGATGATGCTAAAATTCAGAATTTATATGGATATGAGTGGCTTTCCTCGGATGAGTTACTGTTTAATAATGGGACTGTTATTTTTACCTATAATATTACGTCGAAGGCCTTAATTATTAAAAAGACTGGACTTGATAACGCTGAAAATGTAACCTATCATGCGGCTTCGAATAAATGTGCCTATACCTTAGATAACAATGTTTGTGTTGCGGCTTATTCGAATAAGTTTTATACTCCCGTTACAAAAAATACAGACAAAAACATTGTTTCCGGTCAAACCATTGCACGCAACGAATTTGGCATCGAAAAAGGCTTGTTTTGGTCTAAAAACGCGAATTATCTGGCCTTCTATCAAAAAGATGAACGTGAAGTGGCCGATTACCCCTTGTTAGACATCAATACGACCCCAGGTTCTTTGGTATCTATTAAATATCCAATGGCAGGGCAAAAATCAGAGAAACCGCGCGTAGGGATCTATAATTGTAAAACGAAGAAAACGGTATTCATCAAACCAAGTGGGAATGCAGATGATTACTTAACAAATTTCGCTTTTACGCCAGACGAAAAGTTTTGCATCATCGCAGAGGTCAATCGCGGACAAAATGAGCTTTGGTTGAATGTATTCGATGTTAAAACGGGAAAGAAAATAAAAAACCTTTGGCATGAAAAAAATCAAAAATGGGTAGAACCAGAACATCCTGCCTATTTTATTGGTGAAGGAAATGACTTCATTTGGATGTCAGAAAAAGATGGATTTATGAACATGTATTTGGTTGATTTTGACCGGCAAATAACAGAGTTTGTGTTTGAAGGTAAATCCATGGAGGTATTACAGGAAGGAATTAAACAAATTACAAATCATCGCTTTGTTGTCAAGGATATCCTCGAAGTAGACGCATCCAAAAAATTGATTTATTATTCCGCCACCGGAGAGAATCCGTGTAATACCATGGTCTACGCAACGGATCTAAACGGGAACACGAAAGTAGTTTCAAAAAATGAAGGCGTTCATCGATTCGATCTTTCGGATGACGGACTATATTTTTATGATGGCTATTCAAGCCTTATGATGCCCAATCATGAAATGATTTATACCACTAATGGCAAGATGGCTAAGTTCATCAAACAATCTACGAATCCTATGGATGAGTATGGGCTCGGTACGGTAGAAATTAATTCCATTAAAGGAAAAGACGGGTCGGATTTATATTACCGTATGGTGAAACCTTCCAATTTTGATCCAAAAAATAAATATCCCGTGTTGGTTTATGTCTATGGGGGCCCTCACGCTCAAATGGTAACCAATAGTTTTAATGCTGGGGCAAACCTATGGATGAATTGGTTGGCAGAGCAAGGGTATATGGTTTTTACCTTAGATAACCGGGGGTCTGGAGAGCGTGGATTCGCCTTTGAATCTCAAATTCATCGCCAGTTAGGAACGATAGAAATGGAGGATCAATTATCAGGTGTAGAGTTTTTGAAATCTTTACCTTACGTTGATTCCGAGCGCCTAGCAGTTCATGGTTGGTCGTTTGGGGGGTTCATGACCACCTCCTTAATGTTGCGTCATGCCGGGGTATTCAATGTTGGGGTCGCTGGAGGACCGGTAACCGACTGGAAGTTTTATGAAGTAATGTATGGCGAACGCTATATGGATCTTCCAGAAGAAAATAAAGAAGGATATGAGGCAAATGCACTGACCAACTACACGAATAATTTAACGGGAAAATTACTCTTGATTCATGGTACGGTGGATGACGTGGTGGTCATGCAGCATAACTATTCCCTGATTAAGAAATTTGTAGAGGATGGTAAACAGATGGACTTCTTTCCTTATCCGATGCATAAACACAATGTGACGGGTAAAGATCGAGCGCATTTGATGGAGAAAGTGTTAACCTATGTAATTGAAAACAATCAATGATTACAACAGAAATTAACATTGCCGCGCCCTTGGCTGTGGTTTTTGATGGGTGGGTGATTTCAAATGAGGGAGCAACCCATATTCTTTGGCTATCCGAACCTCAATCCGTAAATCCAGAAGCCTTGCAGCAGCAAGGTTGGCAGGCTATTTTAAATAATTTTAAAAGTTACCTTAAACAAATCGTAGTTGGCTAAGCTCGCAAGCAATATTTTCTTTTGGATCGGCTTGTTTTTCCTGGTGCATCTCATCGGAATATGGAATCCGCCGATTGAGGCCGCGCACAGTTGGCGTCAAGCTACAGGCTTAATGGTTGCTCGGAATTATTTCGAAGGAAACACCTCCTTTTGGTATCCCATGGTGGATGAAACCAATGGGGGAACAGGGATTATTGGAATGGAATTCCCCTTGTTGTATTACATCCAAGGTAAGCTTGGCGTCTTATTCGGGTTTCATGCGGGTATTGGACGCTTACTCAACGTACTCATTTCAACCTTGGGTTTGGTATATTTCTATGCCTTGGTACGTCGGTTTTCCAATGAGAAAACAGCGTTTTATGCGTCCTTGCTTCTCATGGTTTCTTGTTTTTTCATGTATAGCCGTAAAGTAATGCCAGATACCGAAGCCTTAGCTGTGTATCTGATTGGAATCTACTATTTTTTTGAAGCCTTACGGTTTGGTAGATGGAAGGATGTAGTGCTGTCTTTCGTTATGCTAAGCCTGGGGTTATTGCTGAAAATATCGGTACTACCCTTGATTGCTTTTGTGGTGTTTGCCTTTGTGAAAATATCAAATGAACCTAAAAAACCCGTGGTGTTCCTGATTCCGTTTTTTAGTTTAATTCCTGCCTGTATCTGGTATTTTATTTGGAATCCCTATTTAGCCTCGCATTTCGGGTCTTGGTACAACCTGGGTGGTGGATTGTTGGACGGAGGAAAGGCCTTTCTTGAGTCGCCTTTTTTACTAGTAGAACAGCTAGTTTTTCATCCGTTTTTCAGTTATTTAGCACTCGGGAGCTGTCTATATGGGATAATTCGGTTTGTGAAATCGGGCGTTTCTTGGGCATGGAAAATCAGTTTGCCGTTATTTCTGGTGCTTTTTTCAGGATATGCCTTAAAATCGGGGGTAATCTTTTTAACGCATGAATATTACATCTTGCCGGCGGTTCCTTTGCTCGCCATAGTAGGCGGATATGCCTTGTCAACCTTAGGGAAATATGGGTGGGTGTTGATGCTCTGTATTTCCTTGGAAGCTATTGGTAATCAGCTGTATGATTTTAGATTGAATCAATCCGAAGCATATAAATTAGGGTTAGGACAAGTGGCCGAACGTTACATCCCAACGGATGCCTTGGTTGCAATTAATGGAAATAGTAATCCCCAAGAATTGTATCTTCTTGGGAGAAAAGGTTGGGATCTTTCTAATGAAACATTCTTTCAAAAAGGTATCGTGAATAAATTAACAGCTAAAGGGTGCACATACCTTGTGGTCAATAAACGTACCTTACCCAATCTTCCCGATTACGGAAAGATTATTTATGATGGTGTGGATTATCAGTTAATTCAATTAAATAAGTAAAGCGTTTCCAATTTCAATGTGTATCTTTCCTAAAATTTTTATCCGTGAGATTAATCCTTGCCCTATTTTTTCTAGCGTCGCTGTGCAGCGTTTCAGCTCAAAAATCATACTACATCGGACAGCGCACTGAGGGGGGAGTTATCTTTCATTTATTTCAGGATAGCCTTGGTAAACAACACGGATTAGTAGTTTCCTTAACCAATTTAACCCGAGAGGCAGAGTGGGGCGACAAGGAAAAAGACATCGAAAGCTGCGAAAGTTTATGGGACGGGCGGGCAAATACCACCGCCATTATGTTTGCGACCAGAGATACAACCAAAGCGGCGGGTTTATGTGATGCGTATGTTAGCGAGGGTTTTGATGATTGGTATCTACCAGCCATCTATGAGCTTCAAGCCATGAACACTAATTTATTCACCGTGGAACGTGCACTGAGTGAAATCCCAAATACAGATCTCGTGGAAATGAGTCTCTATTGGTCGTCGACCGAGTCAAATATTGCCTCGGCGTGGTTTTTTAGTTTCTATGACTCCAAACCAACGAATTACTACGATAAAACCAGCAAGACCTTGGTTCGGGCGATTCGATCGTTTTGAGTTGTTGACCACCTTTCATGGTTACTTGTCAGGATATTTGCTTTACTTAAGTCTTAATTTCGGCACTATATTAACTGACATTTGGGACTCGAACAGTATTTGAGTACCTATCAATAAAAAACTTTTTTTTAAGCGCGGTGTTATAGGTGCATGTACCAACTTAAACGCACCCAACGTGTTAAAGCCAACATAGATACGTGTTGGGATTTCTTCTCCTCACCCAATAACCTTTCTAAAATTACGCCCTCCTCCATGGGATTCGTGGTGCGGACTGAAGTACCTGAAAAGATGTACGAAGGGCTCATGATTGAATATACCGTAAAACCCTTACTAGGTATTCCGATGCGCTGGGTTACGGAGATAAAAACAGTGAGAGACAAGGCCTTTTTTGTAGACGAGCAGCGGGTGGGTCCGTACACCATATGGCATCACGAGCATCATTTTAAAGACCTGGGGGATTCAGTGGAAATGACCGATATCGTGAGTTATCAATTACCGCTTGGCGTATTGGGCAGATTAATGCACACCTTGTTTGTTCGGAAAAAACTAGAATCCATCTTTGCTTACCGATTTGAAGTAGTAGAAAAGCTTTTCAATCAGAATTAAGGAGATTGCGTACCTTTGAGCTATGAAGTTCAAGGATTATCCCATCCATCCATCTATCTTACAAGCCATTGAAGACTTAGGGTATAAGCGCCCCACCGACATTCAATACAAGGTAATTCCGCACATTCTCAACGGAGAGGATGTTATGGCAGTAGCGCCAACCGGAACGGGAAAGACCGCCGCATTTGCCATTCCCTTGATTCATAAAGTGAATGGCTATGCGCGAAAATCCGGAGTTCATGTCTTGGTTATGGTTCCAACCCGTGAATTAGCACGACAAATTGAGCAGGTTTTTCTTGACCTAAGCAAACACTTATCCATTAGCATTCTATCCTTAATCGGTGGAGTAGAACAGGAAAGTCAGATTAAAAAGCTAAAAGAAAATACCCAAATTCTCATTACCACACCCGGACGAATGTTCGATTTAATCGCTCAGGGTTATTTGGATATTTCTACCGTAAAAATGTGGGTGCTCGATGAAGCAGATTTAATGCTTGATTTGGGCTTTGCACGGGATATTGTGGATGCGAAGCGTAAGTTGCCTAGATATTTGCAAACCTTGTTCTTTACTGCAACCATCAATAAAAAGATTAAATCCTTGGCGTATGATGTGGTAAAAGATGCCATTCGAATTCAAATTACCCCAGGAAATCCCGTCTCAAAAAATGTAGATCATCATGTCATGATGGTGGAGATGGACGACAAGCGATTTTTTCTAGAAAATATTCTGATGGAGTATCCGGAAGAACGGTTTATGATTTTTGTTCGCACCAAGGTACGCGCAGAACGCGTCCAAAAAGCCATGGAACGCATTGGTATTTCGGTAGAAATTTTACATGGCGGGAAAGAACAGAGCGAACGATTTAATACCTTGGAACGCTTTCGTTCGGGTACCAATAAAGTATTAGTTACCACGGATGTGGCGTGTAGAGGAATTGATATTCCTGAGGTAGAATATGTCATTAATTATGACATCCCGGATAATCCTGAAAATTACGTGCATCGCTGCGGACGAACGGGTAGGGGAAACCGCAGAGGGCAGGCCTTGAGTTTTTGTAGTACAGGGGAAGTACCTTTATTAGACGCAATTGAAGCGTACACGGGAACTGAAGTCGCTCGGTTTGAATTGAACGCAGAAGAATACGCAGAAATCTTACGCGATCAACTTGATCCCGATGAAAATTGGATTAAACTCATGAAAGAAAACGATACCGAAACTTGGGATTAACTTTTCTTCTTCGGTTCAATAACAATAGGTTCTGCTACCTTTTCTTTCGTTAAGGCAATGTCAAGCACGGATTTCATAGTTTCCACGTAGTGGATTTTCAATCCCTTCAGGTAACGCGCTTCGATTTCTTCTACGTCCTGTTTGTTCTTGCTGCTCATAATCACTTCCTTAATTCCGGAACGCTTCGCTGCCAATAACTTTTCCTTGATTCCACCAACAGGTAGCACTTCTCCACGGAGGGTTATTTCGCCGGTCATGGCCAGATCTTTTTTCACTTTACGTTGCGTGAATAACGACGCTAACGAAGTAAGCATAGTGATTCCCGCACTTGGACCATCTTTTGGTGTTGCTCCTTCCGGAACATGCAGGTGAACGTCGTGGTCGTTAAATACCGCTTGAGGTAAACTCAACCAATCGCTGTGAGATTTCAAAAATGCTAAGGCAATTACCGCACTTTCTTTCATGACATCCCCTAAGTTTCCCGTTAGGGTTAATTTACCGGTTCCTTGAGAAATGGAAGATTCGATAAATAGAATATCACCACCAACTGCGGTCCATGCCAAGCCAGTTACAACTCCAGCTACATCGTTCGCAATGCTCTTACTTTGGTTTCGTCCTGCCCCCAAAAAGGTAAACAAATCACTTGGTTTGATGACTAATTCAAAAGATTCTTCATTGGCAATTTGTTTGGCTCTTGAGCGCACTAATTTGGCTAGTTGTTTATCAAGCCCCCGAACACCAGATTCATTGGTGTAGGATACTACCACTTGCTCAAGCGCTGCTTTTTCGATTTCAAACTGCTTGGAATTTAACCCATGCGCTGCAAGCTGCTTCGGAATTAGGTGTTTTTTTCCAATTTCAATTTTCTCTTCAACGGTATACCCATTCACTTCAATGATTTCCATCCGGTCGCGCAGTGGACCTTGAATGTCGCCAAGGCTATTCGCTGTGGCAATGAAAAGCACTTTGGATAAATCGAATTCATTTTCCACATAATTATCGTAAAATGCGCCATTTTGCTCAGGATCTAATACTTCCAAAAGGGCAGAAGAAGGATCACCGTGAAAACCACGACCGAGTTTATCGATTTCATCCAATACGAATACTGGATTGGCGGATTCTGCTTTTTTTAAGCTTTGGATTATACGGCCAGGCATTGCGCCGATGTAGGTTTTGCGATGGCCTCTAATTTCCGCTTCATCGTGAAGGCCACCCAATGACATGCGCACATATTTTCTTCCAAGCGCTTCTGCAATTGATTTTCCTAAGGATGTTTTACCAACCCCCGGAGGACCATAAAAACATAAGATTGGAGATTTCATGTTCCCACGAATCTTTAATACGGCTAAATATTCAAGGATGCGTTCCTTAACTTTTTCCAGTCCTGCATGGTCGCGCTCCAGTACTTTTTTTGCTCGTTTTAAGTCCAGGTTGTCTTTTGTGTATTCATTCCATGGAAGATCGAGCATGACATCTAAGAAATTCATCTGAACGGTATATTCTGCACCCTGTGGGTTCATTCGCTGTAATTTGTCCAGTTCCTTGTAAAAGGATTTCTCCACGTTTTCATTCCATTTTTTTGCCGTGGCGCGTTCTCTAAATTCAGCAACGTCCTGATCTTGTGGATTATCACCCAACTCATCTTGAATCGTACGCATTTGCTGATGCAAAAAGTATTCTCGTTGTTGGCGATCCAAGTCGCGTTTCACCTTGTTTTGGATTTCGTTGCGCATTTCCAACATTTGCACTTCCATGGTCAAATGCTCCATCACCATCATCACGCGTTTTTTCATATCCATTTCTTCAAGCATTTCTTGCTTTTTAGAAACGTCGGCGTTCATGTTAGAGGAAATGAAATTCACCAAAAAGGTAGGACTGTCAATGTTTCCAAGCGCGAATTGTGCCTCAGAAGGAATGTTCGGACTGTCGCGGATAATTTGCAAGGCTAATTCTTTAATCGTGTTGATCATTACGCTTAGCTCTTTGTCTTTTTTGGAAATACTGGTTTCTTTGAACACCTTAACTTTTGCCTTCATGTAAGGTTCAGTTTGCAAAGGGGTTTCGATTTCAAACCTGCGTTTTCCTTGAATAATTACCGTAGAACTTCCATCGGGCATTTTTAACAAGCGTATGATTTGCGCTATCGTACCTACGGCATGTAAGTCATTGAAATTCGGAGATTCTTGTTCTTGGTTTTTTTGAGAAACTACACCAATGATTTTGTTTCCCTTGTTGGAATCTTGAATCAGTTTGATGGATTTGTCCCTCCCAACCGTGATGGGAATCACCACGCCAGGAAAAAGCACATTGTTCCGAAGTGGTAATATGGGTAATTCTTCGGGAAAGGCTTGGTTATTAACAGACTCCTCTTCTTCCGCAGTGATTAATGGAATAAATTCTGAATCGTTATCGATTTTCGATAAGAGGTCAATGTGTATAATTCGTTCGTCCATAAGTTGACATTTTGGCAGATGAAATTTATGGATTCTTTCGGTTAACCCCATTTAATCCAGATGTTACTGTTCGTTTCAATCCGCATGCCATCAAATCAATACGGAAATATTGTCCGAATTTCGTTTTGTACTGCCAAGTATTGTATTTTTGCTAAAATAGCTAATCAATGAGAATTTTACTTACTGCCCTAATTGCAGTCACCTTATTTACACGTGTTTTTGGGCAAGACACCACTTGGGTGCAGACCTTCACCTTTGACTCCATAACCAATCGTCACGACCAATTTACCTTTCCAGCAAGTTTAGACTCGCAGCGCTTCGAGAAGGTTTTAATGTATTACAAATTGAAATGCAGTCCCTTAACCACATGGGATCAATACGATTGTGGAGAATGGGATTACTTAACCTATACGCGAGTGTTTGATCACACGGGAAATTTTGATTCCGTCAAGCGTGAAGGAGCTAAGTACCTCGCTAATTTTCAAGCCCCCGCATTGATTAACTATAATTCAGCGAATGCAGGAGCACCTTACGCGAATGTTTATCAAAGCAATCAGTCCTTTAGAACTGGAGAAGTATTGCAAGATTTCGTGGTTAACATAGGTAATGGTTCAAGTGTACTTCCCTTTCATACACAAAGCAAGGGAGGAACCTATCAGTTTTTAGTTACGGCCCAAGAACTACTCGCCGCAGGAGTACAAGCAGGTGACCTGCAGTCACTGTCTCTCTATGTTTCGAATGTAGCTCAAAATGAAGGCATTTACTTCCCGAAAATTAGCTTGCTTGGCACCAACTTAAGCAGCTTAACACAGTTGGTAACAGGTGCATTTGTTGACGTTTACAATCAACAAGTAAATCCAGGTTCAATGCAACTTGGAGCGAATCGTTTCCTGTTTTTTCAGCCTTTTGCGTGGAATGGTACCCAAAATATTATCGTTCAGCTAGGTTTTGATTCAGAAACTTCCACCGCTTCCCAATACAGTTTTGATATGGAAACAGGGAATGGTGCATCTTCGAACTATGTTGACGGACGAAATGGCGTCATTGAGTTTGATGGAACAAATTACAGCATGCTTGAACTCTCTGACACGTTAATTGCAGGAGATGTTACCATCGAGTTTTGGGCAAAAGGAAATGCGAACAATGGAACAAATACAAGCATTCTTGAGGCGTACGACACCTTAAACAACCGCGTATTAAACATACACATGCCATGGAGCAACAACAACATTTATTGGGATGCGGGAAATCATACCGGGTATGACCGAATCAACAAACCCATGAGTGCTGCAGAAATTGATAACAATTGGAATCATTGGGCCTTTGTTAAAAAGCAAAGTACAGGTCAAATGTTTATCTACAAAAATGGTCACACGTGGCATGCTGGATCTAACCTGAATCGTCCGGTTGGATACATCCATCGCTTTGTGCTCGGTGCAAGTCGTGACTATGGCATTAAATGGAAAGGACAAGTGGATGAATTTCGTGTGTTTAAGGCCGCGTTAGATTCAGCTACGATTTTAGCGAATTTCAAAGAAAAGATTGATAACACACATCCGAACTATAATGCCCTAATGACCTATTATGATTTTGATGATGTAAATTATGCCGATGATCGTTCCCCGAACGATTACAAGTTAATGCTTTCAGAGGGATTTGATCCACTAACTGGATCTATGATCAAGGCGACATCGCCTGTGGCAGGGGTTCAAACCGTTGCTGAACGTCCTGTGGTTGCTTTTGGACAAGGAACCGTTTCAGGTGCTGTTCAAACGACCATGGTTTCGCAATCAAAACCAATCGAACCCGTAGTGATTTTTGAGCAAGCAGCAGTTAATCGTCATTTCGAAATCGTGAACAGCTACCGCGGCGTACCACAAGGTTCTTCCTACACCTTTGGTCCCCAAGGCGCAGTGGTAACAACGAGTGCTGTTGGCTCGGATTTACAATTAATTAATGATACCATTCTTTACCATGAGCAACCGTATGAAATTGTAAAAGATGTGGAAATTGCTCGATATATTACGCCCTATGGCATCAACTTCGATCTAGGTCCAAATGGGTTTAGTTGGATTTATGAGGTAACAGATTACCAGCAGTATTTGCATGGCATCGTTGATCTAGCTGCACACAACACCCAAGAGTTATTGGATTTAAAATTTGCTTTTGTGAAAGGAATTCCGCCTCGAGATGTGCACAAACGTGAACCGATTTGGTCCGATTGGAGATCTTACAATTATGGACAAATGTCCAATGACCTGGTGCTTCAAAATAAACCGGTGGTGCTTTCGGATACTTCACAAATGTTTAAAATTAAGACCAGGATGTCCGGTCACGGGCAAGTAGGAAATATCGCTTGTTGCGAATGGGTCCCTAATGACCACCGCATTTCAATCGATGGAACACCACGATACAATTGGAATATTTGGCAAACCACCGAGTGTGGAGATAATCCAAACATCGGTCAAGGAGGCACTTGGCCATATGCCCGCGAAGGATGGTGTCCGGGTGATCGTGTAAAGGATTTCGATTTTGAACTTACGCCATTTGTACAACCTGGAGATACCGTGAATATCGATTACAGCATTACAGCAGTTCCTCCGGGGGATCCAGGAACGGCAGGAGGTAATTATATAGGAGCCTTTGACTTAATTTCCTATTCGGCACCAAATTTCCAAAATGATGCTGCCATTGTAGACGTGTTGAATCCAAACAATTGGGAATACTACAGCAAATTCAATCCTACCTGTTCAAATCCAAGAGTGGTGTTACGAAATACAGGCGCCACGGCTTTAACGTCATGTTTTATCCGTTGTTGGATTACCTATGGCAATGAAATTCAATTCAACTGGACAGGAAACTTAGGATTTATGGAAGAAGAAGTGGTAGAAATCCCAGTAAATGACCTTGGATTTTGGATGGATATGGATTCTACAGAAACCTTTACTGCCTATGTTAGCAATGTGAATGGTAACGTTGGAAATGATGAGTACTTGCAGAATAGTGTGAAACAAGTAAAGTTTGATGCGCCAGAAGTAATAAACGGACCGTTCTTCGCCTGGTTAACTACAAACAACAAGGCGGTTGAGAATTCCTACAAATTAATTGATGGAGCCGGAAATATAATATTTCAACGAAATCAATTAACCAATCAAACGCAATACAAAGACACCTTTGACCTTGCGCCCGGATGTTACAGCATTATCATCGAGGATACGGATAACGATGGCTTATCTTTTTGGTATTCAGCTCAAGTGGAAGGTGAAACAAACGGTCAAATGCGTTTACGCTATGTGGGAGGAAGCTACATTGAATTATTTCCTGGTGATTTTGGTCACTACCACCGCTACGATTTTTCCGTAGGCTTTGGAGTTGGCTTAAATGAAAATAAATTAGATCACGAAATTGCCGTATTCCCGAATCCAACGAGCGGTGAAACTACCATTGAGATTTCTGGCTTTGTCGATAATGAAGCAACCCTAGAAATTTACGACATGATGGGAAGAAAATGGTTGACGGAGGAAATGACCGCTTCGCAACATTTTGCAGAATCTCATGTGAATCTTGGGGGAGTTCCATCAGGGGCTTACATTGCGCGCATTGTGACGAAGAATCAAGTGTATACGAAACAATTTATTAAGCAGTAACCATGAACATTAAAGAAATGATTACCACCTATTTTCCCGATGTTTGGCAATATGTGGTGATAATTCTAATATTTATCGTAGCCGCAATTGTCATTTTATGAAAACTATACTCGCAGCATTCTTTTTATTTACGGCTTCCTATAGCTTCAGCCAATTGAATGTAGATTCCTTGTCTCATATTTCATATCAGCAATTGCATGGCGCTAATTTGAATGATGTATGGGGCTATGAAGATGAGATGGGTAATGAATATGCCATCGTAGGAACCTCGAAAGGAACTTCCATTGTAGATATTTCAAATCCATCAAATCCAGTAGAGATTTTCTGGATGCCGGGTACAGAATCTATTTGGAGAGATCCATGCGTTTTTGGAGATTACGCTTATGTGACTACCGAAGCTGACGACGGCTTATTAATCATTGATTTATCGCCACTTCCTCTATCTACTACCCTTCCAACCAGTGTGTATATGGGGCCTCCCGGACAAACCTGGACTTCAGCCCATACCTGTTTTTGCGATAATCAAGGATTTGCCTATGTGTTCGGAAGTAATCGGGGAGAGGGCGGTGTTATTATTTTAGACATCACTTCGAATCCGATGCAACCAACAGAAGTGGGCGCATTTGATACCTGGTATTGTCATGACGGGTATGTTCGCAATGATACCATGTATTTGGCGCACATTTATGATGGGTTTTTTAGTCTAGTGGATGTGAGTAATCACGCTGCACCGCAACTCATTGCAACTCAACCAACCCCAAATCTTTTCGCGCACAACATTTGGCCATCAACTTCCGGACAATATGTGTTTACTACCGATGAAGTTTCTGGTGCCTATATTGCAGTCTATGACATTTCAAATCCAAATGCGATTGTCGAGGTGGAGCGCATTCAAAACTCACCGGGAACCGGGGTGATTCCGCATAACACCCATGTTATGGGAGATTATTTAATTACCAGTTACTATTCCGACGGCATTGTGATTCATGATTGTACCAATCCGAACAACCTGGTTAAAATTGGACAATACGACACCTATAATGGTCAAACTCCTGGCTTCGACGGATGTTGGGGCGTGTATCCATTTTTTAGTAGCGGTACTATTGTCGCCGCAGATATTACTGAGGGCTTATTTATTCTGGGACCAACCTACACGAAAGGAAGCTATTTAAAAGGAAATGTCACGGAAACGGGTTCTGGAATTCCGTTGAACGATGTAAAAGTGACCTTGAGTAATAACAATCAACCGGATTATACCAATCCCCAAGGTGCTTATGTCACCGGATATTATCAGGTTGGTACTGCGCAAGTGTTGTTTGAAAAAGTTGGGTATTATCCATTAACGGCTAATGTTTCCTTAATCCAAGGACAAGAAATCACCTTGGATGCTCAGCTGACGCCAATTCCACCGTTTAATATCCAAGTGAATGTAATCGATGGAGCGACCGGAGCACCGATTTTTGATGCACAAATTAAACTCGTTCATCCACTGATTGCGCATACGGGTGTCACTAATGCCTTAGGGGAGGAGCAATTGGTGTTGTTTTACCAAGAACAATATCAGATTTATGTTGGAAAATGGGGGTATAAAACATTTTGTACAACGCAATTAATCGATCAAAATACCCAAGTATTAAACGTGACCTTGACGCCTGGCTACTATGATGACTTTGAGTTGGATTTTGGATGGAGTGTCAACGGAACTGCACAAACAGGAATTTGGGAACGCGGAATTCCGCATGCCACCTCCAGTGGATCCGTGGTTGTAGGTGATGTTCCTTGGGACTGTGGAACTAACTGTTTTGTAACGGGTAACGATCCGAATTTACATCCTGATTTCGATGATGTGGATCAAGGAAATACCATATTGGTGTCACCACCCATGGATTTAACTGCGTTAACGAATCCGCATGTGAATTTTGCTCGTGGATATTATAATTTCTATGGACCGCAAGCAGAGGATGATACCTTGAAAGTGTACATTAGTAATGGAAGTCAACTGGTGCTTATTGATGCGGTTAGTCCACCGCAAGGAAATGCGATGGCTTGGGAGTATAAAAGTATTGGAATAAATGGACTCATTCCCATTACATCCAGCATGCAACTGGTGGTGTCAATCTCCGATTATGATCCCAATATAAACATTACGGAGGCTGCATTTGACGAGTTTTATGTGTCCAATAACAGCTTGAATTCCCTGGAGGAAACGACAAGTGGTCTATATGTTTTTCCAAATCCATCGTACGATTTTGTAACCTTAACAGGTATTTCAACGAATGAACCCTACGTAATAATGGATAACTTCGGAAGGATTGTCGCGCAAGGTCTGGCAGATTCAGTGGAACTTAAACTCGACGTTCAAGACTGGCATGCTGGGTTTTATGTGGTTCTTCATGCCGGGAAACTCCTTAAATTTGTAAAAGAATAAGTTGTATGAATAGGCCACAACTTTCAATCGTTATTCCCTTGCTGAATGAGGAAGAATCCTTGCCAGAATTGCATGCATGGTTACTGCAGGTATTTCATGCGAATTCCTTTACCTATGAAGTGATTTTTGTAGATGACGGGAGTTCTGACAGCAGTTGGGAAGTTATTCAAGCCTTAAGCAAAGCAGATCCTCACACCTTTGGATTAAAGTTTCAGCGAAATTATGGCAAATCAGCGGCGCTGCAAACCGCATTTCAACATGTGAAGGGTGACGTGGTTATTACGATGGATGCCGACCTACAAGATTCTCCGGATGAAATTCCTGAATTATATAGAATGATTACCCAAGAGGGATTAGATTTGGTTTCAGGATGGAAACAAAAACGCTATGACCCAATCACAAAAACACTTCCAACCAAACTTTACAATTGGGCAGCTCGCAGAATAACGGGTATTTATCTACACGATTTTAATTGTGGACTTAAAGCCTATAAGCGCGCAGTGGTAAAGAGTATAGAGGTATATGGCGACATGCATCGCTACATGCCCGCCTTGGCTAAATATGCCGGTTTTAAAAAAATCGGTGAAAAAGTTGTGCAACATCAAGCACGTAAATATGGCTATTCAAAATTTGGGTTAAATCGATTTCTGAATGGACCATTGGATTTGATGACCGTTGCCTTTATGGGGAAATTTGCAAAAAAACCGATGCACTTTTTTGGAGCACTTGGAACCTTGATGTTTTTTGTGGGATTTGGTTTTGGCTTATATCTAGGGATCGATAAGGTGTTCATTCATACCCGAGGCGTGAAATTGGCGGAACGCACAGAATTCTTTGTTGCCTTGGTCGCTATGCTTATGGGACTTCAGTTTTTTCTTACCGGATTTTTAGCGGAATTAGTAAGTCGGAATTCGTCGGCAAGAAATACCTATTTGGTTGAAGAGCAAGCAGGATGGGAGTAAATCTTTTTAATGTCGATCATACCTGGACCTTATTCTTGGATCGGGATGGGGTCATTAATCAACGAATTTTCGGGGGATACGTGTTAAGTTCGGAGTCCTTTGTATTTGAACCCGGGGTGCTTTCTGCCTTAAAAATGGCAAACCAACGTTTTGGTAGAATTATTGTTGTAACCAATCAACAATGCGTAGCGTTAGGTTTACTTAGTGAAACGGCGCTTGCTCAAATTCATCAAGACATGATAACTCAAGTTACCACTCATGGCGGACGAATTGATGCGGTATATGCGGCAATTGACTTAAAAACAGCTAACCCGAATCGTAGAAAACCAAATCCGGCAATGGCCCTTGAAGCAAAACTTAAATTTCCTGAGCTTGACTTTTCCAAGGCAGTTATGGTAGGCGATACCGACAGTGACATACGATTTGGTAGGGAATTAGGAATGAAAACGGTTTTGGTGGAAAGTAAAGAGGAAACTACAGCGGTTCCTGACCTTTCAGTGAATTCACTCTTGGAATTAATGAATAAACTATGCGCTTAATATTCTTTTTAGTATTCATGGGGGTGTTGGCATCTCCCGTATATGCACAAAACAAGAAAGATTCTAAAGGACGTAAACAAGGCGTTTGGGAGAAATATTATCCGGATGGTAAAACTAGGCTTTATACAGGTCAATTTAAAGATGATCAGCCGGTTGGTGAATTCAGGTATTATTTTGAGTCGGGTAAAATCAAATCAATTGTTCAACATGAAACCCGGGAACGCAGTTATGCGTGGTTCTATTTTGAGAATGAACAACTCATGAGTGAAGGACAATATGTGAATCAAAAGAAAGATTCCGTTTGGAGGAACTTTAATGAACAAGGGTTTCTGGTGAGTATTGAAACATTTAAGAATAATCGACTTAATGGTGAAAAGTTGATTTACTACATTCAGAACCAAATCGAAACGGGTGAAGTTAAATGTGCTCAACTAGAAACCTATAAAGACAGCATACTGGAGGGGAGGTGTGTCGAATTTTTTTCTACAGGTAGCAAAAAACAACAGGGTGCATATATTCAAGGTAAAAAGTCGGGCGTTTGGGAAACCTATCATCCCGATGGATCGTTAGCTACGCGGATTAAATTTAAAGAGGGAAAGGCATATGGCTATGCGTATACCTTTGATGAGGAGGGCACGGAACTTTACAAGTCATATTGGCTTGATGGAAAACGCTTAGATGCCAAGGCGTTTGATAAGTATTTGATTGATTGTAAAAATAAAGGGATGATTCCCGAAGAATAAGTATTTTTAGGCATGAACCGTACGGTACTTTTGTTGTCATTGTCTGTTATTCTTTTTGTAAGTAGCTGCAAAAAAGAACCCGCGCCTGCTGTTGTTTCGAGTTTTCATTACGGATATTATCCGATTAAGGAAGGTGGTTTTTGGATCTATCAGGTGACTGAGATCATACATGATGAAAACGCCGCTATTCCGCATGATACGATAAGCTATCAGTTAAAAACAGAAATAGGCGATACCCTGATTGATAACGAAGGCAGAATCGTTAACCGATTCAATCGCTATAAACGAAGTAATTCATTTGCCCCTTGGGTGATTTCTGATGTTTGGACCACGGTACTTGACGAGAACCGGGCGGAATTAGTAGAAGAGAACATCCGAAGGGTTGTACTCCGATTCCCCGTAAAAACAGCAACCATTTGGGATCCTAATCAATTTAATTTTTTGCCCTCATTACAAGCGTATTATGAGTATATCCATAAGCCCTTCTCATTTGGTGCAATTCAGTCTGATAGTACAGTACATGTGATATCTGCCAAAGAACTCACCTTAGTTTCTTATCAGAATCAATATGAGGTTTATGCCAAGCAGATTGGCTTAGTGAAGAAATATTACAAGGATCTTCAAATTTCAAATTTTGATACCTTAAATGTTTCGCAAGGAAAGGAACTTTACTTCAGCCTCTTGGAGTACGGGCATTAATCTGTAACTTTGAAACTATGGAATTCAGTGAGGTAAAGCGAGATTGTAGGTATTTTAAAGGACACATTCCGTGTAAGTTCAATAAATTGGACGGAAGCGTATGCGACAGTTGTACGCATTATGAGCCCCTGGAAACACGAATTTTAATTATCAAACTAGCCGCCTTAGGAGATGTTATTCGCACCACTCCGTTGCTTACACTTTTTCGGAATAAATATCCCAACGCACACATTACCTGGATGACTCAAAGTCCAGAGATTTTGCCTAAAGATCAAATCGAACAAATCCTTCCGTTTAATGCGATGTCGGTTTTTCTGTTGGAAAATAGTTTGTTCGATGTGGCGGTTAATCTCGATAAAGAAGCAGAGGCCTGCGTATTAATGGCTAAAGTAGAAGCTCGCGAAAAGTACGGGTATACGTGGGAAGATCATGCGGTTGCGCCTTGTACAAGCGCTGCGGAGCATAAATTAATGACTGGTTTTTTTGATGAATTATCTAAAGAAAACACGAAAAGTTACCTGCAGGAAATTTTTGAGATTTGTCATTCCTCGTTCAATTTTGAACCGTATGCGATTCAGTTAAATCAAGCTAAATATAGCCATTGGCAAACGATCCTTGACGAAAAACGTGAGGGAAAACAAGTCGTCGGTTTAAACACGGGCTGTGGTCCACGATGGAATACGCGCCTTTGGAAGGATGAATATTGGATACAACTTGCAATAACCTTACGTGAACAAGGATATTATCCGATGTTCCTTGGTGGCGAATTAGAGCATACTAAGAATGTAGCCTTGTCTGAAAAGGCAGGGGTGTATTACCCCGGACATTTCGATTTAGAAACATTCATAAGTTTAACCAATGCCTGCGATATGGTGGTAACCCAGGTGACTATGATGATGCACATTGCAACAGCACTCCAAAAAAAGATGGTCTTGATGAATACCATTTTTAATCCGCACGAATTTGAATTGTATGGCCGAGGAGTTATTATTGGACCCCCTTCGCCATGCCAATGCTATTATGGGAATGAATGCGTTCGAGGAGCGTCGTGCATGAATGATATCAACCCCCAAACGGTATTCAATGGGTTAAACGCGATTGCCGAGTATGAAAATTAGTTTTCTATCAACATTCTATCCGTACCGCGGCGGAATCGCCCAATTCAACGCATTGTTGCATCGACAACTCGAGAAAAACCATGAGGTCAGTGCCGTAACGTTTAAACGACAATATCCTACGCTGTTGTTTCCTGGTAAAACGCAATTCGTAAGCCCTGAGGATAAGGCAGATGCGATACCAGCTCGAAGATTGTTGGATACCATTAATCCATTAACCTTTATTCGGACAGCCAAAGAAATCCGAAAGACTAAACCGGATATTTTGCTTACAAAATATTGGATGACATTTTTTGCTCCTTCCTTGGGATTTGTTCTCAGCCGTCAATCAAGATTCACCAAACGTATTGCCATTTTAGATAACGTGATTCCGCATGAGCGACGATTTTTTGATCATGCCTTTAATCGATATTTCCTGAATCGAAATGATGCATTCATTGCCATGACAGAAAAAGTAAAGGCTGATTTATTGTCCTACCTTCCTGATGCTAAATGCCTGGTGATTCCACATCCGATTTATAATCAGTTTGGACCCCGCATTAATCGAGAAGAGGCATTGAAATCGCTTGGACTGAGTCAGTTTAAGGATAAGAAAATCCTGTTGTTTTTTGGTATAATTCGAGACTACAAAGGCTTGGATGTATTGATTGAAACGCTTTCTGAACTCGATGATTCCTATCATTTAATCATTGCAGGAGAGGCCTACGGGGATTTTAAAAAATATCAGCGATTGATGGATCAGCTTCAAGTAATTGAACAATGTCATGTGTTCGAACGTTATATTGATGACCATGAGGTTCCGCTTTTCTTCTCTGCGAGTGATGTATGCATGTTAACATACAAATCGGCCACCCAAAGTGGTATTAGTGGCATTTCACAGCATTTTGAGCTTCCAACCATTGCAACAAATGTGGGAGGACTTGCGGAAAGTATTATCCCCGGAGAAACGGGTTATGTGGTCGATGTGGTGGACCCCTCAGAAATCGCAAAAACAATCAGAACGTATTTTATAGAAAATAAGAAAGAAGACTTTAGGGGAAATATTGGACGTGAAAACAAGGCAAACAGCTGGGAATCTTTCTCGAAAAACCTACTCAAATTCATAGATACCCTTTGAATAAGATGCCGATTATTCCGCTATTCAACGAACTCGGGATAAAAAGTTGATTTTAATGCTGGGAAATCCTATATTTGCACCCTTTAAATTACGATAATACTGCGACTCAATGAGAAATAAGGGATTTTTTTGGTTTTTAACCATTTTACTGACGGTAGTTTGTTTATATCAGCTATCATTTACATGGTATGCTACACGTGAGGAGCGCAAGGCAGAAAAAGAAGCGGTGGCGCGAGTAAGTGAATTGAAGAAAGAAGCCTTCAATCAACCGGATTCCTTAAAAGGCATTGGTTTCTTGCCGAACAATACGAAAGTTGATTTTAATACCCCAGAAGGAGAAGAGTTAGCCAAGGCTGCTTTTATCAATGATATCCTTAAAGAACGAGGTTCTAAACCCGTTTATCCAATCTTTGGTTCAACGTTTTCCGAAGTTAAAAAGCGCTCTTTGGCTTTTGGTCTTGACTTAGTCGGAGGAATGAGCGTTACCATGGAGATTTCCACAGGGGATCTTTTAATGAGTCATGCGCAAAGCCCGAATTCATTAAAGTTTCGTAAAATCTATAACGAAGCCAATGCTAAATATGCAGACGGAAAAGGAGATTTTCTGGATTTGTTTGTTGCTTCCGCAAAGAAAAATAAAATGAAACTTGGTCTCCTGTTGAAAGGAGATGGAATTGGAGTTAACTCTACCGATACCGAAGTAGAAACGTATTTTAGAGACCTTCTGACCTCCGCAATGGATGGGGTGGAGCAAATCATGTATCGCCGGATCAATCAATTTGGAGTCGCTCAGCCGAACATTCAAAAAGACCTTTCGACGAATCGTTTATATATAGAATTACCGGGAGTTCAAGATGAAAACACCGTGGCACAGAAATTAAAATCAACGGCAAATCTTGAGTTTTTTGAAACCTACATGCCCTCTGAATTAAATGCGGAACTCACCGCTGCCGATGCCGCGAGTAAGGCTCCAGAACGTAAGGATAACTCCTCGGGTACCACTGCTGCCTCGGATACCACCCAATCCCTTACAGTCGCAAGTCAGTCATTAACAGGTGGAATAGACAAAGGCTTGATGTCGTACATTCAACCGGTTGGCCAATTCGCCATCGGGTTTGCCTTAGCCAAAGACCGTGCAGCCGTTGATCAACTCCTTCGACGAGCTGACATTCAGCAAATTTTTGCAGCAAAGAACGTTAAATTCATGTGGGGTGCAGAACCGGATGAGTTGAATAACAAAAAGAAACAAACAGGGTACATGCTTTATGCCTGTAAGGTGCCTATCGATGGTAAGGCGCGTGTAAACGGACAACACATTTCAAGCGCATCAACGGGCTACGACCAGCGCGATGGTAAAATCACGGTAGATCTTGCCATGACCGCGGAAGGAACCGATGAGTGGGGTCAGATGACCACCGAGAATAAAGACCGAATTGTGGCAATTACCATGGATAACGTGGTGTATTCAGCACCTACTGTAATTAATCCAATTACCAACGGAAATACACAAATCTCTGGTAGTTTCAGTTTTGAAGAGGCAGAATCTTTATCTGGATTATTAAACGGTGGAGCCTTGCCTGCGCCATGTTTAATCAAAGAACAGAATCGAGTGGGGCCAAGCATTGGAGCTGAGAACTCAAGTGCAGGGTTAGTGTCCTTTGGATTTGCATTCCTTGCTGTATTGTTGTACATGTATTTCTATTACGGTAAGTCCGGAATGGCGGCAAACATAGCCTTGTTTGCAAACGTAATATTCATCATGGGGTGTTTGGCATCGTTCGGTGCGGTACTTACCCTTGCAGGGATTGCAGGTATCATCTTAACTATTGGTACTGCGGTGGATGCAAACATTTTGATTTTTGAGCGTATTCGTGAAGAACAACGTGCAGGAAATGAAACGTCTAAAGCGATTGAGATTGGTTTCAAGAAAGCCTTGCCTTCGATCATCGATGCGAACATGACACACTTATTGGTTGCGGTGATTCTTAAGTATTTTGGAACAGGTGAAATTGAGTCCTTTGCTACCACGCTTATCGTGGGGATCTTTACCTCGGTGTTTTCTGCCATCTTTATTTCTAGGTTGGTTATTACCTTCTGGATGGAGCGAAATAAAGGAGTGTCTTTCGATACAAAATACTCGAAAGGCTTATTCCAAAACTTTAATTTCAACTGGATTGGTGCACGGAAGTATTTTTACATCTTCTCTATTTCGGTGACGGTAATCGGTATGGTGAGTTTGTTTACTCGCGGACTGAAAGAAAGTGTGGAGTTTACCGGTGGACGTACCTTCTCCGTGAAGTTTGATAAAAAAGCAGATATCGAGAAAATCCGTGCAGAGTTGAATAAAACCTTTATTGAGAATAAAGAAGTTTCCTCCATTGAGTTAAAAACTGTTTCCAATGAGTTTAATGTAGAGATTACAACAAACTACAAATTGAAAGAAGATGGGGCTACTGAAGAGGTCAAAGGAAAAATGTTAGAGGCCCTTAAAGTCTTGGAGCCATCTATGGGTAAATCCGTCATAATGGGTCAGCGAACGGTGAGCGCCTCGGTATCTAGTGAGTTGTGGAACTCTTCATTCATCTCGATGACCGTGGCCTTAATTGCCATCTTCTTGTACATCCTATTCCGTTTTGGATATTGGCAGTATTCAGTAGGTGCAATTGTAGGATTAATCCACGATGCATTCTTTGTAATCTCCGTGTTCTCTCTATTACATGGATGGCTTCCGTTTAGCTTAGATATTAATCAGGCCTTTATTGCAGCCATTTTAACGGTTATTGGGTACTCAATGAACGATACGGTCATTGTATTCGATAGGATACGTGAAAACTTACGCGCTAGCGGCGATACAGAGCATCATTACGAGATCATCAATCGGTCCCTAAATACTACCTTGAGTCGTACCTTTAATACGTCGATGATTTTATTTGTGGTGGTGTTAATCATGTTCATTTTCGGTGGACCATCCATCAAAGGATTCCTGTTTGCATTGTTGGTAGGTGTACTTATCGGTACCTATTCTTCCTTGTGTGTGGCTACACCAATTCTAATCGATTTCTCCAAGCGGTTGAAAGCATAACTTTTGACTGTATTTATTGAAAGAACCATCCTTCGGGGTGGTTTTTTTGTGTTCAGGCACATTGCAGGCTTTTTAAAGATGTAATGTTCATAAATCATTGATTTTACATGCGTTTCGACAGCCTTTAACGCTTATTTTTGTTAGGATACACTTAACTATGGCAGAAAATCAATATACAGAAGATAACATTCGTTCGCTGGATTGGAAGGAGCACATTCGCTTACGTCCCGGGATGTACATTGGTAAGCTTGGGGATGGCGCCGCAGCCGATGATGGGATTTACATCCTCGTTAAAGAGGTGGTTGATAATTGCATCGATGAATTCGTCATGGGGAATGGTAAGCGGGTAGATATCAAGGTGAAAGATGGGATGGTTTCCGTGCGAGATTATGGGCGAGGTATTCCCTTGGGAAAAGTGGTGGAGGTGGTTTCGAAAATGAATACCGGTGGTAAGTATGATTCAAAAGCATTCAAGAAATCCGTAGGGTTAAATGGCGTAGGTACAAAAGCGGTTAATGCGCTTTCTTCTTATTTTAAAGTGTACGCGGTGCGTGATGGTCAAATGAAGTCGGCTGAATTTTCCATGGGTAATTTAGTGAGCGAAACCGAATTTATTTCGACAACGGAGCAAAATGGAACGTACGTAGAGTTCATCCCGGATGAGCAGGTTTTCAAGAAGTTCGCTTACAAGACGACCTATCTAGAGAAAATGATGTGGAATTACTGCTACCTCAATAGGGGGCTTAGCATGTATTACAATGGGGAGAAATTTCAGTCCAAGGATGGCTTGAAAGATTTGCTAGAAAACAACATGGATGGTGATCCCCTGTATCCCATTATTCACTTAGAAGACGAAGACATCGAAGTGGCCTTTACACACGGTAGAACCTACGGAGAGGATTATTATTCCTTTGTGAATGGTCAGCACACCACCCAAGGAGGAACGCATCAAAGTGCGTTTCGGGAATCTGTTGCCAAAGTAATTCGTGACTTTTATAATAAGAACTACGAAGCTTCTGATATTCGACAATCCATTGTTGCTGCGATTGCAGTCAAGGTTATTGAACCGGTATTTGAATCTCAAACCAAGACAAAGCTTGGCTCTATTGAGATTGAGCCCGGAGGTAAATCTATGCGCGCCTTCGTGAATGATTTTCTAAAAGATAAATTAGATAATTATTTACATCGAAATCCGGACGTAGCTGAAACGATTGAAAAGAAAATTAAGCAAGCCGAACGAGAACGCAAAGAATTAGCAGGTATTCGGAAAATTGCTCGGGATCGTTCCAAAAAAGCAAGCCTGCACAACAAAAAACTTCGGGATTGTAGAATCCATCTAACAGATTTAAAAGACATTCGGCGGGAGAATACCACCTTGTTTATTACCGAAGGGGATTCCGCCAGTGGCTCGATTACAAAGTCTCGCGATGTGAATACCCAAGCGGTTTTTTCTTTGCGTGGTAAACCCTTGAATGTATACGGCCTTACAAAAAAGGTGGTGTATGAAAATGAAGAGTTTAATCTGGTGCAAGCCGCCTTGGACATCGAAGATGATCTAGATAATTTAAGATATAACCGCATAGTAATTGCAACCGATGCCGATGTGGATGGAATGCACATTCGGATGCTTTTACTAACTTTTTTCCTTCAATTCTTTCCGGACTTGGTGAAACGGAATCATGTATATGTATTGCAAACGCCGCTTTTCCGTGTCCGAAATAAAAAGAAAACCATGTATTGCTACTCCGATGAGGAACGAAGAAATGCAATCCTAGAGCTGGGAAAGGCGCCCGAAATCACCCGATTTAAAGGACTCGGAGAAATTTCACCCGATGAATTCGTGCATTTTATTGGAGAAGACATTCGCCTAGAGCCCGTACTCTTAAGTAAAGAAGCTTCGATCGATTCAATTCTATCGTATTTCATGGGTAAAAATACCCAGGAACGTCAAGATTTTATTATCGAGAATTTACGGGTAGTGAAAGATAAGGCCGCTGATGATGGAAAAGAACATACTGAATTAGAAGTCGCATAACATGGCAGAAGACGAAATAGAAGATATCACGCCTCAAGGTGAAGAGCATAACCCCTTCGAAAATAAGAAGGTAGATGAAAAAATAGTTCCCGTAAGTGGACTCTATGAGAATTGGTTTTTGGATTACGCGAGCTATGTGATTTTAGAACGCGCAGTTCCGTCACTACAAGATGGGTTGAAGCCTGTGCAACGTCGAATTTTGCACTCCATGCGCGAAATGGAGGATGGACGCTACAATAAAGTGGCTAACATCATTGGAAATACCATGAAATATCACCCCCATGGGGATGCTTCGATTGGGGATGCCTTGGTGCAATTAGGGCAAAAAGAATTATTGATCGATTGCCAAGGGAACTGGGGTAATACCTTAACTGGGGATGGCGCTGCAGCTGCACGTTATATTGAAGCTCGCTTGTCCAAGTTTGCATTGCATGTTGCGTTCAATGCTAAAACAACCACGTGGCTTTCTTCGTATGACGGCAGAAATAAGGAACCTGAGAATTTACCAATGAAATTTCCGCTCTTGCTTGCGCAAGGAGCAGAAGGAATTGCCGTGGGAATGGCATGTAAGTTTTTACCGCACAATTTCATCGAACTCATTGATAATTCCATCAATCACCTCCGTGGAAAAAAAGTAGAAATTTCTCCGGATTTCCCGAATGGAGGAATGGCAGACTTCACTAATTATAACGACGGATTAAGAGGCGGGAGGGTTCGTGTCCGTGCTAAAATCAAGAAGGCTGATACAAAGACCTTAATTGTGCACGAAATTCCATACGGGACAACTACTACGTCCTTGATTGAATCCGTATTAAAAGCCAACGATAAAGGCAAGATTAAGATAAAAAAGATTGAAGATAACACCTCGTCACAAGCCGAAATCATCATTCATTTGGCGCCAGGTGTTTCTCCGGATAAAACTATAGATGCCTTATACGCCTTTACAGATTGTGAGGTGTCAATTTCGCCAAACTCTTCCATAATCGACGTCGATACTCCGCGTTTCCTTGGGGTTTCCGAAATTCTAAAAATCAATACCGACCATACCGCTCGCTTGTTGAAATTAGAACTCGAAATTCGACTGGATGAATTAGAGCGGCAATGGCATTTTTCTACCTTGGAAAAGTTGTTCATTAACCACGAAATGTACATCGATTTCAAGTTGTACAGCGATCGTGAAACCTTGTACGTGTATTTATACGACCGCTTTAAACCGTTTAAAAAACAACTCATTCGAGAAATTGTAGATGAAGATTTACATAAACTAACGCAAATTCCAATGATTCGGATTACCCGTTTCGATGGAGCCAAGGCAGATGAATCCTTGTTGAAAATTGAGGAAGAAATGGAGCAGGTAAAACATCACCTGGCCAACTTAATCGACTTTGCCGTTGATTATTATAAAGACCTTAAAAAGCGTTTCGGTGACGGAAAGGAACGAAAAACAGAGATTAAGATCTTTGATACCATCAGTGCCACTAAGGTGATTATCGCCAATCGGAAATTGTATGTGGATATTGAAGAAGGATTTATTGGATACGGTTTACGTAAGAATGAACCGGTCAGTGATTGCTCTGAAATTGATGATATCATTTGCTTTTTCTCCTCCGGTAAAATGCTAATCACAAAAGTTTCCGATAAGAAATTTGTAGGGAAGGATTTAGTGTATGCTAACGTTTGGAAAAAAGGAGATACTCGAACGATATATCACATGTTCTATCAAGATGGACTTGGCGGTTCAACCATGATGAAACGCTTCTATGTCAATTCAATTACCCGAGATACAGAATATGATTTAACACGTGGCCTCAAAGGATCAAAAATGTTATATTTTTCTGTGCATCCGAACGGTGAGCGTGAGGTGGTGTCCGTGTTATTACGTCCAAGACCCCATTTAAAACGCCTTCGATTTGATGTTGATTTAGGCGAGTTATTGATTAAAGGAAGAAATTCCGCGGGTAATCGCGCGACCAAAGAAATCATTCAGAAAATTATCCAAAAAGAGGTAGGTGGAAGCACCTTAGCTGCCAGAAAAATATGGTATGATGAGGTGGTTGGCCGATTAAACGATGAGGGTAGAGGTCGATTTCTTGGAGATTTCAAAGGTGATGATCGAATTCTCACCTTGTATAGAAATGGCGAATATCGCCTAAGTTCATTCGATCTTTCAAATCACTTTGACGAAGATATGGTTCATTTAGAAAAATGGAATCCTCACCGTCCCATCTCTTGTGTGTATTTCGATGCCGAAAAAGAAATTAACTTCGTCAAGCGCTTTACCTGTGAAGTAATGTCGGACAAACGGGTTTCATTCATCAGTGAATTCGAAGGTTCTTACTTGCAAGTAGTTTCTACGGCATATCGTCCGGAAATTCGAGTAGTATTTAATAAGCAACTTAAAGAAACTAAATACCTTCCTGATCAAGTATTGAATTTAGCCGACTTAATCGATGTTAAAGGCATGAAAGCCCAAGGGAATCAAGTAACAAAAATGAAGGTTAAAGAGATTCTACTCACCCATGAAATTGCGGAAGGCAAAGAACCATGGCCAGTAGAAGATATTCCGTTTGAAGTGGAAGGCAATATAGCTGCAGCGGAAGATTCAGCAGAAGAAGAAATAGATGGACCTGTTGAATGGGACTTTACAAAAAAAGAGGATGACGATCAGCCTACCTTGTTTGATTAGTTTCCAATAAACACTTTTTGAGTTTGACCACCTTCACGACCTACTAGGTATAATCCTTGGGGTAGCGTAAGGCTGATTTTATTCAATCCAACAATTGCTGTAGCGTTTATTATTCGGGTTCCTTGGATGTCATAAATGGTGAAAATTCCTGGGATGTTGTTGTTAATTACAAAAGATTCGCCGTCGTACCACGCATTCCATTGCTCATCCAAGGCCGTTAACCCAGCAGGACCACCCAAATCAATTTTGTTAACATAACTCAATACATTTTCACATGAATCATCATAGATTGCATAGCTTACAAGTCCTCGAGTAATGTCATCGTATCCATCAAAGATTCCGTTTTCGATCACGGTAGAATCCTGTGAGCAGAAACAGTTCAGGTTCACTTGATAATTTTTATCCGTTAAATTTTCCAGGTTGTGAATCGTATTATTGCAAATGCTATTGCTGTCAATGATGGTGGTGCTGGGATTGTATGCCGTTACTTGAATGCCAATGCCATTTCCATTGATTTGATTTTGACTCACAATTCCCGCGTCTCCAATTTTTAAAGCAATGCCATTATTGGAAAAGGTTGAATTGGTAATCACGCAGGTGGAACTCGCATCGATTCCGGTTCCATTACCATCAAAGACACATTGATTTACCGTAATGTTTGAAATTTCGGTCATCCCAAAGGTATTATTGTAAAATTGAGAATTTTGAATTACTCCGGGCGAACCAATAATGTTGTTTTGATTTCCTGAGAATAAGCAATTGTTCACATTGATGTAGTTTGACCAAGTAAATGAGCAAAAATTGTTTAAGAACTGGCAATTAGTAGCCGTTAATGAACCGTATAAAATCTGTGATGCTTGTCCAATGGAGTTTGATTCAAAAATACAGTTGTTATATACTAGATCTGCGTTTAATTGCAACCCGTATTGGTTGGAACGGAAATAACATTCATCAAAAACATAACTCACGCCAGGTTGAGAGATGTCGTTATTAATTCCATACCATGTATTATGCAATTCAAAATGATTCATTTGAACCGTTCCGCCTTGACTACCTTTAATCCGAATTCCTTCCCAATTAAAGAAGCCTGTGGTGGTATCCGAACTTGTAAATACAATGGGTGCGTTACTTGTTCCATTCGCAATTAAACTTCCTCGAACTTCTAAATAAATGAAATTACCTATGTTAAACGTATTGTCCGCCGACACAATTACTTCAACACCAGGTTCAATTGTTAGTGTTCTATTGGGAAACACCACGATTGATCCTGTAACTAAATAAGGGCTACCGGCTAAATTCCAGGTAGTGTTGGCATAAATACCTCCGGAAACTGTAGTTTGAGCGAACAAAGAGGCAGAGGCGAGGATCGAAAAAATACATAAGAGCATTTTCATACAATTAAAGTTTAATGAGTTTGGTATTCGAAGGGGTTTGATTAACTTGTTTTATTACGTAGTAGCCTTTTGCAAGGGTACTGACGTCAAATACATTATTTCCACTGGATTGAATATGTACTTCTTTCCCTTGTAAATCGCTTAGGATTATATACGATATATTAATCTCCGACTGAATGTGAATTTGATTTAGCACCGGATTTTCAACGCGGTAATTCACCTCAGCGCCCTCAATACTAGCCGTATTGTTGAATTTTAAAACGGTTGTTAATATGGTTGTACACGAAGAGTCAAACACTTGGTAGTTAATCAGCCCTTTGGTGATGTCATCATAACCATCCAATAAGTACTGCTCGATCCCACTAGAATCTAAGTCGCAAAAGCAGTTGCTCAATAAGGAGTAATTCACGTTGGTATTGTTGTCTACATTGAAATTGATGTTGCCACATATCTCGTTGTTTGTAATTATTGGTGCATTGGTTGAACTGCTGATATCTGAAATCCGAACACCACCCGTGTTATTATTGATTTCATTGTTGGTGAGTGAAGTGAGCACAGAAACATTAACCGCCAGTTCGTTATAATTGAAGGTGTTATTTGTGATTTCGCAGACATACGATCCTTGAATCCCAATGGTGTTATCCAAAAATGTACAGTTCTGGACCTTACCGTTGTTGGGATTGCTAAGTGCTGCACCATTATTTTGAAAAATACAATTGTCTATGAACATAGAATCAAATACACCTGCGGAAAATGTAAGACCTGTAGTGTTTTCTACAAAAGAACTATTCGTCATAGTAAAGGCGGTGCTGTAGGCATTAATGGCAGTTTCATTGTCCTTGAAAAAACAATTGTTGATCGTGAAATAGCTCCACCCGTACACTGCGGTTGTATTTCTTCGGAATTGACAATCATTCAATATGGTTTCATTACCCAGGGTGACTGCTTGTCCACAATGCGAGAATCTACAGTTAGTGTATTGATACAGAGCAAGTGGCGCTTCATAGGCAAACGGTGTTGCCGCATTCGAAATTCTGAAGCGATCCGCATTCAGAACACCACCCTGAGAAGATGTACACACAAACCCTTGCCAGCCGATGTTGGTCGTATCCATGGTGGTGCGAACAGTAATGGGTAATTGATCCGTTCCAACCAAGGTTAATGTACCTCTAGTTTCAATGTATATATTTTGGGCATTGGTATTATTGATTAGAATGGTAACGCCTGGTTCAACCGTTAAGGTATTCCCTGGAAAAACAACAATGGATCCATTAACCTGATACGGACTGTTTGCCAATGTCCACGTGGTATTTTGATAGATACCTCCGGATACATTCGTTTGAGCCTTGAATGCCGCTATGGATAAGAACATTCCTGCAAAAAGTATTATTAGGTTATTTTTCATAACCTTGTAACAAATTTTATCAGGAATGGTTGGCAACGTGAGGAAATATTCTCGGATGAGCACATGGTTTTTAACATGTATTTTCTCCTTACTTTGCCATGTGTATTTGGCTCAAAAGTCCATTAATATTCCGTTTACATCCTATGCATTTGGGCTCCAGAAAATGGATTTCTTTCATCAGGCATCGGTGGGTATTCAACGACCGAAGGTACGTCTTGAATTACAACAAGGATTTGGTCAGCGCAACCTGGCTTCAGGAGTAGTGTTTAGTCAAACTGGGATTCAAGGTGCATATTCCATTCAGCTTGGTAACGCTTCACTTCATCCATTCCTTCGCTATTCCTTTGGTTTATTAGGTAAACCCTTCGGTTTTCATTATCACCGCGCAGAACTGGGCATGCTTTGTATTTTTGAATGGAGCAGGTTTACAAAAATCCCGGTGGATTTAATGTGTTCAAGTGGCATTGGACGAGGCCGTGAAATTCAAAGTCCAAGCAGTAAAAACGGGTATCTAGAATATTCAATTAATTTGGGACTTCAGTATGCGTTTAAGTAGTTTAATGGGTATACTGCTCGTACTTTGGGGCTGTTCCAAAGTCAATCATTCAACGACCCAGATTTTTGGTCATGCGGCAACTGGACTCCAAAATCCAAATGCGATATATCATGATAATTCCCTGGATGCGATACGCTATGCCTATTCCTTAACGGGGTGCAGTGGGGTAGAAGTGGATGTCCGAATGGATGCTCAAGGAAAACTCTGGTTGTTTCACGACGATCTACTGGATGATGAAACCAACTTATCGGGTTCAGTTGAAGAGAAAACTACCGACGAATTAACGAATGGTCACTACAGCACCTTAAAAAAGGAACCCTTACTTAGGATGGATGACGCGACCAAAGCTGAGATTTCTGGATATACCTTCCTTGATTTAAAAATACCCGATATAATGAAGTCACAGGAGTTTAAAGCCGCGTTACTTGACTTGGATTTAGATACCTCAAAATTCGCATTGATTGTGAGTTCATTGTCTTATTTGGAGGAGTTTAAACATGATTTCCAGGTTTTTCTTTCGATTAATGAAGTTTCTGAGTTAACGAGTGAACTTCTTGCCAATGAACCTAGGCTAAGGGGGATTTGTATTCGAAGTGCACAGATAACAAGAGAAGAAATTAATTTCTTAAAATCCATCAACAAAGAAGTAATTTGTTATGAGGTGCGATCTCCTAAAGGAATAAAAGCTGCCCTATATAAGAACCCAACCTATTTATTGACAGATGACTTGAAGATCTCCCTTGGACTTAGGTTTTAAGATTGGTTTTTTCGGATGCGCATGTTGATTATTTCAACAAACATAGAAAAAGCGAAGCCAAAGTAGATATATCCTTTAGGTACCTTGTGACCGAAGGACTCCGCCACTAAAAATACACCAATCATCAGTAGAAAACTTAATGCAATGGTTTTGATGGTTGGGTTGCGCTGAATAAAATCACTGATGATTCCAGAAAATCGAATCATAACCAGCATAGAAATCAATACGGACAAATAAACGATAATAATGGGATTCGCGTGCAGTTGATCTTCCATTCCGTTGGTCATTCCAATAGCGGAAATCACCGAGTCAAAACTAAATACTAGATCAACCAATACAATTTGGGCAACCACACTACGAAAGGCGAGCTCTCCTGTCTCTTCTTTCTTATTGTTTTTAGCAATGCTATGATGCATCTCCATGGTGCTTTTATAAATCAAAAATATCCCACCAGCCAGTAGGACCAAGTCCTCGTAATTAAATGCACCAAACCAAGGTTCATAGATGGGTTGAATTAGGTGAACTAAGAGACTTAGCAAGGCAAGTAAGATAAAGCGTATAACCAAGGCTAGTGTTAATCCTAAGATCCTTGCTTTGTTCTTACTGGTTTTAACCTTCAGTTTGTCGGTAATGATCGATATGAAAATTATATTATCAATCCCTAAAACGATTTCTAAGATGGATAGAAGGAATAAGTACATCCATCCCTGTGGTTGCAATAATATTTCAAATAATGCTGTCATTTAACAAAGGTAAAAAAGTCTTTCAATGTGTGAGGGGATTGTACTGTTTCGGTCTTGAATTCGATGAAATTAACCGCTGTTGAATGCATGAAATCCTGTAAAGCTCCTTCAATTGAGTCTACGGAAGAACACACCTTGTACGACCATCCCGCGTGTTCTGCAAGTTTACCATCACTCGTATGTTGTGCTTCTAGGTATTCTTCTAACTGCTCGGAACTTTTAGCGCCCTCAATAATTCTAAAAATTCCTCCTCCTTGATTATTAATTAGGATGATTTTTAAATTGGGTGCTAACGCTCTCAAACGCAGCGCGTTCGAATCATATAAAAAAGATACATCGCCTGTAAGCAGAATGTTTAGGCCTTGGTCTTTAGAGGCATAACCGACCGCGGTGCTGGTGCTGCCGTCAATCCCACTGGTTCCCCGGTTCGCAAAGTACTTACACCCTTTAATGGGGTCGAACAATTGACAGTAACGAATGACCGAGCTATTCGCCATATGTATCGTGGTCCCTTCAGGTACGAGCTCAAAAAATGCTTGATATATATGGAAATCTGTGAGTACATCGGAAGATGGCTTGAATGAAGGCATTCGGTCCTTTACTTCGTAATCTATTTGTTTCCATTTACCCACGTAATTTACCGTCGATTGAACGGTACCTTGTTCATTTAATGCTTGAAAAAAAGAAGCAGGGGAGCATAGCAATGAATGACTTAATTGCTGGTAGGTGTCCATTTCTGGGAACGCATTTCCAACCCTGATGTGCGCCTTTAAGGAGCTTTTTCGAAGGAATGATTTAATCCACTTAGAAACTACCGCACCGCCTAGGCTAATGAGAATCTCGGGCATGAAGTCTTGTTCATTTTCCGAAGCAATAGAATTTAACGAACGGTCAATACAGGCATTAAATCGCTCACTAAATAGGTTAGAGGTGTTTTCTGTTAATACCACCACGTTACTGCTCGCTGCAAATAATTCAAGCGCTTGCAACAAGGCTAAGTCTTCAGGAAGCTGACCACATAAAACCATGATGTGCCTTCCGTGCATGAGCCTAAATAAATCTCCAATCACCTGCTTCGATGGCGCTGAATTTTGAATGATTGCTATGCTGCGGTTATAGTGTTGATCTTTTTCGATGGTTTGGTACAAGGGCTCAGACAATCCAACATTGATGTGGGCAGGGCCTACCACAGAGAGCTTATCAAATAATAATGCGGTTTCTCGTTGGTATTGCCAAAGTGTTTGATGATTCAAGAGGCCATCTTCAAGGTGAACTACGCGGTGTGTAAAATCTTTAAATAAATTCAACTGCCGAATCGTTTGACCATCCCCTTGATCGGTCCATGCCTGAGGCCGGTCTGCAGAAACCACCAATAAGGGAATGTTTCTGTAAAATGCTTCAGTAATTGCCGGAAGGTAATTCGCGGGAGCAGATCCAGAGGTACAACATAAGACTACAGGTTTGTTCAGTTGTTCCGCCAGACCTAAGGCAAAAAATGCGGCGGATCGTTCATCATGTATTACCGTAGTTTGAAAGTATGAATCAGAATCCACGGTAATGGAAAATGGAGCATTTCTAGATCCGGGGGAGAAAACCCAATGAGCGATCTCATGCGCTTTGCATTGGTCAACCACCAATTGTACTACCCATTTATCGCTGCAAATCATGGGGTAAAGTTACGAGATTTAAAGAAGGTCAAAGAGTGTTTTGCTTTTATTTTCCGTTTCCTTCCATTCCAGTTCGGGAATGGATTCTTCTGTGATTCCTCCTCCAACATATGCGAATATCTCATCGTCAATTAATTTCGCACAGCGCAAGTTGACATAACAGTGTGTTTGATCTTCATGGAATAAGCCAATATACCCTGTATATAGTTCGCGAGTATGTAATTCCAATAATTCATAGGCTGTTCTGGCCATTTCACGAGGGAGGCCACAAACAGCGGGAGTTGGATGTATTTTGCTGATCAATTCGCCCTCGCGGGCAGGGTCTAAGCTAAAACTAATATCCGTACGCAAATGTTCTACCGGTCCAGCCGGGTGGTTATAAGGACCTTCAATTTCAATGTGTTCTGGATTAATAGCACGAACTCCGTGTAGAATAAAATCGGTGACTAAGGCTTGCTCAGTTCGTTCTTTTTCAGTCCAGTCTCGCGATTCAGTACTTTTTTTTGTCCCGGCCAAGGACATAATAAAACAGTGATTTTCTATGCGTCGAAGCAGAATTTCTGGTGTAGCACCAATCCATGCTCCCAAATTCTCATCCTCAAAATAATAGACAAATGCATTTGGGTATGCTTGAATCAATCGATCGAAATATTGAGGCCTGTGCAGCGCCATTAATCCGCGTTTGCTAACCCGAGAGTAAACCACCTTTTTCAAGTCACTGTGTGCTATCGCATTCGTGATTTGATGTATTGCTGCTAGGTATTCATTTTCGTTAGATTCGTGCGGTGGATACTGCGATTCAACACCAAAGGGAACGCTTGTGCTGGGTTTGAAAACGTAGCGTTTTTCTCCATTTGCGGTGGATACAATAAATCCATTTGGTTTGTCATTGTGTTGCAGGGGGTGAAATTGACCATGACATGTAACCGTCTCCTGACCCGGAATTCTATAATGTAGCACCATGCTGTTTTTTTATACGCATGATGGTTAAACGTCCGGTACAAACTAATTGTTCGGTGCTTTCCTCATGAATATTCACTTGCCAAATGTGGGTGCTACCACCGGGATGAATCAGTGTGCCCGTGGCGATTACGTTACCATTGCGCACCGCACGAATATGTTCGGCGTTGATGGAAAGTCCAACCGGACGCTCATTTTTAGGATCTGCCATGAGGAAACTCCCAAAAGAACCCACGGTTTCAATCAGTGCAGCAGAAGCCCCACCGTGTAAAATCCCCATGGGCTGATGGGTACGGGAATCTACCGGCATTTTGAATTTTATGGAATTAACCCCGAGTTCAATACACTCGATGCCTAACACCTCCATCAAGGTGTTTTTATTTAAGGCATTCACTTCTTCTAGGGTAAATCGGGTAAAATCCATGCGGTAAAAATACAATGAAAAGTCCTATGATGTATTTGGTATGTGATCTTTACCTACCTTTGCCTTGTTCTTTGGTTTCCGTGTACGCGGAATTAAAAAGGAATCCGGTGTAAATCCGGAGCTGTATCTGCAGCTGTAAGCACTGTAAGCGGTTGATAACCACTGTGAAAACGGGAAGGTAACCAGCGTTGGTGTAAGCCAGAAGACTTGCCTTTGAGCAGAGAGAAGACTTCAGAATAAAGTCGGACTCGGTCGTAGGTTGAGTTGCACCTGCTCGAATCCCTCTTTTTTAATCTTCTTGTTTTTAGTGTATAAATTTTTAAAAACAGAACGAATGAAAAAGGTATTATTAACCATTGGCCTTGGCCTCAGTGTGTCGATGCAAGCACAGAGTTATTTGCATCAAGTATTAATCTTGAATGAGGGGTATTATGATTACAACTCCGCCACTATAGTTACCCCAGTTACCGTGGGTTCCTATAATCCGGCAACGCAAACCTATCAGGAAGTAAGCACCATAAGTAATATGCGTTTTGCTTCTGATCTTGTTATCGACGGGAATGCGTACTATGTGGCCGCAGATTCTAAAATATTAAAGTATGATTTGAATGGACACCAAGTAATCGCTGAAGTTAATTGTCCCGGCGTAAGAAACTTAGCCGTTAGTCAAGGGAAGTTAATCGCAACACGGGGTGAATATTTGACAACGTATGATTCCTACGTACACGTGTACGATGCTACATCCTTACAGTTGATTCAAGCACTTGATACCGTTGTTGGTCCCAAGTGGGCTGCACAAAATATCGCAATCATCGGAGACAACGCCTACATCGCAGTAAATAATGGCTACGAGTGGGGGAATGAAAAAGGGATTGTTGGCGCACTGAATTTGACAACACTTACTTACGGGAACGAGATTGATTTGGGTCCCGATGGTAAAAACCCTGACAATTTAATGGTATACAACGGAAAGTTATATACGGTAAATAATAAAGATTGGAGTGGTTCTTCTGTATCAGAAATTTCATTGGTTTCTGGAGTCGCGAATACGGTGAATTTGGCGAATGCAGGAACAGGCTGTGGAACTTCCGCTTTGCGCGATGATCAATTAGTGTATCAGATATCTATGGAAACTACCTTGAATGCCTTTGATATGAGTGTTATGAATACAGTAGGCCCAATTGCGGGTCATCAAGTAAATTACTATGAATTGGCACAAGAGCCAGTTTCAGGGAATTTCTATTGTTCAGAAACGGATTTCTTCTCTTTTGGAACGGTGCATGTTTTCGATGGATCGAACACAGAACTTAACCAGTTTGCAGTGAGCACTTCGCCAGGAACCGTTGTTTTTGATGTGCGTCAGAGCGTTGGAATAACCGAATTAACAGAGGCCTTGACCTTGTATCCAAACCCGGCAAATACAAGCGTAAGCGTAAATATATCAGGTGAGAAGTTAGTATATAGTTTAGAAGGAACCTTACTCATGCAAACCACAGAAAACACATTTGACATTAGCGCTCTTTCGCAAGGTTTGTATGTGATTTCGGTGAACGGACAACAAACGACCTTGATCAAGCATTAATTCTTGAGCTCATACATAATATACGAAGCGGCTTAGGCCGCTTTTTTTATTTTCCCCTCGACACCATCGGCGTCGCATAATGCAATGTTAAGCATGTAAAATACAAGCTAGCTGGAACGTTTCATAATCAAACCATCATATCATTTGCCAAAGGGAATGACAGGAATCGAAAAACAATCTAAAGTTTTGTACTTTCGAGTTATATTGAAACAACAGCATTCAACATATTTCGATTCTTTGATTCTCATTGCGATACTCGTTGTGGCACTTTGGCCGCTCGTGTTTGGAATGGCTGTGATGAAATGCGACGCAATGGATTTGTACCTTCCATGGAAATATTTCATAACAGATACGCTTTCTCATAATCAACTACCACTTTGGAATCCCTTTATCAACGCTGGTTTTTCGCAAATGGGCGATCCTGGCACATGGTATCCAGTCAGTTGGGGTGTAGCTGCGCTATTTGGTGGCTATTCCATGGGGAGCCTGCATTTTGAATACCTGCTGCACCTCTATTTGGGCGGATTGGGCTTCTATTTTTTACTCAAGCAATTTGGACTTGCCCGTGTCGCATTACTCTCGTGTGCAACTGGCTATATGCTTTCGGGTGTTATGATTGGCAACGCTCAGCACCTTGGTTGGGTGGTCAGTGCTGCGTGGCTTCCTTGGGTAGTGATGTATTTTCTGCGCGTTCAACAAGCCCCAAGCGTTCGATCCGGATTGAAATTGGCGCTCGTATTTTTTTTCCAACTTTCTGGTGGATATCCGGGTATTTTCATTGTCACAATCTACACACTCGTTGGATTTTTTCTCGTTGAATCCGTGAAGCAAATTCGCGCTAAAAATTATGCCCACTATCAGAAACAATGGCTGTTTTTTGGAATTTCGTCTGTTGTCTTTCTACTCATGAGTTCTGTAGTTTTGATTGCCGCCTTCGATATGGCTCCACTCATTACCCGGGGAACGGGTCTGAATGATAGAGTAGATGTTTGGAATACCTTGGAGGGATCGTTCTCACCCGAGGCACTCATATCTTTCCTCTATCCATTGGCGACAACCAAGAACGATTTGGTATACTGGGGAACCGATTTATCGATGACCAATGCGTATTTTGGTGTGTTGCTCTTGCTGACGATTTTAGCGGTAATATTTCGAAAAGATGCTCCAAAAAATGTAAAAATCTTTTTTGGAATTGGGATATTTTTTATGTTGATTGCAATGGGAAAATCCCTACCAGTGCGCACATGGACGACCTATCTCCCCTTCATGGATTCGTTCCGTTTTCCATCGCTGTTTAGATTATTCGCCTTGTTTTTCTTTCTTTTTTCAGCAGGATTTTCGCTGCACTACCTGAGTCAATCAGTACAGGAACGAAAACTGTTCAACCGTCTACTTATCGCCGCGATCAGCTGTTTTGGAATCTATAATATCTTCCTCTTCTCAGGTGTTGATCAATACAAATTCATGCAAATCATCACGAAAGGCTGGTTGCATTTTTTAAAGGTGTCACAGATCAATGAATTGATTTTCCTTCAAGCTAGCGTGCTCATTTTACTCTTGGGCTTATTTTTATTCATGTGCAAATTCAAGTTATTCGGTGATACTGCATTGGGCTGGAAAAAAGTGTTTCTACTTGTATTCGTGATGGAAATCGTTTCGTTTACATGGATGAATCGATACGCGACTGTCCTCGACGATCGATCCTTGAATGACGCCTCCGTTGGCATGGATACGCTGCCTGAAGGATTTCCAACACCGTCATCAACGCTGCCACTTACAACGTTTAATGACGTAAACCAAAGTCAGCATTTTGACCGGCTTTGGAAGAACTTATCCATTTATTTTAAGCGTCCGACTTACGACGGAATCAGCCCGTATACGTATACAAATATGGTGCGTGCCATGGAGACTGGAGAATTTGACAAATTGATTAAGTACCCTATCTACTTTTTTGCTGAGCGATTGGATAAAAACAATCATATCGATACAACAACAATCGATACGCTTTCGTCGCAAAAATTTTGGGTGGAGACTTTTTCTCCTAATGAGTTAACGCTTCATGTAGAATTGCCAGATGCTAGGAAATTTATTTATCTACAAAATTACTACCCATCTTGGACAGCGAACGTGAACGGAAAGTCCGTTCCTGTTATCAAAGTGAGTGAAACCTTCATGGCTGTCGATCTTCCCAAAGGGAAAAGCATACTTGAATTCAGTTTTGCTCCAAAAAACGTAATTCGCGCTAGTTTTGTAAGTATTTCGATGTGGGTAGGGGTGATTTTATACCTTTTTCTGACCTTGCTATTTTTCAAACGAGGAAAACGACCATCTAAATTTAGAACACCCGATTGAGTCTCAATTTTACGCTATTTCTGAATCGCTTTATTACCAAAAACCATACGTTCCTTGCACTGCGAATAAGTAGCGCTAAGGTGCTCCGTGCATCAATAAATCAAGCCAATCAATCATTAGCATGGGGCGCACGGTCCATAGATTTTGGATATGCTTCTAAATGCTGCAAATCAGTGATTGAGGACAGATCGGTGAACGGACAACAAACGACCTTGATCAAGCATTAATTCTTGAGCTCATACATAACCTACGAAGCGGCTTAGGCCGCTTTTTTTATTTTCCCCTCGACACCATCGGCGTCGAAGAACCTACTTTTTCTCATGAAATCGCGTAACCTCGGCAATCATGCTCGTGTAGGATTGATACCATTGCGCAATTCCCAGGGCTTTAGCTTCTTCATGGATGGGGTGGGAGGCCCACGCTCGAATCGATGCCATATCCTTCCAATAACTAATGAACATGCCGCGTCCGTCCTGCTTCATGCTCTCATACCCCAAATAACCGGGCATTTCCTTTACAAGCTCAAGCGTCTGTTCATCGTATGTTTGATATCCATCTAGGTTATCTGCTAAATAGTAATTGAAAATCGAAGCGTAAAAAGGTGCTTCCGGTGGAGTAGGAGTGTGCCAATGAACCATGAGATATATTTATAATAAATTTAAACTTAATGATTAGCTTTGAATTAAATTATTTAGACTCAAGAAAATGGATTGGTACATGAAAAACAGGTGGTGGATATGGTCCGTAATGGGCGTCTACCTTGCGTATCGAATTTTTGTGAGTATTTACTACTTTTCTAAATAATGCTGCATAAGAATACGAGACGCTAACCAACGGTGATTTCTATTTTTTTTCCGCACCCTATCAATAAGCTTCCACCTTCACTGTGTGCCTTCACTGTGTGCCTTCGCGGAAGCTTCGGCGCAAGCGAAAGCTTCGGTGGAAATTCAAGGTGCTTAAACGTACCAAAAGGCTTGTTAATTCGATTCCATCGGAATCGCACATGATTGCTACAGTGATGTGTTAATTAAGCGACCCCAGCGGGGTCGAATATCTTTTTGTGTTTAGTGCGACCCCGCTGGGGTCGAATTATTGATGGTCAGGGTTTAAGGTAACATGTTTGATTCCTCCGGAATCAGGGGAGTTAAATTTCATCTACTTTTTTACCGCACCCTGAGTAGCCCGAAGGGCGTATCGAAGGGTGC
>CANHHA010000021.1 GCA_947460825.1 Flavobacteriales bacterium
AGGAAGTCCAGAAGTGTGGGAAAGCAAATGCTTAATGGTTAGGTCTTGTGAATATTCTTTTCCTTTATAAATGTGAAGTCCCGATAGAATTGATTTATCTATGTATTTACTGATTTTGTCATCAAGACTTAGTTTGCCTTCTGCTCTGATTTTCTGAATTATCGCAGTTGTAAATAGTTTGGTTGTACTTGCAATGGAGTAAGGTTGGTCAATGGTCATATTACCTGATGAACCTTGCCAAGTTAAAGTATCCTTTTTAAAGGCAAAAGATATCCCAAACACTTTTTTATTGTCAACCGTTTTGTCTAAGACGGTTTGAAGGGATTTTTCTTTTTCAGTTGTCATTTGTCCAAATGTTGTCTGCATAATTCCAAAGCAGATTAATAATGTAAATATTTTCGACATCGTCTTTTTAGCATTGCAGGTAACTTACTTATACACGCTACAAACCTTCCTCAAGCACACCTATTTGGTTGTATATGCGCAGGTTTTTAGCGTATGTACGAATATACGAGTTGATCTAATATATGGGAATAATTTTATTCGGACTTACCGAAGAAATTTCAAAAACTATCTTTGGATTGTTGCGATCTATAAAGTAATTTACAGCACGTTCAACTCAGCACTTCACACTTTCCGATATTTTTACTTCTTCACAAACGCCGCTTCGTAGCGTTCTATCCATTGTGCAGGTGAAATTTTTTGCATCAATTCGCCGATCAAGGTAAAGGGAATCGGGGTGGTCTTCTTAAATCGTATACAGCTTTTTCCCATGTCGGGTTTTTTACCGGTTTCTTTTACGTATTCCGTTTCAAACCAGGCCAACATCGCAGGATCCGCATACAAGCCCATGTGGTAAAAGGTGATAATGTCTTTTCGAATGACCAAATTCACAAAGGGTAAAGGCAGTTCTGGGGAACAATGATAGCCCTTTGGATACAAGGCATGCGGAACTACATACCCAATCATCCCATAATTCAGGGTTTCTTCAAAGCCCTCAGGTAGCTTGGAAGCGATGACCGCTCTAAATTCAAGGAATACCTCCTTTCTCGGACCTTCTTCGATGGAATCTATATATTCCCCAACGGTGTTCATCGGATGGTTCCTGGATATTCTTCTAATGCCACACGCAAGCAATCTACCGCCTTTCGTAGCGCATCTTGATTTAAGACATAGGCAATTCGTGCTTCATTTTTCCCAGCACCCGGGGTAGAGTAGAACCCATTGGCAGGCGCCATCATGACGGTTTGTCCTTCAAAAGAGAAGGACTCTAATAACCATTGACAGAACTTTTCGGCATCGTCCACAGGGAATCGCGCCACGCAATAAAATGCTCCTTTTGGTTTCGGACAAAATACGCCGGGTATAGCGTTCAAGCCGTCTACCATAATGTTTCTGCGCGCCACGTATTCATCTACCACTTCATCAAAATAGGATTGTGGCGTAGAAAGGGCCGCCTCTGCAGCTACTTGGTCAATGGTGGGCGGAGAGAGTCGTGCTTGACCAAACTTAAGGGCTGCGGCCATCACTTCTTTATTCTTACTAATGAGTGCACCAATGCGTGCACCACACATGGAATATCGTTTTGAAACGGAATCGATCATCAATACATGTTCTTCCAGTCCAGGTAAATTTAATACCGAATGCGGTTGAGCGCCATCGTAGCAGAATTCACGGTACACTTCGTCTGCATAGAGGAACAAGTCATGCTTTTTTACAATCGCTGCCAAAGCTTCCAATTCAGCTTTGGAGTATAAATATCCTGTTGGATTGCCCGGATTACAGATAACAATACCTTTAGTTCGCGGCGTTATTTTCGCTTCAATTTCCTCCATGGCAGGTAGGGCAAAGCCATCCTCTATGTTGGAAGTTACTGGAACAACCTTCACTCCAGCGGTTACCGCAAAGCTGTTGTAGTTTGCATAAAAGGGTTCAGGGATAATCACTTCATCGCCTGGATTACAGGTGCATAGAAACGCGAAAATCAAGGCTTCTGATCCTCCGGTGGTAATAAGAATATCTTCAGTTTCAACAGGAATACCTTGTGCTTTATAGGAGGCGGAAAGTTTAACACGATAACTTTCAATACCCGCCGAATGACTATATTCTAGTACCTTCTCATTAAAATTATGGATGGCATCTAAGGCAGCATCTGGCGTTTGAATATCGGGTTGACCAATGTTTAAATGGAATACGGTTTTGCCTGATTTTTTGGCCGCTTCCGCAAAGGGAACCAACTTACGAATTGGGGATGCAGGGACGATTTGAGCTTTTTCTGAAATATGTGGCATGCTATTATTTATCTTTAGATTTCAAACTTAAGTTCTTTTTTTGAGCGAGAAAAACAAAACCGTTTTTCATGTATAATTTCTTGAGGTTAGGGTAGGCTTTCAAATAGTTTTCATGCATAGGAATTCGCGCCACAAAGTATACGGGTAAATCGGTTGAATCGGAACAAATCCACGCTTCGTTGAAGCGATTGTTATTTTGATGCGGTTTAATTTGCCCGTAAAATAAATGCGCATAGGATTTAAATCCAAGGGGGATTAAATACACATTCTTAGGTGCTTGGCTTTTATAAAAGGTGATTGCTGCACGCTGGGTGTATTGTTCAATGTGTGGTAAGATCGTGGCTTGGATGCAAAGAATACCAATCGGCACCGCAATTAACAAGGTTTGTATCGCTTGTTGAATTCGTTGCGTACGAATGAAATAAATACACACCAAAGCTGCACTAATCCAAATACCCACGGCGGTAAAATCTATAACACCCCATGGTTCATCCGCACTTAAATTAGCTAATGCGAAGGGATCTTTGATGGTAATAAGCCGGGTGATTCCTTCTCCAAACACCTGAATGTAAACGAGGATTCCTAGCCCTATTGAAATGAGTAAAAGGTAACTGAGGGTAGACCAGGTGCTTCTACGGATTGGTTTTTCCGATTGTGAAATGGATAAGGCTGCAAAATATGTAATGAAGAAGTAACAAAACGAAGAGTAATGAATAATTTTCGTTTGAACGATTGAAAATAGGATCAGCGTGAATAGTCCTGAAATGAGTACCAATTTATTGAATGGATTGGTATAGCTATCCTTTTGGAAGAAACTGCCAAGGGCAAAGAAGGAGGCAGGAAAACATCCGAGCAATAACACGATCCAATGGTAATAGATTGGGCCTCCGTGTCCCGCATCTTTCGTTTGGAATAGGCGTACTTGATATTCAAGGAATTGTGTGATAATGGCTTTATTCCCACTAATCCAAAGTAAAAAGAACCATAATAAACTGATGATTAGCGTAGCGATCAGTGTAACTGAAATAAACTTGAACTTTGGAAAGGATTTGAATTTGGTTAACAGATGGAATAAGAAAACCGACGCACCGATGAGCAGTATAGCTACCGGACCTTTGGTCATAACGGCAAGTCCGGCGAACAGCCCTGCAAAAAGGAATTCATGAATCCGTTGTTTCGTTGTTCCGAGGTAATAAAAGGCGATGGAATTAAAAATAAACAGGTTAAACCAAGGATCAATAATTCCGGAATGGAAGTACATGTTCGGTAAAAAAGAACCGAGGTAAAATGCAGCCCACCAATATCCGAATTTTCGATTTTGGTGTTGAGTTCCATGGTAAATTAAGGTGAGGATGGTGAATAAGGCAGCAACTACATTCGGAAAGCGCGCCGCGAATTCGTTGATTCCGAAAATTTTCATGGAAATCGCCTGCATCCAGATGAATAAGGGGGGTTTTTCCCAGAAGGGAAGATAGTCAATGGTGACGGTGGAATAGTTTCCACTCGTAACCATTTCTCGTGCACATTCCGCGAAATTAATTTCATCCCAATCAAAGAGATGAACACTGCCAAGAAAGGGAACAAACAGAAGGATGCATACCCCGATCGCAATTCCTATGGTTTTATTATTCATCGCGATATATAGGGTGTTTGCGTTGTAAACCATGCCGTTGGAATGGCCGCCCGTAGCAGGTATACACTGGATACACCAATGAGTGAACCTGCGCAAACATCCACCAGAAAATGCTGTGAAAGATAGGTTCTTGAAAAACCTACAAGACACGCCGCACCCAATAAACCAATAGAAGCGATGGGTTTGTTTTTAACTGAAAAACTCAATAAAGTAGCGAGCGCGAAGGCACTGGCGGTATGTCCGGATGGAAAACTGTGGTATTCATAGTACAGGAAATCCGGAATGGCATGAAAACTTGGAATAGCTTTCATATAGAAATAGGGACGCATGGCATCCGGAAAAAGGACATGTTTGCTGAATTGAACAATCAATGAAGAAAATAAGTAGCTAAGGATGATTAGCCACCCGGTGCTGCGATTAACGAAAAGCAAGCATACTACACCGAGTAAAAGAACAAAAATCCCATCGCCAAGCATCGTGAGGTAAGGCATGATGGCATCCAAAACGGGCTGGTGTAGTTGATTCGTCGCGAGTTGAAGCGGGATTTTTTCGTTCAGTAACAGGGTCAAGAGGCAAGCGCTCAACACAAGCAAGTATCCAAGGAAAAAAGGCGACCGTTTGGCTTTCACAGGGTAAAATTAAGAAAAAGCAACGGCTATTAACCGGTTTGTCGTGCTGATACTTATAGAACAAAACTTAATCTCTATTAGACTTTTTTGTTGAAGTGTTTAAAGTTCATATTTTTTTCCATTAAAACAACCACGTTTTTTATTTTTTACCTGTTCAAATGTTTCATTTTTCCAATCCCAACGATTAAAACAATTCGCAATGCTTAAAATACTTCTGCTTTCAAACCAATTTCCAATTTCCTGCTCGCTTCCTTCAAGCCGGTCATATATATCTTTAATATTTTCAAAAGATTGCTTTGGGTATTTTAATTCAGAATTCAACAACAGGACCGTGGCGAATAAAACTTTATCGATGATGGTTTGATCAACATTTAACATGCTTGGATCAGTTATTTTTGGATTCGATAGTTCATTATATATTTTGTATTGTCTGGGTTGTCTTTCTTCTAACCATTGAAATAGTTCCCAAAGAGATGGATCTTTTTTGCAATAGAAATGCGTGAATAGTTGCGCCAATGATTCATGGAAGTCAACATTATCATCGAGGGAATATTCAAAGTTGAGTTTTGCTTTTTTTATTAGTTGATCAATAAGCCAATGAGTGAATTCATGTATTAATATCAAATAACTAAGGTCTTTAGTAATTTTATTAATTGAATCCGTTTCAATAATTGAAGTTTTAGTTTTTAGAAACTCCTTTGATGTTGCTTTAATTTTTGGTAAAAACAAGGTTACTGTTTCGTTGCTGGGATTGTATTCCCCCAAGAGTTCAATTTCGAAATCATTACCATTTTTTGGTGTGTGATTTGATGCACGGTTCGAAAGGGTAATATCCGGCCAATAGTATTCATGAAAATAGTCACCTTCTCGGTTGCAAATCAATCTACGTTCTATGAACGGTTTAATCAGCTCGTCAAGAAAATTATTTTTCTTATCGTAAAGAAAGAAAATGGGATGATTAAATGTAATGTTAGTAATGATTACTGGTCATATTAAAATTAACTCTATCTAAACGAAAGTTTAATTTCGGATTGTAAATATGAATTAATAATTTCGTTACGCAATATTTCTGGGGTTGAATTGTTCATGATAAATGGTTTAAAGTTCATAGTTTTTACCTCTTTAATCATCCGAATATAGATAGCAGGGGATTTTTTGATGGTTTCACTAATTTTGTTCCAAAATAAGGGCACTTCAAAATCCCGTGAATCATAGATCTGTATGGCGGCTTCAGCTTTTAAGTAGGTCAATAGAATGCTCATATCTGTTTGCAATGCCGTTGGTATTTTTTCAAAAATAGTAAAATCACTTTTAATAGCAGCTTTTACTATTAACCGGTTTCTTTTTAAGATTGGATTAATAACGTTGTAGACTGAAGGAACTCCATTTTTTATTACTGGAATGATAATTTTTGGATTATTCAAAAAGTGACAGGATAACCACTGTTTTTTATTTTTAGGTAAAATTCTTTGTGAATTGATCATTGATTTGAGCCGAAATACATCTGCATTCAATACCTCATTTAATTCGAAATCTGTTGGAAATTTATCGTTGTGTCTCTTAATCATTTTTTCTAATGCATTGAAGGAAGCATGTTTAGCAGCAAATACAAAGAGAGCTTCATCTGATAGTAATTCATCGCCAATATGACGAAACAGGTATCCAGAACATTTCCTCATCATGTTTTTTACAAATTCACGATCATTTCGAATACGTCGACTGGTATGTTCAAAGAACGAAAGCGAATTAAAATTCAAATTGATTAACTCTCCTGAAGCAGAGAATTTGAAATAATCGCTAAATGGTCTGGATAGTATTGCCTCAATAATTCTCTTATTGTCCCTGATTTCAAACGGAGCAGATTTCAATTTGCTTGGATGCGAGCAAAGTATTTTAATCCATTTTTTTTCTTCGAAAGTTGTAAGTTTCATATCAAATGAGGTTGAATTTTTAATTAGAATTATGACTTAATTATGGATAAATTTATGATAAGAATTTAAACTAGATGAAATTCCTGTCAATCTATGAGAAATTAGGTTTTTGTATTCACAATACTCGTAAATAGCACGGCATCATAGGCGGTGTGTGCCATGATGGCGAACCACAGTCCAAACAGTTCATAGCCATAAGAGAGTAAAATGATAAAGGGGAGAATAATGACCCCATATAAACTAAACTTCCAGTTCCATGGGTTTAGGTAGCCATGAATGGCAACAAATAGGATGGAGGTAATCCAAATTCCTAGGTAGGGTTGAATGGATGCTCTAAACAATAATTCTTCTCCAACGCCTGCACAAACCGATAAAAACAAGCCTTTAACTACGGTAAGCTTAAGTTGTTTAATGAGCTGTTCCATGCGGTTTCCTAAGGAATCAAATATGGGGGCATCCATAAATAGTAGGGCAAGGAAGGCGTAAGAAAATCCAAACATGAGTCCGTAACCTATAGGGATTATGGTAAATGAGGGTAGCTTAAGAAATTCGACCACATGCGTAAAATCAATGCCATAGCTCAAGAAATATCCAAGTATTGGAAATCCAAGTAAGGTGACTAATCCGATCCAAAATACATTATTCGACATAACCCATTGAATTTTCAATGAAAGTAATGAAAAGTTAATTGACTAGCTATTTACACAAGAAATCTTTACTTTTACGTTTTACAAATCTAAACAAGCTCGCCTATAGACACCAAATTTACTTAACCCCAAATTCTTGGATTAACTGTAAATTATGTCGATACTATCATTAGGAGATCAAGAGCTAGTAAAGCTGTATGTTAACGGAAACGAAAAAGCGTTTGAATTGTTAATCACGCGCCACAAAGACCGTGTTTACCGATTTATTTTATCTAAAATTAAAGATCCTGAGCTGGCGAATGATTATTTTCAAGATACCTTCATGAAGGTGATTCTTACCCTCAAAGGTGGAAATTACAATGAAGAGGGGAAATTTTTACCGTGGGTTTTGCGGATTGCCCACAACTTGATTATCGATGGATTCCGTAAGAATAAAAAGGTAAGATTTCTTTCTGAAACCCGCTCTGCATCTGAAGATTATTCTGTATTTAGTCGCTTGTCCAATGACGATTTAAATGTGCTTCAGATTACCTGTAAGGAAGAATTAGAAACCCAAGTCGTTCGTTTCTTGGATAAATTGCCCGCCGCTCAAAAGGAAATTATTTATCAACGCTTGTATCAAGATTTATCGTTTAAAGAAATTTCAGAAATGGAGGACATCAGCATTAATACGGCCTTAGGTCGCATGCGCTATGCACTCATCAATTTGAGGAAATTAATGGACCAGCACCAGGTGGTTACTGAATATTAATTGGTTTTGATTGGTTGTTTTGTTTGAATCCCTCTTCGGAGGGATTTTTTTATTCGCTTAAAATTTCCACCAAGCTGCTGTCAGCAAAAATCGCTCCCGGAGAAATTACCGTTTCATTCAGCGGGATGTTCTTTCCGTATCGTTCCTTTAGTTTAGCACCAACCACTGGAGAATTTAAGTTGAAATCCTTCAATTTTTGCAATGTACCAACAGAAAGTCCGGCACCCCGCTGATATATTTTATACACCAGCTCTGAACAGTAGATGCGGTCGTCATTCCATTCAAAGGTTAAATCGTAATTCTTTCCCAACAGTTTTTTCGCCTCTTCTTTCATTTTTTCTTTCACCTCCTTAGTTAATAAGGAAGCGGCATCCTTATGCCGTTTACTTACATAGTGCTGACCATCACCTCGATTAATCCATTCAGAAAGTTTAGTCTTTTTGACTGGTTGTACTCCTTCAAAAACCATCCATTCGTTATTTTCTCTGAACAGAATTCCACAATGTGAGTACGGGGAGTTGGTGGCTAACTGAATGGCTTTTCCTTGTCCAGAAGTTGAGATTTGAAACAGAATGTCGCCGTCCATTAAAGAATCAACGCGTTGAATATCGGAAGCTTCATGACTCTGTCTAGTTACCTTCTGCTCAGACTCATTGCTACAAGCGGCAGATAATAGTAGGGTTGCAATGGCAAGAATTCGGACAACGTTTAGCTTATTCATAGATATATGGTGTTTCCGATAAAATGAGTCCTTCCACATTTTGATACACCTTTTTCATATAGTTTTTCCAAAATACATTGGCAAAGGTCCATTGAAGGGGGTAAAGCACAAATCCGTTGGCGTGTAACTGAAATGTATAGGTTATTTCAATTAACTCATTATCCAATTCGTGGGTAACCCACGTACCATCAAATTGATAAAATCCAAGCATCCACGTTTGAAATTGATCAACACGAATCTTCCAGGTTTTATTTTCAATTCGTTCTAGGATGTGATCCATGGAAACAAATCCTCCTTTTTGAATCCATGATTTATTCGCGTAAATGCGTTTAGACCCTCCAATTTTCCCCCAGCTTTCATCGTGGCTAACCCCAGTAATTCGAGGCATGATCCCGTATCCGGTATGTACTAGTTTTACATCGCAAAGCATGGGGCACTTGAAAGCGCGTTCGATATGGCAGTTTATGGTTCGTTTTATCTGAACTTCAAATTTCATTATTGCTTAATAAACTCATCGAATGACAAAATCTCAGGCATTTTAATCTCTGAATCCTTTTCAAGGAGCGATTTAAGTGCTTTTATTTTTGTTTCTTGAAGTACACCAAACTGTTTTTTTGCTTTGTTCAGTTCATTGGATAACGCCGTGATATTTGCTAACTCCGAAGAAGATGGTGCGCCAAAATAACTGGAAACATTGGCGAATATTTCATTCAACTTTTCTCGGAGTTCATCTTCTGCAGCCCCTACGTAGTTGTCACCCGTGGTTACCACCAACGTATTTCGCATCGCGGTTAGATCCATTCGTAACGCATCTACGTACTTATCCGCTTTGGTATGCTTAGTTTTATATGCTGTCGCTTTGGCGTCCCATTGATCAATTTGATACACGAGGTACGCTAGGTCTTGGATCATAGTGAAAACCTCTGCTGTAGTTTGTTGTTGCTGGGCTCTTTCGCTTAAGGTAAATGATGAACTTGAATCATAAATCACTTCAATTTGCTTTTCGAATATTTCATTTCCTTTGGTTATTTTCACTAAGTAATTTCCCGCCTTAACATAAGGAGGTGGCGCCACTGAGAACCCTTTTCCTTTGGCTACTTTGGGAGCGTTGGCATTAAAGCCCCATTCAATGGTATTGATTCCTTTGTTTTTCCCTACTTCGATTTTTGAAACCAAGGTGCCATCAAGAGTTGTGATTTCACCAGTCATTTTACCAAACGTGTGTCGCTTGGGTAAGAGGTAACTGATTTTTGCATTGCTGCTTGGATTATCCCCTACGAATTGATTTTCAGCTGCCGTACCTCCGAAATTACTTTTTTCTGGCAGTGTAAAACGATCCGTTTCAAAAAAGCTTAAGTTTTTCGTCAATAATCCTTCATTAATGTTGCGTAACGGACGAACATCATCAAGAATAATAATTCCTCGACCGTGGGTTGCTGCAACTAATGAATGTTTCGTGGGATGAAGTTCTAAATAATGAACGGCTACTTTCGGAAAGTTGTTTGTAAAGGCTGACCAAGTTTTTCCACCATTTAACGTAATGTACAAGCCGTTCTCGGCTCCTACGTACAATAAATTTTTATTCGCGTAGTCTTCTTGGATATTTCGAGCAAATGCTGTGATTTCTGATGTGGCAATGGATTGCCATGTTTTACCGAAATCTACCGTTTTATATACATAAGCAGTGTAATCATTTTTAGTGTGCCCGTCAAATACGGCATAGGCAATTTCTTTTCCGTGAACACTGGCTTCAATGTGATAACACCAGGTATTTGCTGGAAGGCCTGTAATGTTCTTCGTTAGGTTTTCCCATGTTTTGCCGCCATCTTTCGTTACCTGAACATTTCCGTCATCGGTTCCAACCCAAATTACTTGGTCTGTAAGCGGAGATTCAGCAATGCTAAAGATGGTGCAATGGTTTTCAGCACCTGAATTATCGGCGGATAAACCACCCGAAGCTTCTTGATTTTGTTTTACCTTGTCGTTGGTTGTTAGGTCGGGAGAAATTTTAGTCCAGCTATCGCCTCGGTCATTCGATACATGGACAAACTGGCTTCCAACATAAAGTCTATCCGGATTGTGTTTGCTCGTTGTTAGCGAGGCATTCCAATTAAACCGAAGTTTGGGGTCACCTTCAAGCGGATAGGGTTTTACTGTTTTTAATTGTTGTTTCTCCACATCAAACCTCCAAATGGCTTCCGCTCCTTGCATTTCAGAATAGACAATGTTCGGGTGGGTTGGGTGTGGATATACACGAAATCCATCGCCTTGGCCAACTAATTCCCAATCGCGTGCCTCAACTCCACCAGGACTAGCAGATGGACCAAACCATGAATTATTGTCTTGTAATCCACCGTAAACATAATATGGATTCCGGTTATCTAGGCTCACATGATAAAACTGACTTACTGGTAAATCTTCAATCATTTCCATGCTGGATCCACCGTCCAACGATCGATACAAGCCACCGTCCGTTGCAACCAATAATTTATCCTGTTGGTTGTAATCAAATGCGATGTCGTGAATGTCAGAATGCATAGAACCTAGGTTTTTAAAGGTCTTTCCGCCATCTCGACTAATGGATCCAAAAAGTCCAGCCTTTGCAATGATGTTTGGGTCGTTCGGATGAATGCTTATTCTAGAGAAATAAAATGGACGTACGGTTAGGGCAAAATCTCCGTTGAGAAAAGCCCAGGTGTTCCCTCCATCTTCTGACCGATAAAGACCTTTTTCCTCTTTCTTTTTGGCTTCAATGACTGCATAAACAATCGACGGATTTGATGGGGCAATGGAAACGGCAATTCTGCCTTTTTCGCCTAGGAGCAACCCATTTTCAAGCTTCTTCCAGGTTGCGCCTCCATCCATACTTTTGTAAAGTGCGCTGTTGAGTCCGCCTGAATTAAACGAATATGCGGTCCGACCAAATTCCCAAAAGGCTGCGTACAATACTTGGGGCTGCGTTGGGTCCATTACTAGTTCAGAACATCCGGTTGTCTTATTTACAAATAATATGTTATTCCAAGTTTTCCCACCGTCTATGGATTTATACACTCCTCGTTCATTGCTTGGTCCCCACAAGGCGCCCAAAACAGCCACGTAAATTTCATTTGGATTATTCGGGTTGATTTGAATGGATGCAATTCGGTCTGATTTTTCAAGCCCCATTTTGGTCCAATTCTTTCCTCCATCGATAGTTTTATAGATCCCATCTCCAGCAGATACGCTATTTCGGGTCCATGTTTCTCCAGTCCCTACCCAATAGGTATTATCAGGATCACTTGGATCTATGGTAATACAACCAATGGATTGACAGTACTGGTCGAATATGGACGTAAAACGTACGCCACCATCTTGTGATTTCCACACCCCACCGCCTGCAGCGCCAACCAAAACAACGTTAGAGTTTTTCGGGTGTAGTTCTACATCGGAAATTCTACCACTCATCAATGCAGGACCAATGTGCCGCGCTTTTAAATCACCGAAATAATCTCCAGCGTTGAGGGTAGGAGTTTGTGCCCACGAGAATACAGCCCATCCGCTTACGAAAAGGCAAATAATTAACTTATTCATGGCTTACTTTTTTGGAAATAAAAACTTGCTTTCGTCAATCTTTGGATTGAGCGTTATTTTGTCGAACTGAATGGTTTGTGTCATTCCATCTTTTATCCCAGATGTTTGCGAAAATGCTACAATTACGCCATCAACTTCTTGATAATCGGAATATTTTGTTTGGGATGTTTTTCCTTTCATTTCTCCCGACTGGATTTCCGTTTCTGTTAAAATGGGAACGTTATTTTCTTTGTCAATGTAGTAGTACTCGATGCTAGGCACTTCCTTACCCTCTGCCAGTATTGTCTTTTTATCTAACTTAATTTTATGACACACCGTACCATCAATGGTTTCGGTCCCTAATAAGGTAGGCGTGTATCCTAAGGATTTGTAATTGACCAAGGCATTCGGGAATTCTTTTGCTGCGCGCTTTGTGTTTTCCGTTTCATCCGCAGGCGCTTTCTCCGCTTCCATAGACATGAAGTTTGTTGTCCAAACCGTATTGCCATCGAATGCTTGCATGATCATCGTATTTCCCATCAAGGTAATTTCCGTATACATTCGGCCGTCTTTAAGCATAACCACTTCAACGGGAATTTTCATCCCCCCTTGGTCCACATTTGCATTCATTTGCATTCCTGCAATCCTATCCCATGTTGTACCGCCGATCGTTTGGTGGAAGGTACTGATTATTTCTTCAACGGTTTGCGCATGACATGCAAATGAACCAACAATAAGAACGAAAAGTAACATTGATTTTTTCATAAATCTAGATATAATTATTAGGTGTCAATATTAGTGTAAATTCTCGAATTAGACTTGTTATAAATTGCTAATTTTCTATAATCAAAGCCCAAATTGTTCGAGGTGGTGACTGATATGTTTTCGGTGGAGTAAAAGCCACTCCTCATGATTGAGTGGTCCAAAGTTGGGATGGCCATGGATCGCCTCTGGGTTGGATTCGTAATATTCGTCGAAGGCTATAAATTCCTCAATAAAGGCATCTACAGCCAGTTCCAATTCCTCAAAAGCCAAGGGCTTTTCCGGATTAACAAATCCCACTTTAATGTCTTTCCCAAAGGGTTTATCTGTATATAAAAACGCTTTTGATTGCAGTGCCTTTTCATCAGAAACTTCCATCGGTAATGTCATATGACCCATAGAGAGTGATAATCCGTTGGTCAGGTGTTCCACCATCTGTTGAGCGGTGAATCTACCCCATGTGGGTATTTTTTCAGCAGTTAAGGAATTGAGCCGAATTAAAATTTCTGGGAGATCCCAATCGATAAAGTTCATGTTATTTTACAATAATGCGAAGGCTTCGCGGTACAACAGCCACTTGGACTTTTTTCCCAGAAGAGATGGGTTCACCATCAATTTGACCGTAGGAATGTGGAAGTACTAAGGTGGCATGGTCTGTCTTAATCGTTTCGGTTAAACCGCTGTAGTCTGTTCTTCCAGAGAAATAACGGTACAACATGGCGGGAATATTCCAAAAAGAAAAAGGTTTAAGGATGACCACTTCAAATTTTCCATCGGTGGCGTCGGAGGTAGGGGATACTTTAAATCCGTTGCCGAGTTCAGAGGTATTTGCAATGGTGCATAGCATCACGGGTAACTTTCGCACTTGACCGTTCGCATCAATGGAAACATTGATTGGGTTGTATTTGAAAATTTCGCGAAGCACTAACTTGATGTATGAGATAAAACCACGCTTTTTGGATCCTTCGAATTTCTTTGCAATCAACGCATCAAAGCCATAACCACCAAATCCTAGAATGGCTTTGTTGTTCACTTTTAAGGTATCCATTTCAATGATGTTCCCTGAATTGATGCATTCAAGTGCCTCTTTTATTTTTAACGGAATTTTCATGTGGCGAGCTAGGCCATTCCCTGAACCCAGTGGAATAATCGCCAATTGTGTATTAGACCCAATTAATGTTGTTCCAACTTCATGAACGGAACCATCACCACCAACGGCACAAACAATATCTATACCCAAAGAAACCGCTTTTTTAGCGATTTGAATGGCATGCCCTTTATGTTCAGTATGAATAATTTCGTAGGTAAACTTATCGTGATCCAAATGAGCAGCAATAAGCTGGGGGAGTTCCGCTTTTTTACGGCCTCCAGAAATTGGATTTACAATAAACCAAATGCGCTCTTTCATCGGTGTGTTTTGTTCAAACGTAAGTCTCTTCTAAAACGTTGCAGTAGGGAAAGGAATTTCGCTTTAGACTCTTCTATATTCAAATATAGTAATTTTTTATCAGTATCCGATGATTTTTTTAACTTTTTTAAACGGATTCGCCATGTTTTCGTCGCTTCATTGAATTGAAGTTCATACGCATCATTCCATATGTAATAGATCCCATTGAGATACCGTATTACGTCTGAATCCCTTGGGTTGTAATAGGAATAGAGCTCGGTTTTCCAATGCATTGCACGACACAGCGCAGGAACCAGATCTTGTTGCTCTCTAATGGCCAAGTCTCCCTCAAATCCACTCGGAGTTCTTACCAGAATAGGAACGGAATAGTAGTCGGAGATTAGATATTGATCGTTATCTAAATGTACCGGCGTGTGGTCTCCTGTAATGACAAAAACTGTGTTTTTGAACCATGATTTTCCGCTATTTTTTAAAAAAAACAACCGAAGTTGATCGTCGATAAAGTGGTAAGATCGTTCTTCCTTGCTCAACTTGGGGTAGTTGCCCTGAAGGGATATTGGGATATCATAAGGCTCATGGGTAGACAAGGTAAATACGGTCATCATAAATGGTTTTTTAATCCCGGGTATTTTCTTGCTCAGATGCTTGAATACGGCATGGTCGTGAACTCCCCAACTGCCCAAATCTGATGGGTTCGAGGACAGTTCATTTCTGTACCATTGCTCTTGAAATCCAAGCGCATTGGCTATTGCATCAAATCGCATGGAGCCGCGTGTTGCCCCGTGAACAAAATAGGTCGCATATCCTTTTTCATTGCACACACGAGGGAAGCCCGTGAGTTGATTGGTGCTGAAATTACTAAGGATGTATGGAGTTTCTAGCAACGAGGGGATTCCGGCAAACATGGCAGGGAGACATTCAATGGAGGTTTTTCCTTCTGCAAGTCCATGGTTCCCAAAAAGGTTTGCTTGATGATTGGCTAGCGAATCCATAAAAGGAGTGAGGCGACAACCGTGAACGGTTTGAAAAAGTTGCTTATTCCCCAGGCTTTCTATAATAATAAACATCAAATTATAGCGCGCCTCATGCCCCTTGCTTGAAAGATTTAGTCGAGGATTCACGTACTGTCGCTCTTTGTTTTTTGGTAAAAAGTGCGTTGTAGGCAACCCCTTGTTTTGTATGGTTTTTAACACTACAAAAGGCGAATTCAGGGTGAGTTGCCCAGCAATCGGGTCTTTTACAACAAGTGCATCTGCCACACCAAGGGGTTTGGGTCCAAAACTATTTCTAGCAAGTATGAAGGCGAAACTTCCATATATCAAGAGGCTAATGCTTGCTGGAATGGGTTGATTTCGTCTAAGCGGTAAACGACTTATTCTATTTAGGATAAAATAAAACAGCGTGAAATAACAGCCCGCAAACACGGTGATGTGCCAAAATCTACCGAAGAGAGACAGGAATTGGTCCTGATCTTGTCCGGCAACATAAAATGCATAAACGTCAAAAGTGGCGCGTTTGGCAGCGTAGTTAAGATAAATAAGATCCCATGATTCTGGAAGTAAAATAAATATAAACTCAAATATAGCAAGGGTTTTCAGCAGGATTTTACCTGTCTTTTCCTCGAAAAGTGTAATTAAAAAGGCGAGTGCAAGAAGTGGAAGGCTAAGATAGGCGGTCATACTTACATCAAATCGCAAGGCATAGCGGATTGCAATGGCTTCAAGCTGAAGGGGAGATCCGTTTAGTATGAATGATTGTACATGAAAAAGGAGAAGGAAAAGTAAAAACAACCCACTAATTTTTGAGACATATGTAAATGCGGATTGATTCATAATTTGTGTTTGAAATTACTCAAAATCATCCGTATGTTTGTAAAAATCGAATATGGCAAAGGAACAAAAAGTTACACCTAAAGAACAAAATCGCCTTCAACTTACGCAGTTGTTACAAAACAAGGCGACCTTGAAACAAGACATTGCAGCCGATGCTGAATCGGTTTTTTTGAACTTAAAAGAAACCATAAAATCTGAGCTTATAGCATTGCGTGCAATCGTTCCAGATGAACGTGTTCGCCTGTACTACAAAGAACGCGGTGATTATGAAATTCATGTGTATATTGGGAGTGATGTGTTGGTGTTTTCTTTGCATCACAATGTTTTCCGCTTGCCAGACTACAATCCGCTTTGGGGAACAGGGTATTTTCAGCAAAATGACCAGCGCGGGTATTTTGGGGTGATTTATACCTATAACTTTTTAGCAGAATCCTTAATTCAAAATCGCTTGGATGATTCTGGGTATTTAATTTCTCGCTTGTTTGTAAATCATGAAAAACACTTTTTTATTGAAGGCAGAACGCAATTGTCGGGAATTTTCAGAGATACAGAGCGCCATTTATGGAATGATGATATTTGCTCTTTGGTTGTACAAATGACCTTTGCCTACGCCTTATCCTTTGATTTGTTCATCCCCCCTTACGAAATTCAAGATGAGATCTCAGTGAATCAAATGCATTACATGGGAGAAACCCTTAAATTACAAACCGGAAAACGTCTAGGGTTCAAATTGCGCTCTGAGGATACAGATATTTCTTAAAAAAAAATTCAATTCGAGGCTTTGCCCGTATAGTTTTAAGCTGTATATTTGCACTCCCAAATTTGGTGTATTTTATTGGCCCATTCGTCTAGTGGTTAGGACGCCAGGTTTTCATCCTGGTAACAGGAGTTCGATTCTCCTATGGGCTACCAAGGAATTTGGCCCATTCGTCTAGTGGTCAGGACGCCAGGTTTTCATCCTGGTAACAGGAGTTCGATTCTCCTATGGGCTACAAAAAAAAATGTTAATAAATTAAAGCTATGGCAAATCATAAATCGGCAATTAAAAGAATCCGTTCCAACGAAGCGAAGCGTACGTTGAACAAGTATCAACACAAAACTGTACGAAACGCGGTTCGTAAACTGCGTGGATTAACCGATAAAGCAGAGGCTGTTACCTTGTTTCCAACGGTTTCATCCATGCTTGATAAACTAGCGAAACGAAATGTGATTCACAATAATAAAGCGGCTAACCTTAAGTCAGGTTTGCAAGTACGTATTAATTCGTTAGCGTAATACCCTTGCGAATATACCACAATGTGTGGGGGCATTAGCCCCCTTTTTTTGTATGTTTGTCCTATGAAAATCCATGCGTTTCTTGCATGTTTTATGTTGTTTTTTGGGCCTAAATACGTGGCTCAGGTTCTGTTAATAGACACAATTCTTCCGAATACTTCCTTTTTAAGCACCGTTGATTCCATCGAGCACTTCACGAGCTCAAGTCGTTCCACCCTCCCTTCGCTAGGGTTACATGGGGGCGTGTTCATGGATCCCCTTATTGCATATCGGCCCCTGGGCGTATTGATGCATCCGCATTCATTTTCTGAACAACCCATTCGATTTACTGCCTTGCCTTTGCTAGGATTTGCCTATGGATTTGGTACGCAAGGAAGTCAACATCTGAAATTTGCATACGCACAATCCTTCCAACATGCTTGGCTCTTAAATATACATTACGAAGGACATGGGTCCAGCGCTTTTTTGCGCAATAATGCTTGGAAACAGCGAAATTATCGATTTGATATTGCCAACATAGGCAATCGTTATCAGACTAAACTTACCGTAGAAGGATTGACCGATCAACGGCAGTTCTCGGGAGGGATTCAGGTGGATTCATTGGCTGCCAGTTTCCCGTTAGCATTGATTCCTGTGCGTAAAGACAGCTGTAATTCTAATTGGCGCATGCAGCGTATTTCTTGGCAGCAATCCATTGATTTATTAGATGATTCAACGCGGTTTTTAGGACTAATTCATCGAAGTACCCTTGCCCTTCAACGCAGAGTTTACGCAGAACAAGACACGCTCCATGGGTTGTATCCGAATATTTACGTTGATTCCAGTAACACCCTCGACCGATACGAACGTGTGAGTACAACGCATCAGTTGGGCGTGGGATTTTCAGGGACGAAATTTTCGGTAACAGCAGCGTTGGTGGGGGATTATTGGCGAATGCGAATGGCTGGTGCTCAACACGATACCTTAGAACTGGGGGTGTTAAGTGATTTTTCCGTTACCTTGAGTTCTTGGTTGTTTTCAGCGCGTTTGGCACAGAATATCCGTGGTGGTTTTGGTGCCATTCAGATCGGTTTGAATGCGAAAGGACCTATTTCGAGTACACATCAAGTGCAAATCAGTGCTTTTCAAGGAAATATTGCACCCGATGTATTGCAGCGCTTTTATTACGGAAATACGCTTCAGTATCAGATGCAAAATCCAGGATTACAAGGCCTGCTCCAAGTGAAGGGAGTGGTGGAAGGATCCGTTGTGGGGCTTTTGTATGAGATGCGGGTTAGTGGACTTCGTACACAAGATGTTTATCAGTTTAATGGAACGTCTTGGGTTCAAAATACAACGGAATCAAGCAGAAGCTTAGCGGTGTTTGAGTTGAGTGTAAAGAAATCATTTCGCGGGCTAGTGTTAAGTCCAATGTTTCGCTACTTATTCATGAAGAATGCAGTCTTTCCTACCCTCATCACTGGGGGAAGTGTCGGTTATGATGGATTCGTATCCAAAACTAAAAACTTGTATCTATTTTCAAAGATTAGCTATCAATACGTAAATAGGTATACGCCGCTTGCTATAGATCCACAGTTACTTGTAATGCAATTAATCCCATCAGGATCATCTTCTTTTGCCTACCACAACGTGTCTGCTACCCTTGGGTTTAAGGTAAAAACCTTTAGATTGTTCGTTTCAGGAGCTAATTTAGGTTCCTTGTGGATGAATCGTGCACAACCGCTGTACACCCATTTTCCAATACCGAGTTGGCAATTACAGCTGGGATTGATTTGGGAGTTTTGGAATTAATGCTATACGCATTACTTATGATTTCATGCGTAATAAGGTGTAAATCATGAATGTAATGGTCAAAGAAAAAGTAACCGTATAAACCCAGGACATAAAAAGGTTATTGTTGGCAACACTTTGAAAAATCCCTTGAAATTGCAGACAAGACAAGACGGTTAGCAGAAGCGTCATGAACAAATCGCTCCGATCTTCTCGTTTTGTTTTTCGTTCATCAACTATGTGCTTTAATTCATCCAGATTCGCTTCTATTTCTTGAATCATTATGGAGTGATTTCTTTCCGTACTGCAAAATTGAAAGAGATTTTTTTCGGTTTTGTAATGAAAGATATTATTCACCACTCCTTTTAATAAGGCATGTTCCGCTTGTTTTCTTTCTTCTAATAAAACATGAGTTGCCTGAGTTGAAAATTCGAGGTCAGAAAGTTTCTTTAGGGTAGATTCTAAATAAAATGTGTTATTATTCAACGCGGCATTCGGAATCAGTAAGTAAGGACTTATCCCAATGTTTTCAAGGACCGATTCGAACATTTCATCTTCATGACAAAGATTTAACATGATTCCGCGATTAATAAACAACAGATAGCTGTTGTCCCCTTTTAATAATTGCAGGGTATCAACCACCTCGTCAAATCCCATTCGATTGTAGTCGAAAATCCCTAAGGCAAAACCGCACATTAAATTAAGGAATGTGGTATATGATTCATCGTTGTTATATTTCGTATTCAGTGCGATGTTTGGGCTGTTTGGATTTGAAAACGACTCGGTCAGTTCATCGTAAAACTCACCCCAATTTAATTGGATTTGATTGTTATTACTTATAATTTCAGCGGTATCAAGTTGAATAATTCCGGAGCCTATGCTGATGGGTGTTTCTGTTAGATTAAGTGTGCTACTAATAAAATCAGATAGGTTCATCTTTTCGCCACCCGGTTTCGAAAACTGAATGTTATCCTTGAGTCCGGTACGTTCTTGGCTACTACCGAAGTAAGATGAGAGTTTTATAATTTCCAATTCACTAAAATAGTCGTCTTCACAATTCATGAGCGTAACGGACCAAACGGTGTTCTCTGAGGCATGAAAGTGCGTTTGAGAAATCTTAAGATTGGCTTGAATTGTTGTTCGTTCATTGGCCATGTGATTCGTTCGGCCTTCTGAGTGGAAGGCGTAGATTGGCGGGAAATGAATTTGAATAGGTGCTATGGAGAGCTCAGGAAGAAACCTACTAGTAATCGGACGGTCTCGTTGAAAGTGGTAGGATAATAAATCGGTTTCATAGGAGTGAAATTGTTCGCAGGGCACCTCGTTTATTTGTTTTGGTGTTTCATGCGATAGTTGAATGCATAGTGATACACGCTTGAATTGAATAGCGGAGCTTTCTTGTATTGGAATTTCTTGTGTGGAAATATTTGATTGGTTCATTTCGAGATGATTTAGTTCATTTAACATAGACTCATATTCAATGCAACCATCGGTTTCAGCGCCAAGGTTGACGTAAAAGTGATATAAAAACGCACGAATATACTGTTTGTTAATTAGGGAATACGCTTTTGAAAACGGATAATATAGTAGAAACAAATTTGAAACACATGCTTTCTCTTTAGATAAAGGGGGTTGAACATATCGAATGGGAATCCACTTTACTCCAAAATGTCTGAAATGTGATAGTCTTGTATACGGATCGAATGAATCGGTATGTGTTTGCCACGGAATATTTGATTCTAAAAATACGCCCTTACAGTCCGTATTGATTGAACGAACGAGTAGGGGTAATTCTTCGCAAATTAATTGTTTTCCGATTCCTTGATTTCTTGCATCAGGTTTAACTAACAGATAAATGAGGTGAAACCACGTATTCTCATAGATGTCTAATACCATTCCGCCAAGGATTCTTTCATTCGAATAGGTAAGTGCAATCAGTGAACGTAGCGGTTGATTGTCTTGATTGATACGAGCACAAATATCATTAAAACTCTCGCGTTCGTTTACGTCGGGAAATGCGTCATAATATAAGCGTTCAAAGTCACCGAGAAGTGCCTTGTTTTCATGAATTGCACCTTGGGTGTCAATGCGTAACATGAGTCATAACTGCTATGCAGTTATACCCATTACCTCCGCCATTTTGATGCCGATGTGCGCTGGAGAATCCACCACATGGATCCCACATTCACGCATAATTCGTTTCTTAGCTTCAGCGGTATCATCTGTTCCGCCAACAATGGCGCCAGCATGACCCATGGTGCGGCCTTTTGGAGCGGTTTCTCCTGCAATGAAACCAACTACAGGTTTAGTGCCATGTTCTTTGATCCAACGTGCGGCAATGGCTTCTAAGTTTCCGCCAATTTCACCAATCATTACGATCCCTTCAGTTTCAGGATCATTCATCAATAATTCAACGGCTTCTTTCGTAGTTGTTCCAATAATTGGATCTCCACCAATTCCAATAGCTGTAGTGATTCCTAGTCCTGCTTTTGCTACTTGGTCGGCTGCTTCATAGGTAAGGGTTCCTGATTTAGAAACAATTCCGATTTTTCCTGTTTTGAAAACAAAACCAGGCATAATTCCTACTTTCGCCTCGCCTGCGGTAATTACTCCAGGGCAATTCGGTCCGATTAAGCGACAGTCGAAGCCATTAATGTATTCTTTGACGTTAACCATATCTTTCACTGGAATGCCTTCCGTGATGCATACAATAACTTTAATTCCTGCTTCTGCTGCTTCCATAATTGCATCGGCTGCAAAGGCAGGCGGTACAAAAATAATCGATACATCTGCGCCTGTGTTGGTTACCGCATCACTTACTGTATTAAATACTGGTCTGTCTAAATGGGTTGACCCACCTTTACCAGGAGTAACACCCCCTACTACATTAGTACCATATTCAATCATTTGACCGGCATGGAATGTTCCTTCGCTGCCTGTAAAACCTTGAACTATAACTTTAGACGATTTGTTTACCAGTACACTCATTATTATCTATTTATTTAATCACAAAAATACACATTGTCTTTCAATTCAGTGCAAGGTTAATTGCGCTAAAAAATGATGTTCATCGATTTCGAGTCGTTTACAGTTGAATCCAACCGAGCTGGCGATGTGGTGTAGACTCTCATAATCAATATACAACCATTCAAAGACATCGGTAGATGCTTTTTTATAGTGCAGTTGAAATTTAAAGTTCCCGTAATATGCGGCATTTAAATCCATCCAATAAGATCCATCTTCTTCTTCATAGAGAAAGGCCACATCTGAGGAATCGCACAAGATTTGACCTCCTGGATTTAAGAGTGTTTTTAGGTGCGCTAAAAAATCTGGAAGTTTTTCTTTGGTGCCCGCTATTCCAATACCGTTCATGAGCAATAACAGGGTGTCATACGTTTCACCTTGAAGGTCTTGAATATCCATACAGCGCGCTGCTATATCCATTGAATTCAAGTAGCTTACTGCACCGGGAGAGGTATCAATGGCCTGTATTTCATGTCCCAACTCACTTAAGTAAATGCTGTGTGGACCGGCTCCCGCGCCTACGTCTAGTATTTTTCCAGAGCATATAGACATTGCTTTTTGCTCCAAGGCCGGCATTTCTTCATAGGTTCGAAAAAGCACTTCCACAGGGATGATATCGTCGTCACATAAATCTGCCGTTACGACAATATCTGCTGGTTTTTTGGTTTTTATATAGTCTTGTATGGCCAGGCCAATTGGGTCATGCGTTGCCATTAGTATTCGTATTCATTGAAATCCGTGAAATCTTCTTCGTTATAATCATCGTCGTAATCGTTAAATCCTAAATCGTCTTCCTCTTCGTCAGCTCCTGCTATTTCGGATCCACCACCACTGGCGAAAAAATCTTCTTCGAGGGCTTCCTTTGAATGTTCCGTTGGGGCATTGCCGATGGATAGAATCGTTTGCGCTTCTTCGGGATTTTCGGTTTCACGGCCTATGAGCTCAATGAGAAAAATCCACATGCGCATAAAATCATAGACTAAGATGAATTTTTGATTCGGCTCACTCACAAAGTCTTTCAAAATTGCTTTATTCATGACATTTGCGGGGGCATCAAGCGCATCATCATCGTATGACATATCCATGAGGTTAATTTCATGACCTTTATCCCATGCATCGTCAGACACATAGAAACTGGCCATTTGATCTCCCTTAAACTCAAAAGCCGCCATGATTGCATGATAGAACGCTTCGAAATTGCTCTCATTAGAAATAAGCACATCGCGAAATACTTCATCGTTGTGCTCTGAGTCTAACAATACTCTGAATTTTAAACCGGGCATTTATTTTTTTTTACAAAGTTATTTATTTAGTGGAAACAGGAACAAGTCCAAGATGGTTCGCTTGGGCAATCATTTCGCGGGATGCATCTTCAAAGGTGTTTTCTATTTTTCCTTCTAGAATTGCCTCTTTGATCGCGGATTTTATAATACCAATTTCTGCACATGAACCAATTCCGTAGTAAGACATGATATATTCACCCGTGACTGGAGGTTGGAAATTTCGAATCCGATCCTTTTCTTCTACGAGCTTTAGTTTTTCGCCTACCAATTCGAAATTTTTGCGATAACGCTTCACTTTGAAATCGTTCTTCGAAGTGATGTCTGCACTGCAGAGGGTCATGAGGTCATCAATATCGTCTCCCGCCTCGGACAATAATCTTCGAATTGCCGAATCGGTAACAGATCCCTTAACAAGTGCAATTGGCCGCAGATGAAGCCGCACCAGTTTTTGAACGTATTTCATTTTTCCATCCAATGGAAGTGTTAATCGTTTAAATATCCTTGGTACCATGCGCGCACCTAATTCTTCATGTCCATGAAAAGTCCAACCCAATTGGGGGTCGTAGCGTTTAGTGGGCGGTTTAGCGATGTCGTGCATCAAGGCAGCCCAACGAAGCCATAGATTATCGGTATGAAGGCAAATATTGTCTAATACCTCCAAGGTGTGGTCAAAGTTGTCTTTATGGCTATGGCCGTTGATGGTTTCAATTCCACTCAGTGCGAGCATTTCCGGGAAAATATGAGGAAGAAGTCCACTCGCTTTTAAAAGATAAAATCCCCGAGAAGGTTTTTCGGACATTAATATTTTATTCAATTCCGTGGAAATCCGCTCCATGGAGACAATGGAGAGTCGTTCGTGTTGTTGTTGGATGGCTTCGAGCGAAGGGCCTGCAATGCTAAAGTTGAGCTGGGTTGCAAATCGAATGGCACGCATCATTCGAAGGGGGTCGTCTGAGTAGGTAACCACAGGATCGAGTGGGGTTCTCAGAATTCCGAGATCTAAATCTTTCAATCCATTAAAGGGGTCTTCGAGCACCCCAAAATGATTTTGATGAAGGTTGAAAGCCAAGGCATTTACGGTGAAATCTCGCCGCAATTGATCATCCTGCAGGGATCCGGGAACGGTAGCAGGATTTCTTGAATCTTCGGTGTATGATTCTTTTCTGGCTCCAACAAATTCAACATCCAGGTCTTTGTATCGAAAATGTGCCGTACCGTAGCGCTTGTAAATGGAAAGGTTTTTAACCCTGAGTTTGTTGGCAACTTGCGCCGCAAATGCAGGGCCATCTCCCACCACTACGATGTCTATGTCTTTACACGGTCGCCCAAGGAGGGAGTCACGCACGTAGCCGCCAATGACAAAGGCAGGAATGTGTTGTGTGGAGCTAAGTTCAGATACGACTTTAAATACGGGGTGTTGAAGAAATTGGGAATAGGCTTCGGGCATGAATACAAAAGTACAAAAAAAGGCCAATCGATTGATTGGCCATATGCTTAGTAATGCTATTTACTCATCTTCATCTTCGTCCTCAAACGAAAACAAACTTCCTGATAAATCTTCGTCGTCATCGTCATCAAAAAAACGGTCTTTTTTCCCGCTTTTTTTATACGCATCCATTTTTGGTTTTTTTGAACGGTCCACTTCGGCATCCGGTTTTCGTTCTTTTTCTTTAGGGATTATTTTTTTCCTTGGATCGGTTGCATTTGGATCAAAGGGAGTAGGTACGAAACCTTCCGATGCAGGTTTTCTATTTTCTGGTTGATAACCCTCCGTTCGTCGAGGCGCTTCAGGTCTAGGACCTTGATTTCGGGTATCACCCCGGTCTTCCGCTTTTTTTATTGCAATGGGTCGGCCATTGATAGAAAAGCCATCAAGAGCTTCAATCGCTGCTGTTCCTTCGGATTCATCATCCATTTCAATAAAACCAAAGCCACGTGAGCGACCCGATTCTTTGTCGATAGCTACGGTTGCTTTGTTAACTTTTCCGTATGGCTCAAAGAGCGAACGCAATTGTGCGTTGTCGACACCAAAGTCAAGTTTGGCAACGAAAATACTGATCATAACAGGTTAGACACGTTTAAAAATTATTTAACACGCCGAATTTATGAAAAAAATTAGTAGTACCTACTATTATGGTCATTTCTTATTAAATTTTTATGCTTAAGGTGAAATATATTGAACGCCCTTGATTCGTTAATACTCCCGGTCCTGGGTATCCACCCACACGGCGAATCAGATTTATTTCATTGAATAGGTTGTTAACTCCAGCTTTAAACTGGTAATTTTCAAACAATTGTACATTCATCCCAAGGTCATGAATGCTGTATGCTGGAATCAATCCAATAGTAGCAGTTTGATTGGGCGTAATAGTGTTCGCCGCATCGGAAAAGCAAGAGGCAGTATATTGATATTGATAACTAAACGTAAATATTCCCGCTTTATATTCTATTCCTGCACGTGTAATCAGTTCGGGTGCGTATTCTGCTTTTTTACCCACAATTGATGTTGCTTCATCGCCTGCAATGGATGGGTTGTTCCAGCGTTTATAGCGCGCATCTTGAATGGTCCCACTTACATATAAATTAAGTTGTTCTGAAAATTTTGAATGCTTGAAGAATGGATTGAACATGCTCATTTCAGCGAATAGTTCGATTCCTTTGGATTCTAGGTCTCCTATGTTGGTTTTGTATGACGCTCCAAAATCTATCGGAGGCAGCGTTCCTACCTTATTATTGTATCGAATAAAAAAGGCATTGACGTCGTATGTGAAATTTACGCCTCTAAATAATCTGTTGCCTTTAATGCCGAATTCACTACTGTATCCAGTAATATCCGTTAGGTTTGAATCAACGATTTCTGTAGTTGAAGATGGAAGTAATTCACTGTACATTACCGGCCGATAATTCTGGTTTACGTTGGCGTAAAGACTTGCATTCGCCGTTTGCTTTTTCAAGAGCAGATACTTAGCACTTAGCCCTCCGAGAAAGAGTACTCTATTTTTTTGAATTTCACTAAGGTATCCACCGATTACTTGGTTTGTTCGCCCACTCATGCTTGCTTGAATCGTTTCCGCTCTAAATCCTGGAACCAGGGTAAGTTTTTTGCCGATTGCAAACAGCTGTTCGGCAAATAGCGCAATGTTTTGTGTTTTCAAATCAAGGTCGCGTTGATATAGATTTCCAGCGTTATTTGGGGCTACCCCTAAATTAAATTCGTTTCCTCCAGATCCTATTCCTTTTTGTAGGCGCTGAATATCACTTAAACAATAACGTAGTCCAGCCGATAAAACTTGATAATTATTTCCGATTTTGTAGGATTGATTTAGTCGTATTTCACTCGATATGGTATGGTAAATGTCTCGATCGACATCTCTTAGATTGTACGAGCCTATCGTAGTATTGAAGGTGTCTGCAATGTTGATCGCTTTTAGGAAGCCCACACTATTGCGGTTACCGTGAAGGTAATTTACTGTAGCATGTAATTTCAATCCCTTGTTGAATGAATGTTTCAACTGAATCGAGACCATTTTCCATGGAAGTTCAAACCAATTTCTATGTCGCAGTGAGGTGTCGGGGGTTTGAGCGGCCATGGTGTCATGTAGTCCACCTGCTTGCTTGCTTAAATAATAACTATTGTTGTATTCTACCGTTAATTTGCCTTGTTTCCAACCGTATCCAACTTTTCCGAAATAGGAATTCGTGTAGTATTCACTGTTGGCTCGAAACCCTTGTGCTTGCCGGTGATGCATAAATCCGTAATAGGTCCAATTTCCTATTTTTCCGCCGATGGCATTATAACTATTGAATAATCCAAACGATCCGGCGGTATGGGATCCTTCATAGGTTATGGGTCGTTCACCGAGTTGGTCTTTTAGTTGGTAATTGATCATTCCACCAAATTGTGAACCATATTGAAGGGCAGAAGACCCTCTGAATACTTCGATGTTCGCCACCGCATCTAAGGTTGGAGCATAGTACGTCTCAGCATAACCTGAAGGGTCTGCAGCTATGTCGTAACCATTTTGTCGCATATTGAATTCCCACGATCGATTTGCACTGAGTCCACGCGTTGATAAGCTAGTTTGTAAGCCAGATGCATCATGTTCGGATACAAAAATTCCCGGTGTTTTACGGAAGACTTGACGGTAATTATTCGTTGATAAATCCATTTCACGACCATTTAATAGAATTACCTCCATCTTTTTTCCCGCCACGATTCGCATTCCGTATATAGAATCTGGAATAATTTTGTTAAGTGGATAGGTTCTCACCAATACATCAGCTGTTATTTTGTTGTTCTCTTGACCAAAGGTTGTATGAATTGCCGCAAGAATTAGAAATAATGAACGTACGATTAAACGCATGATTTTTTTTCTGCAAAGTAACTGCCTAGTCATACCAAATTCAATACCTCGAAAATGGTATTTTAGAATGATTCTAAATAAATACCTTTAAAGTGGTATTCTTCTCGATTTTTTTAAACCGCAACGAGGGATATTTTTATCTTTGTATCATGCGTCTAGTTAAGGAAATTCCACACAGTCATTATTTGGTTCAAGTTCATGAATATAACGGAAAGTATATTTTAAAAATTACCTTGGACCACTATGAGCAGCTGTTTAAAATTCCGGTTAGCGACCTCCCGGATTTGGCCTTGCTCGATGCCAAGCTAACTCAGGAATTTTGGTCGTCATGTTTACAACGCTTTTTTTCGATGCGGGAAGATGCATCTAAATTCTTACATTAAATTTATGGTTATGAGAGTATTTTATTTAGTAATGGTGGGCGCATTGCTTCAATCATGCAGCAGTAAGGAGGCCAAGGAAAATCCTGCGAACAAGAACCCCACCGTGATTACACGCTATGATAAAAGTTTGGTGATCGCCTATTATTATCAAGATAGTTTAAAGGAACGCTTTGGTTATTACAAAAAAGAAGATCAGGTAATCACTAGAAAACAGAAACTCTTTGAAGCGGAAATGAAGCGTCGTGGCAAGGAGTTGGAGGATTATGTGCGACGAAATGATGATAAAGCGCGCAACGGATTGTTGTCGCAAAATGAAATCATGCAAATACAACAAAAAGCGCAAGCCATGGAGCAGGAGTTGATGCAATATCAGCAAACGCAAGCGGCTAAAATTGAAGAGGAATCTATGAAGAAATTGGAAGCCATAACCAAGAAAATTGAAACCCTTGGAAAAATGTATAGCGAGAAAAACCACATTGATATCCTATTAATTCATGGCGCTGGGGGACAATTGAATTTCATAAACGAAAAAATGAACGTGACTTCTGATTTTATTCGGTTTTTGAATGAGAATCAAGCGAGCATAGAAAAAGATTTGAAGTAAGATGCTCATTGCCGAACAAAAACGAAAAGAGAACATCATTGAGTATTTGCTCTATATGTATCAAATTGAGGATATCGTTAGAAGCATGCATTGTGATTATGAACGGATCAAAACAAGCTTGATTCCATCGGTGCTTCCTAATCCGTCGTTTCTACTGCAATACGAGCGTTGGTATGAAGACATCTGTAAGGAATTAAAGCGTTCCGGGAAAACACAAAAAGGACATCTTTATGAATTGGAAGAGGTATTTGCCGAGTTAACCTTGTTACATCGGACCTTACTTGAAATCATGATCGACGAGAAATATAAAGTCCTGGTAGAAAATGCGCTTCCTTCGATTGAAGAATTTTCTAGTAAATCTACCCTAGTGAATGCCCATCCCATTGAGGTGTGTCTTCATGCCATGAATATGAAGTTGCAGTTGAAATTAAGAAAGCAAGAAATTACCGCTGAAACGGATGCGGCAATGGATTCCATGCGGATATTATTATCCTATATCGGACGCGAGTACGCCAAAATGAAATCCGGAAAGTGGGGGATTAATTTAAACTAACCCCGGCTTAGATTTCATCGATTCCTTCCGTCCAATCACCGGCCTTGTAAACATGACACCTTAATCCATTCGTGATCACTAGTTTTTTTGCCTGAAATATCTTTTGATAGGCGCTGATTTGAACGAGCACCTCAGGCGAACACGCGACCTTGGGTTGCTTGCATTCGATGAGCATACTCGGATTACCCTCGGCATCAAAGGTTGCAATATCCCACCGCTTTAAACGCTGATGGTAAGTCAAGGCTTTTTCAACGGAGATACTTCCTGACGGTATCTTTTTAACGTGTATTAAATACCCAATGACGTGTTGTCTTACCCATTCTTCCGGAGTGAGTACAAGCCATTTTTTGCGTATCAGGCATTGCACGTGAATTTGTTCTCCAACCTTGCGTAAAGGCAGAGGAGTAGGCGGAAACGAAAGTGGGGTCATCACAAGCGCGGGAGCAGTAAATCGATGGGCTGATAATTCAGGTCGAATACATGGCCAAGAACCTCATTGGTTAATACGCCTTTATACAGATAAACGCCGTCCTTAAACCCCGGTTTAAATCGAATGATGTCTTCAATGCTTCCTTTTTCACCGATGTCTAATAACAGGGGAGAGAAGATGTTAGATAAGGCGAACGATGCGGTTCTTGATACGCGTGAGGCAATGTTTGGAACGCAATAATGAACGACGCCGTGTTTAATAAAAGTGGGTGCATTGTGATTGGTAACGCGTGATGTTTCAAAGCAACCGCCTTGATCGATACTTACATCAACCACCACGGATCCTTCTTTCATTTGTTCGACCATTTCTTCGGATACCACACAGGGTGTTCGTCCCATTGGGGCTCTAAGCGCTCCTATCGCTACATCCGCTCTGCGAATTGCCTTTGCCAATACCTTGGGTTGAATAATGGATGTGAACACCCGATTTCCAACAGCGATTTGTAGTCTGCGTAAACGTGCTACGGAATTATCAAATACTTTCACCGAGGCACCAAGTCCTAGCGCTGCTCGGGTTGCAAATTCACCCACCGTGCCTGCGCCTATAATAACTACTTCGGTTGGTTGAACACCTGCAACGCCCCCCAACATCATTCCTTTTCCCTGTGGAAAGGATGAAAGTAATTCTCCTGCTACTAGAATCGCGGTATTTCCGGCAATTTCACCCATGGTGCGCACAACGGAGAATACACCTTCTTCATCTCGAATATAATCCCATGCAATACAGGTGGTTTTTTTGTGCATGAGCTTTTGTAATATTTCTTTCGGTTGGGTAGAAATTTGAAGCGCTGAAATAAAGGTTTGATTTCCTGGCATTAATTCAATTTCTTCCTCGGACGGCGGAGCCACTTTGAAAATGATATCACACGAATAAACTGCTTTTTTGTCGTAGGAAATTTCTGCTCCGGCTTCGCTGTATTCGGTATCGGTGAAATTGGTTCCATCTCCAGCGCCTGTTTCTACCATCACGCGATGTCCGTTTGCAACAAGGAGCGATACTGCTTCTGGAACTAAAGCTACTCTGCGCTCTTGAAAGGAGGTTTCTTTGGGGATACCAATGAAAAGTTGTCCTTTCTTTCGTTTGATTTCCAACATTTCTTCTTGAGGCATAAAGGCCCCTTGATGCAAGAGCGATTTAAGTAATTCAGGATCCGTGATCATGGGTAATGGAATATGTTCTGGTTAATGATGCATTTGGGGTGATCGTAAGGACCAACCGTCGTTCAGGTAGAAAATTAGTTATTTTTTCAGCCCATTCAACAAAAAAGTACGCATTTTCATGAAATAACTCATCGAGTCCTAATTCGTAACCCTCTGCTAATGAATTAATTCGGAAGGCATCAATGTGGTATATTTTGAGGCCCTCATCTATGCGGTATTCATTGATTAGGCTGTAGGTAGGCGATCCTTCAAGATCATTTACCCCAAGTCGTTCTAGGATCTCAAGAATCAACGTGGTTTTACCTGCGCCCATTTCTCCATGAAATTCCAGGACCTTATACTCATCCAGAAGCCCAAGAATATGGTCCACCAAGTGAGGCAGTGTTTCAAGAGAATAGGTCTTATTATTCTCTTCCATAAGGCGGGTCATACGATATTGCTTGGTTCCCATCCCACCGATAATACTGTGGATGGTCTGAATCTATTTTCATGAATGTTTGGTAGGTAATCCATTCACCTAAGTTGTAATAGGTTCCTTTGCTTATTGGGAGTGCAAAAGGGAGATGCCGGTGACCGAAAATATAATAGTCGTGTGGTTCCGCATGCTGCATGGTTTCAGCGAATTGATATAACCATTCTTTTTCAAAGCCAAGGAATTGGTGTTCATGTTCCGTTCCTTCACGACTTTTTCCTGAGAAAAAACGGGCTAATCCGATTCCGAAATTCGGGTGTATGCGTGCAAATGCCCATTGGCAAAGGCTACTTCGCAAGAAGCGTTTAATTAATTTATATCCTCGATCGCCGGGCCCTATGCCATCTCCATGACCTAGGTAAATACGCTTGCCATGTAGGGTTAATTCGATGGGATTTTCATAAATCTTCATTCCAAATTCTTCGGTAAAATAGTGCTTTACCCACATGTCGTGGTTCCCGTAAAAAAAATGAAGTTGGATGCCGCGGTCGGCTAATTCCGCAAGCTTACCAAAAAACCGAGAAAACCCTTTGGGGATAACTGCGGCATATTCAAACCAAAAATCAAAAACGTCACCCACTAAATAAATGTCTGTAGCATCGGTTGCAGCATAATCTAACCACCTAACAATGGCGAGTTCTCGAGCCTTTGATTGTTCCTTTGATGGTGCTCCTAAATGAAAATCAGATGCAAAATAACAAACTTGCATAGGGTTAGTGACCAAATATTTCGGCAAGTTTATTTTCAAGTGCAGGACCTCTTAAATTCGTTTGCACAATATTTCCTTCCGCATCAATGAGCATGGTAAATGGAATACTACTAACGTTATACTGCCTTGAAACTTTGCTGTTCCATCCGCCTAGGTCGCTCACATGATTCGGCCATATTAGACCGTCTGCTTGAATAGCACCCAACCATTTTTGTTGGTCTGTATCTAAACTTATGCTGAGAATGGTGAATCCATCGTCTTTGTATTTATTGTAGGTTTTTACCACATTCGGGTTTTCTTTTCTACACGGTCCGCACCAAGATGCCCAGAAGTCAATCAACACGTATTTCCCTTTTAAGGAAGATAGTTTCAAGGTTGTTTTACGATCCGTTAGTAATTCTTCAAAGTCTGGTGCCGGTTTTCCGGGAGCAAACATCGCGGCACTTTCTGCCTTCCGTTTTTCTTCTTCTTTTTGTTTGGCTAAATTATTGGCATAGCTTACGTATTCCTTCACAGTAGGGCTTTCACCGAAACCGGTAACAATTTGATTGAGTATGGATGACCAGGTATCAAATTCCGAGTTCACATCTAAGGAAACGAGTGCGACGATGAGGGATGCAGAATTTTGATTGGCAGCCACAAATTGTTGACGATCCCCCAAATAGGCAATGTATTCCCTCGTCATGTAGTCATTGAGCTTTCGTTTTGCAGCGGTATCGGCAGCAGGCATTGCATTCATGGCTTTGTAGGCAGAATCTTTTTTTGAGTTCCAACGTTCCATGCGAACGGCGAACTGGTTCATAGCTTGGGACTCATCCGAACCCACAAAATTGCAAATATCCTTTATGTTTTTTTTGTCGCCATACACTTTAATGTTACTGCTATCTCGAAGAATAATATTGGCATGAAATTCTCCAATGCGAATGACATAATAATCTGGCGCTGGGACCTTAGTTTTTAGGGTAAATTTTCCCTGTTTATCTGCCTTCGTTCCTTGGTAGTTAATATATCCTTTTCCTGTAAATTTGGCGATATAGATGGAGTCTGATGGCGCGTTTAGGATTTGACCACTAACGGTAACGGTAGTTTGGCTATACGTATGAGATACAAGCAGTACTGCAAAAATACTAATCAAGAAATGTTTCATGGATTCGTTGTGTAAAAGGATGCTATTTTCTGAAATAAGGCTTCTCCTCGAAGTCCTTTGGCAATGATTTTTCCGTCTGGATTCACTAATACCGTGTATGGAATGCCATCGAAACCGTAAAGTTGGGGCATACCGCTGTTCCAACCCCGTAAGTCGCTCACATGCGTTTTCCAAAGTAGGCCGTCTCGTTGTATCGCTTCTTTCCATTTCCCAGGATCTTCATCTAAAGATACAGAAAGAATAGTAAAGTTTTTATTTTTATAGGTATTATAAAGTTTAACCATGTTCGGACTTTCTTGGCGACACGGTCCGCACCACGAGGCCCAAAAATCTATGAGCACTAAATTCCCGCGAAAGTCAGAAAGCTTGACCGTTTTACCATTTACATCTAATAAGGCAAAATTCGGGGCGACAATTTCCCCATTTTGAATTTGGGCAAACTGCGTGTATCCCGTTTCTAGTTGTTGGTACTGCGCTTCCAGAGCCGAAGAGGCTGGGCAAACACCGTAGGTTTTTGCGAACGCGTCACTCACTTTTTTAAAACTGCCTAAGTTCGAGGAATCCCACCCATCAAATCCAGTCATAGGGAAGAGTTCCATCGACAAAATAATATGGTAGGGATTAGCGGGATTTTTATCGATTTCTTTTTTAGCGAAATTCACCAAAGGTGCTTTGAACTGTATAATGTTCTTCGCGTATTCTTGTTCCGTTAACTGACCCTGTGAAGCCATGAGTTTCATTTGTTTTGTTCGGAATTCTGCTTGTTTCGCCATGTATTGATTCAAGGTTTTTGTCCAGGAAGGGCCGGATAAATTCGGTTTCAGCGTAAACTCGTTGAGGGTAGTACTAAGTATCAATTTGTCATTGGGAAGTGGGGTAATGGGTATTGCATTTTCTTTGTTGTCTCCGAGTCGCACTTGGTAGAACCCGAGACCAGCAATATTTCCATCCAATGCGATCCCCCCCTGGTCATCTACTTTTCCAGAAAATAAGGAGATCATTCCGTCTTCGCTAGGTGCTTCTACAAAAACCATCATTCCTTCAGCCCCTTTTATGGTACCGCTTATCCAAAGGTTTATTGGATTTCCTTGGTCATCTGTTGAGTTCTTGCAGGATGCAAGCGTTACAATCGTAAGCAGAAACAGGATTACTTGATGAATATTCATGATTCTAATGCGTTTCGTAAAGCTTGATTGGCTGTTTTTGGGTCCACTTTACCGCCTGAGGCTTTCATGAATTGCCCCATAAAAAAACCGATTAATTGGTTTTCCCCATTTTTATACCGAAGTACCTCTGCGGGATTTGCATCAAGTACGTGTTTAATCGCGGCTTCAACGGCATGGTTGTCGGTGGTTTGTATCAAGTCTTGTTGCTCTGCTATGGATAGGGCCGAGTCGCTTTGGGTTAACATTAACGGGAATATTTTTTGCGCAGCGGTTGTGTTGGATACCTTTCCTTCGTGAATGAGATTAATTAAGCCCGCTAAACGAGGTGCATCGATGGGGAAAGACTCTATGTCTATTCCTTGCTCGTTGAGGTATGATTTAACCTCTCCCATAATCCAGTTTGCAGCGGCTTTATAATTGGATGTATGCAAGATAACTTGCTCAAAATATAGCGCGATTGCTTTCGAATCTGTGAGGTTGAAGGCATCATATTCGCTAAGGTTCAAGGTCTTTGTGTATTTCTCAAACAGCGCACGCGGTAGGGGAGGCATGCTCGCCTGTACCTTATCAATGTCCGCCTGATAAATATGAAGTGGCGGAAGATCCGGTTCTGGAAAATATCGATAATCATTCGCAGCTTCCTTGGTCCTAAGAGAAACCGTTATGCCTTTTAACGCATCAAAGGCTCTCGTTTCTTGGGCTAGCGTGCCACCATTCTCTAACGTTTCGATTTGACGGCTAATTTCAAATTCAATGGCGCGTTGCACGTTGCGAATGGAGTTCATGTTTTTCACCTCGACCTTGGTTCCAAACTCCTTAGCATCTTTCAACATCACAGAAATATTGGCATCACAGCGCAGTGATCCCTCCTCCATATTTCCATCACAAATATTTAGGTAGCGAACGAGTTTCCGTACTTCGGTTAGGTAATTGTAGGCTTCTTGCGAACTTTCAATATCAGGTTCTGTGACGATTTCAAGCAAGGGGACTCCCGCTCTGTTTAAATCGACTAGGGTGTCATACACATCGATATCATGAATGCTTTTTCCTGCATCTTCTTCCATGTGAATACGGGTTAAGCGGACGGATTTCTCAGTGCCTTGTTCCGTTCGAATAATGACATGCCCGCCGGTACAAATAGGCGTTTTGTCTTGAGTGATCTGATACCCCTTGGGTAAATCTGGATAGAAATAGTTCTTTCTGGCAAAAAACTGGTGTTCGCTAATCTTGCATGAACATGCCAAACCGAGCCGAATCGCATATTCGATGGTTTTTTCGTTCATCACGGGTAAGGTTCCGGGATGTCCAAGGGTGATTGGACTCACTAGAGTATTTGGGGCGTCTCCATAGCGATTCGCATCCGAAGAATAGGCTTTCGAAGCGGTGAGCATTTGCGCATGGACTTCTAAGCCAATGACTACCTTGTAAGATGCGCGAACTGTTTCGTCGATCATCTTAACTTCGAGCAATTAATTCTTTCATAATTATAGTCATCTTTGGCTCTTGACGGCTCGCTACTTCCACCACATCTTGGTGGGTTACGTTTTGAATCTTCCCGGGTACTCCAAGATCGGTAATGATGGAAATGGCAAAACAGGGGATTTGCATGTGTCGCGCAACAATAACTTCAGGAACGGTAGACATCCCTACGGCATCGGCACCAATGGCACGAACATACCCATATTCGGCAGGTGTTTCAAGGGTTGGTCCCGTGAGCCCTGCGTAGCATCCCAGCGAAACTTTAATGTTGTTTTCTTTGGCTATTTGCAAACCAAGCTCAATCATTGCGGGGTCATACGCAACACTCATGTCTGGGAATCTTGGGCCCAATTCATCGAGGTTTTTACCGATGAGTGGATTGCCTGGGAATAAGTTGATGTGATCATTCATAATCATGATTTCTCCCACTTCAAAGGCTGGATTTACTCCCCCTGAGGCATTACTTACAAATAAGCGTTCTATTCCAAGGAGCTTCATGACACGTACGGGAAAGGTAACTTCTTGTAAACTGTAGCCCTCGTAATAATGAAACCGTCCTTGCATGGCGATGACATGTTTGCCGCCCAATTCACCGAAAATTAATTTTCCGGAATGTCCTTCCACGGTGGAAACTGGAAAGTTTGGAATCTCTTCGTAAGGGATCACGTCGATGGCATTAATTTCATTTACTAATCCGCCTAATCCCGTGCCAAGAATGATCCCAACGGTAGGGGATACTTGGGTTCTTGATTGAAGGTAGGCAACAGTCTCTTTAATTTGTGCTAACATATGTTCTAATTAAGGTTAAAAATTCAGGTTCATTTTCAATAGACAATTCAATGGGTTGAATGAACCACGGATAGGCGGACAGTTCAGTAAGCAATTCTGTTGAATTAAGGCGCATGAAGTCTTTTTCTGTGGTAACAATGATTGTTTTTGTAGCCTCAAAGGTATCAAATTTCTTATGAATTTTCTTGATTTCTTCCTCTGTAAATTCATGGTGATCTGAAAATTCAATATGACTAACCGTAAAGGTTTTTTCGAGGTAGTTTTTTAAGGGAAGGGGATTGGCAATACCTGTTACCAAAAGGGCATGAGTTGCTTTCGGAAGTGGGATTCCATTCATGGATTGCAGGGGAGCATATGCGATTTTGCTAAAAAAAGCACTAAGACCAAGCTGTGCAGCTTTTTCAGTATACCGTTTCTTGGTGTCTACGCTAATTTCACTTGGACATTTAGTATACAACACAAGGTCTGCACGTTTAGCACCCATCCTAGGTTCTCTGAGGTTTCCTATGGGTAAGATGAAATCATTAAAAAATGGCGCGTTAAAATCACTAACCAAGATGCTAAACCCTGCACGCACCTTTCGGTGTTGAAAGGCGTCATCTAGCAATAAGATGTGATTAGAATCTCTGTTTAGCTTGCGTATGGCGTCCATTCTATTTTCAGAAACGTGGATTTCATCCTGTGGATTCTTGTGTTTGAAATACATCAAGGGCTCATCTCCAACATCCCTTGCGTGATGTGCAGTGGTAAGTTGAATGTGACCTTTTGTTTTTCTTCCATATCCTCGAGAAAGTACTTGAATAGTATGTGTGGATTGAAACGCCTTCATTAAATATAAAGTGAGTGGGCTTTTCCCTGAACCTCCTACATTTAAATTGCCAATACAGATGGAATTCCCTTCGATTTCATGGCTTGAAAATATTCCTTCATGATAGCTTGCATTGCGAATGCGTGTGATGACCCAATAGATTAGGCCCAAAGGAAAAAGGATCCATCGCCATGCACTCATGTCTTATCCTGCGCCGTAATTAGAAAAATCTTGGTCGTCTGCGTAATAGTACAGGCGCACTAAGCAGGTGTCGTTCAAGTAATCAATTTTACCAATCTCAAAACGGTTGATCACCAGCCCAGTTTTCGCTTCAAGGTCTTTTTTCATAGTTTCGTGTTGTTCCGGGTGCACAAGATCTACGCGGTCATAATTTACGATTTTCCGGGTTTCATGTTTAACGAGCCAAAGATACTCCATCACATACAATACGATGATTACGGTCAGGTTAATTATTCCTAATTCAAAGAGATTGATTTGGTAGGTACTTTTTTCCACTTCAGTAGCCAACATGGCATTTACTACACTCAATCCAATCACTAGAAATAAGTAGGTCATTTCTTTAATTTCAATGGCATCGGTTCGATAGCGGATAATTCCAAAGATGGCAAATAATCCTAAGCCCATTCCCGTGTCTATGTCGAGTTTTTTCAACCCAAAACACAAGAAGAAAGTGATGATTCCAATGAGGAAATAAGTGAACAAATAGTCTTTTCGTTTTGCTTTTGGGTAATACAATAAACGAATGATTATATAGAGCACCAATAAGTTTATAGCCAATCGGATTCCTAAACCATCTAAATCTTGATAATCCCATGAGAAGGTAGAAATGTTTGTTTGGGCTTTCGCTAAAACAGGGGGAATAAAGTTAAGCAGCATGATTATTTATTTTTTCGAGGTACATTAATTTTCGCTTGAATCGGTTGGATTTCAACTGTTCCTTACCAAGTAACTCAATCGCTCCGATGCAATATTTGCTTAGGCGATATGGCCGCAAGTGTAAGGATTTCATTAATTGATAAAAGACTGAATTTCGATTCAGTTTGGTTTGCTTTAATTCTGCAATCACCAATTCCGTTAATTCTACGGATTTAAGCTCATTGTTGAAAATTAGATTAAAGTCTAGGGTAAGGCGTTCGTTTTCTAGCTTATTCACCAGGGTGATTCGCTTGAATTTATTGGTTAACACTGGGATTAAATCATATGGTTTGTGCGAATTTTTCATTACAAATGCACGTTCTTCTGGGCTTAATGTTTTATGAAATCCATCGGTTGCAATGCGATGTTTATCCGTTCTACCCTTTACCTTGTGTTTAATTTCAAAAAAGTACAAGTTTGATTCCACATAATTTCTAATCCTGAATTTGTAGCGATTCATCCGACGGTTGTGGTGGTCATGAAAAAGGGTAAAGAATGCGTCATCAAAATAAAGACTTTCATAGGTCAGTGCGCTTTTTCCTTCGATTTCTAAGGAGAAATAATTCGCTTTTAGCAGAGGGAGAATTTGAATTAGCGTATTTTTGTCAAAAGCAAATTTGGTGTCAACTCGATTCATGAGCTTTACGCGATCCATTTCCTGCAAGGAAATGGGGTCAAAAGCCTTAAGCTGTTCAATGATTTTTCGATCTGACATGAGAACCAAAGATACGTTAATTTTCGTTTTTTGTTCTAAATCCTTGCTTTTGAGTTAACAATTAATGAACGTTATGTTAATTAGATGTCATGCGGAATAAAATCTTACTCTTAGGTGCTGGAGAATTAGGTAAAGAATTTGTAATTGCTTGTCAGCGTTATGGGCAATATGTGATTGCGGTTGATAGCTACCCAGGCGCTCCTGCGATGCAAGTAGCGCATGAATTTGAAGTGATTGACATGCTCGATGGTTCAGCCTTAGATGCCATCGTTGCTAAGCATATGCCCGACATAATCGTTCCGGAAATAGAAGCGATTCGCACGGAGCGCTTCTATGCGTATGAATCGCAAGGGATTCAAGTAGTTCCCAGTGCAAAGGCTGCTGATTTTACCATGAATCGAAAAGCCATTCGAGATTTAGCTGCTATAGAGTTAGGTGTAAAGACCGCTAAATACCGGTATGCAACCACCTTAGCTGAATTTAAGGAGGGTGTTTCCTTTTGTGGTCTCCCTTGTGTAGTAAAACCTTTAATGTCTAGTTCGGGCAAAGGCCAATCTGTGGTGAGAACTTCAGATGATGTGGAGCGCGCATGGAATTATGCCCTAGAGGGGTCTCGCGGTGATTTGAAAGAAGTCATTGTGGAGGAATTTATTGCCTTTGATTATGAAATCACCTTACTTACCGTAACTCAAAAAACGGGCCCAACCCTGTTTTGTCCGCCCATTGGTCATCGCCAAGAACGTGGAGATTATCAAGAAAGTTGGCAACCGATGCCCATGAATCCCGCCCATTTAGAAGAAGCTAAGCAAATGGCAGCACAAGTAACTAAGGCCTTGGGAGGTGCAGGCTTATGGGGCGTTGAATTTTTCATTACTCCTTCCGGAGCGTATTTTTCGGAATTATCGCCAAGACCTCACGACACGGGTATGGTAACTTTGGGTAATACGCAGAATTTTTCAGAGTTTGAATTGCATGCCCGCGCTGTGCTTGGGTGGCCAATTCCAGAAATTATGTTGCAACGCAACGGCGCCAGTGCCGTGATATTGGCGGAACAATCCATTGAACGCTTGCCAGAATTTAAAGGCCTTGAAGTAGCGGCTTCCATGCCTGGAACTGACCTCCGACTTTTCGGCAAACCAAATGCTCGTCCGCACCGAAGAATGGGCGTAACGCTTTCTTCTGGTCCTGAATCCGTTGAATTTCATGTTGAACGCGCCACATTGATGGCCTCAAAAATTGCTGTTGTATGATTCGTTTTTCTTTCCTTACTTTAATATTATGCGCCGTAAATGCGATTTCGTTCGGGGCAAAAATTTCCTACACCCTCAAAATGCCTCGACCTCAAAACCACTATTTTCAGGTCGAAATGCAAGTGACGCAAATCAAGCAAAAAACGGCTACCGTTAAATTACCTGTGTGGGCCCCCGGTTCTTATTTGGTGCGAGAGTTTTCCAGGCACCTGAATCAGGTCAAGGCGTATTCGCTGCAAGGGGCGGCATTGCCGGTAATAAAAAAAACCAAAAATGCGTGGGAAATAGACTTAAAGGGTCAAACGGCATTCGTTGTAAAATATGAGGTTTACGCGTTTGAGTTGAGCGTTCGCACTTCTTTTTTGGACGAAACTCATGGCTTCGTGAGTGGACCGAGCATGTTTATGTATCTGGATGGACACAAGGAAACAGGGGGTGAGTTGGTAGTTCAACCGCACGCATCTTTCAAGCGCATTTCAACTGGATTGTCTCTGAAATCTGACGTTAAACAAGGGAATAACCAAACCTTTACGTTTGATAATTATGATCAATTAGTGGATTGTCCCATTGAAATCGGAAATCAATATGAATTTGAGTTTGAAGCGGCAGGGGTCAAACATACCGTGGCCATGTATGGTGAAGGGAATTTTGATCCAGAGCGCCTAAAGGAGGACATGGCTAAGATTGTTGAAGAAGAGACCAAGGTAGTTGGTGTAAATCCAAACACGCGCTATGTATTTATTGTGCACAATGTAGTAGGAGGCGATGGCGGCTTGGAACATTGCAACAGTACCGTATTAAGTGTTGATCGATGGACCTACGACGGAAGTAATTACATCAATTTTTTAAACCTGGTGGCTCACGAGTATTTTCATTTGTGGAATGTAAAGCGCATTCGGCCCATCGAACTTGGACCATTTAATTATGATCAGGAAGTATACACCAATTACTTGTGGGTGATGGAAGGGTTTACTTCGTATTATGACGAACTAATCTTACGCCGTTGCGGCATTTATGCTCAAGAGGAAATGTTGAAGAAAATTCAAATAGCGGTAAATTATGTAGAATCAAGCGTTGGCGCAAGAGTACAACCGGTAGCACATGCCAGTTTTGACGCATGGATCAAGGCCTATCGTCCAAATGAAAATAGCAGCAATACCACAATGACCTATTATTCCCGTGGATTGATTATCGCTGCGGTATTGGATGCCATGATCATCAAACAATCGAACGGAAAGGAATGCTTGGATCATCTCATGAAGGACTTGTATGAAACCTATTATGTGGGCAAAAACCGTGGATTTACGGATGCTGAATTTAAAGCTTGCCTGGTGAAGCACACAGGACAAGATATGGCTGAATTCTTCCTTAAGTATATAGATGGAACCGAGGTGATTCCGTATTCTATGTATTTTTTACCGCTTGGGGTGGAGGTCAGCGATGTTGGCGGTGTTAAACCTGTTTTTGGAGCCAACGTGTCCGAGGAAGGCGGCAAAGTAATCATCAAAAGCATTAGATCAAATTCCTCTGCGGAAGACGCTGGGTTGAGCGTGAATGATGAGGTCATTGCTTGCATGAACTATCGCGTAGACAAAGCCATGCTTGATGCCCTGATGAATGGAGCTGCGGTTGGTGATGAGTTTGAATTGACCATCTCAAGAGATCAATTGATGCGTAAAGTGATCGTGAAAATCACAGGACAAAAAAGGTCTACGTTTATATTTACAAACCGACATACTGATGAATCGTTGCCTCTTTTTAATTATTGGTTGCGTTAATTACGCAGCAGCTTTCGGACAATTCACCAATTACCGAATTAGTCCAATTAACCAGCAGAATCCGGTTGAGCCTTCAGTTGCCATAAATCCGCTAAATACCAATGAGGTGGCGGTAGGAGCGGTATTGGATTATTATTATTTCTCAACAGATGGGGGTGTTCATTGGAATAGCGATACCCTTTCAAGTCCGTATGGTGTGTACGGTGATCCCGTGTTACAATTCGATGCTACAGGAAGGCTGTATTACTTTCATTTGTCAGATTATCCAAAAGGATATTGGATTGATCGCATTGTATGCCAATATACAGATACCTACACGAATACAGCATCGTTTTCCAAGGGCTCTTTTCCTAAACCCCTTGGAAGAAAAGCACAGGATAAGCACTGGATCGATATTGATCCAGCTACTGGGGTGATTTACATGACATGGACTCAATTTGATAAATACGATTCCAAGAATTTTATGGACTCCTCTCGGATTATGTTTAGTAAATCGATGGATCGAGGGGTAAGTTGGTCTGATCCAAAAATCATCTCTTTTTACAATGGCGATTGTTTAGACGGCGATAAAACCGTGGAAGGGGCGGTGCCTGTGCTTGGAATCAACGGAACACTCTTCGTAACATGGACCGGACCTAAGGGCCTCATGATGCAGCAATCTTCCGATGGGGGTGCCACTTGGTTACCGGTAGAGCGCTGTTTGATGCAACAACCTGGGGGGTGGGATTTTAAGATACCTGGTATTTTTAGGTGTAATGGCTTGCCTGTGTTGAATGTAGATCGCAGTAAAGGAAAACATGAAGGTACCCTATACCTCAGTTGGAGTGATCAACGGAATGGGGGAAAGGATACGGATGTTTGGTTGAGCAAATCTACCGATGAAGGAAATAATTGGTCGAAACCGATTCGTGTGAACCAGGATAAAACCAAGACGCATCAATTTATGTCTACCTTCACGATTGATCAATCTGACGGGACCCTGCATTTCTTGTTTTACGACCGCTCCATGGCAAAACAGCCCAATGAAACGCAGGTGGTTTGGGTGACTTCAACCGATGGTGCGAAGCATTTTAATCAGCAACGAATCTCTGAAAAATCTTTCACACCAAACCCAAAGGTCTTTTTTGGAGACTATATTGCCATTGCTGCCTCAAATGGAAGGGTAGTACCTGTTTGGGTTCGCTTAGACCGTGATAAGGCTTCGCTTTGGACGGCGAATCTTAACCGAAAGTAATTCCTGTTCCTTTTTAATTTCTAGCTTTACCAAAATACCAAGCCATGAGTGAAGATATGAAAGAATGCCCGTCGTGCCAATGTCCTTATGGATATGAAAGCGGCGAAAATGAATATACCTGTCCTGAATGTTCCTATGTATGGACAGTAACTGAAGAGGCTGATTTGGATGAGTTAATGGTAATTGATTCGAACGGTGTGCGCTTGCAACCCGGCGATACGGTAATTGTGGTGAAGGATCTACCGGTAAAAGGAGCACCGAAATCCGTAAAGGCCGGAACAAAAGTTAAAAACATTCGCCTAACTGATGGGGATCACAACATAGATTGTAAAATTGAAGGGTTTGGTGCCATGGCACTCAAGTCAGAATTCGTTCGAAAAGCATAACCTTGTCATTAGATTTATCTAAAGGCAATAAAATCGGTCCATTAACGATACCGATTCCATGAAAAACATAAAGGCTTACTTTTTTATTTTATGTTGTTGGTCTTGCTTCAATGCGCAGGATTGGCAAGCGCTTCCTTCATTTCCTGGCGTAGCACGCGATGATGCCGCAGGGTTTGTTATTGGAGACGAGTTATTTATAGGAACCGGATTAAGTCCGTGGTGGTCGGCTTTAGCAGATTTTTATCGCTACCAAAGTGCAGCGAATCAATGGGTAAATGCAGCGTCACTTCCATCGGGAGCTGAACGACAATATGCCTCTGGATTCACCTTAAATATTTCGGGTTATGTGTTCGGTGGATATAATGGAACTGAATATTTGAATGACATGTGGCGGTATGAACCGTCTGCTGATACATGGTTGCTTAGCGACAGTTTACCTTCCTTTGGTCGTTCCGGTGCTGCCTCTTTTGTCTTGAACAATAGGCTATATCTTTTGGGCGGTAAGCATGCTGCGGGTGCTGCGACGGATGAGGTGTGGTCGTATGATGCAGTAACTTCTGGGTGGATTCAAGAAGCTAATTTTCCTTTTGGGGCCTTGTGGAGGGCTTCAGCGTGTGCCTATAATGGAAAAGGATATGTGTTGTTTGGTCGGGATGAGAACAATCAATTTCAGAACGGATTTTATTCGTTCGATCCAATAAGCAATCAATGGGAGTCCTTGCCTTCGTTCCCGAGCCTCGGACGAAGTCATTCCGCCTTGTTTGCCTTGAATGATGGTGTTTATGCGTGTTTTGGTATGGATAGTTTAGTGAATTCGCATAATGATTTGTGGAAGTATAATGAATTAAGCAATGAATGGATTGCACTTCCCGGCATTCCTGGATTGGGCAGACGTGGTGGGGTTTGTTTAACAACCCAAGAATCAATGTACTATGCAACAGGTATAGATGAAAATAATAACAGGTTGAATGAAGCTTGGGTTTATGCTCCAACCCTAGGTATTGAATATCCATCCATGAAAGATCCTGTATTGCTTGAGGTCTATAACATATTCGGAAATCCGGTAGAGTTTACGTATAATCAATTGTTGTTTGAGCGATATTCGAATGGCGAAGTGAGGAAGGTATTCGTTTTAAAATAATCTTTAAATCTAAATTAATCTACCTTCACTACGACGCGTCGATTGGCCGCTTTTCCTTTTGCGGTGTGGTTTGAAGCTATTGGATTCTCTTCTCCATGAATATGTAGTATGATGAGTGCCTCAGGTATTCCTTGACTCATCAGTACCTTTCTCACGGTATCACAGCGACGTTTCGCTAAGGCCAGGTTGTACGTGTTGCTCCCGTCAGCGTCACAATATCCGTGGAGGTGTATTTGCGCCTTAGAATTCGTTATGGAGTTTAGTTTATTTAGTTCTAAGGCTTGAAGTTCAGCGACATCGTGTTCGAAATACACGGTAATCGGTTCGATATGCTGCTGAGTAGGAATTGAGTCGACAGTTTTCACTGTGTTATCTATACGCGATATTTCTACTGTTTTACTTGAAGTCATGGGTTTAATGGCTTCTCCTAATTCCGTAATGTCCGCATAATAAATATCCAAATCCCTAATAAAAAAGGCTGATCTTCCATCCGCGGAAGCCGCAAAGCCCATGTCATCTGACGAGGTATTAAAAGGTGCACCTATATTTATTGGCTCTCCTAAGGTTCCGTCGTCTGTTATCCTAACCCTGAAAATATCTAATCCGCCAAATCCTCCCATTCCATCACTGCTAAAATATATGGTTCGATTATCGGCCGCAATGAACACCGAACGTTCATCTCCTGGGGTTGATACGCCCATGATTTTGGGAAATGTCCATCCTTGATTGCCTTTTATGCTGTAGTATAAATCCATAGGACCCCTATAATCTGGTCCGCAAGCCACGACAAATAACTTTCCATCGGCGGAAACTGCCATGCCATCGGTTCCGTAACCCATATTGGCTTTTGATTGAAGCGTGAAAAAGCGATTGATGTTCATTCCCATGCTTCCTTTCTTCTCCCAGATTCCATTCATCAAGTTCGCTTGATAGTATGGACCTCCCATCGTTGCCCAATCTCCTGCCCAGCTTTGATAATACATGGTCGACCCGTCTGCGCTAAAGGTGGGTTCATCTTCTCCTGAACCGGTATTTATCGATGATAATGGGGTAGGATTCTCCCATTGTCCGTTGATGAAATTACTTTGATAGAGGTCACCGTTTCCTGCTGCACCGCCAAGCCTCGCTCGTGTACTCATGAAGTAAAGGCTTTTTCCATTCGGAAGAATACTTAAATTACATTCACGATAGGGCGTATTGAGCATCGGGAGGGCCATTATGTTTATGTGTTGATTATGTTCTAAAATGGTATAATCTTGAGCGAGGCTTTTAACACCAATGGAGAGGACAACGAAGGAGAGGTATTTCATAAAAGGAGAACGTTATGATTTTTTTTTGGTTACTTTTAACAGAACAAACTTATGTCATTACAGCTAATTATAGACGCGATTGCTTCCATTTAGAGCCTTATTTTTTGCTTGTATAATTTTTTTAGTCAGCCTGTCTGGTTTTGCTCAGGTTGTGGCGTTGACCGGTGCAACAGTGGTTTCAGACCCTGGGATACCTATTTATCCTGGATTTCCTGACGGGCATATTTCCTACTTCGCTTTAAATGATTCCGTTCAGGTTCAGGTTTGGGCGGGGTATGAAAGTTACATAAGTTCAGGTTCAGATCTTATACATCAGGATTCGCTGTGGGGAATGGTATTGGCGAAGGGGGCGCCTGGTAGCTTTGATAATGGCGGTGCTTGGTTGTATTCGGTCTTTAGAATTACAGAGTCACATTGGCTAGGTTTTTATCACGCGGAAGACCATGAATTCGCAGGATATGAGAATGTAGAAAAAATCGCATGGAAATCTGCCGCGCAATGTGAGAGCTTTGATGGGGGGAAAACTTGGATTAAAAATGGCCAAATTCTTACTTCATGGTTAGAAAAACCGTTATCTCCAGCATGGGGTGGTACAGGTGATTTTTCTGTCGTAAGAGACAGTATAAATAACCGATGGTTAGCATATTATGTATGTCCTGATGGAATTGGTATGGCTGAATCGAAGGATGCACTTGGTAAACCGGGGACCTGGAAAAAGTATGACAAGGGTTCGTTTAGTACTTCCGGACTCGGTGGAAAAGGGGACGCATTATCGTTCTCAAAAGGGAAATATACCGGAGGGAATCCATCGCTAATATATTATAAACCCCTAGGAGTTTGGATGTTAGCTTACCATGATTGGGCAGATAAAGGCATTTACTATACCTATTCCTACGATTTAGAGCATTGGGAAGATGCGCACTTAATTTTAGCCAATCCCGGAAGTCCGGAAAGAATATGGTATCCTACATGGATAGCAGAACGTAGTGATCAATATTCGGATGGAAAACTATTTCTAGCCTATGCCCATTGGGATAACATTAATTTACCTTACCGTAATTTCGAGTTAGCAGAAGTCCATGTTTTGGGATTGTCAATGCCTCAAGTGACAGAAGAGGGTTGGTTTACGCAATCGGATTTGGTCTTAACTCAATCCACGAAAGTTTCATTGGCCTTATTTGATACGTTTGGCAAGTTAGTTTATGAATATTACCATGACGAAACCTTACCCGCAGGCACCTATTACATTAATTTAGCGCCTTATCTGGCGCCGGGGATATCCTTCCTTAAACTGACTTCGTCCTCTGGCGAAAAAACCCAAAAAATCATGCGATTTTAATAGAAATATCAGAATTCTGATAACGTACGTTGATGATTAATCGATTACAAAGTGTACTGAATTTAAGGCGAGCACCTTATAGTTGGAATCAATTAAACTCCCTCCTGCGGGTATTTCATCTGAAAAAGTGAATGCATTGTTCTCAAAGAAATACGCCACAAAGGGCGAAAGTACCAAACACATTTTCAATGCCTTTGCCTCCACTGGATTGATTTGTTGATGGAATTGCCGAACCACATTAAACAAGCTGCTGAAATTTTGTTTCTCGTTGGTGAGCGAATCTACCCGAACGCGTAAGCCGGGTTTTTCCGGATTTTTACCTTCATAAAAATGAACGGGAAATTGCATGTAGACACCGCCGTGCAGCCGTAAAATTACATAAGGAAATATTCCATACCCCTGAGCGCGTTTTTCTGCACTCAGGGGAAATATATCAAGAGAACTCATGCTTCGATTTCTTTGATCATGATTTCTTCTGTTTCCTCTAACGGAAAGGGGAGCGGAAGCGGCATTAAGACAACAAACCGTGCTTGAGATTGAATCATAAAAGCTCCGGTGTTGCGGTTTTGACAATAGGTAGCCCCTGTGAAATAACGGTCTTCCCCAAACTGAAGTACCACGCAATCTTTGAATCCGCTGAGGTCGATTAGGGTGGTTAATCCATGATGACTTACTTCAATCAGTAGCGGTAAATCTACGGTGGTACTCTGGAAGGTAACCTGGTGAGTTGTTGCAGCAATAAGCTGTGCATTCATCTTGGCAATCATGCCATTTTTTAACCAAACAATCACTTGTTTTTTCATACAATTAAATTTAAACGTGAATAAACTTAGTTGCATTTCGATTTACATGGGTAACCAACGTTTATTTTGACATGGGAGTCCGTATCGTTTTACCACCGTGGTGTCTTCACTCGGTTGGTACCATTTAAGGTTCGAAATACAATACGAAGGTAATTGGAATTTTTAATTTGGTTACAGATATGGTCGTCTTTCTACACATAAAGCGTTAGAGAAAGAAGATTTAC
>CANHHA010000022.1 GCA_947460825.1 Flavobacteriales bacterium
ACGACGAGAAATCCAATTCCAAGAAACAATAATAGAATTCCAAAACCTGCCCAAAGTCCTTCTAACAGTTCTTCTTCTTCTATGTTACTTTCGAAAATATCGATTTGATAGTTATGTTTTTTAAATTGATAGAATCCTCTTAAAATGGTATATTCTACTTGTTCTTTTTCAATTGGATCATAAATTAGCGTGTCTTTAATGAGTGATTTTTTAGGAACAGTATTTACTAATTTGATTTTAGAATAACCATCTGAACTTAAAACGATGGATTGCGAAAAGTCATTAGATCGGATTATTTTTTTTGCGTTGTAAAAATTGGTGTATAAAATTTCTTTTGAACCATTTTTAAGTTCGGCTTTGATTACAAAATAAGACAGCAGGGTTGCAAAACCGATTAAAGGAATACTAATTATAAGATAATAAAGAGTTGTTTTTTGAAGTAATTTCATGCGTCTAAATTGAATTTATAACCGATTCCATAGATGTTTTGAATGTAATCGTTACAGTGCTTTTCTGCTAATTTCTTTTTTAAATTTCTAAGATGCACATAGATAAAATCATGGCTATCCATTTGGTCACTGTCATCACCCCATAAATGTTCAGCAATAGTATTTTTAGAAACGACCCGATTTTTATTCATGATAAAAAATAATAATAGATCGAACTCTTTTCCTGTCAGTGAAACAGTTTCATTGTTAATTTTAACTATTCGTTCTTCTGGTGTAATAGTAATTTCATTTAGTTGAATCGACTTGTTTCCTTTAAAGTTGTTTCGTCGAATCACAGCTTTTATTCGCGAATTTAATTCGGCCAAACTGAAAGGCTTTGACAGGTAATCATCAGCTCCTAAATCAAGTCCATTGATTTTATCATCAATTGAATTTTTTGCAGAAATGATAATAATCCCATCATTTAGTTGATTTGCTTTTGCTTGACGAATCAAATCTAAACCATTTCCAAACGGTAGAGTAATATCCACTAAAACACAGTCATATCGGTAATCAGCCAACTTTTGGGAGGCTGAAATGAAATCCATCGCTGTTTCAATAAGATAACCTTCAGTTTTCAAATACAACTCGATTGATTCTCTCAATGATTGTTCATCTTCTATTAGTAGAATTTTCATTGAATAAAGGTAAGGGATAAAATCTAAAGGAATACTGAATAGCTTATTGGATGGGTGATTGAGGGTTGAAAAAAATACCATTGCTGCGAAGCTTTTGTGACCCCGTAAGGATGTTCTCCTTACGTCGAAGAGAATAGTTCGAACCTTTTAACTTTCCTCTGCGGCGAACTGAGCTACGGATTTAGTTAACAAAAAAAAGCCTCGCATTACTGCGAAGCTTTTGTGACCCCGGAGGGATTCTAACCCCCAACCCTCAGAGCCGAAATCTGATGCGCTATACAGTTGCGCCACGGAGCCAATAAATCATGACGCTGCTTGTCCGCCGAAACGAAGTAAAGTCGGACGCCACGGAGCTTTAACGAAGCAAAGATAAGACATCTCTACCATCTAGCCAAAGAAGTCCTTTTATCTTGCACTTGATTTATTTATCTTTATGCCAATAATTGAATCCTACATAACCATGAAACTAAAAATACTTGCCGTTACCTTCCTGTTTTGTAGCGCATTGTTCTCTCAAAACTGGCAGTTTTTTGTTGATTCTATCCCAACGCTTTCATCGCCTAGAGCCTGTGATCTAACCAATGACGGGATCAAAGACATTGTATTTGGTGGGGGAACCGATGGCGTGTATAGCAATAATGGGATTATGGCCATAAATGGTGCCAATGGCGCCTTATTATGGAAACGAGCGACTCGGAATGAAGTATTTGGAAGTGCGGTGTTTCAGGATATAACAAATGATGGCATCAAAGACGTGTTCATGGTGGGCCGGCAAGCACAATTGTTAGCCATCAATGGAGCAACGGGAGCGCTACTGTGGGACTTCTTTCCATACAACAACATTAATCCAGCAGATAGCGGTTTATATAATTTTTACAACCCGCAATTCATTGCAGATGTGAGTGGAGATGGATTAATGGACCTATTAGTTGCGAATGGAGGAGATCATGCTGCGCCCGTTTGGGACACCACTCGCCCTCCCGGGCATCTGATGGTGGTGAATTCATTGAATGGACATGTAATTGCCAAAGCCGTTGTGCCTGACAGTGCAGAAACCTATTGTTCACCTTTGGTGGCAGATATTCAAGGGAATGGAGTGCAATGGGTACTTTACGGCACCGGCGGAGAGACCTTGGGGGGCAGCTTTTGGGCATGTCCTCTCAGTGATTTATTAAACAACACCTTAGCCCCTTCTATTCAGCTTGCGCACGATCCAAATTTAGGGTTCGTTGCACCTGCCTCTATTTACAAAACGAATAACAACCAATACAATATTTTTATTCAATCCTATAGCGGCAAGCTCATAAAAATTAAAGGGAGTAACCTCAGTGCCCATTGGAGCTACCAATTACCAAACACAGAATCAAGCGCAGAACCGGTAATTGGGAATTTCACAGGGAATAACAGTCCCGATGTGTTTCTGTCTTTGGCTAAAGGTCAAAGTTCAGGATATACAGACTATTATCAAGTGCTCCTCGATGGTGCCACTGGTAATGTAGTAATGAAGGACAGTATTGGGCACCTTCAGTTTGCCTCAGGAAATGCCATAGATTTAAACAATGACGGAAGAGATGAAGCCATACTTGCGGTTAATTATATGGAGAATGGGTATTGGAAACACCGCTTGCAATCGTTTGATTTTGTTAACAATACCCTTCAAGAACTTGTTCCTGTTCATGCCGGAACAAATGTAGGTTCAACCCCCTTGTTTACCGATCTTGACAATGACAACACCATCGATTTAGTTTACTTGGTAAAAAAAGACAGCTTAAATGTCATGGGTTGGAAGGGCGTTTATGCGTTTAGAACTGAATTAAATAGCCTTTATCCAAATGCCGGTTTAGCATGGGGAGGCTACCTTGGCACCTTGAATAATGGGGAATATCACAACACATCCATAGATTGCGGAGTTGGTAGTATTCTTTCCGGGGTAACGGTGACTCAACCTTGGTGCAATGGCACAGCGAGTGGGTCCATCATTCCAAGCGCAACCTTAGGAACAGGTCCTTATACCTACCTTTGGTCGAACGGGAGTTCAGCACCACAACTTAATAACCTTTCTGCGGGAACCTATCTACTTCAAGTAACAGATGCTGTGGGATGTTACGAAACCTATACCGCATATCTTACCGATCCGTATGCTATATCTTTTGGAGGGATTTATCCTCCGACCTGTCCGGGTGGTACAAATGGGCAAGCCATTGTAAATAGTTCCGGATGTCCTTGTATGTTTAGCACCTGTGTGTTTTTATGGGAAAATGGCGTTGCAACTAAGCCTAACAATGCGTTAGCTGAGGGCTGGGCAACTATCACAATCACACATCCAAATGGATGCGTGGTAGTGGATTCTGTACTCGTTCCCAATGCTACGCCGTTAATAAGTCAGTCGGTCTTGAACGATGTTACGTGTAATGGAAATAATGACGGGATGATTCATGTGTATCCTGGCGGACTTGCACCTACAAGCTATTCATGGAGCAATGGATCAACAAGCGATTCACTTGCCTCTTTGAGTCCCGGAACCTACGTGTTAACTGTATCCGATGCTAGGCCTTGCTATGACACCTTGTCCTATACAATTAATGAACCTCAACTCTTAGGGCTTACTACTCAGGCTACACCACCTAGTTGTTGGAATAGTCAGGATGGACAACTTAATATACTTGCAACCGGAGGCGTTGGTGGATATACCTATACCTCGAATGGGGTTGTAAGCCCCGCAATTATACAGGGTTTGACTGCTGGGAGTTATTCATTGATAGCAACAGACACTAACAACTGTTCAAGCACAACCCAAATCGTTCAGATTCAAGCGCCAAGTATGATGAATATCTCGATTACTATTAATCCTGAATCAGCGCCCAATGCTCTAGATGGGATGGCTACCGCACATGTGACGGGTGGAACTCCGCCTTACACGTATACCTGGAATGACCCCAATCAACAGTACGATAGTTTAGCGGTCTACTTAACCCAAGGGTGGTATTCCGTTTTGATTATGGATGCCAATGACTGCGAAATAACAGATAGTATTTACATGGGGGTATTGAGCCTTGAAAATGACGCCTTATCTCCGCTTTCTGCGTACCCAATTCCTGCGAATTCTTGGATCAAACTCAGTCAACCCGTAGAATATTGGTCTTTGTTTGATGCCTCAGGGCGCTTGTTACACGAAGGGAATTCAAGCGAGCTTAACCTGAACGGATTGCCAGATGCCTTTTACCTCCTGCGATGCCGCCATAACGGTGAATTAGTAACCTTACGTGTGCTTAAAACAAGTACTGTTGAATGATGCGACCCTTACTTTTTTTCGTAGGGATTTTAAGTTTAACCGCGTGTAACGTCAACAGTAAGCGCATTATACGTGCAGGTAACGCGATTTATGGCGATACCGTTACACTTTCTATACCCGACCCCATAAGTACGCTTCATCCACTCTATAATTCAGATTTGTATGCGCATCGAATACTATGTAATATTTTCGAGCCATTATTCGATATCGACGAAAAAACGAATCAGGTCATTCCTCGTGTAGCTGAAAAATACCTTTGGAAAAACGACCAAACCACCTTGCGCGTATACTTAAGAAAAGGGATCTATTTTCACGAGGATGATTGCTTTAATGGGCAAGACAATGAACTCACCTCAGCAGACGTGAAATTCACCCTCGAAATGGCCTGTTCTCAGCATGAAATTAACCAGTCGAACGATGCACTTCTTGAAAAAATAAAAGGTGCAGATCGATACTTTAAAAAAAATGATGTCCATACAATGCAAGGCATTCGAATTATAAATTCTCATTGTCTTGAAATCGCACTGAACGGGAAATACGCCCATTTTCCGCAATTACTAACCAGTTCAAAATATGGCATTTGTTCAAAAAAAGCATACGAATACTATAAAAAGAACATCCTTAAACATCCCATTGGAACGGGCCCCTTTCGGTTAAATAAATTAACTGCTCGGGACGTATTACTATCGTATAATCCCGAATATTGGAAGAAAGATTCTTTTGGTAATACCTTTCCTTACCTCAATGCCTTGTGGTTTCGGGTGGTCGCCAGTGAGATGGAAGATTTTTCCGCCTTCAAAAACCAACAGGTGGACATGCTAAGTGAGGTGTCTCCGCAACATATCGATGATATATTATTTGATCTTTCTGTTGTACAGCAAATAAAGCCCTTTGCCCACCGAGTGATGGTGATTCCAGGAAGCCGAGTATCAATGATCGTATTAAACCAACGATTGGATTGTTTTAAAGATCCGCGGGTAAGAGAAGCTATTGATTTAATTATTGATCGTGAACTCATCGCAACCGACCTGTTGAACGGAGACGGAATCCCGGCAAAACAAGGATTCGCTCCACCTTCCAAGTATTACAACAACAATGAACTTCCTAAAAAAACAGTAGACGTTCAACTGGCAAAAAAACTTTTTAACGCTGCTGGATTTAGTACACAACATCCTTTTCCAACCCTTCATTTGTATGTTTCAGGAAATAATTCTGAACAAGCCCTTGTCTATTGCAAATACATTGCGCGGCAACTTAAAGAAATACTTGGAGTACAAACAGAAATTCATTCGGTTGATTTTTCTGGGCGTTATAATGCCGTAACAACCAATAAAGCCTCTATGTGGAAACTTGGCTGGTCTCCTGACTACCCCGATCCAGAAGCCTATTTCAGTTTGTTTTTTAGTAATAATCCAACCAACAAATCGCAAAATCCACTATTTCCCAAGGTAGACAATACGATTTATGACTTTAACTATCGAATGGGTATACAAGAATCAGATAATATTTTGAGAAACAATTATTTCACCACCTGTGATATGATCTTACAAGAAGAACATTGGGTGCTTCCAATTCTTTATGAAGATTTTGTTTTCGTATTTAATCTTAAGCTGCGGGGGATTAAGGTTAGTCAAATCGGATTATTCGATTTCACGGAAACCTATATTAAGCCCCTTTAAGAATTTCGCTAATTTGGTTTTCTACCCAGCCCTTGCCCCACTGTTCGATTTCTTCATCACTCCATAAATTTGGATAAAAAATACGTTTTTGAAATTTCGGAGGTAAATACTTTTGCCAATTCGTTCCACCTGTTGCTGTAACATCTGCATCTTTTCGAGCCAAATACCGAACGGCAGATTTATAATGCGCCAGTGGCCAATACACATTAACATTCAAGTCATTGGTTCGAAGCACTTGCGTTACCTCATCATCTGCCTTGTCGCTGTCTGACAGCTTCAAATAGACTTGCCATAGGTTGCGAGTCTTACAATGCATTCCTAGAGTTATAAAAGACTGTTCATACTTCTCCTCAAATTGGGTTAAGGTTAAGGTTTTATTGCCGGTTTCTATTTCTGTGGCCCCATGCCTCCAATAAATTTGCGGATACATATCCTCGATTGAAGAATCAACGTTAAACATTGACCGCTCATCACGCGCAACTAGGTTGATGAAGTCTGTACTATACATTTCGATTTGTCGATATTGCGCCGACTGAAAACCGCTGGCAGGCAATAGAGACATCCTAAACTTTAAGAACTCCTCGCGATCCATCCCATCAACCATGATGGAAAAACTCTTAATTAATGCTTCAAAGTATCGATTTATACGAGTAACGCGATCGATAAAAATTGTCTTTGTCGGTTGCTTCAATTCGCCAAGTGCCTTAAATTCTTGAAGCGCCAATTTAAAATATAGTTCCGTGATCTGATGATAAACAATAAAGACCACCTCATCCGGGAATTTAGTCTTAGGTTTTTGAAGGCTTAAGAGCGTATCTAATTCGATGTAATCCCAATATGTGGTTACATCTGCATACAATAAGCCATCTAAATAAGAAAGCAAATCCTGACCAATGGCTTTATATTTTGCATTAAGTAATTCTAGCCGGTCATGAAGTTCTTGTGATATTTCCATTTTTCGGGGTTGTTCGGGTACTAATTTAATTGAATATGTGCTGCACGCAAGGATTTTCCGAAGATTTCGCTAGCGTGTTCGTTAAAATAATCGCTGCTTTCTGTCGTATAGCAATCAATGGTAGCGCCACGAGTTAGCCGTTTTTCTATTTCTGGATGTCTAAATAAATAGGTCTTGAGTTTTTCAGCCACCAGGGGGCCTTGTGCGAGGACCTTCACACCGGGAGGAACCAAGGAATCTATTAGAGACTTCAATATAGGATAATGGGTACACGCTAAGACAATAACATCAATTTCATGGTTTTGATCAAAGAGCCGTTTGATATCAGATGCAATTATTAATTTACCTGCTGCTGAATCATATGCTTGCTCCTCAATCAATGGAACCCAAAGCGGACAGGCTTGCTGAATCACCGTTGTCTTTGGACTAAGCTTAGCCAATTCAATACCGTATGAATTTGAGTTGACCGTACCTTCTGTTCCTAAAATACCAACCACACCCGTGTGCGATAGCGAACCAATTTCCTCGGTGCTTGGACGGATTACGCCAAGAACACGCTTTGATGGGGCAATCTTAGGGAGGTCCATTTGTTGTATGGTTCGCAATGCTTTAGCAGAGGCTGTATTACATGCCAAAATCACCAATTCACATCCTTGGTCAAACAAGTACTTGACACCCTCTAGGGTATACTCATAAATTAAGTCAAAGGATTTATTTCCATAAGGTGCCCGAGCGTTATCACCCAAATACATATAATCATACATTGGAAATGTGTCCACAAATTCCCGCAAAATGGTTAGCCCACCAAAACCAGAATCGAACACACCAATTTTACCGTATTTTTCCACAAAATAAAGGTACAAAAAAAGGGGCATAAGCCCCTCCCTGATTATTAATGAATCTTACTTCTTCGTTGCTTCTGCATCTAACCTTGCTAATTCAGCCTTCACCTCAACCGTGATATCTATTCCGGTTTTTGAATATAGTAATTTAGAAACATCAAGTACATAGTTTACTTTCTTTCGATCTGCCACAATTTCAACGGCTTTTTGTAAGCGGTCAAGAATGGGTTGGTTATACTCATTTGCTAGGGTTTGGAGTTGCTGTTGTAATAACGATTGTGTTTGTTGGTATCGCTGCTCCAACCCCATGATTTTCTCTTGTTCGATCTTCAACATGGTTGGCGTTAAATCACCTTTAATCCCATCTAAGCGAACATAGGCGTCATTAATTTGCTTTTCTAAAACCGAAAGTTCTGCAACTCCATCGTCCTGAAATTTCTTCAAATCAGACTCCGCTTTTAAATAGGACGGCAAGGAGTCTAGGAGATTTTGTGAATTTACATGCGCGATTTTCATTTGAGCGTTTAAAGAAACGGTCATTAAGATGGTAGCAATAGCTAATACAAATTGTTTCATAGTTACGTGTTTAATTTATTCTTTGGTTATCCCCATTTCTTCTAAGACGGTGTTACTTATGTCTGCCTCTTTGTCTGCATAGATTAAGTTACTTTGATTGGCTTTATCAAAAACAAAGGTATATCCTTCTGATTTAGCTACCTTTTTCATCGCCGTGTAGATCCGGTCTTGAATCGGCTTGATTAACTCTTGACGTTTCATAAAATAATCACCATTCAATCCAAAACGCTGTGTTTGTAAATCCAACGTTTCTTTTTCCAGTTTTTCTATTTCTGATTTCCGTTTTGCTTTTTCTTCTGCGGGCAATAAAATCTCTTCTTTATTAAAGGTTTCTTTTTGCGACTTAATTACATTGAATCGATCTTCAATATCTTTGGTCCAAGTTTCCGCGAGTTTATCAAGTTTTGCTTTTGATTCCGCATATTCTGGAATACTATTTAAGATATAATCAGAGTCGATAAAGGCAAAAGATTGTGCATTCAAACTGGAAAGGAACCCAAATAAAAAAACTAAGAGTAGATAGGATGATTTCATTTTTGTTTTTTGACCTCGAACGGCGAAATTACAACATTATTATTAATTTTTTACAATTCACCAAGGTTCATGCCAATCGTGAAACTTAACTTAGGATAGAATCCTTTATTCGTTATTGATGCGTCGGATGGTCCATTATATCCGGAAGACCACGAGTCTAATTTGTCAAATCCAAGACCATAATCAAGGCCTAACATTCCGAACATTGGTAGAAAGACCCGAAGTCCTACACCCGCCGCGCGTTTTACATTAAACGGGTTAAAATTCTTTAGATCTGGATAAGTGTTTCCTGCCTCCAAAAAGCCAGTAACATAAAATGTGGCTTGTGGATTTAATGAGATGGGATACCGCAACTCTAAGGTGTATTTGGCAATGATTGGGTCTGAGCCCGAAGAGGATATTGCTTGATCCTCATACCCTCGAAGTGCGATTATTTCTCTACCTCCAAGCTGATTTACACCCGTGAGCCCACTTCCTCCCATGGTAAACCGGTCGAACGGTGTGACGCCCTTTGCTGCGGTGTAAGCACCGATGTAGCCAAAGCCAAAGCGTGGCATTAGAACGAGTTTTCGGTTAGCAGTAAGGGGAAGGTACCATTCTCCAGTAAATTTAAATTTAAAATATTCGAGGTATAGGTATTTTTCCGCAATGGACATGGTTGCATAATCTAAGCCCTTCTGAAAATACGAATATGGAAGCGACGATTTTGCAGTTAAGGTGAAGTTTGACCCACTTTGTGGATAAATCGGTGCACTTACCGATGAGCGCTGAAGTACATATTTTAATGCAATATCGTTTGAATATCCTTTTGGGAACAAGGGAAAACGAAAATCATTAACCACATCGTAATACTGATAGCTCAGTTCATAGTAAGCCGTGAAATAATCATCCGGGAACTTCTTTCTGCGTTGCAATCCTACCCCAACTCCTGTGATGGATATTCCGTTATATGCTGGATTGGTTCGGATAAAGCCGTTCGATGAAAGAGCGGTATTGTTAAGCCAAAACGAAAGGGCATTAGGTTTTTTACCTCCTAACCAAGGCTCCGTAAAGGAAAAGGTATAGCCTTGATAAAATCGGCCATTGGATTGTGCGCGTATTGACAAGCGTTGGCCATCTCCACCAGGAAGGGGAGCCCAAGCAGATTTCTTAAAAAATCTCTTTGTAGAAAAATTATTAAAGGTTAACCCTAGGGTTCCAATAATGCGACCAGAACCTGTTGGACCTGCACCACCGTATCCACCTGATAGCTCGATTTGATCTGAGGATTTCTCTTCCACTACATATTGAATGTCTACCGTTCCTTTTTCCGGATTCGGCATTGGATTGACTTTCATGGTTTGGTCGTTAAAAAATCCAAGTTGGGATAATTCGCGTTGCGTCCGCATGATGTCTTCCTTGTTGAATAAGTCTCCTGGTTTTGTTCGGATTTCTCTATAAATAACTTGATCGTTGGTCTTTGTGTTTCCGATAACGGTTATTTCGCCATAGCGAGCTTCTTTTCCTTCATAAATACGGAACTGATAATTAATAAAATTACCGGAAACACTAGTCTCTATTGGAAAAACCTGAAAAAACAAGTGTCCCTTGTTCATATATAGGGAATTAATATCTCGTCCATCTTCTCCCCCATTTAATCGTTTTTCAAGCAAGGTTTTATTATATACATCGCCCTTTTTGATTCCAATTACTGAGTCAAGAAAACTTGAGCGATATTTACTGTTCCCCAACCATTCAAAATCGCCGAAATAATACTTGCTTCCTTCGTCTATTGATATGCGAATAATTAAATTTTTCGGGTCTTGAAAAAACACGGTGTCCCGTACAATGTGTGCATCTCTTAAGCCGGCGGCATAAAACTTTTCTAATAGGATCTTTTTATCTTTTTCGTAGGTTGAAACGGTGTATTTTGAACGTTTAAAAACTCGAAGAATCGACTTCTTTTTTGTGTCCTTCATGGCCAAATATAACTTCCAATGCGCGATACTTTCTACCCCTTCCAATTGAATTTCTTTAATTCCGATTTTCTCTCCTCGATTAATATCGATAATAAACACTTCTGAGTCATTCATTATGGTATCCTTAACCCGACTGATGGAGGTAGAAACCGCATAAAATCCTTTTTCTCTAAAAAACCCACGAATCTTAGCCTCCGTTTGAAATATTAAGTTTTCTGTTATCGTTTTACCCGAAAATAAATCTAATTCCTCTCTCAATTTATCGGCCTCTCGTTTCGGGATGCCTTTAAATTTAAAATGAGATAATTTAGGCCTTGCTTTAAGATGTATTGATAAATAAACGATTCCTTGAACTTCTTTATCCAATACGATTGAAATATCGGAAAATAATTCTTCCTCCCAAAGATTCCGAATTGCTTTGCTTAACAAGTCTCCCGGGATGGTGATTTTTTGTCCTTGACGAAGTCCAGCTACAGCTTTAATGGCTTGTTGGTCAAAATTATCTGCTCCGACAACGCGTACAGGCCCAATTTCATATTCGGTAGGCGTTTCAAAATCACGAGACACCCCCTCTAAGCCATTGGTAGTAAATTGGCTCCAACAGGGAAACGCACATAACAACAAGAAATATATTAAAATTCTCATTTTTCGATAATTACTTGTTCTGAAGTTTTGCCAAAACGACGCTCCCGACGTTGATAATCATAAATGGCTTCGACTAAGTGTTCTCTTCGGAATTCAGGCCAAAAAACTGGTGTAAAATGCAATTCAGCATACGCCAATTGCCACAAGAGGAAATTACTAATTCTATGTTCTCCACTTGTTCTAATGACTAATTCAGGGTCTGGAATTCCTTTCGTATACAATGCTTTTTCAAAGGAATCCACGGTAATTTCTTCTATACCAAGTGAATTGCTCTGAACTTGCTCAACGATCGTTCTCGTTGCTGACAGGATTTCCTCTCGCGACGAATAATTCAGCGCCAACACCAAATTGATATTCGTGTTATTAGCAGTCCCGGAGATGGCTTCATTTAAACTGTCGACACATGCACTTGGTAATTTACTCACATCACCAATGGTTGTTAGTCGAACGCCATTCTCATGCATCGATGCCAATTCTCCGTGAATTGAGGAAACCAACAATTCCATTAATCCGTCAATTTCTTGCTGCGGTCGACCCCAGTTTTCAGCGGAGAACGCATACAGCGTTAGGTATTTCACGCCAAATTCTGCCGCTACTTTCAGCGTTTCTCGAACCGATTCAACCCCACTTAGATGCCCGTAAAGCCGGTCTCGGCCTTTTGCTCTGGCCCAACGACCATTTCCATCCATAATGATTGCAATATGCTTCGGGATGTTTGATGAATCTAATTGCTTTGGCACCTTAACTAGGAATTAATTTGGGCGAATATAAGAAAAGTAGGACGGGAAACCCAAAACAAAAGACAACTTAACATGTCTTAACAGCCTAATCGGCTAACAACACAATCTTATCGCCTAGCATTTCAGCCACCCCACCGTTTATATGATAACTAAAAACGGATGTTTTTCCTGTATCAATTAACTTCTCGCTGCTTACCGCTGAACGGTCTGCCACAGAAATCATCACCGTTCCGGGCTTTAATGCAGAAATGATTGCGGCGTGTCCTGTGAGGACTTGGAATTCTCCATCAATTCCTGGCATGGTAACCGAAGTCACTTCGCCGTGGAAAATTTGCGCTTCAGGAGTGAGAATATCTAAGATCATTATACCTCAGCTAACATTTTTTCTCCCGCAACAATAACCTCTTGAATGCCTCCCTTCAAATTGAATGCTGCCTCAGGATATTGATCATATTTCCCGTCTAAAATCTCATTAAACGCGGAAATCGTATCATTTATATCAACAAAGACTCCGGGAATTCCGGTGAACTGTTCTGCTACATGAAATGGTTGAGACAAGAAACGCTGTACGCGACGTGCTCTGTGAACAATTAATTTATCTTCTTCTGATAATTCGTCCATTCCAAGAATCGCGATAATGTCTTGAAGCTCTTTATATCGTTGCAAGGTTAACTTCACCCGTTGTGCGCAGTCATAATGAGCGTCGCCAACAATTTCTCTTGTTAAAATACGTGACGTTGAATCCAACGGATCTACTGCTGGGTAAATTCCAAGTTCGGAAATCTTTCTAGACAATACGGTCGTTGCGTCAAGGTGAGCAAAGGTATTTGCTGGCGCAGGATCAGTAAGGTCATCCGCAGGCACATAGACCGCTTGAACCGAAGTAATTGATCCGTTTTTTGTGGATGTAATTCGCTCTTGCATAGCCCCCATTTCGGTAGCTAATGTTGGTTGATATCCAACAGCAGAAGGCATCCGTCCAAGAAGTGCAGATACTTCAGAACCGGCCTGTGTAAAACGGAAGATGTTGTCAACAAAAAACAAAATATCCTTCCCTTGTCCATCGCCATCGCCATCACGGTAATACTCTGCAATGGTTAATCCCGACAAAGCAACGCGCGCTCGGGCACCTGGAGGCTCATTCATCTGGCCAAAAACAAAGGTCGCTTTAGATTCTTTCATTACTTCTAAGTCAACCTTAGTTAAATCCCATCCACCAGCTTCCATGGAATGCATAAAGTCTTCGCCATATTTGATAATGCCGGCTTCCAACATTTCTCGTAACAAATCATTTCCTTCACGTGTCCGCTCACCTACTCCGGCAAATACAGACAATCCTCCGTGACCTTTCGCAATGTTATTAATTAATTCTTGAATCAATACTGTTTTACCTACACCCGCACCTCCGAAAAGGCCAATTTTTCCACCCTTTGCATAGGGTTCGATGAGGTCAATCACTTTTATTCCCGTAAATAAGATCTCCGAAGCCGTGGAAAGGTCTTCAAACCTCGGCGCTTCTCGGTGAATTGGTAGGCCATTCGAAGAGTCCATGACATTAATACCGTCAATGGCGTCTCCAACCACATTAAACAAGCGTCCTTTGATTTTATCTCCGGTAGGCATTTTGATTGCACTCCCTGTGGAAGTCACTTCCATGCCTCGGGTAAAGCCATCGGTGGAATCCATAGAAATTGCACGAATGGAATTTTCGCCAACATGTGCTTGAACTTCAAGCACTACACGTGTACCGTCTTTTCTGCGCACTTCGAGCGCATCATATATGGTGGGGAGGACTGAATCATTATCGAATGCCACATCCACTACTGGACCAATAACCTGAGAAATTCTACCTTTAATCATTATAAATCTTGTGTTATTTTGGGGGCAAATATACTGAATTAATATTGAAGAGATTACAAAATTTATTTTGCTTTTCTGTTTGTTTTTATTAAAAACGACGTAGTGGCCGCCGTGGCTGTGAATCCAAGGATAACGAGTAAAAACAGCAGGGATAGGATTTGTATCCAATTATAGTTACTCGGAAAGGCATTCAACGTTCCTGGAATCTTAATCAAATGCAGTTGTTCATGAAGAAGAACCAATAAGGATCCTGCGCTTAGTCCAATTATTACCCCTACGGAAACAATCATGGCCCCTAATGCTAAAAATATTCGGCTTAAATCTAACGAGCTCATTCCTAATGAAAACATCGTGGTAAACTGTGCTTTTTTTTCTAAATAAGTCATGGTTAATGAAGCGGACAAATTGAATAGAGATAAAATAAACACGAAAATCAAAATAATAACAACAATGAGTTTTTCTGACTCACTTGTTTTAAAAATTAATGCGTTTTTTTCCAAATTTGTCTTTACCGTAAACTGGTCGCCATACTTTTCCATGAGGGCTTTTTTAATCGAATTTCTTTTTGTCTCGGTAGCACTAATCAAGACGCCGCTCACCTCGTTACTAAAAAACCCTGTGGCATAGGACAACGGAACCAATAGCAACTGATCATTGAGTTCCTTGTTATATTCTATGGCCCCGAACACCGCAATTCGTTGTTGAAAAAATGGAGATTTTCCAATGCGGATTTTACGGTCTTGACGCGGGATATAAAGCACGGCCGTTTCGGGCGACAAATCCATAGAATGTAATCCAAGCTTATTCGCCAATCCAACCCCCATCAAGGCTTGGCCCGTGCCAACTAATGGCTTCCCGTTAATCAAATGTTTAGGGGTATTTACGTTTGCCATCTGAAAAAAGGACGGCTCTACAGCCCATAGCTCAGCATTTGCCCATTTTTTTTCTTTTCGAACAATAATGCGTTCTTGGATAAACAGGCTTTGCGCATTCACTCCTTCTATGTTTTTGGTTAGCGATAGGATATCCCTTAGAGAATCCACACTAATTTTCGATCCGTTTTTCGGAGTCATAGAAACCTCTTGATCAAACTCTGTATACATGCCTTCAATCATTCCTTCGATTCCATTAAACGCGGAAAGCAGAATAACCATAGCAGCCGAGGAGACCAACATTCCCACAACGGCAATCCAAGAGATAACAGATACCGCGGTTTTTTTCTGACGAGAAATCAAAAAGCGTTTAGCAAGAAAAAAAACTGTTCCTGATTTCACTTTTTCAAGAGCTTATCTATTTGATCAGCATAATCCAAAGAGTCATCTAGAAAAAACCTAAGGCTAGGAATTTTGCGCATGTTTTTAAGTCGGTTCCCGACCTCCCTTCGAATTACACCGGTATTCGACTCAATCGATGCGAGAACGGCCGCAGGGTCTTTATGGGCAAAAACACTAAGATAACACCTTGCCAAGGACAAATCTGCCGTTACCCTTACCACCGTAACGGACACCATGGCGCCCAAGGTGATTTCACCAGATTTCATTAACAAAAATGCTGAAAGTTCTTGGCGAATAGCCGCCTCAATTTTTTGTTGTCTAATACTACTCATTGGGTCAAAGTTACGAATCTTCACGGGGTGTTTTACCTTGTCTTAACAAAATGTATCTTTGTGCTTCATTGAAAGACCTTAAAAAAATCATATCGTATACCTTCGTATACAAAGGAATTGCGCTCCTTGTGGTCGCATGTAACCTGCTTTTTGTGATTTTTAACTTGCTGTCCTTAGTGTTATTCATCCCGGTTTTGCAACTCATTTTTAGGAGCCCGAATGCATTACGCATGCCCAAGAACCCAAAAAATCCAGATTCCATCTTAGATTTCGGAAGATTCCTCAAGGAATTTTACGAGTTCCATATGGCATCCATGGTAAAACAAGACCCAGAGTTTACGCTACTTGTCGTTTGTTTGAGTGTTTTTACTGCTTTTTTTTTAAAAAATCTTTTCCGGTATGGGGCGGTTTGGTTTCAATCGCAACTGCGCATGGCGGTGGTTAGGGATGTGCGAAATGAACTGTTTTACAAGGTCTTGATTTTACCCCTATCCTTCCACTCCAATGAACGCCGGGGTGATATTATGGCGCGAATGAATAGCGATGTGGGGGAGATCGAGGTTGCGGTAGTAAGCATGCTTGAATTAATTTTCCGAGAACCCATCGCGGTCATTATTAACGTGGTAACACTGATTTTACTGAGCCCGGAATTGACCCTTTTTTCACTCTTCCTCTTGCCTGTTTCTGCCTTTGTGATTTCGAAAATTAATAAAAGCCTGAAAAGAACTGCGAAACAAGGACAAGAACAAACCGGGTTATTGTATGCGTCCATTGATGAGGCCCTAAATGGAGTGCGAATCATTAAGGCTTTTGGCGCGATTCAATTCATAAAAATGCGTTTCGAGCACGTTAATTTATTGCATCAACGCCTCATAACCAAGACCTTTAGAAAAAAAGATTTAGCACCACTAATTAATGAAACCCTTGGTGCGCTCATTATGCTTTTATTGGTGTTTTTTGGGGGGCGGCTGATTCTAAACCATCAAAGCGGTGTTTTATCGGGAGAAGTGTTTCTTACCTTTATCATCGTATTCTCTCAAATGTTACGTCCAATTCAGGGCATTTCATCGTCCCTTGCCAATCTTGCTAAAGCACGTGTATCCTTAGGCCGTATCCAAGAAATTCTCGTACAAGATGAAGTGATTAAAAATGCCCCGAACGCGATTAAGTTGTCTGCCTTTGAAGGCACGATTGCTTTTAATGGCGTCTCGTTTTCCTATACCTCAGACTTGGTTCTTGAAGATATTTCATTTGAGATTAAAAAGGGTCAAACCATCGCCGTGGTAGGGGAGTCGGGGAGTGGAAAGTCTACATTACTGGATTTAATCCCAAGGTTTCACGATCCCTCGGCAGGGAATATAACCATTGACGGAATAGATTTGCGAGCCATTGACATTCAACACTTGAGACAAATGATTGGGATCGTTGCTCAAGACTCCTTGCTTTTTAATGCCACTATTTTAGAGAATATTGCTTTTGGAGACGAAGCCCCGGATATGAACCGAGCCGTTGCTGCTGCAAAAAACGCGAATGCGTTTGAATTTATAACAATGCTTGACGGTGGTTTTGAATACAACGTAGGTGATCGGGGAAACAAACTTTCCGGAGGACAGAAACAACGCATTAGCATTGCTCGGGCAATGTATAAGAATCCTGAAATTTTGTTGCTTGACGAAGCGACCTCAGCCTTAGATACAGAATCAGAAAGACAAGTACAGCTTGCCCTAGATTCAATCATGAAGGGAAAAACAAGTATTGTGGTTGCACATCGATTGAGTACCATCATTAATGCTGACGTGATCATGGTCTTTAAAAAAGGGAGAATTGTTGAAACGGGCTCACACCAACAACTCCTCCAAAAACAGGGCGATTATGCCAAGTTTTGTCAGCTTCAAGGCATTGGCCTTGAAAAAAAGTAAAAAAAAGCTTAACTTTTAACAACGTTTTCAGTTCTTATTCGTTGAAATTATATCATGAAGGGTTGGCGCATATTATTAATGTTTGGTTTTCTTATCAACCTGTATTCAGGTGCTGCCCAGCTCATCACTACCAGCGGGCAAGCCCCTCAGGGTTTGGTACAAAACGTATTAATTGGGCCCGGTGTTACCGTAAGTAACATTCTATACAACGGTAGTCCAACAGCCATTGGATCATTTAGTGCTAACGGAACGAACCTTGGGATTGCTCAAGGAATTGTTATGACCACGGGTACCGTAATGAATAATGGTGCTGGGCCGCAAGGACCTAACAATGCCCCGTCTTCTGGCACCGACAATAATATGCCGGGCTCCGGAATCTTGTCAGGTATAATTCAAGGAACTCAAACCTATAATGCGGCAACACTGGAGTTTGATTTTATCCCCTATGCAGACACCGTTCGATTCAAGTATGTTTTTGGTTCTGAGGAATATCCTGAATTTGCCCCTCCCAATAATTCCACCTACAATGATGTGTTCGGTTTTTTTATTTCTGGTCCCGGGATTGTGGGCCTACAGAACATTGCTCAATTGCCGAACGGAGGAGGTGTTGTATCGATTAACAACGTGAATGCTATTACGAATGCACTGTATTACAATGCCAACGGAGATGGCAGCATGGCGCCTTATAATACCTCTCCAAATTACATTCAATATGATGGATTCACCGATGTTTTAGAAGCGGTTTCCGCCGTTCAGTGCGGTCAAACCTATCATTTAATCCTTGCCATTGCCGATGTTGGTGATGGTTCTTGGGACTCGGGAATTTTCTTGGAAGCCAACAGTCTAAGTTCGAAAACGCCCGTTGATGTGAGCGCCACCATATCCCAGCAAGTATTTGCCAATCCGGATTGGATGGCAGAAGGATGTGTTTCCGCAACAGTAACCGTGACCCGACAAAGCAACATTAATAGTCCGCTTTCAATTCCTTTAACCGTGAGTGGTTCAGCAACACAAGGTGTTGATTATTCAGGAATACCCAATGCTGTGAATTTCAGCCCTGGACAGTCTATTTATACCTTTCAAATCAATATAAACTCAGACAATTTCGCAGAAGGACTTGAAACCATAGTAATTAATTTCAATGTGGCTGACCCCTGCGGTAATGTTACCCCAATTCCATTAACCTTATACATTCAAGATGTCCCCCCTCTTTCTCTTAATTTATCGGATACCACCTTGTTGTGTCCCAACCAACCCATTAGTTTAACCGCCGCAATTACCGGTGGCGTCCCTCCATATGTTTATCTTTGGAGCACCGGCGCTACTACGGCATCGATTTCGTTTACTGCGCAATCCTCTCAAACCATTTATGTTCAAGTAACCGACAATTGTACCGGAGTAACCTTGACCGATACGGCAACGGTGAGTGTGCCCGTTTTTCCACCACTTTCTGTTTTGCTTACCCCTGATGTTACCGAAATTTGTCCGTACCTATCACATACGTTTTATAGCACGGTTAGTGGTGGGAATGGCGTGTACACTTACCAATGGAGAACCCTTGGCTCAAATACAACAATTTCTACTACAGATAGCCTAAGCGTGACTCCAAGCAGCACTAACAGCTACGTATTAACGGTAACTGACGGCTGCGGAAATCAGGTCCGCGATACCGTAACCTATACCATTACGAGTCCACCGCTACTGTTGAGTATGACCGCAACACAATATATTTGTCCAGGAGATAGCGCCTTTGTATCCGTGGTTGCAAGCGGTGGTTATGGAAACTATTACTATCTATGGCCATCAAACGGAGCCACAACTCAAGGGATTTGGGTTTACCCTGGAAGTACAAACAGCTATCAAGTATTGGTTTCTGATGAATGTCAATCCTTTAATGTAAGCGGGTTCAGTCAAGTTCAAATCGTTAAGCCTGTCGCTGACTTTACCATACTCACCACAAATCCAACCGAGAATTTACCCACTTCTTTTTACAACTTGACCCAAAATGGCTTTGGATACCAATGGTTTTTTGGAGATGGGAGCGGTTCATATGAAATTCATCCAACCCATACGTTTAGCCCATACGGCGAATACATCATCACGTTAATTGCAACCGATATAAATGGGTGCGTGGATAGCATTTCGAAACCGATTTATATTCAAGAGGAGTTTTACATCTATATCCCAAACGCTTTTCTCCCCGATGATAACCGAATTAATGAGGTGTTTTCCGGGAGTTTTGTTGGTGTTGAATGGATTAACATCGAAGTGTACAACCGGTGGGGTGAACGTTTGTTTTTCTCAGACCAATTAGATTTTAAATGGGATGGTACGTATAACGGCTTGAAAGTACCTGACGGTGTCTATACCTGGAAATTGATTTATCGAAGAAATAGACGACAAGAAGAACAGATGACTGGACATGTCACCGTGATAAAATAGTCCGATTTTCCAAAGAATATAAAGAGTTATTGTACCTTCGCATTCACTATGAAAAACATTCGTAATTTTTGTATCATTGCTCACATTGATCACGGGAAAAGCACCCTTGCTGACCGCTTATTGCAAGCAACAAATACCATTTCTGAGCGCGATATGCAAGATCAGGCGTTGGACGATATGGACATTGAGAGAGAACGTGGCATTACCATAAAAAGTCATGCGATTCAAATGAACTATAACCACAATGGGGAGGATTACGTATTGAATCTGATTGATACTCCGGGACACGTGGACTTTTCGTATGAAGTTTCTCGTTCTATTGCGGCTTGCGAAGGCGCCTTATTGATTGTTGATGCTACGCAAGGCATTGAAGCACAAACAATCTCTAACCTATACTTAGCGGTTGAACATGATTTAGAAATTATTCCCATTCTAAATAAAATGGACCTTCCCAGCGCGATGCCAGAAGAGGTTTCCGACCAAATTATCGAATTAATTGGGTGTAAGCTAGAGGATATAATCCAAGCGTCGGGCAAAACAGGGTTAGGTGTAGACCAAATTTTAGATGCTGTAATAAATCGTATACCCGCGCCAAAAGGCGATGAAGAGGCGCCGCTTCAAGCAATGATTTTTGATTCTGTATTTAATTCGTTCCGCGGTATTATTGCCTATTATAGGGTTAGAAATGGAGTCCTTAAAAAGGGCCAAAAAGTACGCTTCTTCAACACGGGGAAAGACTATAATGCGGACGAAATCGGAATTTTAAAAATGAATTTGGTCTCTAAGAAAGAAGTTCGCGCCGGAGACGTAGGATACATTATTTCCGGAATAAAAGCAGCTAACGAAGTGAAAGTTGGAGATACCATTACAACTGCGGAACGTCCGTGTGATGCAGCAATCAAAGGGTTTGAAGATGTTAAACCTATGGTATTTGCCGGAATCTATCCCGTGGATAATGAAGATTACGAAGAACTTCGCTACTCCATGGAGAAGCTGCAATTAAATGATTCTTCCCTCGTTTTCGAGCCAGAATCATCAGCCGCTTTAGGTTTTGGATTTCGTTGTGGATTTTTAGGGATGCTCCACATGGAAATCATCCAAGAGCGCCTCGAGCGTGAATTTAATATGACCGTGATTACCACGGTTCCAAACGTATCCTATCATACCTATATGAAACGGGATGTTGAGGCGCAACTTATCGTGAATAACCCCTCTGAATTACCAGACCCTGCGGGAGTAGATCGCATTGAAGAACCATATATCAAAGCACAAGTCATTACAAAATCTGAATTTGTTGGTTCCATAATGACCCTGTGTATTGAAAAGCGGGGAGAACTAAAGAATCAGGTGTATCTGACACAAGATCGCGTTGAAATCACCTTTGAAATGCCCCTTGCAGAAATTGTCTTTGATTTTTACGACCGCCTTAAAACCGTATCAAAAGGTTACGCTTCGTTTGACTATCATCCGATTGGTTATAAAGAATCTGACCTCGTTAAAATGGATTTACTGCTCAATGGCGAGCAAGTAGATGCTCTTTCTGCATTAGTGCACCGAAGCAATGCATTTGACTTAGGAAAACGGATTTGTGTTAAATTAAGGGAATTAATCCCCCGACAACAATTTGAAATCCCAATTCAGGCGGCCATTGGTGCTAAGGTAATTGCGCGAGAAACAATCAAGGCACTAAGAAAAGACGTAACGGCTAAATGCTATGGTGGGGATATCAGTAGAAAACGAAAATTATTAGAGAAACAAAAAGCAGGAAAGAAACGTATGCGACAAGTAGGTCGAGTAGAAGTGCCTCAGGAGGCCTTCTTAGCCGTATTAAAATTAAACGATTAACTTAGAATTTATGTACGAAATATTAAAACACACACACTCTGGGTTACGATGGGTTGCCTTAATACTGATCATATTCGCAATTTATAATTCCATAACGGCGAAAGAATTTACCAAACGAGAGAAGTTGATTAACCTCTTCTCTATGGTCAGCCTGCATACACAATTGCTTCTAGGGCTTGTGCTTTACTTTATTTCTCCTCGCGTCATCTTTGCCTCAGGATGGATGAAAGACGATTCATTTCGGTTTTACGGAATGGAACATTTAGCCGGAATGCTCATCGCAATTGCGCTAATCACCGTTGGATATGTAAAATCAAAAAAGGGCACTACGCCTGCGGCGATTTATAAGCCGATTAAACTATTTTATAATATTGGGTTGATTTTAATTCTTGCAAGTATTCCATGGCCATTTCGAGCAAATTTGGGTGGGGGCTGGTTCTAACAACAAGCTTTTTTGTTGCTTGTAACGAATCTAATCCTGCTATTGAAGCCTCCGCCGACGCTTCCCTACCTTTGGGTCAAGAATTATATGCCCTACATTGCGCTAGCTGTCACGGAGAATCCGGGGATTTAGGGCTCTCGGGTGCGAAAAATTTAAAAACTAGCGCATTGACTATTACAGAAATCAAAGACATTATAAAATCGGGGAAGAATGGGATGCCCTCGTTCCGTGGCATCATCGGAACAGGACACCATATTGACTCCGTAGCTAATTATGTAAGTAATTTACACGAATAATGGCACACGCAACCATCGAGGAGATTGAAGAGCGTTGCTTATTAGTGGCTGTAATTCATGGGGGTATTGACGAACACTTAGCGCACGAATACCTGGATGAACTTGCTTTTCTTGCAGAAACCGCAGGGGCTCGTGCAGAATTCGCGTTTACGCAAAAACTTCCCTATCCAAACCCGAGAACCTATGTGGGAGAAGGTAAATTGGCAGAAATCAAAACCTATGCAGATACCCACAACATTGATGCGATTATTTTCGATGACGAATTAAGTCCGTCTCAAATCAGAAACATCGAAAGAGAGCTTAATCGAAAAATCATTGATCGAAGCATTCTTATCTTAGATATTTTCGCCAAACGAGCTCGTAGCTTTCACGCAAAAACACAGGTGGAATTGGCACAGCTGCAATATATGTTGCCGCGGCTAACCCGAATGTGGACACACCTTGAACGACAAAAAGGAGGTATTGGAATGCGCGGACCCGGTGAGTCACAAATTGAAAGCGACCGTAGGATTATTCAACAGCGCATTTCCTTAATGAAGGAACGCCTGAAAGAAATAGACAAGCAAATGACCATCCAGCGTGGCAATCGCGGACAATTGGTGAGGGTTGCTTTAGTTGGGTATACGAATGTTGGCAAAAGCACCTTAATGAACTTGATTTCGAAATCAGAGGTTTTTGCTGAAAACAAATTATTTGCAACACTTGACACGACCGTACGGAAGGTGGTTATCGATAATCTCCCGTTCTTACTTACAGATACGGTAGGATTCATCCGGAAGCTACCCAAACAACTACTAGAGTCTTTTAAGTCTACCTTGGATGAGGTACGCGAAGCAGATTTATTGGTACATGTGTTGGATTTAGCACATCCCAATTTCGAAGATCATTTTGAAACCGTGAACACAACCCTACAGGAAATTGACAAGGAAGAAAAACCTACAATCATTGTATTTAATAAAATAGATTCCTTGAAGGAAGAGGTTTCCTTGGATGAGTTAAAGCGAACGTGGATGGCTCGATTGGGCGGAAGGCCCGTTGTTTTCATATCGGCAGTAGACAAAACCAATATCGATGAATTGAAAATCGAACTTTACCGTGAAGTGCAACGCATATTCAAAATACGCTATCCATACAACGATTTCCTTTATTAAGTAGTAGCACAAAAAAAGGGGCCGAAGCCCCTTTTCTTAGAATTCAATTGTTTCTTATCGAACAACCACTGATTTAGTAGATGTAAATCCGTTAGAAGCAATTCAAACGACATCGTTTCCATTATCCATGTTCTCTGATGCGAAAAAATTCGCTTAAAACAAAAAATCCCGATGATTGCTCACCGGGATTTACATTTGAGATAGTTAATTACTTAACAATTAAGTTTTGAGTGTAAGAAGCACCGTCTTTAGCAATGGTTACCAAATAGTTACCAGCACCAAATTCTGAAATTGGCAATGCAACTGATTGAGCACCGGTTACATTAACTAAAGAAGTAGCAGACATCTGACGTCCAGCCAAATCAGTAATGATGATTTGGTAATCACCACCAGTTCCTACGAATTTAACATTCACTTCCTCCGTTGCAGGATTCGGGTAAACTTCCATTCCAATTGTTTCAATTTCACCCAAAGAAGCCAAAGACAACGACCCTTGAATAGCGTTAACGATCTCTCCGTTTGTTTGATCGATTAATACAGCCACTGCGTGCATGTTAGCTCTGGTGCTTGTTCCTGGAACTGTATAGTTAAATGTGTAGTTTACAACTTGTCCGTCTGTAATTACCGCAGGTACTGATCCAGCTTGTCCACTATAACCACCCAATAACGCGCGGCCAACATGATTGTAAACCATTTGTGCAGCAGGAACAGGATTTGGCAAAGATTCGTAACCACCCATTACACCGTTAGCACCGCCAGCGTATGCGTTTGATTGGTTGTATGCGGAAGTTGTTCCGGTAACACCATCTTCAATAACAATTACTCCTAAACGGTAATTAGCAGCAGCAAGCGGTGTACGGAAAGTTGCAGTAGCTACGATAGAAACGTTGTTTCCAGCGCCTGTTGCAGCAACAGAAATCCCAGCAGGGACAATCAAGTCTTTACGAGCGTTGTAAGCAGCAACGAATGCGTTTTGAGATACTGACTGATCCAACAAAGCACGGTCAACGTTTGATCCAGGGAATCCGCTGAAGTTCGCGCCGTTGTCATATTCTGCAACTGTCATTGGGTCGCCATTATGAACCGCAATTCCGATGAAGTCAATTGGATAAGTAGTAACCATATAATCCATAGCTACCGCTCCGCGTGGACACCACTGACACCACGTACCAGTTCCTTCTTCGATCACTACGCCTTTTTCTTCAAGAACACTAACCGTGTTTATTTTAGCAGAACCGGTATTATTAGAAGGGTCAGCATCAACAACTGCATTTACTAGAGAAATAGTTACTGCAATGTTTTCCTCAACAGCGGTAGCGTAACTTACGGCCGTTGGATGGTTAACATTTGTCGTTGCTCCTGGAGCAATATTCAAACCGTTAATGGTCTGGATATGATCTGCACCATCGTTCCAATTGATTTGAAGTGAAGTAATCGCATTAGAGCCTTCATTTTTCACGGAAACAGCTAGGGTGTTGTTGGTGCTCATTTGAGCATATCGATTAAGGGCTACACCATCTACAGATGCGTCGTTTTGTTGCAAATTCTTAACAACCACGTTGTCTAGAACCAACGCATTTTCATCCGTACAGTTGAAATGACGGAACAAAACGTAAATCGTCTGACCTGCATACGCAGAAAGGTCAACAGTTCTTCCGAACATCGTTTCCCCAGCAGACAGCGTTTCTTCATAAACTGGAGCTGTAGCAATCATTGTCGCAGGAGTGCTAGACGTTGAAACATAAACTGCATAGTGTTCTTGATACCATGTAGAGGCCGTAGTTTCAATTGATCCAACATCCCATTTTAAAGAAAGACCTGCTGCTGGCGCTGCGGTCAAATTAATTGCCGGAGACACTAAAAAATTATTTGGTGAATACACAACGTTGTTTGCCCAAGAGCGAGAAACTGCAGAACCTGCACCAAGCTGAGCAAATGCGGCGCTCATGTCAGCGGCATACCAAATATCATAATTTGTACCTGTTGCTGGTGGTACATTAGCATCGTTGTCTGTGCTAGACCAACCTGTCAAATTGACATCGTTGAAGTCATCAGAGAAATGCGTTTGAGCGAAAGCTGTAGTTCCAACCACTAAGGCTATCGCAGGAAGTAACGTTTTTATCATTTTTTTAAAGTTTAAGTTTGCGTAAATTTAATGTTTCTTTCCGATATGATAAAAAAAATTGTAGTTTTTTCTGGGGCCGGTATAAGTGCTGAAAGTGGTATTCAAACCTTTCGCGATAATGGGGGGCTTTGGGGGCAATATCGCGTGGAAGATGTCGCTACTCCAGAAGCGTGGAAGCGTGATCCTGAATTGGTTACCCAATTTTATAATCAGCGGAGAAAACAAATCATTGAAACAAACCCTAACGAAGCTCATCTATCGATTCAGCGGCTAGAATCCCTGTATGATGTTACCGTTATTACCCAAAACATAGATGACCTGCATGAACGAGCGGGAAGCAAGAAGGTGCTGCATCTTCATGGCAATATCCGATTTTCAAAATCGAGCGGTCCGAACCAAGAGAACACCTATTATCCAATCCTTGGGTGGGAACTAAGCGCTGAAGACCGCTGCCCGGATGGATATCGATTGAGGCCTCACGTCGTGTGGTTTGGGGAAGAGGTGCCCATGCTTGAGGCGGCGGCAACAATCATTTCAAGCGCTGACCAACTCATCATTATCGGCACCTCGCTACGGGTGTATCCCGCCGCCGGACTGATCCGTGAAGTGAGCAAACACAGTGCGGTTTATTTAATCGATCCAAAAGCGGATACGATGCACTTACCGATTGGTATTCATGCGATTACAGATACTGCCGTGGGGGGAATGAGCGTGCTATACAAGCAACTTACTTCTTGAGTTGCTCTTTAATGAATAACTCGATCGCTCCAACCATAGAAGGGGCTTTGGGGTGAGGGGCTGAGACATCAAGCCTCAGTTTATTGCGTAATACAGCGCTCGCAGTGGTAGCTCCAAATGCAGCAATAGCCGTAGTGTTTTGTTTAAAATCAGGGAAGTTTTTGAATAGCGACTCTATCCCTCCCGGGCTAAAAAACACTAACACGTCATAGTAGACGTCCTCTAAATCAGATAAATCTGCTGCAACCGTTCGGTATAAAACTGCTTTGGTAAAATTAAATTTTTGATCTATCAATGTTTCCGGAATTGAATCCCGTAAAATGTCTGTGCACGGCAATAGATATTTTTCTTGCTTGTGTTTCTTCATGACATCAGCCAATTGCTCTATGGTTTGCGTCCCGTGAAATATTTTACGTTTACGATAGGCAATAAATTTTTGGAGATACTTTGCTACGGCCTCAGAAATACAGAAATACTTCATGGATTCTGGAACTTCAAAACGGGTTTCTTCTGCGATTCTAAAGAAATGGTCCGCTGCAATCTTCGAGGTAAGAATAACGGCCGTATGTTCGGCAATATTCACTTTTTGAGTTCTAAACTCCTTTGCATCTACACCTTCAACTTTAATAAATGGCCTGAAATCAATTTTTATTTTGTATTTGTCGGCCAAGTCATAATATGGTGACTTGTCTCCTTCGGGCTTGGGTTGCGAAACCAATATACTTTTTATAGCCAAAATACAGATTTAATGCGTCAATAACTCCAACCAAAATGCCCCAAAAAGCTTTTTAATCAAGACTATAGGTAGCAAATAGACGGTGCAAAGGTACAAAATAATATAATACCAAGAAAACCCCTTTGAAACAGCAAACAAAAAACTATTCAACAGGCGCATCAGCATCGCTAGCACAAGGATCCCAATAAAAATAAACGCCCCCCAGTTTTTCTGTGTATTAAATACTATGTATGCATTTGAAAGGGCAAGTGCGATCCCGAAGAGAAACCACCAAACATTTCCGGCACCAATATATTGTTGGGTTAATTTAACATCGCTGTTTACGCTCCAAAACATAAGATAATCTAGGTGCCATACCAGTAAAAATAAAATAGCCGCAATAAGACCAAAGAACAAGGCTGTATTCACAAAATACGCATCCACCAAATACCACCCAACAAAAACCAAAACGCCAACCATGGTGTTCGTATATAAAAACACTTTTGATAATGCGTCGAGGTGGATACGTGAACCTAGCGTAATGTTTTTGCCTGAATCGAAAATTGCGCTTAAAAGCTCTCCTCTACTTCTGTAGTAGGTAATCGCGAGCAAAGCAGCTTGAATAAACACCAAAGAAATAGCCCAAATTTCAATGACCGGTGTCCTTAAGATTAATTCCATTTCCGGACAAAAGTAATTCTTTTAATCGCTTTTTCTAAATCTCTTAATTGTATCTTTGCGCCACAAAACAATCGAAATGAAAACAGATTTATACCAACATCCCGATTATTATGCCCTTGACGATTTATATACTGATGAACATAAATTAATTCGAGACGCAGCAAGGCAATGGGTAAAAAAAGAAGTTTCTCCAATCATTGACGAACATTATGAAAACGCAACGTTTCCTAGCCATTTACTTCAGGGCTTAGGAGAAATCGGGGCGTTTGGGCCTTACATTCCGGAACAATACGGTGGTGCGGGCTTGGATCATATTTCGTACGGATTAATCATGCAAGAACTTGAACGTTGTGATTCTGGACTTCGGTCTACAGCCTCAGTTCAAAGTTCTTTAGTTATGTATCCCATTTGGAAATATGGTTCGGAAGAACAAAAAATGAAATTCCTTCCCAAATTAGCCACGGGTGAAATAATGGGGTGTTTTGGGTTAACGGAGCCTGATTTTGGATCAAACCCCGGAGGAATGATCACTAACTTTAAAGAGGACGGTGACCATGTGATACTCAACGGTGCTAAAATGTGGATTTCCAATGCTCCATTTGCTGCGATTGCGGTAGTTTGGGCAAAAGATGAAAGTGGTAGAATCCATGGACTTATCGTGGAACGAGGAATGGAAGGGTTTTCTACCCCAGAAATGCATGGTAAATTATCCCTTAGAGCGTCATCAACGGGCGAATTAGTGTTTGAAAATGTACGTGTTCCAAAAAGCAATATTCTTCCCGGCCGCTCAGGACTTGGCGCACCACTAAGTTGCTTGGATTCTGCAAGGTTTGGAATTGCTTGGGGAGCACTAGGTGCTGCTATGGATTGTTACGACCAAGCGGTGAGATATTCGAAAGAACGCATACAATTTGGAAACCCAATCGGAAGCTTTCAATTGATTCAGAAAAAATTAGCCGAAATGCTCACAGAAATCACCAAAGCGCAATTATTAACGTTCCGCTTAGGCCAATTGCGCAATGAAGGAAAAGCAACAACCGCACAAATTTCAATGGCAAAACGAAACAACGTTGAAATCGCATTAAATATCGCTCGAGAAGCTCGGCAAATTCATGGGGGAATGGGAATTACGAGTGAATATTCCATGATGCGTCACATGGCTAACTTAGAATCAGTGGTTACCTACGAAGGTACGCACGACATTCACTTACTAATTACGGGGATGGACATTACCGGAATACCAGCATTTACTCGCGAACATTAAAGCTATTCCGGGATTTGGTCTCCGCGCAACCGACGAATCGATAGGCGTGCCTCCTCGGAATAAATACTTCCTGGATATTGGTCGATGAGCTTTAAATAAGACTCCATTGCCGCCGTATCGTTTTTACTGTGAACCCGTTGAATGGTCGCCAAATGAAAGAGTGCGTCATCCGCTAGCAATTCCGTGGGATAGGTGCTTACAACCTGAGTAAAGTACTCCGCTGCTTGAGCCCATTGTCCTTGTAATTCAAAGGCCCTTCCTTTTAAATAAATCAAGTCATCATTCAACACAGACTGTGGAAATTTAATTGCAATCGAATCCATCCATTGAAAGGCCTCTGAATACCGGTGTTGAAGCAGCAACAACTCGCTTTTAGCATAGGTACTCATTGCCTCATAATTACTGTCCAATCCGTAGTTTTCTAGTATCAATAAAGATAATTGCATCGCATCATTGCTGATAAACTTAGAGGTTGCTTGTTTTAATACATCCAGTTGAGACTGTGCAAATTCAAATTCTCCATCAAAGTAAAAAATTCTGGCATTTTTAAATTTAGCTTCATTACCAATCGCTTCAAACTTAAATGCCTCGTCAATTTGCATATACAACAACGAGGCTTCCCAGATACTATCCACCGCAACACAAACATCCGCTAATTTCATTTTATATCGAGCACGCTGAATATCGGTAAGCCCTTGACTTTTCATAGCTTGTTCTAGAAAGCCCTTCGCTTTTATTCCTTCATTCGCATAAAATCCCAAAATTTCAGCGTATTCTAGGCCGATTTCAGGCCCAACCCTTACTGAAAATTGTTTGTTTTCAATGACCTCTTCATAAGAACGAATAATTTCAGTTAACTCTGCCGGGCTAAATACACGTTCGGTGGTGACTTCGGTAAAATATACGTTGAGTAACATCCGCTGGGCCTCTGCTGCCCGATAAAGAGAAAGGCTAATAACTTCCTTGAACGCCTTTTTCGCTAATTCATACTGTACATTTTCAAGGCAGGTATTGCCAAAATCAATCAAATAGCTTCCGTCCCCACGCATGCGTTTTTCCAAGGAGGACACTTGGTTATATGCCGCACTAAAATTCTTGTTTTGTAAAAAAAACCAAATCAACATCTCTGTATATACTGGATTGGAAGGGTCTTTTTGACTCGCGGACAGAACGCTCGCCTTCACTTGTTGTATTTCCTCTGATTCCTTGGTGAAATCAAAAATCCCCTCTATTTCTAATTGAACCTGTTCTTTTAGTTCTGGTTTTTTAGATAAGGCCATTAAATATTGGTCTAGCGCTTTTATGGTTTCTCCTTGCGCCATGTAAATTTGACCGTACCACAATTCATAGGGATAAAACTTGAGGTTCTTTTTCGCTTGGTCAATGATGTCTTTCGCCCAATCATATTCATCAATGGACAGTAAATTCGACAGTACCTCTTGGATTTCCTTGATGTCGTAAAACTCACGCTTGAGCACTTCATTTTTTATTCTTTTAGCCTTGTCTAAATCTTCATTTCCTTTGTAAAAAAAATAAAACTGGATTTTTAGCGCTAAATCTGCTGGGTTTGCAGCGGTTTGTTTTTTAAATATTTTCTCTGCGCCTTTTTTATCTCCTGTGTTTACTAAGCAATCTAAATAACGGCTAAAATACACCTTCGATGGCTCATTAGTGTATAGCTTTTCATAATAAAGCAGGGCCTTTGTAAACTCTCCATTCAGGTAATAATGTTGCGCTAATTGAATATCGGTTTCGCTTTGACACCAAGTGTTCCACGTAAGAGTAGATAATAAGAAACAAAGGAACAGATTTTTCACCGCTTACCGTAATTTACTTGCTAACGCCGATAATTTCGGATGTAACAAATGGTATTGTTCCGTCATGTCTTTAAGGGCTTCTATAAACTCTGTGGTTCTCAATTTTAATACGGAAACATTCTTCGTTTCCTTTAGAATATAGGCATCGTATTTCTGGCGCTTTCCAAATCCATTTGAAATGTCGGAGTACAGATTGGACAAGCGGTTCTTTTCGTCTACAAATGCCTTTTTTAAAGCCACATACTGACGGTTTATTGGCGCTATTTTCTTTCTGGTCATTTTATATGCATCCATGTTTGCGGCATAGGTTCGATCCACAGAATCTAACACCATGTTACTTTTCAAGAAGAGCTGTAACTCCATCATGTTTTGGCGCATCGCTGATAGTGTATCGGGAAAGCTTCGCTCCATCCGGCTTGATAAGCCATTGGTATTGGCCTGCAACCGCTCAACACTTCGAAGTTGTTCCTTTTGTTTAAAATCAGAACAAGATCCCAATAAAAAGGCACAAGAAAGAAGTACTATTAGTCTTTTCATTGGTTAAATATAATCAAATCCCGTGTAGGATTGAAGCGCAGCAGGAATAGTAATTCTACCGTCGGCACGTTGGTGGTTTTCTAATAAGGCTGCCATTACGCGGGGCAATGCCAACGCTGAGCCGTTCAGGGTGTGGCAAAGTCTTGTTTTCTTATCGTGATCTTTGAAGCGCAGCTTCAAGCGGTTGGCTTGAAAAGTATCGAACCGAGAAACGGAACTAACCTCTAGCCATTTCTGTTGAGCCGCAGAATATACCTCAAAGTCATAGGTCATGGCAGATGCAAAACCCATATCCCCTCCGCATAACCGCAATACGCGATAGGGTAATTCAAGTTTTTCTAATAAGCCCTTTACATGTTCTACCATTTCGTTCAATGCGTTGGCAGAGTGTTCGGGGTGTTCAATGCGAACTATTTCCACTTTATCAAATTGGTGCAAGCGATTCAGGCCTCTCACATCTTTGCCGTATGAACCTGCCTCTCGTCGAAAACATGGCGTATAACCGCATAATTTAAATGAAAAATTAGGGTGCTGGATGAGTTCATCTCTGAAAATATTCGTCAATGGAACTTCTGCCGTAGGTATTAGGTACAAATTATCCGCAGCATCATGATACATTTGTCCCTCCTTGTCTGGCAGCTGTCCGGTGCCAATACCACTGGCTTCGTTGACCATCAAAGGCGCTTGATATTCCACATATCCTGCGGCAGATGCTTCGTCTAAAAAAAATGAAATTAATGCGCGCTGTAATTTGGATCCTTTGCCTCGATAAAATGGAAAACCCGCTCCAGTCACTTTTACCCCAAGTTCAAAATCAATGATTTCTTTTTCTTTGCATAATTCCCAATGCGGTTTTGCCTCAAAATTAAATTTGGGAATTGCACCATGTTCAAACACCAACTGATTGTCATTTGGATCTTTTCCATGGATAACCTCATCCGTAGGGGTGTTTGGAATTTTATATAAGAGCTGTTGAATCTCCGATTCTAAAAAATCAGCAGATGATTTCAAGGTTACCTCTTGCTGTTTAAGTACGGTGGTTTGTTGCTTTAGATCATTTCCCTCCTGAATTCTCCCTTCCTTATAACATTGCCCGATTTCTTTGGCAATGCCATTCAATTCCTCCAGGGTGCGATCCAATTCCTGTTTAATCCCTCGCCATTGAGCATCTAAGGTTAATAATTCGTTAATCGTTGATTCTGCGTTAATGTTCCGTTTGGCTAAGGCAGCAATTATCTGCGCTTGTTCGGTACGAATTCGGGATAATTCAAGCATATCTAGTTAAAGTGATTTATTACAAAAATAACACGGTTCATTGGTTTAAGGAAGGGTTTTTATCATTTTCTGATACCGTTCCTTTTGGGTGAAGGCTCCTAAACATCCGTAAGTCTCTTTATGGGTTCTGTACGCTTCAATTCGGTTTCCTGGGTCTGGGTGTGTGCTTAATATTTCTGGGGGGCGGCCTCCGCCTTCTTTGGAGATTTTCTCAAAAAACAAGGCCCCGGCATCTGAGTTATAGGTGGTTGGACATAAATATTTTACGGAGCACTCGTCTGCTTCTTTCTCATGCGTGCGTGAAAAGGAAAGCCCAATGAGCGAACTCGTGACCTGCTTAATTAATGCTCGATCTCCCGCAACCAAACTAATAAGCGTTTGAACACCATACATTTTGGTGAGTTGTCGCGTACTGTGTCTGAGGTCTGCATGGCCCATCTCGTGTCCTAATACCCCCGCTAATTGATCTTCTGCCTCTAAATATTTTAATATTCCTGTGTAGATGTAAATGTATCCCCCGGGAGCGCAAAACGCATTCAAGGTGGAATCGTCTTGGATGATTCTTAACCTCCAAGGGAATTCAGCTTTAAAACGTACTTGTCCACTGTTGAGTAATGAATCCCTTATGCTATATAAATATCCATAAATTACGGGATATGCGGTGGAATCTAATATGATCATATCACTGCTGTCGCCTTCAATTTCTTCGCGAACCTGTTCTCCTAAAGCAAGGTCATCTTGTAACGAAAAAAAGTTCACGGCATTTTCAGCGGAACCACAACCCATTAAGAGTGAGATGCAACACCCCAAAGTAACTAACATGTGTTTCATGAGACAAATTTAGCGCTTTCGGCGATTGATAAACGCTCGATTGTTGATTAATCCTTTAGAAAGCATAATTTCATATAGACGCTTTGTATAATTTTGACTGCATTGTTTAATCTATGAATATAAAAATCAGCAATAAAGGACGCTGTCCACTTCCCAGCTACGAGACATCAGGCGCCGCGGGAATGGATGTGCGGGCGAACCTTACAAAGGCGATTTGTGTTTCTCCTGGAGAACGCAGTTTGATCCCTACCGGATTATATCTAGAGCTCCCATCGGGAATCGAGTGCCAAGTTAGGCCCCGAAGCGGCCTTGCCCTGAAAAAAGGAATTACGGTGCTAAACACCCCTGGTACAGTAGATTCAGATTATCGAGGAGAGGTTGGGGTTATTCTTATTAATCTTTCTGCGGAGGACTTTATTATTGAGCCAAATGACCGTATTGCACAATTGGTGTTTTGCCCAGTAATACACGTGACATTAATTGAATCCGATACCTTAAACTCATCTAGCCGTGGTGCCGATGGGTTTGGCAGTACAGGAAAAAACTAAACTGACTATGAATATAATTATCCCGATGGCAGGAAGAGGCAGTAGACTGAGACCCCATACCCTAACCATACCTAAACCACTAATTCCTGTTGGTGGGGTTCCCATTGTACATCGCTTAGTGGCTGACATTGCTTCCGTGTGCGGTTCAGCGATTGAACATATAGGCTTTGTAACCGGGGACTTTGGAGAAGAAATAGAACGTGAATTATGTGAAATAGCAGCCTCATTTGGTGCAAAGGGGCATATATTTCATCAATTAACGCCCCTTGGTACGGGGCATGCGGTATTGTGTGCTGAGCCCTTGTTGGAGGGCCCGGTAGTAGTTGCTTTCGCAGACACCTTATTTAGAGCCGATTTCTCAATTGACCCAACCGATGAGGGGATTTTGTGGGTAAAACGAATCGCTAATCCAGAACAATTTGGGGTGATAAAAATGAACGAGCGAAACGAAATTATTGACTTTGTTGAAAAGCCCGTAGAATTTGTTTCTGACCTCGCGATGATTGGTATTTATTATTTTAGAAATGGGGAGGCCTTACATGAAGAACTCTGTTATCTGGTGGACCATGGTATTATAAAAAGTGGAGAATACCAATTACCAGATGCGCTCAGAAGACTCACAGAAAAAGGAACGATATTTAAACCGGGGGAAGTTCAAGAGTGGTTAGACTGTGGGAATAAAACCGTTACCGTTGAAACGAATGCACGTGTTTTAGATTATGATCAAATGGATGGAAAGTTAAGTGTTTCAGGTTCTGCAGTGATCTCACAAAGCGTTGTGATTCCCCCCTGCTTCATTGGAGAAAATGTGGTGATTTCAAACTCTATTGTAGGACCACATGTTAGTTTAGGCGCCGGAAGCGTTATACAACAAACGATTATATCAAACAGTATCGTACAACAAAAAACAAGTATTTCTCACAAGAATTTAGCGGGATCAATGGTTGGAAGTCATGTAAAAATCCATGGGACTGCATCCGATTTGAGCGTGGGTGATTATACAGAATGGCATGAATAAATACATACTTTTTGTCGTCTTGCTTAGTTCTTTAATGGGATGTAAAACTATTGAAGAAACGAGTACTAACGCCGATGTTCCGATCGTTCAACAATACCACGAAGGACTAAGGGCTTATTTTAAAGGCGATTACGTCGTGGCTGATAATATGGCCACCCGTGTAATTGCCCTAAACCCTCAACATGACGGGGCCTTGTATTTAAAATCAAAAATTTATTACGATCAAGGCCGCTTAGATGAATCTGCAAAATTCTTGTTAAAGGCCGGAATGGCCGATCCAAATAATGAGTATTTATCTTCAGAAATTGCCTTTATGTATAGCTCTATGGGCAAGTATAATGAAGCCGGGTTGATCTTTGATAAATTAATATCCTCGAAACCCAGAGAGCGCTCTTATTATTTTGGTGGGTTTGAAAACTATCTACAAGCAAAAAACTACAAGGCGGCGGTTCGAGTCATTGCGCTGCAAGAAGCAACTTTTGGTTTCTCCATTGAAACATTTTTGAATCGGTATAAAATTAACTTGGCCAAAAACGACACCAAAGAAGCCATTCAACAGCTTGAAAAGGGGATAAAAGCATTTCCAAATGAACCCTTGTTTTTGGCTAATTTAATTGACTTATATTTCCAACAGAATCAACACCATAAAGCAATTCCGTTGTTAGAAAAACTATGCGATACGGACCCAAGCAATGGTATGGCTAAATTTGTTTTTGGCGAATATCTAATCAATTCAGGACAAATTGCACGCGGGGAAAAACTGCTTACTGAAGCGGTGTTGTTAGAGGGGCCTAGCATTGAACAAAAGTCGGAAATCTTATTGGCGAAACAAAAACGCAATGGCTGTACGGAAGACAACCTCACCTTATTTAAAAATTTTGTGCAGAACTCGCCGAATATCCTAATTGGACGCACCTTATTGGGGGATCTATTCGTCCAATGTAATCAAACTGATTCTGCCCTCGTTCAATATAAATCAGCGGTTACGTTAAATCCTGAGGCCTACCCGATATGGAAACAACTGCTGTTAATTACTTACAAGGAGGAGCAATGGGATTCCTTGGTGCGCCTGAGTTCTGAATGCCAAGCATTGTTTCCCGTACAGCCCATGCCGTATCTAACGCTGGCTATCGCTAAAAACAAGACTGGGCAATTGGATGATGCGGAACAAGCCCTTGATGCGGGAAGTGAACTGATTGTCCGTGACGATCCAGCATTGGCGGCGGAATTTAGCTTTCAGCGCGGTGTTTTAGCATTAAATAAAGGGCAAGCCACCAAGGCAACAACGTGGTTTAATCAAGCGATAACGCTTCAACCGGAAAATCTTGAACTTAAAGCCGATATCGGTAATGAAGCACTTATTCATTCCGAATTAACGTCCTATGCAGACTCCTTAATTACCGAATGTCTTGCGCAGGAACCCAGCAATCCAAAATTCATGGCCATAAAGGGTCGGCTGTTCTATATAAAAAACGACCTGCTTCTGGCAAATTCTTGGTTAGAAAAAGCAATTATTCACGGTTATCCGCAAAAATTAGGGGAAGAATGGCTCGGAGATTGTGCATTTAGGGCAGGTAACCTAAAACAGGCAAAATACTACTGGTTAAATGCCGTGAGCTTGGGTAACCAGACTGAACGTCTAAAGCAAAAAATTAAATCGTTATGAAAGCACTTCTCCTCATTTCAATCGGTATACTTAGCATTAATATAACTTCTTGCGCGCGCAACAATACTGCTTCAATAAACCCCATTTCCCTGGCTACAGCAACAGATCCTTTACAAACGGAACTTAAAAAAACGTCTTGGGTCGATAGTATTCATGCGCAATCGTGGCGGTGGATGTATGGCAAGTATACAACGAACTATACGGATGGAAGCAAAAGTTTCAGCTTTAAAACCAGCTTAAAATGCAGTAAAGACAGCGCAATAAATGCCCTTGTATCGTTTGCGTCAATTCCGATTTTTAATGCCCTGGCCACTCCGGACAGTTTGTTTTATGTAAATAAAAAAGATAGGTGTTTTGGAAAGCAGCCAATCGCTTCCTTTAAAGAGCTCCTCGGCGTTGAATTATCCATGAAGAATATTCAAGAACTATTCTTGGGCCTTCCGTTGGGATACAAAGATTCCACGCAGTATACAAGCGAATTTAATGTGGGCGGTGACTCTACCTATATGAGCGGAATACTTGAAGGCGGAAAACCCATCGAATACCGCTATGGTTCTTCTGTGAAATCACCTCGTTTGTCATGGCAACGCCTATTTAGTCCTGAAGATGTAACAGAAGTAATCGTACAATATGATCAATGGGTTAAGCATGGCCTCATGGATATCCCTTCCCTTATTCTTGTTTCTATAAAAACCAAAGAACAGAACATCCGTGTGATTTTGACGTACGACAAATTCGAGCTGAATAGCCCACAAGAGATTTATATACAAATACCCAACGATTATGCGCCTTGCAAGTAGTTTATTACTCGTTTTTTTCTTTCACGTAGGATTTGGATTTAGTCAGCAAAACCCAGACAACTTAAAAAAAGAACAGCGAAAGCTTGAAAAGAAAATATCTCAAACCAAATCGTTACTGAAAAAAGTTCAAGCAAACACTAATAATTCATTACACGAGGTTAGGCTCTTGGATCATCAAATAAAGAGCCGAGAAGCCTTAGTAAGGGTTTTCGATAGTCAGGTAAAAATGGCTGATATTAAAATACTACAGAAAAAAAATGATGTAAGTAGGTTAAAAGAACGATTGGTCAGGCTTAAAGATCAATACCGAAAAATGCTGCGTTTTGCCTATAAAAAAAGAAATAATACAGGTAGGCTTATGTTCCTTCTATCTGCTAATACGTATCAAGAGGCGGTTCGTAGAAATAGTTACCTTAAAAAGGTGGCTCATTTACAGCGACGTCAAGTTGACCTCATTAAACAACATCAGTCGTTAATTGAACGTGAGATTACTCAGATTAATACTGAAAAAACAGAAAAGGAACTTACGTTACATGAAAAAAAAGCAGAAAAGGAAAAAATCGAAGCCGACAAACAACAGAAAGAAAAATCCTACACCAAGCTCAAGAAAGAAGAGGAAAAGTTATTAGTTCAACTTAAGGAAGAAGAAAAAAAACGTAAAAAAATTGAGGGTCAAATTCAATCAGCCATCTTAGCCGAGGCGCGAAAAGAAGAAAAACGAAGGAAAGAAAAAGAGAATGTTAAGGCAACAACTCCAACCGATGCGAATAAAACCCCAGCTAAAACATCCACTCCGACATATAAACCTGAAACGCTTTCCTCAGAAGGTACGATTGCTGGAAAAAACTTTGAATCCAACAAGGGCGGATTACCCTCGCCGGTAGGTAACGGAACGATAACGAGTCGATTTGGTAGAAACGCACACCCAACACTAAAAGATGTGTATGAAAACAATAATGGGATTGACATTTCCTGCAGCGCAGGATCTACTGTCAGAGCCGTTTATGAGGGAGAAGTAAGTTCTGTATTTAGTATTGCTGGTGCAGGTAAAGTCGTAATAATCAAACATGGAAATTATCGTTCCGTGTATAGCAACTTATCCTCTGTATCTGTAAGTGTTGGTCAAGTAGTAAGCAGCAAACAATCCATAGGAACGCTCATTACCGAAGGGAACATCTCCACCCTACATTTCGAGATCCACAGCGTAAGCGGAATCAATACCACCCCCTTAAACCCCTCCGTTTGGTTGAGTCGTTAGGCGGCTGTTAAGCAAGAATAACACCGCAATCATGCCATAAACTGGCACTGCAGCTTTATCTGTGTCTAAAAAGTTATTCAGAAATGCGTGAATAAAATAGGTGGAAAGAGAAAACAACATGCCCAATCCGATGATGAAGTAAGAATGATTTACGCCCCGAGCACGCTGAATGAATGTTAATAGATAATAAAATACGCCAACTACAAAGAGCACAAACAATACAAAACCAACGAATCCGGTTTCTGATAACGCACTTAAATACTCACTGTGTGCATTCCCCATGTCGCCAAAGTTTGTTGAAATAATTGTTAGATTTTCCGGCTCTTGAAAACGAGCATATTCAAATGCATAGGTTGCTGGGCCGAAGCCAAAAACAGGGCGTTCTTTGAACATTTCAAGGGCACACGACCACCGATTAATGCGCTCCAAATTAGATGCATCGGTTGTGACATTTGCTGCACTTTGAAGCCGTTCATCAAATGCCTCTGTGGTGTGTTCTGTTTTATTCCTAGCCAATTCCATCTGAATTGAATCTTGCTTCCAAAATAAAACCCCAAATGCAACCATAACCAGTACTAACACATAGGTGAATCTTACCTTAAAAAACACCATCGCAAGAACTGCCATGGCACCAAATACGCTTAACCACGCCGCTCGAGTGTATGAAAAATATAAGCCCAATAGGATGAATAAAAAGAGTGCTCCCAAAATAAATGTAGATAAAGGGGTTTGTTTTTTCATCAAAAACAACATAACAGGAAATGGAAAAACCAGGGCTACCGCTGCTCCATAAATGGTGTGATCCTTATAAAAAGGAGACATCACCCAATGGCTTTCTTTTTCGCCAAACCCATAGCTGGCGTGGTTTAACAGTGTATAAACAATAACCAAGACGGTCCCTATGGTTAACAACAAAAAAAAACGTGGGATTGAGCCCCTCTTTGACAATAGAACCGGGCCAAAAAATAATATGGGAATAATGAACCAAAGTCGAGATAATAGAGATTTAAAGGAAACCAACGGATGGGTACTCGTTACACTGCTTATAACCAGCCAAGCTAAGTATCCCAATAGCATTAAAATAAGCGGATGTTTAAAAAAGCCCGAATCGATAATGGGCGCTTTTAATTGATAATAAACGAGCAAGAGCATAATACCAAAGAGTAAGGGTTCCGTGGGAAGAAACAGACCGAATTGATCGGTATATTCTTCTATATTTACAGAAAGTGGCGTGAAAAAGACAATCGATTGAAATAAAAAATCGATGTGATAGATGGCTACATATAATACAACAAGAAGAATAGGAATAGACAACAGATAAAGCCAATCGAAATAAAAAGCTAAGCCCATGAGAATGCCTACAAGGCCTCCCGCGATGATTGCTACAACCGATTTCACACTTAAGAATCCCGGAGTTCTTTGTATTTCTCCCACAACAACAATGAAAAAAGACCGATAAAGAATGCGGCCAATGTAGAAACTAAAATTATTACAGAGCGCTTCGGTTTCTCTTTTTTATCTGCTTTAACAGCTCGTTCTACAATAAATTTATGATTAAACCTTGCATGGGCATCGGATTCCGCTTGCTCATAAGAAATATTAAAATCCTCAATTTTTACAATCTTTTCATTTCTCATGTATTCTAGTCCGTCATACATTGCCCCGTACTTCATGTTGATGTCAATCTTCTTTTTTAACTCCGCGCGATCCGTGGGATTTTTTGAATCCACATATGCCTGAAATAAATTTGACCGTACATCTAAGGCAATAACCCCTAAATCGGCCAAGCTGTCTAGCTTTTTTAAAATCGCATCCCGATCTCGTTTCATTTGTGCTAATTTCCGCTCATTAACCTTGAATGCTGGAATAGTCCGCTCCCCTATCATTTCATTCTTTACCGTATCTATTAAATCCACGATTTTATTTGCAATCTTGGCCGCTAACTCCGGGTTCTCATCAAGCACATCGATTCGAATTGAACCGAAACGCGTTCGATTAAACGAAATGTGATTATTGTAGGCTTCATTTAATTTGAACTGTTTGTTTGCTCCCTTTAGATCTATATCGTAATGTTTCATGAGTTGAAATTCGGACACCACTTTATCACGAATCCGCGAGCTTTGGAGGATTTGAACCAGTTGTTCTGCCTGTTCTTCTTCTCCAAAATCCATGGCTGCGGCCTTCGCATTGCGTTGTTCTGAAAACGAAACACTGCTCGTGGCTGCAGGAAAAACAATAGCTGTGCTTAAATATAATGGGGTCATTAAAAAGGCAATAACACCAGAAAGCACTGCGGCAGAAGCGGTAAATACAAGCAATTTTTTACGATTAATCCAAATAAATTGAATCAATCCCTTACTTGCGTTTTTTAACCCCTCTTGTTGATTACTCATATGCTGAAATATTGTGCTGCGAAGATACAGCTATTCAAAGACTTGTAAAAACGATTAATTCCCAATATTATTGGCTGTCTTCTTTTAGGCACCAAATTTCACGCAAGAATTTCAGATCGATGATGGAATAGACAAAGGAAAAAACCAGTACCAAAACAAGGTCTATAACCAAGGCCTGAGACTCGGAAATATTCGGTTGAACAAACAGTTTACTTCCATAAAGGGAGCCGATTAACATAAAAAATGCAACAAGAGACCTTAAATAAAAAAACACCTTCAACCTTTTATAGGAAATAAGTACTAATACCGTGGAGACAACTCCTTGTGTAATAAATGCAGCAATCGCACACCCAACAGCACCAAGGGTGGGAATTAATATCAAATTACTCAAGACAGAAACGAGAACACCAAGTAGTGCAGTGAGGTTCAGTACTTTTAAATTTCCCCCTGCCGTCAACAGTGTGCCGAAAATAAAATTAAAACTCATGGCAGTAAACGCCATCATTAAATATTGAAAAACCAAAATCGACTCTGAATCAACCTTGTCTCCATAAATTAGACGGAGAATGTAAGATCCATGGTAACTCACAATAAATAAAATTCCTAGGGAACCTCCCACCAATAATTTGCCAGAGATTTGTACAAGTTCCAAAAGCTCATGGCTTTTTTGATGAATCATCCTGCTAAAAACAGGAAAAAGTAACCCTGCAAAAATCATCCCCAACATGTAAAGCGCATCTAGGAGCCGATAACCCTGTGCATAAACTCCAGCTTGATAATTCCCCGCAGTAGAAATTTGTTTAAGTAGCACAACATCTGACCGGTTATACAACAACATCATGAGTACCAATAACGCGAATGGAAAGCTACGTGTTAGCACATCGCGGATATAGGCCTTGTCAAATGTCGGTACTAGATTCTTTATCTGTGTTCTGAGCAACCAAACAGCGGTGAATAAGGTTAATGCGTAGCCAACGGTTTGCGCCAACACAAAATTAAAAATGGTAATGCTTGAGATAGAAAACAAAAGGGCTGCACCCATGATCAAGATTAATATGGCTCGGTCAAGTACAGAAATTAAACTATCCGTTCTAAACAAATGTAAGCCAGAGAATAAACTGCGAATAAAAGCAATCGATTGAATTAAAAATTGATTAAACACCAAAAGCGTTAACAACGTAAATTGCCCTGAAGCTAAGTTAAACATCCACGCACCACCGTAAACGAGAGCCACATATAAAAGGAAGAGCAAAAGTCTAAGATAGAATACTTTACTCACATGTTGATTCAAGTGTGTGGTGTCTTGCGCAATGAATCTCGTGGTAAAGTTATTAATGCCAAGGTCTAAAAAAACATTAAACACAAGGCTTAACGATAACAACACAAAATATTGCCCATATACCTCATTGCCTAATACACGCTGTACACCGGCATCAATGACTAACACAGAAAAGGGTTTAATCAGTAGGTTTAAGAAAAGAGATAGTGCCAAACTCGAAAAAAACCGCTTTTGCATGCCTCAAAGGTAGCGGTTATTTAACAATCAATTTAAAGCCTATTCCATGGATGTTCATGATTTCAATGGATGGGTCTTCACTGAGCAACTTTCTGAGTTTGGCAATGTAAACGTCCATGCTTCTTCCATTAAAATAATTATCATCCCCCCACACTGCTCTCAGAGTGGCTTGTCGATCAAGAACTTCATTTACATTTCTGGCCAATAGGGTAAGCAGTGCGTTTTCTTTTGTGGTAAGTTTCTTTTCTCCTGCACTTGAATAAAGTATGCTTTTATGGGGGTCAAACGCTAAGGCTCCAATGGCTAGTTTTTCTGTTTTCACAGAAGAAGCGTCACCCACTCTTCGTATGATTGCTTGAATTCGAGCGATTAGCTCTTCCATAGCAAAAGGTTTTGTGAGATAATCGTCCGCACCGACCTCAAAGCCTTTAAGTTTATCATCCTTCATGCTCTTCGCCGTTAGAAAAAGGATTGGTGTTTTTTTATCGGTTAGTCTAATTTCCTTAGCCACGGAAAACCCGTCTTTCTCGGGCATCATAACGTCTAAAATAATAAAGTCTATGGAGTTAGTAAATGACCGGTAATAAGAAATCGCTTCCTCTCCATTTTTAACCCACTTGGTTTGAAAGCCTTTAGAATTTAAAAAGGTGGTAAGTAAGGCGCCCAAGTTCTCATCGTCTTCTGCTAATAAAAAATGTTCTTTCATTGGTTTTTATTTAAAGATTACTTCAAATACCGTTCCTTTTTGTTCTTCACTCGTTACATTTATTTTCCAACCGTGGGCATCGGAGATTGCTTTCACGTAACTCAAACCTAATCCAAACCCTTTTACGTTGTGTATATTGCCTGTTGGCACACGATATAAATTATCGAAGATTTTTGGCAGATACTCTTTAGGGATTCCGATACCATTATCCTTAACGAATAAATGAATGATATTATTTTGGTAACTGATTAAAATATTAATTTCTGGATTCTCTGGAGAATACTTAGTTGCGTTATCCAATAAATTCGCTATTAAATTCGTGAGGTGTAATTTATCTGCTAAAAACATCACGGGGTCTCCCTTTTGTTCAATCTGTATGGACGCCCTTTTTGATTTATTGAACAGCGCGACATTGACTTGATTTTGAATGATTTCATACAGATTGACTTGTTCTTTGTGAAGCACTAAATCTCCTTTAGAAATCAATGCACTCTGAAGTATTCCTTCAACTAAATTTCCAAGCCGTTTATTCTCTTCATCTATCATTTGTATATAGGGTGAAATTTCTTGGGACGAGGCAGCAGAAACAACATCCGTATCATTAAGTGCTTGACAGGCTAAAGAAATCGTTGAAATGGGTGTTTTAAACTCATGCGTCATATTAGATATAAAATTCGATTTTATTTCAGAGACTACTTTTTGTTCCTTAATGGTTCGGATTAGAAAAAACAACGTTGAACTCATCAATATCCCAAGTAAGCCAGTGATTATGAAGTATGATTTCATCCCTTTTAATAAAAATGACCGTTCTTTTGGAAAGTAAACCGTTAAAAATAGTTTTTCATTGATCTTATCCGTTGGGAAGAGTTCCGTACTAAATCCTTTTGTGGGTTGCTTTCCTTTGGCATAATTTGGATTTTCTTCCGAAAAAACCAAGGGTGCCCCTTGTTCTAAAGAAATAGTAAACTTATATTTCCTGGGCAGTTCTTGCCTTCCGAGTTCGTTGAAAATGATCGAATCAATTAGCGCTAATTTGATGCGTTCTTGCGGTTTATTATATACATTTTCTTTAAACGCCTGGAGCATAAGTTCATTCATGAACTTGGCTTTTTTAAAGATGTGCTGTAATAACTTCTGATTTAGGTGAATCGTTATGTTGTCAGATACGGGGTTACTGCCATTTTTTGAAGATGAAACAAAATCCTGTAATTGGCGAACATCTTTTATGAGGGTCGTTTGTTCTGTTCTTACTCCAGAAAGCGTATCACGGGTGGAGCCTTTAATTACAATGTATGGTTCGATTCTATTATTTATGATAATGCTCGTATCCTTAATCGAAATCTGTTGATTCGAGGCCATCATTCCTTCAAATTCACGTTTGAGTATTTTTTTGTACTGGGCACTAAAGTCTTGACGAATGATCGCATTATATCGCTGATTATCTACCAGTTTTTCGTGAATGTATCCTGTTTTTTCAATACATCGAAAGGCTTCATTGTTGAATCGGGCTTTCTTTTGACTATATAGTTGTGCCAATTGAAATACTTCATATAGCCCAAGTACTCCAACCAAAACAATGGCGGAAATCGTTAATGCCTTAATTCGTGCTTTATTTATCACAATAAGGCACTAAGTTGCGCATGAAAAAAAGAAATTGGAAACTGATTAACGTTTTTTAAGATTATCGAACCAACGTTACGTGGCCAGTAAATTGAACTACCTTATCAACATCTGGCATTTTAATGTTGATTAGATAGGTATAAACCCCAGGTTGAGCATCTAATCCTTCGACACCATAGGAACCATCCCACCCAACTTCCAGGTTATTGGTTTCAAATACCACTTCCCCCCAGCGGTTGTAGATTAACATGTTGTAGTTGTATGGGTCGAACCCAACCGGAAACAAAGGCTTGAACGACGGGTTAAATGGATCTCCGTCAGGTGTAAACGCATTCGGGATATAATACAATCCTCCCACCTGAGCTCCAATGGTGATTTTAGTGCTATCTGAGCAACCAAAGGCCGTTGAAGCAGTTAAGGAAACCGTATATCCAGCTTGAGTACCGATAAACATGTGTGAAGGAGAAAAATCGGTAGAACCTTCTCCATCGCCGAAACTCCATACATAGTTTATTCCGCCAATGCTCGTATTGGTAAATTCTACATTTTGTGAAGACTCTGTAAATACAGCAACTGAGGAAGAAAATTCTGCGGTAGGAAAGCCTTCCGTGCATACAGCGCCTAGCATTGAAGCACTATCTATACATCCGTTCAAGGTTCCAATCACAAAAATTGAATAACATCCTCCGCCTGTATATAAATTCTGAACAGAAGACCCTGTTCCTGAGAAATTATTGGTTGAAGACCACTGATAAGTAGTAGCAGGATTGGGCGCATCGATGGCCATGGTTACATTAAGTGGAATACAGCCCCATGTCGTATCTAAGCTGAAATCCATAAGTGGTAAAGGCTTGATGGTAACAATGCCGTTTGCTAAGTTGCTCAAACAATTATTGAGCACATACTGGGCTTGATATATCGTTGATGCAAGTGGCGCAACGGTAATGGTATTTGTGGTTTCATTGGTAGGCGTCCATAAAAATGTGCCGCCAGGTAAATTTGGAACGGCGGTTAATGTTCCTGTTTCTCCATAACACATAGTCAAGGGCGAAATCGACAACACAGGGACAGGATTAACAGTAACAATCCCAGAGGCCTGAGCAATACAGCCAGTTAGTGTATACGTTACCGAGTAGGTGGTTCCTGGTAAGCCCGGATTTACGTTTATGGATTGTGTCGTTTGATTATTAGACCATAAAAATGTGCCGCCAGGTAAATCAGGAGTAGCCGTTAACATGGTTGTATCTCCATTACAAATAGTATCACTATTTACCGCAACAGTTGGAGTTGGGTTAACCGTTACAACCGCAGAATCCGTTGCCGAACAACCGTTCCATGTGTAAATGGCAGAGTATGTTGTTGTTTGCATTGGATTAACCGTAATTGAATTGGTGTTTTGTCCTGTATTCCAAGCAATAACACCCCCGGCGGGTGACGTTGTTGCAACCAATGTGGTAGATTGCCCGGTACAAATTGTAGCGGGGTTCATTGAAATCGTAGGCGTGGGCGCAACGGTTGTTGTAATTGATGAGGTATTGGTGCATCCCTGAGCGCTCGTTACGGTTACCGTAAATGTTCCTGCTGTGGTTATTGTTGCTGCATCAATAGAACCAAGGCCATTACTCCAAGCATATGTTCCACCACCTGTGGCGGTTACACTAATTGAAGGAGCATTACAATCGATAACGGTTGTTCCCGTATTATTTGTAATTGCTGCAGTTGGCGTTTGATTTACAACTACCTGTGTTGTAGCACTAACTGATCCGCAATTTGAATTTATAGTACAAGTGTAGGTTCCAGATGCTGCTGTTGTTGGATTTGGTATGGTTGGATTCTGCACATTCGATGTCCACCCATTAGGTCCAGTCCATGCATACGTGTAATTTCCTGCTTGTGGGACGGCAGGAGTTGGCGTAACGCTTAAGTTTAAAGGCGATCCGGTGCATATCGGACCATTATTCGTGGCTGTAGCTGTTGGCGCAGCACAACAATTTATATACATCCAAATTCTCCCAATATTATAGTTAACCTCAGACCATATATTAGCCATAGGTTGGCCTCCGGTTGGACACGACTGCATACCACTTCTTCTTAAGGTAGTTGGAAAGCCTGAAATTGTTGTTACAAAATTAGCTGGACCATAGCTGTTTACACAGGCTCCACGAACTCCATATACTCCAATAATTTGTCCTGCGGTTACAGGAATGTTGCACGGGATGATTCCGTTTGGCTGATTTGTAACACTAAATAATTGCGTGAAGGCATTCGTGGTTCCTGGAAACGCAGGAGGAGCAGCCGCAGTAAATCGTACAACTCGTACTGTTTGCAATCCATTCGATGCTGTTGTAGGTACCTCAATACCACAAATAGTGAAATTCGTAGGAGCGGTAAAATGATATCCGCGAATCATTGAGGTAAACGTTGTGACTTGATTACCAACACTAATTTGTGTTTGGGCATCCAAACCAAGCACTAAAAACAGAAAGAATAACCCAGTAATAAATTTCCTCATATGTTCAAATTCCTTGCAAATTAAGTTAATTTAACGTTAATCTTAAAATTAGGTTGCTCGTTATCTTAATAAATTGACGTGACCCGTTACGATTACTTGCTCTTGCAAGCCGCCGTTTAATGTGAGTTTTATTTTATATGTATAGGTCCCAGATGGGCAATCTATGCCCTCTACTCCGTATGAACCGTCCCAGCCGATGTAAATGTTAT
>CANHHA010000023.1 GCA_947460825.1 Flavobacteriales bacterium
GATAACGATGTTTGGGAAATCGTTGGACTAGATGCGAAATTCCCATTGAACCAAGTGAAAATATTTAACCGATGGGGAGAACTGATATACACCAGTATTGCTGGAAACTATGCATCCGAACCTTGGAATGGAAGCTTTAAAGGCGAACCACTGCCTGTTGGTAGCTATTATTACATCATTGAAAAGGCTACAGACGGTAGTATTGAGCCTATAAACGGAACGCTTTCCATATTACGCGACCCATGAGACAGCTATACATGATACTTTTCTTAGGTTTTGGCTCATTGATGGCGCAACAAATGCCTCAATTTAGGCAAGTGAATAGCAGCCCTTCTCTGTACAATCCCGCAGGGATGGCCATGAATAAACAGGCAAGCATTTCGTTATTAGCCCGTTGGCAAATGCTTGGATTTGGAAATGAACCGCGAACGATTGCTTGTTTCGGGCAAGCCATGATAAAGAAAAAAGTTAAAACGGTGTTTAATCCTGGAAGTAGGATTCAATATCCAATTGAACCCTTGGAAAAGAAAAAAAAGCGTGTCTTTCAACAGTTTGTTGGTGGACAAGCAATTTCAGACAACTACGGCGCCTTTAAATACCTCGAGGCAAATGGAAATTACGCCTTATGTCTTCCCTTAAATAATCAATGGAAACTAAGTGCGGGAATTCGTATTGGTGTAAGAAACAATGTGTTTTCACCGAGTCAAGCCAGCGTGTTAAATTTATCGAATCCGCAACTTCCCTATGATGGTGGGGATGCTACGTATGACGGCTTTTTGGCGTCTGGCCTGCGGTCGATTTCTCTCAGTAGTGGTTTTGGATTTACCTTATTTTCGAAAAAAATGTTTTTTGCCGGGGCCGTCCAACATGGCGGATTACTACATTCTCTTGGGGAACAAAGTAGCTTTTTCGACCAACAATACCATTGGAACACCCAAATTGGATATACCATGAATATTGCCAATGGATTGGAGTTACAGCCAATCATTATTCTAAAACAAATGTATCAAGGTCCTATTTCTGTAGAAACGACGCTGATGACCACGATAAACTATATTTTTTGGGCGGGAATCAATTATCAATACAATGCCTCTGCAGGAATCCTTGCAGGTATGGAGGTGTCTGACAACCTAAAAATAGGGTATGCATTTGATTTTTCAACCAACCGAATTAATCGATTCAGTAATGGCGGACACGAAATTTATTTAAGTTATGGGTTTTAACCATTGGCTACTAACTTCTTGTTTCTTACTTGCACAGTTCGCTTGGGGACAAATTTATGAGTTCACTACCCCGACGCGATTAGGTACAACGATTAATACCTCCGCAGACGAAAGTAATCCGGTGATTTCCAGCAATGGGAACACCCTGTATTTTGTCCGAACCTTTGACCCTAAAAACACAGGGGGAATTTACGATCAAGACATTTTGTATTGTAAGAAAACCATGGCTGGTTGGGGACCCACATTTTCCTTAAAAGCACTGAATAATAAACTAAATAACGCCGTAATTGCGGAAACCGTAGAAGAATTAGACTCAACCCGCCAACGCTTGTATTTAATTAGCTCCTATGGCGTGGAACGAGATGTAGAAAAAGGAATAACCATGGCCTCTCGAAGCATATTAGACACGCAATGGGTTATTCAAAAGAAATTACCTATCCCTGGCTTAAATATCGATGGGAAATATGTGTCATACACTCTTTCAAAAGATCAACAAGTTGTCATTATATCGTATGAAGGTTCAGACTCTGAAGGTGAGGAAGATTTATATTATTCCTTAAAAGAAGCCGATGGTTGGTCAGAACCTGAACATCTTGGAGCTGCGGTGAATACACCTGGGTTTGAAATCTCACCTTTTTTATCGCTCGCCAACGACACCTTGTATTTTTCATCGAATGGCTTTAAAGGATATGGCGATGCAGATATCTATTACAGCGTTAGAAAAGGAAAATGGACCAACTGGTCGAAACCAGTAAACCTTGGTAAAACCATCAATACCCCGTTTTTCGATGCATATTTTTCGATAACACAGAACTGTGCCTTATGGTCAAGCAATAGAGAGGGGAAAGATTTAGATATATGGACCGCATGGGCGATTGCACCGCCCGAATTAGTGATGACCGTGAATGAAATTAAACATGCCAGTGAATTTCAAGGTGCTGATGGAAAGATTGACATTGACGTTGTTTCTGGTGTGAAGCCCTATAAATTCCTATGGTCAAATGGCATGACCACAGCGGACATCAGTTCGCTTCGAAAAGGGGAATACAAGCTACAAATCACCGACTCTATTGGTCAAAAACTAAGTCAGGTATTTACCATCAATGAACCCGAAGCTACAGAACAGCATATTATTCGTTTTCCAAACATCCAATATGAATTCAACAAATGGACCTTTGTCAATGATTCTTTAATAAATACAAACGATTCCTTACGTCTCGTGGCCAAACTCCTAGAAGACTATCCAAACCTGATGATTGAACTCATTTCGCATACTGATTCAAGAGGAGAAGAATCAAGAAATCTGATTTTATCTAAAAACCGTGCTAAAGCTTGTTATATTTCTCTAGTCAATGAATTTAAAATCGACCCAAGGAGAATTATTCCCGTAGGAAAAGGAGAGGCAGAGCCCACAAGTTGGTATGACCCTGAATTGCAACAAATGGTTTTACTGAGGGAAGAATATATCCAAACTAAGAAAAACAATGAGGATCTCTTTGAATACTTGCATCAATTAAATCGAAGAACAGAAGGTAAAGTATTGCGTCTTGATTTTAACCCAAACAATGCTCCTGAAGCCCCAAAGAGCTATTTAGAATTTCAAGCAATGCCAAAATAATGAACGTACTCTCCCATATTTTTCATTTAGGTGTTTTATTTTCCGCGTTCGCTTTCATTTGGTTTTGGCTACAGTTGCTTTTAATGATGTTTCTTCCTGAAGGAATTCGGATGCAACTTCGATATTTCATGCAATTGCTTCAATCGTTGTTTCTTGGGGTGCTCGTATTAAAATTTGTAGCTAAAGAAGAGGGTAGCTTAACGGTTAATAGCACGCTCGTTCTTTCTTTAATTACTTATTTCTTATATCTATTAAGGAATCTTCGATCAGAGCGAAAGGCAATGCAGTTTCAACTGTATACGAACCTTTATAAAAAAGTGAAAATGAAAAATGAATGGGAATTGGCCGTAGCGCTAATCTCTATTTCCATAACCATCCTCTGGGTATTTTTCCCTGTTGCATTAGATAGCGTGGTTACTCAGTGGTTTTATGAACAAACGCACGATTTAATTCAGATACCAATTATTGGAGGGATATTTAAAATTGCAGGATTCTTCTTTTTACTTGCTACCCTGATTCGTTTTTTAGCAGCCATTACGTGGATGCTTCGGGGACCGAAATCAAAACTTCCTGAACGCGGCTCTGACGAATTCGACGATTTCGAAGAAATTAAATAGACGCGTAAAATAATGATCGTCCACTTGCTACGATCATCTGAATACCAATCGAAAGCACTAACAATCCCATGATTTTGGACATCGTACGCAAGCCACTTTGGCCTAGATATTTAAGGATAAAAGGAGCGGAAGAAAGAATAAGATAAATGCTCAAACAAACCATAAAAATGCCTGCAATAACGATTGCTTTTGCATCAAATGCCTCATGTTGTAGGGCTAGATTAATCAGTAAAGATATTGAACCCGGACCAGCCAATAAAGGCATAGCTAACGGACTAAAAGAAATGTCTTCTTTCATGCGTGATTCATCTTCAATCGGGCCTTGGACATCACTTTTGTGTTGTGCATTGAGTAATTGAAAACCAGACCGAGAGATAATAATTCCCCCTGCAATTTTTAAGGCATGGATGGAAACACCGAAGAAATTCAACACGAATTCTCCAATTAAAAAGGAAATCAAACAAACCAAAAATACGTACAGCGAAGTTCTTCGAATGGTGCGAAACAAATGATCTTTTGGGAACCCATTGGTTAAGGAAATAAACACGGGCATTGCACTCAAGGGATTAATGAGTGAAAACAAGGAAACGAAGGTAGAAATAAAGAGAGAAGTCATAAATTCGCTGCAAAGGTCGATATTCTACATGGATAGCCGCCTCAAACAAATGTTAAGAAAATGTAATGTTTAGTTTCATTTCTTGTCCAGTTGAATGCAAAAGACAAAGTAATCGAATCGATTTAAAAGGATACTTGGATTTATTATTGTACATTTAACAATTACTAAGCTTAATTGATATGCGTGTACAGATGTTGGTGCTTTCGTTTTTTGTAATCCAACTGTGTTCCGCACAACTTGGTCCGATTGATTTTGAACCGGCCGGGTTTGGCGCCACATGGCAATGGACTACCTTTGAAAATGACTTCAATCCACCCTTAGAAATCATAGCCAATCCTGATCCAAGCGGAATAAATACCTCCAACACGGTAGCACGATTTACAGCGAATGTAGCAGGCGCCCCATGGGCAGGAGTGGAAACGGTTCATGGGCAGGGAATCGGGACTTTTAACCTTACCGCAGCAAATTGTGTGCTAAAAATCATGGTATACAAACCGGTAATCAGTCCAGTAGGCATTAAGTTTGCTACCCCAGCAGGAGCATCTACCGGTGAAATTTTAGTAAGCAATACCCTGATTAACCAATGGGAAGAACTCACCTTTGATTTTAGTGCGATTGTGAATGCCCCCTCATCGTCGGGAATCGATCAAATTATTGTCTTTCCTGACTTTACACAGCGCAGCGACAACCGAATTTGTTTATTTGATCACATTATATTTTCTAACCAAAACGGGGTCAACCCAATCCCAATGGGTCCTGCGCCTACCCCAACGTATCTTGAAGCCAATGTGATTTCGCTATTCAGTAACCCGTACCAAAATGTACCCGTTGATACCTGGATGGCTCCTTGGTCTGTAGCTCAAGTGAATGATTTGCAAATCGCCGGAAACGACACCAAACGATATGACGCGTTGAATTATGTCGGTGTTGAATTCCTTGCTAACAATCAATTAGATGTTACGTCTATGACCCACTTCCGCGTTGATTTTTGGTCACCCAACCTCAATACATTTAAGGTTAAACTCGTTGACTTTGGTCCGAATGGACAATATGCTGGCGGTGACGACAGCGAAAGCGAACTGAGTTTTTCCCTACCAACCGAAACGTGGCACACCTTAGAAATTCCCTTGAGTAGCTTCACCTCCCTTGCTGCCTTGGATCACTTATCTCAATTAGTGTTTTCCGGAACACCCAGCGGAGCCGGTACGGTATATATTGATAATGTATTGTTTTTCAACAATGAAGGCGCAAGCATCCCCGAAGAACAAACACACGGTGTGCAAGCCTATCCGAATCCAAGTACAGACAAAACCACACTTGTTGCCCCCGGTTCACCAATGAATTCAATTCAAGTCTTCGGAATTGATGGCACCATGTTGATGGTAGATTCACCCAATTCAAATACCTATTCAATCGACCTTTCGAAGGTGCCAACAGGCATTTATTTAGTTCATATTTCTCTAGCAAACAGTACAGAAACCTTGCGCATCATCAAGGAATAATTCGTTTCTATTGAACCCATTTCGTTGCTAAGGGTATACCTAAGCGTTTCACTGTATCTTTGCATCGAATTATGAAATGGTTTGGCCTTATTTTACTGTTTATAGTTGGATTTTCTGTCGCACACGCACAAGAATGTGAATTCGACTATTACCCCAAAAAAGGAGGGCATTACTTGTTCTCTACCTACTACGAAAAAGACAATAAAACCCCGCGAACAGGTAATTGTGAACATAACATAGGCGCTCAACGCTATACCAAACGAAGCTTTGACAATGGGCATATTACCATAGAAGAACTCAATTATTACAACGACGGCAAATTCACGCCACATATTCGAACCCAATTGAATCACAGCACTAAAAAAGGTCAAGATCTTGGCTACAATAAGGTATATGACGAAAAAGGTAATTTAATCCATCATTTTCAATTTTACACGGACAAAACCGGCCGTCGATGCGAACGAGAAACGGAATACTTACCCACTGGAAAATTGCGTTTCATCCGTGAATATGCGTTCATTCGGCTCAGTGAAATTGATTCCTTTCATTTAAATGAACATCCGCCACACACCGTAGATGACTTCGGCTACACGAGCCTTCAAGTTCCTTTTGGTGTGCACCGATGGTATAACGACCAAGGGCAGCTCATTCGAGAGGAACACTACGACCAACTCACCTTTTATCGGCAAGATGCAGAGCACCTGCTGCATGGAAAATTTACTGAATTCCATGACAACGGCAAACTAAAAACACAAGGGCAATTCAAGGAAGGAAATCCAGATGGGTCTTGGAGTTATTTTCACTTCAATGGCCGAGTATATGAACAAGGAATATACCGCAACAACATTAAAGACAGCCTGTGGCAACAATGGGATGACCAAGGAAAGTTGACGAAAGAATCACTGTATGACTATAACGCGGATAATCCCTTCGCACCCGTTCGAGAAAAAGAATACAACGCCGCAGGTTTATTGGTAAGCTCGAAAGAAATCAATGCAGATAAACAAGCAATTTTACAAGAATGGTCACCCCAAGGGAACTTGATGCGCTATGTGCGATATAGCAATGGAATGCAGATGAATTGGAATAATGCGGATTATCGAGAGTTTGAAAAGAATTGGTATGACAACGGTCAAGTGAAATTCATCCATAACAAGCGATCCGACACCTCGTATGTCAGCTACTTCAGGAATGGACAAATGGAACGTTTGAACATAGGAAGGTGGGATGGCATGATACGAAACGAACGAATAACGGAATGGAACATCCAAGGCACGCGCTTACTATACATTGAAATCACCCATGGGAATGGGAATAACTATCAAGACGTAAAACGGTATTATTCCAATGGGAATCTATCGCATAGGGAAATCAATAATAATAAAGAACACACTGACCTTAGGTATTCCTTTGACGGCAAAAACTACGTAAAATCTCGCATGATCAACCAACAATTACAAGGTCGTTACGAGGAACGAGATACGCTAAACGGACAATTTTTGGTGGGCCACTACGATCAAGGAATCCGTCACGGATTGTGGGAACTAAAAACAAAGGACAGTGTGATCCTTGAGAGACTTACCTATGAACATGGCTGTGTTCAAGTTCAAACCGCATGGGGATATGCAACGGAAGATGAAAAACAACACTGGCAGCAACGGGCAAATTATTTAATTTACCACCAACGTGAAGCGCCGTGGGAATCCATGAAAAACTGTTTAGAATACCGTGATTCGCTCGCCCATTGGTTACGCTTGCTGAATGAAACCTTAGAAAAACAAGGAGTAAGCACCGATTATGGGCAACTCGAATTTCAGGCACTTCATTTTGAATTACCTCACGTATATTACCGAAACCTCATCGAAGATGGGATCAAAGAGTACCGTGCCTTGCAGCTCCTGCACCTCATCGACAGTTTGGGTTGGAAATGGAAAGCGATTCAGCTCAATAACGGAACTTACGTAGGAACGGTTGAATTCAAGGGCATTTTGAACCCTGCATTTCAATTGAAACTCTTGGGAGCGCACAGCCAATTTTTTTACCCAGTATTAACCTCGTCCGACGGTCGAAATGAACAAGGGTATCCACATACCTGGGGAACGCCACCACCCACATCGCTTCTTGTGAGATCAAACACGCCTTGTTATGCAACCGTGCAATACTCCGATAAGGGACGAAGCACACACGTTGTGGTGTATAGCAACGGCGCCGTAGAAATCCTTAACCGAACGATATCCTGGGAGGCTTGGAAAAAACTACAAGAAGAACCATCGCCCTACGATCGGGATTTTTATTGGAGGGATTGATTATTTTATTCAAGGTTAAAAAAGCAAATCACATTACAAGAGCCAATGAATTTGTTTTATTGGAGTTCCATTCATAAGATTATCTAAATTTATAAGAAATATAATGCCATGATTTGTTTAAATATCCCACATCTTTTACAGCGTCTTGCGCTTGTTTTTTTACTTTTTGCGATGGGACAAGCCGTTGCGCAACCTGTATTGGATTCTGTAAAACGGGGTAATAATCCACTAAATGGGCTTACCAAAGCTGGTCCGGGGGATATAAAAGAAGGAACGCCATTAATGCTTGACCCAACCATTACTCCGGTATATACTGATAGCCTCAAATTAATAAATGCTTCCGATTTTATGGGTTTTATGATGGCTGGAGAATATATACCAGAACCCTACATTGATGTAAACAAAGCAGTTAAAGCCATCGTAATGCGAAAAGCAACGAAGGAGGAAAAGGAACGAATGCAGATCATGCAGCAAGAGATGTCGCTTGAAAAAAACACGCTTCTTGGAATGCCTGCGAGTGAATTCATTGTAAAGGATATAAAAGGTAAAAAGGTCCAACTTTCAGCCTTGAATGGAAAAATTGTTGTCTTGAATTTTTGGTTTATCGAATGTAAACCCTGTGTGATGGAAATACCTGATTTAAATGAACTTTATTCTTCGTATCGCAAAGAGGACGTAGTCTTTATCGCACTCGCCACCAATGAAAAGAAACAACTTAAATCCTTTCTAAAAAAAACAGCATTCAATTACCGCATCATTCCAGATAGTCAAGCGACCGCTGCCTTGTATAACATTAAGGGATTTCCAACCAGCCTTATTATTGACCAACAGGGTATAATTCAATATGTATCCCTGGGCATTGGCCCCAATAATAAAGAACGATTGGCCGAAGAAATAAACAAGTTGATCATAAAGTAAATCACCTATTAATCCGATAAATTCCTACCGGTTCATTATTCATCCAGGTAGTACGCGAATCCAAGGTTAATCCATTTTTCTCGGCCACTCTAATAGACGCATAATTCTCGACATCTATAATGGAAATTACGTGATCGGTTTGATTCGAATTAAATGCGAGGTCTATGAAACACTTTGCCGCTTCAGTAGCATACCCTTGCCCCCAATAGGCTGGAAAAATATGGTATCCCACTTCAATCTCCTTTTGACCATCAACCTCTTGGAGCAAAAGTCCACAACAGCCAATAAACTCACCTGTTACTCGACGCACTAATTTTTGTAGTCCATATCGATGTGCTGCATAGCGATCTAATTGTTTCTGAATCATATGTTCGGCTACAGCCTCGTTCGTAGGCAAACCCAAAGACTCAATAAATAAAAATCGGATGGCTTCCGGATTCGCAAAGAATTCAGACCACCCGTGCACATCATCTAAAGTTAAAAACGCAGTTTGCAACCGTTCGGTTTGCAACTGATCGGGGTAATGGTAGGACATAGTTGGCAAAGATAATTAACTACAGACAACCAAAAAAGCCACCCCGAAGGATGGCTTTTCAATATACAATGTCTACGTTCTTAGAACTTCACTAAGGTTTGTACACTTTGATTTCCATGTTGTGAAATGGTAACAAGGTACGTTCCGTTGCTTAACCCATTCAAATCTAACGACGTGTTGTTATTCACGCGTTGGTTAAGGAAGGTTTTTCCTGTTAAATCACTTACGATTACTTCTGCATTGTCTACTCCATTGATAGTCACCAATCCATTGCTTGGATTTGGGAACAACCCAAAAGAGAATGCATTGTTTTCATCAATCCCTAAGTAAGACTCTAAAATCACTTTGTCTAATACATGCACAACGCCGTTTTCAGCAAGTACATCGGCTGTGGTCACATTTGCATCGTTGATTTTCACACCACCTGTTAAAGAAACAATCACGTCAGAACCTTCAAGGGTTGCAACCGGACCTGCAGTTAATTGACTTGACAATACAGTACCATCTACTACGTGGTATAATAAAATGTCAGCCAAATTTGGTAATGCTAGGATGCCATTCAAATTCGTATTCAAGGCTGTTGCCAAATCTGTGAAAGCCTGATTAGTTGGAGCAAATACGGTATATTCAGAAAACGGATCGGACAACACTGGAAGCAATTCTGCAGTAACTACCGCAGTAACCAAGGTAGAAAAGCCATTATCAATCGCTACATCAGCAACAGTTTCGATCGGTAAAACTACCGCATCCAACACATGAACCACACCATTATCAGACGTAATATCTAACGTGATAACTTGCGCTTGGTTAACAAATACATCGCCTGCTACGGTTGCCGTTAACTTCAAGGTATTTAAGTTACTTAAAGGCTGAACAAGTGCTCCGTTAGTAACAGCGGATGAAGGAACTTCCGTTCCAAGTACGTGATACAATAAAATATCTGACAATTGCGGAAGGGCTAATAACCCCGCAACTGTAGTTCCTAAATCATCAGCCAAATCTTGAAACGCTGCATTATTCGGAGCGAATACAGTAAGGTTAGCTAAAGGATTGGTTAAAGAAGGTAATAATTCTTCTTGAACTACCGCAGTTACTAAGGTAGAAAATCCGTTATCAATCGCGATATCCGCTACGGTTTCTACCGGCAACAATACGCCATTAAGAACATGAACTACGCCGTTCGCTGTGGTTAAATCAACGGTGGTAACTTGCGCTTGGTTGATATACACATTTCCAGCAGCAGTAGCCGTAATTTTCAGGGTATTTGTTGGGCTTAAGGGTTGAACAATTGCCCCGTTAGTAACTGCCGCAGAAGGAACAGTAGTTCCCAACACGTGATACAACAAGATATCATCTAAATTTGGTAAGGCTAGTAAACCAGGAATCGTAGTTCCAAGTGAAGTAGCTAAATTTAAAAACGCTTGGTCATCCGGTGCAAAAACCGTTAAGGTAGCACTTGGATTTTGTAAGGCACCTACTAAACCTTCTTGAATCAAGGCGGTTTCAAGGTAGGTGTGATTTGGACTTGGGGCAATTACATTGTCAAACACGTTGGTTTGCGCATAATTTACAGCGCTTAGGATAATCCCAGCACTGAATAACGACAGGGCGTAAAAAGTAACCTTTTTCATTTTGTTTAGTTTTTAATTAGAATGTTTAAACAAAACTATTCTAGTTTGGTTCATAAGAATTTAGAAAAATTTAATTCTACCTCTAAAACATCATTAATCAAAACATAGCACAACGAAATTATAATACATGGCCCCGGACTCCCTTTGATATTTCACCACACGGCTCAAAGCCCCTTTAACATTACGATCTTTATGATGAAACCTCTTTTGCCAATCATCTGCCGAAATCGCCCTCGCATTCGTAGAAAAATGTAAAAGTAATTCTAACGTATACAACAGAGATTTTTCTTCAATTACATCTTTCTTATGCCCTAACATGGGGTTAATTAGTACCTTTACCCCATGAGGTGGTTATTGATTTTTATGGGGTTTTGTACGTCGATGATTGCGCAAACCCAGCTCGAGCAAAAAGAAGCGGAGTTAAAAAATCTAAAAGTGAAAATAGCTGCGATTTCGGCGGATATTGAACTGCTTAAATTAATTCAGTGTATGGAATCACTAGAGGTTCCAGGTTTTCCGGTCGCAAAAAAAAGTCTGGAAATTGTTAAACATTCCGGCTACGCTATTGGGTTCGATTGCGAAAACAAGATGCCCGCTTGGACATTCCACGTCGTCACCCCCGACATTACCTTCGGAAATGTGTCGAGAACCAATGATTTTCGTCCCGATACTTCCCTGTCCTGCGGTTCTTCGGACGAACGAGATTATTTTACGCGAGAACGACGGAAAGACAGTACAGAAATTTTTAAAGGCTTTGGTTTTGACCGTGGACATTTAGTTCCCTCTGCAGATTTTAAGTGGTCACCCATTGGTTTGAGTGAAACGTATTTTTACAGCAACATGACCCCCCAAAGACCACAATTCAATCGTGAGTCATGGGCAGAAATTGAAGGATTGGTTCGTAAAATCGTGGACACTGAGAAAAAAACATTGTATGTACTTACCGCTCCGATCATAACAGAATCGTTAAAAACGGTTGAAAACTCGATTCATCAAGTTAAAATCCCAGACTGGCACTACAAGGTGGTTGCTGATTTATCCATGGAATCCCCGCGGGGAATGGCATTTCTGATGCCCAACCGAAAATGTGAAAATCGTCCCAGCGCATATGTGGTAAGTATCGACAGCATAGAAAAATTGACAGGTTTAGATTTTTTTCCAAATTTATCGGACAGTATGGAACTTAAAATTGAATCACGAGCCGATTTCAATGATTGGAGAACACAAACGAATTCAAACGATGTAGAACCCTTGAACGCCCTTGAACTACCGAAAGGATTCTTCAATACCGAACAGGCCCTTTCTAAGGTAGGCTCAACGTGTACGATTGTGGGAAAGGTTGTGAGTGCAAAGTTTTCTGCAAAATCTGAAGCTACTTTTCTAAACTTAGACCAATCCTTTCCTAAGCAAATCTTTTCTGTGATGATTTGGAAGGATGGACGTAAAAACTTTAGTTATAAACCCGAGGTTGATCTCTTCGGAAAATACATAACGGTTAAGGGAAGGGTTGAACTAGATAAAAACGGAGTCCCCGGTATTACTGTAGAACGGGAAGAACAAATTCAGTTTTTGGAAGAAGAGTAAACAAGTCGCCAAATTTAAAAAACGCTTGGTCATCCGGTGCAAAAACCGTTAAGGTAGCACTTGGATTTTGTAAGGTCCCTACTAAACCCTCTTGAATCAAGGCGGCTTCGAGTCACGTGTGATTTAGACTTAGGGCAATTACATTGTAAAACACGTTGGTTTGCGCATAATTTACCGTGCTTAGGATAATCCCAGCACTGAATAACGACGGGGAGTAAAAAGTAACTTTTTTCATGTTGTTTAGTTTTTAATTAGAATGTTTAAATAAAGTGTACTTAAATAAGTTCACAACATGATAAAAACCTATTTATTGTTGTCTCCAGTCTCATCACACGGTTCAAATCCCTTTTCATAGGTATACGATCCATGATCAGCATTACCCTTTACCACGCATTGATCGAAATCTCCATACCAGGCATAAAAAAACGGCCCATGGAGTAACCCATGTGCGTAGGTACTCATCCGCTCTAACACTCCATTTCTATTATATGCACGCTGTTCCCCATGCTGTTTGCCATGTTCGAAATGCAATTGAAGTAGGGGTTCACCACTTGGCCTAAATTCTTCCAAGTCTTGTAATAATCCTTCCTTGAATTTATAGCGTCCGATCACGTGATTACTAGAATCATAATCTTCTGCAACACCGGTGAACAAGGATTGGTCAAGAAAGGCGAATTCCTTAATGGAATCTCCGAAACTAATCGGCGTATAGAAATACGAATTACCGCAGAAAAATCCCCGAACCAGCATAGCGGCTTGGTTGGATTCGTTGTCGATGAAATAACCGGAACCACAAGAATTTCGCACGGACTCAATATGAACAGGTTGTGCGAACAACCCGATGGTCCAAATTAGCGCTAAATAAAGATAAACTGCCTTCATGATTTCTCAACGAAATTTGCTGCTGTTGTTACAGCCATATTCATTACTAATCTCTTTTTGGTAAACCGCAAATCGCTTCTTTTGTACCATATGCAATAATTACGATACGGTTTCCTATTCCCCCTTCAAATTCATCGATCGCAACAGACATTAATGCCGGATTCATTAAGGTTTCATGCAGGGGTGCATGTCTTCGAATGATGTTTTTTAATTGCATTTCCTTCCAGACTTCAGGCGTCCAATATTGAAATCCGTAAATCTCAATATGAAAAACGTTTATGTTGAAGGAATCGGAAACCGCCTTGAAGTCGACAGACTTATAATTGATCTTTATTTTTGCAATGTAAGCAGCCGCTGCGTCTAAGTCTGGATGAGGACGAACAATGTTTGGAGTACCAACCGTATCCAATGCGCGATAAATGTCTTGTTTAAAACAAGGAAGGTACTGTGCCATAACCCCATTAGAAAGAACAAGTAACATCAAGGCGATTGTTTTCATGTTAACCTAACGACACATTGAACTTCGGTTACAGGAACTAAAACTCCATTTTTACATTCAGCACGGGCATGATCCCAAACATATAAACGGTGCGGACCTTTTGCAGTATCGGGTCGTAATAATAACGGTTGATGTTTTGTTGGTTCGTAACGTTCTGAATTTCCGTGGAAAAAACCAAGGAGCTCTTTGTGTAGTTGAAGCGAAGGGAAGCAGAAGCATCCGTTCGAAAATAGGCGGGTAACCTCGAAGCAAAAGGTTGTGCATCCAACAACACTTCTTTTCCTTGCAATTTTGATTGCACTTCATCGATGGGAGTGTATCGATTACCTCCTCGGTAAATGATGCGCAAATTCAAAGCGAAACTGTTTTTGGCCGCCTTGCCAAAATTCCACTCGTATCCTAGCATCGCATTGAGCATTAGGTTGGCATTAAAACGAGTACTGCGCCATTCGACTTGCGGCTTACGGTATTCTGATTGAAAAAAAGAAGCAGTTAGCATGTAAAAATAACGGTCAGTAAAGGAACGATCGAGGGTGAATTCTACGCCGTAATTCCTCCCCTCTCCCAAATTGATAAAACGGTTTTGATTGACTCCCGTACCAGCGTTCAACAAACTCATTTCCTTGGTTTTTGCCGTATCCACCGGTACCTTAAAAAGGTACTGAAAATAAACCTCCGATTTAAGTTTGAGTTTGTTATTGAAGGATAATTCATGGCCAAGAACTGCATGAGCAGCACGCGTTAGTGCGAGGTTTCTATTCGGTTGAGAAACCGCTCCATTGGCATCTTGCACTTGGCTTAAATACCACGAAACGGGCTCGCACCGGCTGTGCAACCCTGATGAGGCATTTACCGCATGCTTGGTGGAAAACCTGTAAGTCATGCCGAGGCGCGGTTCTATCGTTTGTTGCTTATTCAACAGCCAATAACTATGATGCAGTCCACCAACCCATTCAAGTCCCGAGCGTGGCCGCCACTTACATTGCACGTAGGTTTGTAACAAACCCGTATTTCCCGCATCGTCAACAAACGTTCCTAAAGCATTGGTGGAAAGGTCGAGTCCTTCCGCTTTAAGCTGGTAAAAAAGCTGGCTATAATATCCCCCAACCCGAAGGCTCGAGGAGGCCGAAAGTTTCCTGTGGTAATATACGTGGCTGCGCAACGCTTGATATTTCAACCCTTCGCGGTACGTTAGTTGGGGTTGGTAGGTAGCATCCAACGAATCCATCCGATAGCGGTGTTCCTCCTTGGTCCAAGCAAGCACCGTTCGAAGGTAACCTTGGTCCTCTCCAATCTTTACAGTATGGGTTAAGCCCGACACCCCGATAAATTGGTAGGATTCGTCTTCGAAGCGATCGGAACGTTGAACCCATTTCGAGGAATCTTTTTCCGCATAATCGCCGGCAGTGGACAGTCCCCCAATACCGAATAAGGTAAAATTTCCACAGCGTTTGGTAGGAAAATTCAGGTGATAGCTGAGGTCTTGAAACTGAGGAACCATCGCATTTTCCACCACGGGTAAGCCGATGGCGTTCAAAAAAATGAGGGTACTGTAACGGTAATTGATGAGGTATGAACTTCGGCTTTTCTTGGAAAATGGACCTTCTAAAGAACTTTGCAACCCTAGGATCCCCAACTGCACTGAAATTTCCTTTTTATCGCTGTTTCCTTTGCGAAATCGAATATCAAAAACACCTGAAAGTGCGTTACCGAATTCCGAGGGAAAAGCCCCTGAATAAAAACTTGAATTCGCCAAAACCTGTCCGCTTAAAATACTAATACCACCTCCGGAGCCTCCTTCGCCGTTGCTGAAATGGTTCGGATTGGGAATTTCAATGCCCTCCACCCGCCATAATATCCCCCTCGATGAATTACCACGCACCACAATTTCATTGCTCGCGTCGTTGGTTGCATTAACCCCGGCCAAAGACAAGGCCATCCGTGCGGGATCGTTGAAACTGGCAGCAAAGCGTTGTGTTTCTTCGGTGCTGAAGTTCTTCACACTGTTTACCGCGGCATCGTTGGTGCTCGACTTTTTCTGGACGCTTACCTCCGACATGGTTCTTCGATCGGTTTTTTCCTGAAGTTCTAGGTTAAGTTCTAACTCTTTTCCGGAGGATAACAGCAGATTGCTCAGGTTTATGGTTTCATAGCCAAGGCATGAAACAAACAGGTTGATTCTACCTACTGGAATCTGTTCGAATCGAAAATACCCTAATGAATCGGTTGTAGCATGCTTGACGCCATCATTGGACTCCACTTGCACTTTAACCCCGAAAAGCGGTTTATTCAATCCACTTTCTGTAATTCTTCCTTTTACGGTTTGGGTAAAGTTCTGAGCTAAAAAGGAAAAACTCAATACGCAACAAAAGAATACCCATGACCATCGCATGGTGCAAAGGTACATTACCCAAAGCACGAAAAGAACCTTTGTGCTTTATTAAATCGTGAAGCGTGGTAAAAAGAAAAAGGGACAGCCGAGGCGTCAAAGCTCCTAATTGGATTGGAAACGGCTATCGGAGTAATACAATATGCCCACTCTTAATAATAAGCTCCTGGTTGATGTCTCTCGCAACAATTTTCCATGAGTATACCCCCACCGAACAATCTTGCCCTCGGTACTTACCATCCCAGGCCTTCGATAAATCAGTCGTTGTAAATACTTCCTCGCCCCAGCGATTGAACACACTTACCTCGATAGAATACATCGCCGATGCCACGGGGATCCAAGAATCATTCTCACCATCCGCATCTGGAGTAAATGCGTTGGGCACATAAAGCGTTGGAGATAAATTAAGCTGAATCACTTGATATGCCGTATCAGAACATCCGAAATTATTATATACAACTTGACTTATGGTGTATTCTCCCGCCTCACTCGAACCATAAGAATACTGTTCCAAGGTAATGCCAGAAACCGTACCGTTGCCCAAATAATACTCGCCCGTATTATAGTTCTGCGCCGTGTTTGTGATTTCAACAAAGGGGTCCTCTGTGTAAACAATGGATGGAAAAACCGTAAAGCCCGCTGTAGGTTGCTGATAAACGGTAATTAAGGCCTGATTTATTGTGGTATCCACACACCCAAACATATTCGTTGTTATTAACGTAACATCATATACCCCCGGTTCTGTATAGGTATGCGTTGGATTCAAGGATTGAACGGAGGTTCCATCTCCAAAATTCCAAAAATACAGATTGCCATTGGTGGAATTATTTGCAAATGAAACCGTTAGATCTTCACACCCTGCGGTTGTATCTGGTATAAATTGGGAGTTAGGAATTGGATTTACAATGATGCTTTGGAAGGTCGTATCCCCACAACCAAATTGATTATACCCCATTAACACCAATAAATAATTTCCAGTTTGGGTATACGTGGCCGTAGGCTCAAATTGGTTCGAACCACTTCCGTTCCCAAAATCCCAATCATATACAATCGCTCCTTGACTATTATTCACCGGAGTAACCAAGAAAGGCACGACGCAAGACGTTTTATCAGTAACGTCAAAATCAACCACAGGCACATCATGAACAACCACAGTAAAATTAGCGGTATCCGCACAACCGAAGGTATTCAACGCAATAACCTGCGGAGTATACGATCCGGGATTTGGATAATTATGCGCACTACTCGGTGCGATTCCAATACTTCCATCGTCATAATCCCAAAGCGCAGAAGTCGCGGTTCCAGAAAGTTCATTAAAGGAAACCGCTAAAGGCGCACATCCTTCGTAAACTAAGGTGTCATACGCTAATACAGGACTCGGAATAGAATAAACCAGTTGATAGGCAGTATCCGTGCAACCGTTTGCAGCAGAAGTACCGATCAAAGAAACCAAGAACGTGCCTCCGCTCGCATATACATGCCCCGGACTATATACATTAGAGCTAAGCCCATCTCCAAAACTCCATACCGTGTTCGAAAGCTGGGAAGAAATGTTGGTAAACTGAAATACTTGCCCCGTACAAAGCGTGTCGTTAACAACAGTAAACGCAACCTGTGGCTTAGCAAGTACCGTAATGGTAATGGTGGAGGTATCAAAGGAACAGCCATTATCTACCACCAATTGCGCAACAAAAGTTCCTGATGAAGTATACAAATGACTCGGACTTTGGGTATTTGAAACTTGTCCATTCCCAAAACTCCAAAAATAATTTAGGTTCCCACCCTGCGAATAGTTCGTAAACTGGACGTTCAAGGGTGCGCACCCTACCGTTGGATTCGTGTTGAAGAAACTAGAGACGGTATTGGGGAAAACATGTATGGGAAAATAACTCGTATCCGATCCGCAGGCATTTATAGCAATTAATGCCACATTAAAAATGGTGTCATTTGGACCGTAAACAAAGGTATGGGTTGGACTTACTTGCGTGCTAAATTGACCATCCCCAAAATTCCAGATATAATTAGTTGGACTCCCCAGGGATAAGTTTTGGAAACCAACAGGTAAAGGCGAACACCCCGTATTTACGGTAGTAGCAAACGAAGCAATCGGTAATGGATGAACAAGAATCGTATCCAAAAAGTTAGTTGTTCCGCATAAATTTGTAACCGATAAAGAAATTACATAATTAGTATCTTGTAATAATGGAGGCTGAAAAGTAAGCGCACCCGGATTTTGCGCACTTGAAAAAGGACCGTTTGCGGGGAATCCGAAATTCCAGAAATACGATGATATATTGTATCCGTTTGACGTGTTGTTAAAATTGACGTTTAAAGGTCCGCAGCCGTTGTTGGGCGATGGTATAAAAGACGCAGTTGGAGTTGTTACGATATGTATGTTGTTGGTGATTGAATCCATGCACCCCTGCGGCGACGTCGCCGTAAGTGTTACCGTATAATTTCCACCGGCAGGAAACTGATAAATAGGATTGAATTGGGTGCTTGTTGCGCCATTACCAAAATTCCATAAATAACTGTTGGCGCCTTGGGAATTGTTAACAATACTTACCGTAGTATTGATGCATTTTAAGGTGTCCATTGTGAACGACGGTATTGGTAATGGATTCACCGTTACTTGACGGGTCGCTGAATTAATACAACCTGTTACCGGATGAGTATAACTGTACGTTAACGTGTGAGGACCTGCTCCAGCAACCGCCGGACTAAACGTAGCTAATTGACCATTGGTAATGCCTGTACCCGACCAAGTTCCTCCAGCAGGAGAAAATCCTGTCAAGTTAAACGGCGGTGTTGTTATACAAGTATTTACCACAGGTCCAGGGGTGATTTGCGGCAATGGATTCACCGTTACTGGAATCGTATCTTGAGTTCCTGGACATACTCCAAAAACAGGTGTAACCACGTAGTAGAAATTCTGTACAGCAAAAGTAGCATTGGTAATTTGCTGATTAATGTTGGCGCCGCTCCCCGCTTGTTGACCGCTGAGTTGCGCATTTGCGCTGACCGTCCAATTAAACAATGCGCCGGGCGAATTGCTTGCCAGTTGAACATTGACCGATTGACCACTGCAAATAGTTACCGAATTTTGACTCGGTATAACGGTAGCCACCGGGTTAACAATAATGGTAGCAGATACCAATGCACCATCACAACCATTAGCGCTGGGAGTTATCTGATAGGTAACTTGGCTTGGATTCAGCGTATTATTGGAGAGCTGTTGAATAATTGGATTGGATATCCCGCTTCCAGCACCTTGAATCCCTGGTCCAGGGTTTACCGTGTACGCATAGGTGGTATTCAATACGTTAGAACTTAAAGCAATGTTGGTGCTTGTACCACTACAAATGGTGTTATTTGCCACATTCGTAGTTAAGATTGGAGTTGGTTTTACCGTAATGGGGACATTTACGGCGGCACCAACACACCCATTCAACGACGGAGTAATCGAATATGTGATCACTTGATTACCTGTGGAGCTATTGGTGAGTAATTGAGCAATGGTATCATTAGACCCCGAAAACGCACCAATAATATTATTGTTTGCACTTACGGTCCATCCGTACGTTATCCCCGGCATATTTCCACTTAATATCAAACTCGTACTTGTCCCACTACAAATGGATTGTGATCCCGGATTAACACTCGCCACCGGAATTGGATTTACCGTAACCAATGCTTGCTCAGAATTTCCAACACACCCAAGCGCAGAGGGGGTAATGGTATAACTTACTGACCCGGCGGCATTTATTGTTGATGTAAGCGTCTGACTTAAGGTATACACCCCATTTACCGAAGTACCATTTCCATTGCTTGCACCGCTTACGTTGGTAGAGGCCTGAATCCAAGTTAAGGTGGTAGTCGCAACGTTTGAAGTACATAACACGCTTGCTGTAGTGCCCGAACAAAGGGTCAGAGCCTGCGGATTTAGCGTTAATACAGGTGTCGGATTTACGGTAACGGTGAAAGACATGTTTGATCCTGAACAACCGTTCAATGTTCCATTAACCGAAATCGTCCCTACAAATGCCCCCCCACTTACATTCACGGGTGCTTGCCAACCCGAAATGCTTCCTGAACCATTACCGATTAATCCAATGGTTTGATTAGAATTAGTCCATACAAATGAAGCTCCTGCAGGGGTTGATGTAAAGTTAATGGTTGGTATTGCCTGTCCTGGACACACCACAATGTTATTCACTTGAGTTACTGAAGGATTCGGATTTATGGAGATGGTAGCAGTCACCGGAGAACCAGTACAATTGTTCGCAGACGCAGTAACCGTGTATACGACCGTTCCTTGGGTGAGTAGGTTATTCAATAAGATTTGATTCAGACATGAGCCCGTTCCGTTTTGTGCCCCCGTTATTCCATTCGTAGCAAGTGCAGTCCACGTGAAATTCGCATTGGCTACAGGCGAGGTAAAACATATGCTCGCTGTATCGTTGGAACAAATGATTGGACTTGAAACAGTGGCCGTAACCTGCGGTAAAGGATTCACAGTAATGGAATAGGTTCCCCCAGTACCATTGCAGGCGATGTTGTTGTTGGTGTACGTTAAGGTGACAAGATAACTCAAGACAACAGGAGCTGCAGTATTGTTGGTAAGTGTTTGTACAGGAATGGAATTTGTTCCAGAAGTTGCCATTCCAGATATCCCAGCAGGTTGATTCGCAGACCATGTATATGCAATGTTTCCTGGAATTCCTGCATTCAAATTAGATTGTAAACTAACCGCTACCGAATTACTTCCTGAGCAAAGCACTTGTGGATTTTGTGAAAAACCGAGAACAGGAATCGGGTTCACCGTGATTGAGTAGGTAGCAGCTTGTCCCTGACAATTCCCTGCTTGCGTTGCTACATTCACGGTATAAACTACGGTTAAGGGCCCTTGTGTATTATTCACCAAGGATTGCGCAGGAATGGTATTCACACCACTGGCTAATGCCCCCGTAATCCCCGCAGGAATATTAGCAGACCATGATATTTGTGCATTCGGAGTTGGGCTTAGAATATTAACTACCTGTGAGGTTGTACCAGAACAAAGGGTCTGATTCAATTGGCTAAATCCAACGGAAGCCACCGGATTTACCCATATGCTATAGGTTCCAGATTGACCAGGACATCCATTGTTTGGTCCCGGACCATTGGTGGTAATGGTGTACGTAAGTTGTTGAATCTGGGCAGAATTATTGGAAAGCACCTGATTAATGGTGGACCCCGTTCCGTTCGTTGCGCCACCAATCAACGGATTAGAAGAAATGGTCCATGCGTAGGATGTATTCGCGACGTTTGATGTAAGCGAAGCGACCGCGGCTACTCCACTGCAAATCGTATCATTAGGCGGAGTAATGGTAAGTCCTGGATTTGGAAACACGGTAATTTGACCGTTAGCAACTGGTCCGGCACACCCATTAATTACCGCGGAACTGGTGATTCCAATGACCGCTGAAGTATTTAAGTTGGACGTAATTGGCGCTGCGGCAATCGTATTTCCACCCTGTAGAGACATCCCTGACAGCCCGTTCGGAACTGATGCTGCCCAGGTGATGGAAGCCCCAACAACATTGGAAGTTAAATTGACTAATTGGCTTGAAGCTCCCGAACAAAGAGATTGTGAGGGCACAGAATATTGCACGCTTGCCACAGGCTCAACCGTAATTGGTAAGGTGGTAGTTTGACTCGGACAAGAACTCCCCGGAGGTGCCGTTGCTGTTACGGTATAGGTAACTGTACCCTGCGTATTTCCTGAATTAATGAGGGTTTGTGAAATTTGAGGACCATTCACATTAACTGCACCTGTAATCCCTTGGGAGGCCGCAACCGTTGTAGTATACGTTAAGCCTGCGGTGTTGGAGGAAATGGTGATCTGTGCGTTAGCACCCGAACATAGGCTGCTATCAATGGCTACTACAGAAATTCCATTTTGTGGACTAACCGTTATGGTATAGGTAGATGAAATACCAGGGCACACTGCTCCACCACCCGTTGACGCCGTTGCGGTAAATGTTGCGGATAAATTGCCTTGCGTATTATTAAGTAAGGTGTAGGCAGGAATTTGAGTTGTACCAGACAAGGTATTAACGCCTTGTAAGCCCCCTGGAACTGATACGTTCCAGGCGATCGTTGCATTGTTGGTACTCGTGGTTAGATTGACCAAAGTGGTCGTAGTCCCCGAGCATATGGTTTGATTTCCTGTGGAGAAAATTACCGTTGGAGAAGGATTAACCGTAATGGTATAGTTTAAAGCTGCTCCTGAACAGCCGTTGGCCAATGGTGTAACCGAATACACCAACTGTAGCGGATTAGCTGTGGAATTAATTATGGTCATAGGACTTAAACTACCCGTACCACTTGCCGTAAACCCACTCAGACCGGCCGGTGGTGTAATAGCTGTCCAAGTGAATGAGGTTCCTTGAACATCCGCTGTGAAGGCAGCTTGCGTTGTTGGAAGACCGCTACAAACTGTTTGTACACCCGGATTGTTAAGCACAGGTATGGGATTCACATTAAACGTATAGGTCACCGAGGCACTAGGACATTGGTTCGTTGAAATGGCTGATAAGGTGTATTGTACCGATTGTTGCGTGGATACATTGTTTGAAAAGGTAATCGCTGGAATCGGATTATTACCTGAACCTACAGGATGCCCCGACAAGCCACCACCTGCGGTCAAGAAATTCCAAGTGAGCGTCGACCCAGGAAGATTCGATGTTATATTTACCGATGCAGAAGGAGCACCTTCACACAGCGTTTGTTGCAAAGTAGCATTCGTAATCTGAGGGGTTGGGAATACAGTAACTACGATCGTGTCGTTAACCCCTGCACACGCATTCCCAATGGTCGGGGTAATGATAATTAACCCAACAATTGGGTTCACCGTATTATTTATCGGTGCATTCCAAGGAACTAAATTTCCCTGTCCAGAGGCTGGTATTCCAATATTCGTATTGGAATTGGTCCACGTAAAGGATGCACCTGCAGGAATACTCTGAAATGCTGGAGGAGCAATGTTATTGCCCGGACAAATCGAAATATTGTTCAAACCTGTCATTTGAGCAACCGGGTTAACACTAATCGTTGTGGTGACCGCAGAGCCGCTACAGGTATTTGCCGTTGGTACGATGGAATAAGTAACCGTTCCTGTGTTGGAAGTTGCGTTAAGCAAGGTATTAGAAATAGTAGAACCAGAACTATTGGTGTTTCCTGTAATTCCCGCTGAAGCATTAGAAGTCCAAGCATAGGTTGTTCCCGCAACATTTGACGATAAACTCAGCGTTACGCTCGATCCAGAACAAATCGTTGATGCAGGTGAAACCGTAGAGGTGACCGTTGGAATCGGATTGACTGTAATTGTGTACGTTGAGGCAGCTCCCTGACATCCACCGTTGGTGGTATTGGCCTGTGCAGAAATGGTCACGGTTTGAGGTGTATTCGTTCCTTGCGTTAAGGTAAATGATGGGATGGTTGCACTTGAACCGCTGTTTGGATTCACTCCCGACACATTATTCGAAGCAGTAACAGTCCATGACCAGGTAACATTGGGAGTTGTACTTGTCATGTTAATCGCCAAGGAGCTTTGACCACTGCAAATGCTTTGGCTAGGTCCTCCCGTAAACTGAAGCGCCGGGGCCGGCATCACCGTTATAGAGAGCGTATCGGGTTGTCCAGTACAACCTAATGCATTCGGAGTAATTAAATAATTTAATGTGTAAGGCTGACTTCCGGAATTGGATACAACAGCAGCTGTTAATTGACTAGACCCGGAAGGAGCAAGAAATCCTGTTACCGTATTTGGAATATTCACATTCAACAAAGACCACGTAAAACCTCCTCCGGCAACGTTGTTCTGATAACTGGACAAGGTTGTACTGGTACCCGAACAAATAACTTGATCCACAACATTCGAAACGGATGGATTAGGATTAATGTTGACCGTGTAAGTTACAGCAGTGCCCGCACAGTTGTTAGTACTGGTTGGAATGATCGAATAAGTTATGGTTTGTGCAGTATTTCCAGAATGAGCTACCGTCATCGGTGGTAGTGGATTGTTTCCATTACCCGCATTAAAACCGCTCAAACTCGCTCCAGAAGCCAAGTAACTCCATGCAAAGCTTGTTCCGTTTAAGTTCGACGTGAAGGTAATTGGAGAAGTAGCAACACCTTCACATACCGTTTGATTCAACGGAGAATTAGTTACTGTCGGAGTTGGATAAACCGTAATGGAAAAACTGGTAGAAGTTCCAACACATCCGTTATAAGTTGGTGTAACCGTCACCGTAGCCGTAAGGTTGGCTAGCGTATTATTGGCAGGAGCATTCCATGAAGCAATACTTCCATTACCCGATCCAGGAATTCCGACTTGTTGGTTTGAATTCACCCAAGAGAAACTGGCAGGAGACGGAACTGATCCAAACGCAGCAGGACTCAACGCTTGCCCCGGACATGCCATTAAATTGGCCATTGGGTTCATAACGGCAACAGGATTTACGTAAACTGGAACATTAAGCACGGTTCCATTACATACACCAATTTGCGGAGTCACAGTATACGTAACTAATGCAATGGATGAATTTGAGTTAGCTAAAGTCTGCTGAATCGCAGCAGATGGAGCGCCAGAAGGCGAAGCGCCCGTTACGCCATTGGGTGCAACAACGGTCCAAGTGTATTGCACCGCGGGTGTTACAGAACTCAAGGCTACGTTCAACTGCGTATTGCTACACAGCGTATCATTGCTTACAAAAGTTGCAAGGGCCGTTACCGTTGGGTTAACGGTAATCGTATACGTGTTCGGTACCCCTGGACAAACAGCATTTCCAGTGGTAGATGCGCTGGCGGAAATCGTAAATGATACCGGTTGGTTGGTATTATTGGTTAATCCTGTAAATGCAGGAATGATCGAATTATTTCCAGAAGTCGGCAGTACTACACCGAGTCCATTGGGTAATGGATTCTGAATGGCCCAACTGTAAGTGGTATTTGCTGTTGCTGTTGAAATGGTGACTGCTTGTGAATTTGCATTATTACAAACGGTTTGATTCGGTATCGAAAAAGTAACCGCTGGAGCAGGATTCACCGTAATCGAATAGATTGCAGATGCGCCACTACAACCGTTCGCGGTTGGCGTTACGGTGTAGTTCAAGGTGTAAGGATTCGTGCCGGAATTGGTAATCGTAGCCACTGGAATTTGACCACTTCCGTTGCTTGGATAGCCAGTCACCGTTGCAGGAACACCACCCGCACCTTGCAAGACATAGGTAAAGCTTCCACCCGCCACCGAGTTCGTAAATGCACTTACCCCTGTAGCCACTCCCCCACACACCGTTTGGTTTTGAGAAAGCGTCACCTGTGGAATAGGATTCACAGTAATGGTGTAAGTAATTGCTGGACCGCTACAACCGTTTCTTGTCGGCGTCACGGTATAGGTCACCGTTTGAACAGCATTCGAAGCGTTAGTGATCGACATTACAGGTAAATTTCCACTGCCGGATGCCGTAAACCCAGTGACCGTTGCCGCACTTCCAAGGCCAGTCCAGGCATACGTCGTACCCGCCAAATTTGAAGTCCATGTTACCGCAGCAGAGTTCGCTCCTGAGCATAGGCTTTGAGATAAGTTGATGTTAGTTACCGTTGGTGTTGGGTTGATCGTTACCGTAAAGTTGTTCGCGGTTCCAACACATCCATTAAAGGTAGGCGTTACCGTAACCGTTCCCGTTATTGGTGCATTGGTGTTATTTGCAGGTGCCGTCCAAGGGGCAAGCTGACCGTTTCCGGGACCAGCAATTCCTATTTGCGCGTTGCTAACCGTCCATGCAAAACTTGCACCGTTCGGCGTTGAAACAAACGCGGTCGGTGTAATGATAGCTTGTGGACAAACCGTTGGAGAGGTGAGCGCAGCAATAGTTGCCACCGGATGAACATAGGCCACTACTTGAATGGGTTGTCCCGGACAAGCTCCCGCGACAACCGGAGTAATCGTATACGTAACATTTCCGTAATTCGTGGAGCTGTTGACTAAGGGTTGTTGTATACTGATCCCGGGATTTACCGAATTTGCACCACCTGAGGTGTTTAACCCATTCACAGCGGTCCATGTAAAGGACGTGTTTGGTGTATTGGATGTTAATGAAATATTGATGGTGCTATTACTGCATATGGTATCATTGCTTACAAAGGCAGCAACCGCAGTTGGTACTGGATTTACGGTAATGGTATAACTGGAGGGCGAGCCAGCACATTGTGAAGCACCACCTGTTGTTGCTACCGCAACCACGGTTAACACCAATGGAGTAATGGTATTGTTGGTTAAGTTTTGAAATACTGGAATGGTGGAAGTTCCCGAGGTTACATTGACATTTCCTAACCCTGCTGGCACTCCACCCGGAATAGTCCATGTAAAAGTTACCCCTGCAGTAGAACTACCCAGCGTTACTAAATTGGTGTTTTGCCCGGAACAAATCGATTGATTTCCCGGTGAGAACGTAGTCACAGGAGCCGGATTCACAGTGATGGTATACGAACCTGTAGATCCACTACAACCGTTCGCTGTTGGCGCAATGGTGTAGGTTAAGGTATAGGGATTTGTTCCAGCGTTATTAATGGTTGCCACTGGAACTTGTCCGTTTCCATTCGTAGGGTATCCGGTAAGGGTAGCAGGAACCAATCCCGGGCTCTGCAGGGCATAAGTATAACTTCCTCCAGCAACGGAATTCGAAAACGAACTAAGCGCAGTAGCTACCCCACCACAAACCGTTTGATTTTGGGAGAGCGTAAGCTGGGGGATTGGATTTACGGTGATGGTATAGGTAATCGCTGGACCACTGCACCCATTTCTTGATGGCGTTACGGTATAGGTTACAGTTCCAATGCTGTTGGAATTGTTGGTTAAGGTTAAAGCCGGTAGATTCCCATTCCCGGAAGGGGTAAACCCAGTAAGCGTTGCTGCACTTGCAACCGCGGTCCACGCATAGGTCGTACCCACCAAATTAGAAGTCCATGTTACAGCAGCTGTGTTAGCACCTGAACAAATGCTTTGAGTAAGGGCGTTATTCGTGACCGTTGGCGTTGGGTTGATCGTAACCGTAAAACTGTTCGCCGTTCCAACACAGCCATTGTACGTAGGGGTCACCGTTACAGTCCCTGTTATCGGTGCATTGGTGTTATTTGCAGGTGCCGTCCATGGAGCAATTTGACCGTTACCTGGACCCGCAATACCTATTTGCGCATTGCTCACCGTCCATGCAAAACTTGCGCCGTTGGGAGTCGAAACAAAAGCGGTCGGAGTAATTGTCGCTTGAGAACAAACGGTAGGTGATGTCAAGGCTGCTATCGTTGCAACGGGATTCACATAGGCTAATACTTGTAGGGGCGATCCAGCGCAGGCCGAGGCGCTTGGAGTAACCGTATACGTAACGTTTCCTACAGCGCTAGAACTGTTCGTAAGTGCCTGGTTAATGGTCGGTGATGGTGCTGCTGAATTTTGACCTCCCGTAACCCCTGCCCCATTCGCTGCGGTCCAGATAAAAGTGGTACCTGCGGTGGTTGAACTCAAGGCAATGTTGATATTCTGACCACTGCAAACCGTATCGTTGCTCACAAAAGTTGCGGCCGCAATCGGAGATGGATTTACCGTGATCGTGTAATTAGCCGTTGCCCCCGGACATTGAGCAGGGCCTGAGGTGGATGCTTGCGCTTGAAGCGTCACCGTAATTGGGGCCGCAGTATTATTGGTGAGGTTAGAATAAATAGGGATACTTGAAGTTCCAGATGTTGGGTTGAAATTACCCAAGCCTGCTGGAACCGCACCTTGAAGGCTCCAGGAAAAACTTACCGAAGGAGTCGCACTACTCAACGTAACGAGCGTAGTATTCTGTCCCGTACAAATAGTTTGATTCCCCTGGGAGAACGCAGTCACTGGAGCCGGATTTACGGTGATGGAATAAGTGCCCGTAGATCCACTGCAGTTGTTGGCCGTTGGAGTAACCGTGTAATTTAGGGTGTAAGGACTCGTGCCGCCGTTGTTAATTGTTGCAGCTGGAATCTGGCCGTTTCCATTGGTTGGATGACCGGTCACAGTTGCCGGTGGAGGATTTTGAAGCGCATAGGCAAGGGTACCTCCGGCCACAGAATTGGAAATCGTAGACACTAAGGTCGTTTGTCCACCGCAAATGGTTTGATTGGCGGAGAGGGTTAGTACAGGGGTTGGATTGATGGTAATCGTATAGGTAAATGCAGGTCCAGGACAACCGTTTCGTGTAGGAATTACCGTGTACGTTACCGTTTCGGGAGAATTACCGCTGTTGGTAATGGTCATGACCGGCAAATTACCGGTTCCTGGCGTTGTAAAACCGGTCAAGTTGGGTGAACTTGCAACCCCTGTCCAGGAAAAGGTAGTTGCCCCCACACTTGCCGTAAACGTTACAGCAGCCGAAGCAACACCTGAACAACGCGTTTGTGTAGAGGGAGTATTAACAATAGAGGGCGTTGGATTGATTGTTATAACAAAACTCGCCGTGGTGCCCTGACAGTTATTAAACGTAGGAGTTACGGCAATGTTGGACGAAACGGTGGTATTGGAATTATTCGCAGGAGCGGTCCAAGGACTCATTTGACCAGTTCCATTCGGTGGGGAACCAATCCCTGCAGGGTTACTGCTCACCCAACTGAAAGTTGCTCCGTTTGGATTGGAAACGAAGGCCGGCGGTGTAATGGTCGCACCCGGACATACCGTTATTGGACCGAACGGTCCCACCGTAGCCACAGGTTGCACCACCACTTGTGTTGTGACTGGCGAACCAGGACAACCATTCGATGATGGGATGAACGTGTAGGTTACGGTTTGAGGTGCATTGGTGTTATTCGTGATGGCCGTCGTTAACGTAGCGCTATTGCTGCCCGGATTAAGGGTGCCGCTCGCTGTTCCTGTGACACCTGCGGGAAATGAAGCTGTCCAAGCAAACGAAGTTGGATTAATTGTTGAAGTTACGTTGATAACCGCATTGCTTCCGGAACAAATGGGTCCTACCGATTGCGGAGCGGTTGCTACCGGTAAGGGGTGAACAGTAACGTTAATCGTAGCAACAGCTGCAGTACACGGCCCAGCAGGATCATTGGTAGTTAATGTAAGGGTTGCGGTTCCTGTAAAATTTGCAGGGGGCGTCCAACTTGAGGAGAGCGAATTAACATTAGAAAAAGTACCCCCAATGCTTGAAGACCATGAAGCACTGGAAGCAGCGCCGCCAATACTTCCGTTCAAAGACAAACTTCCATTCATACACACACCATTCGGATATACTCCAGCGCTCGCTGTTGCCAACGGATTAAAAACTATGGTTGTAGTGGTAGAAACAGTTTGACAGGGCGCTAGTGGCTGCCCAGAGGTTAAGGTTAAAATAATGTTGCCCGAATAGCCGATAGGAGGAGTATAAATCGCATTTAACGCACCTGTATTTGCACCACCCAAACCAGGTATGCTAAAACTCCCCCCTGCAACATTGGCGGTCCAATAACCGGTAACCACTCCTCCGGTAACGTTTCCGTTAAGTGGCACTGGGGTGTTCAAGCAAAACGGGCCATAAGACCCGGGAGTAACCACCACAGGATTGTTGACCACCACGGTTGACGCCACTGTTGTTGGTCCGCATTCATTGGTTGCGATAAGGTTGAACGGAAAGGGACTACCAATAGAAGAAGGGTACGTTACACTTCCCGGATTCAGGGTGTTGGCGGTGGTAGGAGATGGGATACTCCCTGCAGGAATGGTGTTTCCAGGGTTAAAATTCCAAGCGTAAGTGTTCGGCGAAGTGCCATAACAGTTGTTCATGACAATGGTGGGAGAAATTGAACCGCCCGCACAAATGGGCCCTACAGGGTTGATTGAAAATTGAGGAGGCCCTTTGATGGTAATTTGTTGTGAGAAGGTGGTTTGAGCACAAGAGGCTCCAAGCACCTGATTATTTAATCCAAGGGTTAATTGAATGGTGTAAACCCCAGGACCGTTGAAACTAAATGTGGGGTTGGCGAGCGCTGAGTTGGCGGGTTGTACCGACGGGCCTCCGTTAAAATTGCAATTCTGAGGATTGGTGGAAGTGACAGACCAACTGAATACATTCGTCAGGTTACAGCCTGGAGTGCTCGAAGTATTGTTCGGTGTAATGTTTACCGGCGCACAAGCCGTAGCTAGAGGCAAGGTGAAATTCGCTACGGTGGCAGCAACAACACAGATGTTATAAACCACGGAGTCCATTCCGCAATTATTCCCAAGATGTAATACTACTTGATAATTTCCCGGAACGGTCCAAGTAACAGGAAGTGACGCAGAACCGTTATTCCAAGAAAAAAAGTCATAACCGTTAGGTAAATTGGGCAAAAAACCAGCAGGACTACCCATCGTACCAGAAGTGGTATACCCAGCATTAGGCAAAATTGTCCAATACCGTCCAAAAAGTGAATCGCAACCACCATTGCTAACATTTGTGCCATGATTGGCCACATCATTGAACGTTATCGGCTGGTTAACGCAAATTACGTTGGTGTTAGGATTTGCACTTATAACCGCATTCACAGAGCCCCCCGCAGCGATAGGTCCGATGGCAGCAAACGTCCCTTGAGGACTACAAGCATTGCTCGCCAATACCTGTATGGAAAAAGAGTTGTTGTAGGTCTGATTCTGAATTGTGGTATTAACGCCGCACGAAGTTTGAGAAAAGACATGATTGATCGTTTGCGGATTGGGATTCAATCCGTTAAGGACGGTGGTAGCTGTTCCATCATTGTAAATGATTTGAAATACCGTACCGGGAGGTACAGGACCTTGGGTTCCCACTTGAAATGAATACGGATTTGGTAAGCACGATGACGAACCTGAACCGGTTAATGAAATAGTGGGGGCATTATTCCCTACATAAACCAAATAGTTTTGAATAAAAGTACAGCCTCCGGGAAATGTCACCTGATAGGCCATGTTAAAATAACCTTGAGTTGCGTATGTATGGCTAAAAGGCGGAGGGGATGATCCGTTTGCTGTAGCGTCGCCCCAAATTACACTGTAGGTCGTCCCTACAGGATGTGAGGCTATCGTTGGATCCGCGAATGCAAAATTACCCGAATTGAAACCACATCGTCGAAAAATCGTCATTCCATTCAATGTTGAAGTGGAATAACCAGCGGCCGCGTTACTGGTTAAGGTGAGCGATGGGTTAAAGTTGTTTGCAACTACCGTAACATTAACCTGCGAAGTAACCCCGTTGCCCAAATTCAGGGTTGTGGTATGATTCCCCGGGTTGTTATAGGTGATATTATGCGGCCCAACTTGGTTGGAATTGTTGGGATTACCCCCCTGAAAAGTCCAATTGTAATTTGTTGAAGCATTGGTACCCGTGGAAGTATTGGTATATAACACCGTAGACCCCTGACAAACCGTTATTGTATTGTTGTTAGAAGCGGGTGACGTGGAGAAAGATGCGGCTTGTGCCAGCGCCAACAAGGGCATAAACAACAAAAAAACTAACGCCTTCAACGGATTCATAGATTAGGTAAGCGAAATTACGAATAATAACTATAAAAAAGCCTTAATCTCGCGGAATCTTAACGGGCATTTGCGTACACGGTTGCTTGAAGTTTTTATTGGAAACGTGAATATCATATGGTCTTAATGTCTCCCCTTGGAAATACGCGGTTTGTTTTGAATTATAGAAGTTTTCATGGGGATATATTTTTTCAAAAATAAGGGCCAACCGGATTGAAAATTCGTTTACATATGTTAGCACGCCCAATCAAGGACACATGGCATTATAATCAATGACCGCCTCCTCAAATGTACACGTTTGATACTTAGGGTTTTCGAAGTACTCCTTTTTGTATGGCTCGCACGCAAACATGTACTTCCGAATAGACTTCAAGGATTTTATTGCTTTTAATCCATCCACCTCATATACGGTACCATCGGGCATGGTTACGTGACGCATGTACATCCCTTCTCGGGTTTCTTTCATTACGCCTTGGGAATTATATGATCCATCAAAATTTTCCTTTAGACGATAGCTCGTGGTAACGTCATCAAACACATCCACCCGAATTTTTCCATGAACTAATCGTTTTCCGTACCTGTAATACCCATTAGGTTTATCGAGTTGAAGCGGCATGCGCAAATACATTGCACCGTCTTGACACAGTATTTTTATGAGTGGGATTTCATCTTTTTTTAATCGAATAACTTCGTTGGAAATCGTAACATATTCTAAATCAATCATTTTTCCTTGCGCATTGGTATTGAAAAAATTAATGCTACTGCAAGGAACTGAATCGTTGTCGGTAATAAAGTAATTTTGTGCGAAACACCCCGTATTAACAAAAAACACTATTCCGATAAGGGTAGCGGATAGGTTAAATGGCATTGACTTCATTTTTTGTTGATGATTTTAAGAGAATCACCAGCATTCTTAGATTGATTGCCGACTATGATTCTTCAATTTATGCCACAAAAACACCCAAAATTATACGAGATACGAGTTAGCCTTGTGATTGTATCGTTGATCCAACATCTTTCAATCGCTCCGGAGTTAGCACCCAAATCACGTGAAAAATTGCTGCGCCAATGAAGGTCCAGAGGACGTCGTTCCAGTCGAAATGTAATTTCTTTGAGGACGTTTGAATGAATTCCCATGCAATTAGCCCGCATAGCGAAATGAGGTTTGCGGTAACATAGTTTTTCTGGTTTAACCATTTGCTCGAAGTCTTCAATTGCATGATAAACACGACAAACAAGGCGGGTATTCCAATCGCAGGAAAGAAATTGGGTGCAATTCCCAAGAGATAACTAATAATAGCGCTCTCACCCGAATAGTGGGGCCGGATATAATATGATACCGCTTGAAAACAGAGGAAGCACAGGGCAAAAATACTGAACCAGTAGTAGGTGGTTTTGGTGTTGGTTTTTGTCATATTATTGGATTACTTATCATCTAACCCAATTCCAAAACCTAACAGCGCAGGCACTAAGGCAATTGATTTATCCTTTAAATACATCCACACCGATGGTTTACCCATACACGTTGCCATATTGATTAACTACAAAAAAAATTACTCCTGGGTTTGATTATTGATTTGAATTTGATTACCAAATCTTAACCCTTTTTTCTGGAGCTAAATAAAGCGAATCCGTTGCTTTTACGTTGAATGCTTCATAGAATTCTGGGATGTTTCTAACCACACCATTAATTCTAAATTTAGCAGGTGAATGTGGGTCAGATGCTACTTGACTTCTCAACGCTTCTTCACGAGATTTATCTAACCAAACTTGTCCCCAACCAAGAAATACTCTTTGAATGCCGGTATAACCGTCCATTTTAGGAGCCTCTTTTCCGTTCAGTGACATTTTGTAAGCTTTAATAGCTATGCTTAATCCGCCTAAGTCCCCAATATTTTCGCCAAGCGTATAACTTCCACTAAGGTTTAGATCTGGAAATGCTTTAAAACTGTTGTATTGGTCAACAAGAGCTTTTGTTTTTGTTTGAAATGCTTTTAAATCTTGTGGCGTCCACCAATTTCTCATTACGCCGTCACCATCAAACGTACTTCCTTGATCGTCAAATCCGTGTCCGATTTCGTGACCAATTACGGCACCAATTCCACCATAATTTACAGCATCTTCTGCGGCTAAATTAAAGAAAGGCGGTTGAAGAATTGCCGCTGGAAAAACAATTTCGTTAAGCGTTGGATTGTAATAAGCATTCACTGTTTGTGGTGTCATTCCCCATTCCGCTCTATCCACAGGTTTCCCTAATTTGTTTAACATCCGGTTGTATTCAAATTCGGTAGCTCTTGTTACGTTTCCGAACAAATCATTTTTAACTACTTTTAATGCAGAGTAATCTCTCCATTTGTCTGGGTAACCAATTTTAATCATGAATTTATCAACCTTAGCAAGTGCTTCTTTTTTAGTGTCAGCGCTCATCCAATCCAATTCTTTGATGCTTGCTGCGTAGGCTTTAAGTAGATTTTTCACCATAGCCGTCATACGTTTTTTAGCCTCTGGTGTAAAGTGTTTTTTTACATATACTTTACCAACAATTTCACCCAAACTTCCATTCACAGCACTAACAGCTCTTTTCCAATCTTCTTCTTGTTGTTCTGTTCCGTTCAATGTCTTTCCATAGAATTCGAAGTCCTGTTTGTCTAAAGCGGAATTTAAGTAACCCGCAGTGTGGTTTATCAAACCCCATTTTAAATACGTTTTCCAAGTATCAATAGGTGTGTTTTTGATGATATTATTTAAACTTTTTGTGTAAGCTACTTGAGCAATCACAATATTTTTTTCGTTAGCAACCCCTGCTTTTTTTAACATCGCTGTCCAATCAAAATCTGGCATTAACGATTTTAAATCGGTTAACGCATATTTGTTGTAAAGCGCTGCTGTGTTACGAGTATCCTCTTTTTTCATGTGGTAGGTTGCCAACGTAGTTTCTAAGGCCATAACGTTAGCCGCACTTTCAGCACCATTGGGTAATCCAACTAATTGCCACATTTTTTCGATATGCGCCACATATTTCTTACGAATGTCAGACATTTTCGCATCATTCTGAAGGTAGTATTCTCTTTCAGGCAGTCCTAAACCACCTTGCCAAGTCATTAAGGTATATTTTTTGGGATCTTTAAAATCTTCGGTAACAGCAACTGAAAAAGGAATTGATACGCCAGTTCTATTGGCTTTACCAAAATAAGTTGCTAAATCGGTATAATTTGCGATTGCATCAATGGCTTTTAATTCCGATTGAATAGGAGTAACTCCTTTAGCATCTCGGTTTTTACGATTAGTATATGAGCTATAAAAATCTCCGATTTTTTGCTCGTCTGAACCTTCATTAAAGCGTCCTTTTGAAGCTTCTTCAATGATGGCTTTAACGTCTTTTTGCGATTTGTCATACAACATATCAAATGCACCATATGATGCTTTATCTGCAGGAATTTTGTTGTTTTTAGCCCAAGTTCCATTAACGAAACGGTCGAAGTTATCGCCTGGTTTTACCGAGGTGTCCATATTCTTTTTGGTAATACCCGATACCAATTCTTCTTTATTGCTGCAAGATGCTAAAAGCACGGTTACTGCAAGAAGTGAAATGTTGATGGTTTTCATATTAGCTTGTTTTAATTTTTAATAAAAAGGTTGCATCCAGTTTCATTTTTTCCGTCTATTGTATAATTTTCTGTATACAAAGATTGTTATTTGTTTTGTTGTTTAAATCATTTAATGGAATTTAAAAACATCCACACCAATTGCATACCCATACACCTTGCCATTGGCATCTTTGTAAAGTCGGATTTTACACCAAAGAAACTACCTCTACACGTGGCAGTGTTGTCAAAAATTGCTTTTTTCTGTCTACATCCTCTTGTAAACCCCTCTTGGAATGAGCTTTAAAAGCATAGCAATCAAACGCCATCTTTTTGTGACGTAAACCACCTTCTTTTTTCGGATGATGGCTTTATACATCTGATTGACAGATTTTTCGAGAGGCATTACCCAAAACAATCCTTCGCCTTTCGCCATTTTTGTATCCACAAGACCTGGACGAATATCCGTTATAAAAATGGGTGTTTTAAGTTTTGCAGCTTTTTGTCGTAATCCCTCCGTGTAATTTATTTGATAAGCTTTTGATGCATTATAAGCAGGAGCTTGACGGCTGCCACGAATTCCTCCAATGGAACTTATTACCACCAAATGACCAGATTGCTGTTTTTCAAAATAGTTGAAGGTCCAATCTGCAATGGACGTAAACCCCACTATGTTGGTATCTATGGTTTGTTTTTCGATTTCAAAATTTAACGCTTCGTTTATTTCTCCTATTCCTGATGATATGATTAGTAAATCCAAACCACCTAACTCATTAGTCAATTCTTCCAACTGTTGAATGGATGAAGCGGTATCGGTTACGTCTAAAACTTTAGTCAAATAAGCATCGGGATTTTCATCTTTCAATTCAAGAAGCAAATCCTTTCGACGACCTGTTATACCAACTTTGCAATTGTTTGCTGCAAATAGTTCTGCAAGTCCTTTTCCTATTCCGGAAGTTGAACCAATAATGATGACCTTTTTCATGAATTACAAAATAACTTTTCGAATTGCACCAGGTGTTACACCAAATTGCATTTTGAAAGCCTTTGAAAATGTAGGGGTGTCTGCAAAACCATAGCGCAGGGCTGTAAAAAGAATTTCTTCGCCACTCAATAAGTCTAATTTGGCCAGCTCCAGCCGTTTGCGTTTTTGATACTGATAAGGCGAAATGCCAAAAGCGGCTTTAAATACCCGAATGAAATGGTATTTCGAAATACCGGTTACAAGCGCCATGTTTTCTAAAGACAAATTTTCAGTGATGCGCTCATCGATAAGAAGTTTAGCCTGAAGAATAGCTCTAAAAACCTCCTCATTCGTTACCTTCTTTTTGAAATCGAGGTTAGACAAATGGTCAAACACAAAACGTTGATCGGTAATTATGGATTCTGCAAGACTGTAAAACAGCTCATTCTTTTGTAAATCGTTGGTAAATGTCCCCGTTTTTATCTTTTGATTGATTTCATTCAATGAATACCCCAAACTGGTATTCTTCACGTTATACCGGTTGACAAAAAACTGATCTGAAAGTAAAAACTCTTTCAATTCCGAACCATTCACATCATGAAATTCAGCTACTTCAGAAATGATTTCAGATGAAATATCAATACAAAGTCCTTGAACCATTTGAGCGTGATCAATTCGTACAATGGACCTGGTAAATTCATTCCCAATGATATACTCACCGGCATTCACTTTGTATTTTTTGTCGTTTGCGTAATATATTTCTTCACCCGATGCAACATATTTTATACCTAACCCATTGAATGAGCATTCCGTCTCCAGCTTCTTGAAGTTCGAAAAGCGAATGGCGTTTTTTTCGATATCGGTGTAGATGGTGTGGTTCATTAAAGGAGCAGCGAATTTACTATCATCGGGTAAAATTAAATAAAATGAACACCTAGGCTAATCCTAATTCGGGAAGTCTGACAGAAATCACCTTACTAAATGCAAAAAGCCATGACCAATTGTACCTGTTTCTGTTGTGAATTTATAGGTATAAACCCCATCCGCAAGCTCCTTTCCAGACGTATCTTTTCCATCCCAATTGTTTTGGTAATTAGCTGAAGAATAAACGAGATTCCCCCAGCGGTTTAGAATAATTACCTCGGTGTTTTTGGGTAAATTTTCAATTTCAAAAACATCATTGGCTCCATCCGAATTTGGGGTGATTACATTTGGGAATTCAAAATTTGGCTGGGGCAACGGTAGTACATTTACAACAACGGTATCACTACCAGTGCATCCATCTGTATCCGTTCCATTTACGATATAAGTCGTATTTTGGGAAGGATGAGCTGTCGGATCTGGACAATCAAAACAAGTTAAACTTGATGATGGATTCCAAGTGTAGGAAACTCCTCCCGTCGCATTTAATTGAACGGAATCACCGACATTTATAGTTGATATTTCTGGGTTAGCGTCAATTGTCGCGGCATTGCTATTTGCTAAAATGATTGTGGTATCAATAGGACAGCCGACTGCACTATTTATTGTGATATTATAAGATCCTGGAGCAAGCTCACAAATACTGTCCACAATCATTACAGTAGGAAAAGGCCAATCGTAAAAATACGTTCCGGCAGGGGATGGATCAAAATATATACATCCGTTGTTATTGCCACAAGTAGGCTGAATAACCGTTGCGTTTAATTGGTATGATACCGTTTCGGTGATAGTAACTGTTTGTGTTGTTGAATTTCCACATTCATTTGTAATGGTGCACGTATAATTTCCAGCGGTTAAACCACTAGCTGTTGCGTTTGAACCACCGCTAGGCGCCCAAGCATAGGTAAACGTTGTCCCACCCGAAGCTACAACTGTTGCAGATCCATCTGAACCACCGTTACAAGTAACATTGATTTGACTTGATGCGGCTGTTACTGCAGGACAGGGATTATTATTAGGAGGAAGAATACAGCAGTTTCCACCGGCTGAAATAGTAAGCGTTTCGTTTACCCAACAATTATATTGAGTTTGGTGATAAAGCAGCGTTCCTGAAGTCGCATTAAGAAAGTAATAGACAACCTCATCTGGAGTATTTCCTCCTCCAGCATTGATGGTCGTATCGCAAAGACCTGCAACTCCAATAACACCGCCTCCCCATGGGCCAGAACCGTTTCCATGAGCTGGTGTATAACCTACAGGTGGTGGATTCATCGGGGGACTAATGGTTACAATTCCTGCAGGCACTCCAGTAACAGAAGTTGAAAAATTACCAAGTCCACAATTATTATTGTTCTGATTAGAATTCATACCAGCATAAATAACTTGGGTGATATTGCCTACAAATAGTCCAGTGAAATTTACAAGAATGGGCTCGTAGGTGCATATCCCCACCTTAAGATTGGGAATATTTTGGTCCACATTTATTGTTAAAATACCCCCATCGTAATTGGAATAAATCACTAAATTGCCAGTGGGATCACAGACATTTTGTGAAAAAGTTAGATTTAATTGAAAAAAAAGTATTGATGTAAAAATTAATTTTTTCATGGAATTCACCGCACTAAATGCACAAAGCCATGACCAATTTCCCCTGTTTCCGTTGTGAATTTATAGGTATAAACCCCATCCGCAAGCTCCTTACCAGACGTATCTTTTCCATCCCAATTGTTTTGGTAATTTGCTGAAGAATAAACGAGATTCCCCCAGCGGTTTAGAATAATTACCTCGGTGTTTTCGGGTAAATTTTCAATTTCAAAAACATCATTGGCTCCATCCGAATTTGGGGTGATTACATTTGGGATTACCAAAGGGTAGTTTGGAATGGGTGGAGGCGGATCCTGAGGACAGTCAACCACCGAGAGAGTAAGCGCTAGGGTGTCGGTATAACATTGAAATTCCACCAGCGCTGAAACCGTATAGGTTCCGACATTAGAAAATGAATGGCTTGGTACGGACATCGTTGACGTATTGCTTCCCCCGGAATTTGGATCACCAAAGTTCCAACTCACTTGATTTATGGATAAGCCTGTATTAATGGAAAAACTGGTCGTGCTTTGCCAACAAGAATCGGGGAGCATGGTGATCGGAGGACTTGAAAAATTGCGTTCGGGTACCCGAGCCGGGAGTCCAAGCAATACAAGTCCATTGGTTGTAAGCGCATTGCTTGTGTAATCACAAAACGTACTGTTGGGTGCATTAATTACATCCAACACATTGCTGCCTCCAATCGCCACGTATAATTTTCCATCAAGACCTTCCTCTATTTGAAAGGTTGGATTTGCAGGTGTGGCTATCAAGGTATGCGACGTGGCAATAGAAAGCGAATCATACGCCGTTAGCTTGAGTTGATACACTGAAATGTTATTGGTATAATAAAACATGCTTCCGTCGGGTGAAAAACTACACCCATATTTTCGGATAGGGGACGCTGGCGTGTTGTCTGTAACTTCAACCGTGATGGGATTCAATAAGTTACCGCTTGCCGCATCAAAGGAATAAAAGTCGATGAATTTACTGTCGTCAATCGGCATAGCGATTCTATCTCCTGCATGGTTAGCTTTCATAGAACCGTAAAAAGGCATGCGAGGGTCAAAATTAGAATTCGCACCTAAGAGTTCTGTTCCAACATTACTTATCACTGGAATTGGATCTACTCCACAGCCGTCCACTTTGTACGCCAAAAACTGCTTGCTTTCACGTTTGTGCACAATCACCCAATATCCACGAATCGCCTCGCTGCGCACGACGGTCATCTTTTCCGTCAGAAAATCCGTTAAAAAGACGTTTTTTTGGAGGGGGTCAACGTCTCCCAATCCATTGTTTTGGTTCATATCTACCACCGTATAACGCAATCCATTATCCAACTGCGGAATGTCGTATTCCAAATCGTCTAAGGTAAACAAGTAATATTTCGAATCGTCTTCCGGAAAAGGAACGATTAATGGCCCTTGCGTACTGGACAAATAAGCGCCGCCAAATAGATTCAACCCATTCGGCATCACCGTGTGGTTGGCGTCCCAAACGCTCTGTCCATCTGAATAAAAGAGCAATTGACCCGTGACCTCATTCGATACAGTGGCGCATTGTTCATTACTATAAATTGCCGATGCACCATTTCCTACGGGAACCCCTCCCGAAAAATCCACCCAACAATTATAACCAAATGTCCAATGGGAATTTTGAAGTTGAGCTTGTGCCTGAACCAAAAACAAGGTAAAAAAGCTTAAAAAAAGTATCCGTTGAAATACCATCTCGGATACAAAATTACATACTTAAATTTAAAATTATTACTCCTTTTGTTTAGTTTCTTTGCTTATTGAATATTCAACTGCCAGGAAATATAATTGAAAACAAATCCGATCTTTAGCTGTTTCATTCAGAACGTAATGAATTATTAAATCGATGCTCACCCTCTCCCTTCTTTTAAACATCCTTATTCTTATACCCATTTGCTATTTAATGCTGACCAATAATCTTAGAATGGTCGAAACATTGGGTGAATTCAATCCTGCAAGAGGAATTCTTTTAGCGATTTACATGACGATACTTATCGCATCTATTGGTTTATTGATTTTTACCGACACCAAATTTTCAATTGCACTTTTACTAATGCAAATCGTGTATAAACTCCTTACACCATTTACGGTCAAAACACTGAAACACCCGTTTGTAATTAGTAATGTGTTGATTGCGCTTGTGCATCTTGTGACGGTGTATTCGCTCAGTTAATAGAATTGTCGCCAAGCAAAATCCTAAAACTTTTTGTTTTATTAAACTCTAAAAACTAATTCGGGAAGTCTGACAGAAATCACCTTACTAAATGCAAAAAGCCATGACCAATTGTCCCTGTTCCCGTTGTGAATTTATAGGTATAAACCCCATCAGCAAGCTCCTTTCCGGAAGTATCTTTTCCGTCCCAATTGTTTTGGTAATTTGTTGAAGAATAAACGAGATTCCCCCAGCGGTTTAGAATAATTACCTCGGTGTTTTCTGGTAAATTTTGGATTTCAAAAAGGTCGTTGATGCCGTCACTATTCGGTGTAAAGATATTGGGGAATTCAAATGGTAGAATCGGTATTATGGTATCTGAGCAATCAACCACAGTTATATTCTGAGTAACGGTTTCTGTATAGCAATCAAATTCAACAATAGCAGTAATTTGATAGGTTCCTATTTCAGAAAATTGATGGCTTGGATTTAAAGACATTGAGACATTATTTGCTCCTGAAGTTGGATCACCAAAATTCCAATTTATTTGATTTATCGGTGATGCTGTTGTAATTGAAAATGAAATATAACCCTGAAAACACGAATCAGGAAGAAATGTAACGGTTGAACTAGCCGAAAATCCCCCAAGTGGAACTTGAGGCGGCAAACCGAGTTGACATGTTGCAGGACTGAAACTGACAGCATTGATTACATAAGCACAACCGAGCCCCAATGTATTAGGATTTGAGATTTCATCGAGCCTTCCAGCATTTCCTATGGCAACGTACAATTTATTGTTTGGAGCTTGTTCGATTTGTAAACAGGGATAACCATTGGGTTCAAGAATTGGAGAATAGATCAAGGTAATTGAAGAGGCTATGGCCGCTGAAGTGTAGGTGCTTAAATTTAATTGATAAACCGAATTGATATTTGTGTAATAAAATTTTGAACCATCGGGAGAAAAACAAGCGCCATACTTTCTGAGAAAAGGTGGATTTGAATCATCCGTAACATTGACCGTTAGTGGGTTACTTACAACTCCCGTTGTCTTGTTGAAATCGAAAAACTCAATGCGGTCACTCCAATCTATAGGCA
>CANHHA010000024.1 GCA_947460825.1 Flavobacteriales bacterium
GATGTTTTATGTGCAGGCCAATCGACGGGAAGCATCAATTTAAGTGTAAGTGGCGGCACACCGTTAGTAGGCGGTGGATATAATTACAGTTGGACGGGTACTGGGGGTTATAGTTCTTCGTTGGAAGACATCACAGGGTTATCCACGGGTACTTACAGTGTAACGGTAACGGATGCGAACAACTGTACGGCGAGTTTATTGAACATTGACATAACAGAATCCCCTGCATTAACCTTAACAGGCTCGGTAACACAGATTGCTTGTGTTGGGGTAAACAGCGGCGGTATAAATGTTACCCTAGGGGGAGGCACACCCGTGTACAGTTATTCATGGACTGGCCCGAATTCATATACAAATACAACACAAGACATCAGTACATTAGGACCTGGGACATATAATTTAACAGTAACGGATGTGAACCTTTGTTCAATCGCGGGTAACTGGACCATCACCAATCCATTAACCTCACCAAGCATACAGAATATTAATTTTCAAAATGTAAATTGTTTCGGAGACAATACTGGTTCTATTAGTTTTCTTGCCACGGGAGGTACGCCGGATTATGATGTATTGCTTAATTCATTTTTACAAGGAAATATTGCGTTATCTGGAGGCACGTTTAATATTCCGAGTTTAGCCGCTGGTACATACACCTTACAAATTGTAGATTATAATGGCTGTATTGATACTGAACCAATAACGATTTCTCAACCGAATTCTGCCGTTGTAGCAGTAGTTGATAGTGTTAACAACGTTACATGTAATGGGCTAAGTGACGGGGAAATATTTGCTACGATTTCTGGAGGAACAGCACCGTATTCATATATGTGGTCGGTAGTCGGTGGAGTTGGAGGACCAATCCCAGCCGGTGAAATGGCCTCTGAAGATCCACAAGGATTGCCTAATGGGAATTATCAATTGTTAGTAACGGACGCCCTTGGTTGCACCACCACAGTAATCACCGCGCTTACGGAACCACCACCAATAAACATCGTTTGGACAGATTCAGGCCCCTTATGTGATGGAAATAGTCTTGGGTTTATCAACTTACAACTTTCTGGTGGAACGCCAAATGCAACTTCACCGCTTTATAATACCACATGGGTCTGGGCACCGTTACAAAATCCTGGCATAAATTGTTCCGCCACCATTATACCGAATAACACATTTAATCCATCTTCGTTAACTTGCGGTATTTATACAGTAACCGTCACGGATGCTAACGGCTGTCAAGCACAATACACGGATAGCATCATCATTACTCCGACCCCATTCCAAGCGAATTTCACATCAACGAATATTCAATGTTTTGGACAAACCAACGGATCTATTTCGGTAACCCCAACAACAGGAACCGCTCCGTTTGATGTGGTAATAACCCCGGGCGTTGGTCCAGCAATCAATCCTCCAGGGGCTGAAATATTTGCAGTTAACAATAGTTACTCTGCGAACAACCTTGCTCCGGGAACCTATCTTGTGACGATAACAGACAATAATGGGTGTCAAGATGATGCTACAATTACCATCACTGCTCCACAATCTCCTATTGTTGCCTCGATTTTATCTCCGGTAGATGTATCCTGTTTTGGTGATAATGACGGTTCATTTATTGTTGGAATTAATGGAGGTACTGCTCCGTATACGATTAATGTAGATCCGGTAGGGGCTGCACCTCCATTTAGCACGAATCTCAACCAAGTTTCCAATTTATCAGCGAATTCCTATTCTGTTACGGTGTTAGATGTCAATCAATGTGCTTCTGCAGCGGTAACGGCAATTATTAATCAGCCGGCAGCTTTACAGACAACTATAACGGGATCAACAATAAATTGCTTTGGGGAGTGTAACGGTGGAATTGCTTCGGGTGTCTCCGGAGGAACTTCGCCCTATAATTATCAATGGACCAGTGGCGCCAATACTTGGAATACGCAAAACATCAGCGGTTTGTGTGCGGGATCATATCAATTTAACGTAACCGACGCAAACGGTTGTGTACTCAATGATTCTTATACGATAACGCAACCTCCTTCTAGTTTGGTTGTTAATATTTTGGACACGGTAGATGTTTCATGTTACGGGGCCAATGATGGTGAAATTATTATTGCCATCAATGGCGGCACAGCGAATTATACCGTAACACTCGGAGCTGCCAGCCAAACCATTGACCCGAACCTAGACAATACGGCAACCTTTTCGAATCTCAGTCCTGGGGTTTACGTGCTAACCGTTACAGACGCCTTGGGATGTGTTGAAACGATAAATTTCGATGTGGATACCCCTCCGGCACTTACCCTAAACGTAGTTCCCACCAATATTCTGTGTGCGGGTCAAAATACAGGAGCATTATTGATAACCGCCAATGGGGGAGAACCAAGTCTATCTTATGTAATTACAGGGCCTACCCCATCAAGTGGGTTCTATCCCCCTCCGGCTAATCCTATACCTTCTTTATCCGCAGGTTCTTACACGGTGGTAGTAACCGATGCCAATGGATGTTCAATCACGGTGAGTACAAATATTACGGTTCCAAATCCAATACAAATCGATGAACAAGTTATTCCAGTGAATTGCCACGGTCAAGCTACAGGCCAAATTATTCCAACGGTTACCGGTGGAGCAGGAGGATATACGTATTCTTGGGTGGCTAGCAGTGGCGGTGTTTTAACTGCGGGCGCTTCAGCGGCTAGCCAGCTGAATATTCCTGCAGGAACGTATCAATTCACGGTAACGGATGCAAATAACTGCCAATTAACAGAAACGTATGTAGTCACTGAACCGCAATTCCCGCTTTCTGCCAGTATAGTTCAACCTATAACGAATGTAAATTGCGCCAATGCAGGTAATGGTCAAATTACGATTGCAATAAGCGGCGGAACACCAACGTATACAGTGAATGGTGGCGCTCCAGTAATTGGAAATACAGCAATATTCCCGAATTTATCTGGAGGAAGTTATTCCTTTACTGTGACAGATATTAATGGCTGTCAGGTACAGCTAAATCAACTAATTACGGAGCCAGCACCGCTTACCCTAGGAATTTCATCCACTAATGTGCTTTGTTTCGGAGCCTCAACAGGTGCTCTGGAGTTTACCACATCAGGGGGTACAGCGCCGATTAACTACACCGTTGTCGGGCCACCGAACTCGAGTGGCACGATTCCAACGACTTCGTTAACCACAACGCAAGTAGGAACGCCTGTTGCGGGAGTACTTCCTGCCGGTAACTATGCGGTGAATATTATTGACGCGAACGGGTGTACGAATACCATTAGCACGACCATAACACAGCCACAACCAATCGTGGTTCAGGGAACGGTTACACCGATCCTTTGTTTCGGTCAAGGAGCAGGAGCCATTTCCACCACCACCTCAGGTGGAGTTCCGCCATATACTTATTTATGGTCTAATTCAAATCCAACACCAAACATTACCGGAGTACCAGCCGGCTCCTATACCTTAACAGTTACCGATGCCAACGGATGTACGAATATTCGAAACTTTGCGATTAACCAACCGGTATCTGCCCTTTCGATGAATTTAACGACTCCTGTTAATATCTCGTGTAATGGAGCGAATGATGGATCCGTACAGGTAACGGCTTCAGGGGGTACCGCAGGATATCAAGTTACTTATCAACGCACCACGCCTCCTGGACCTTTGGTGAGTCCAGCAGGGGTAGAAATTCCACTTTCTGGAGGGGCTTACACCGTTAGTGGATTGTCTGCAGGAAATTACACCTTGACCGTGGTGGACGCAAATGGATGTTCTACACAAAATACCTTTACGATTACAGAACCTCCTGCTTTTGGAGCCACCGTAAGTGCGAACACGATTTTATGTAATCCAGGAAACACGGGGGTATTAACGATTACCACCCCGCCAGGTTCCTATCCGGTGACCTATGTGATTAATGGGCCAGGTGGACCTAGTTCAGGAAACATAAATACTTCCCCATTTTTATTAAATAATTTACCCGGGGGGAATTATTCAATAGACTTAACCTATAACAATGGACTTTGTACGCAACAACTGAGCGCCACCATCAATCAACCGGCGAATCCAATTACGGTAATACCAACCGTAACGGATGTGCCTTGCGCCGGGGTAAACTCTGGAAGTATTTGCTTAAATGTGACGGGAGGAACGGGGCCATATTCCTATGCTTGGTCGATTCCAGGAAATACCAGCTGTCAAAACAACCTAGCTCCGGGCACCTACAATGTTACCGTAACGGATGCGAATAATTGTCCCTTACCGAATACCTTCACTATTTCTGGACCCGTTTCACCTTTAGTTGCGGATTCAAGTTTCACGAATGTACTCTGCTGGAGCGAATCTACCGGAACGATTACCATCACGGCCAATGGAGGAAGCCCTTCTTATACGCTTACTTCCGCAACGCTGTTACCCGCGTCTACAACGATCAATTTAACGGGAGGAACCTATCAATACACCAACGTTGCTGCGGGAACGCATACCGTGTTAATTACCGACGCTAACGGTTGTACGGATTCTGAAACCATTACTATTACACAACCTCAAAACCCAGTAAATGTCGTCAATTTAACCGCCACGGATGTTCAATGTTATGGTGACATGAACGGCAGTATTGCGTTCAATGTTACTGGAGGAACAGCTCCTTACACCGTTGTTTGGTCGGCTGTTGGTCTTCCAGCGGTTTGTTCTGTTCCTGCAAGTTCCGTAACCAATGCCGGCATTATTTCGGCAACAGGACTTTGTCAAGGGTCCTATTCAGTTAATATTACCGATCTAAATGGCTGTCCGTATTCATTTGCACAGTCCATTATTGCCCCCAACTTACCGTTAACCGCAAGCGCTACACAAACGAATATATTGTGCCACGGGCAATGTACCGGGGTAGCAACAACCGTCCCTTCAGGAGGTACTGCTCCGTATCAACATTCTTGGAGCAATGGTCAAACCACCCCATCGATCACGGGATTATGTATTGGAGATTACTATGACACCATAACCGATGCGAACGGATGCGAAATCATAGTCCAATTTAGCATAACGGCTCCGGCCCAACCAATGGTAGTTACCATTAGCGACATTGATGTAGACTGCTTTGATAACGCTAGTGGTTCAATTACCGTTTCTGCCACCGGGGGCACACCAGGATACAATGTTTCTTGGACACCTGGCCCTCCATTCCCAGTTGCGGGATTGGAAATTCTCAACTCAGGAGACACCTACACGATTCCAGGATTATTAGCAGGAACCTATACGCTCAATGTACAAGATTTAAATAATTGTCCATTCACTCAGAATGTAATCATAAGTCAACCGGCTGCGCTAACCTACAGCATTGCCTCCACGAATGTAACGTGCAATGGCGCAAGTAACGGTTCAATTAATGTAACAGTTAATGGTGGGGTATTGCCTTACACCTATCTTTGGAACAGCACCGCAGGTTCACCATGTAGCATTCCAATCAACCAGGCGAATGCAACCGGATTGTGTCCGGGTATATACGACGTACTCGTTACTGATGCAAACGGCTGTCAAATTAACACAGGCGCAACCATAACCGAACCGGATCTCTTGGTAATTAGTGTCGTGAACGATACGGTATATTGTTTACCAGGTACAGGCACGGTGCAGGCTGCTGTTAGTGGGGGTACACCAACTTATACTGTTACTTGGCAAAACGTTTCCGGAACCAACATTGGAACAGGACTTTCTCTAGGTAATTTAGCACCGGGTGTTTATAATGCGGTTGTTGTTGATGCGAATAATTGTCAAAATACCGCACCGTTTAATATTATCGGTCCAGCAGCGCCACTTACTGCGGCAATCTCTCACACGAATGAAACGTGTACGAACAATAACGACGGAACGATCACCATTATCCCAAGTGGTGGCACCGCACCATTTGATATTACGGGTTCACCGTGGAACGGACCTACAACCGTGGCTGTTTCTGGAGGAAATGCCGTTTCGAACAACATGGTAGCGGGCTCATACACCTATACCATTACGGATGCATACGGATGCCAAATAACAGTTTCTACCACCATCACGCAACCAACGTATTTACAAGTAGCCCTTCAGGTTACCAATGTAACTTGTCATAATGCCAACAACGGAATAATTCAAATTACTCCATCCGGATCAGTGCCTAATTATACCGTAACATGGATTTCTGGACCAAACTCCGGACCGTGCGCATTGCCTGTTACTTCAATTATTTCGGGAGCAACAAGCGTTAACAACTTATGTCCAGGAGTGTATGTGTTTAGCGTTACGGATGCCAACGGGTGTGATACCACGTTAAGTGCAACGATTTCCGAACCTCAACCCTTAGTATTAACTCCAACATCAAACGATGATCCGTGTAACGATGCAAACTGTCAAGGAAGCGCAGGCGTTTCAGTAACAGGAGGAATCGCTCCATATACCTATTTATGGACAGGAGGCGCAAGTACATCTTCTGTCGGACAGCTTTGCGTTGGGGTTTACAATGTGACCGTGACGGATGCGAATGGGTGTGCTCAATCAGCGAGTGTTACCATCAATCAACCGGCGCAAGCCTTAAGTGCAATTGTTACTACCACCAATGAAACATGTAATGGGTTGGGTAATGGAACATTAACGGTATCACCAAATGGTGGAACCGCTCCTTATACAATTGTTGGATTTACTACGCCTTGGGGAGGTCCATCGAACATTAATTTTGCTGGAGGAACAAGCACATGGACCGGGGTTTCAGCAGGTACCTACCAGGTTGAGATAACGGATGCAAATGGTTGTCAGATTTCGGTAATTGGAACGGTTACCGAACCAACACCGTTAGCGGTGGCGGTTACTCCATTCGATGTTACGTGTTATGGTCTTAACAACGGCTATGTACAGTTGGGAATAACAGGTGCTACGCCGTCTTACAATCTAACTTGGCTTAGCGGACCGAATACAGGGCCTTGCCAACTACCCGTGAATTTAACGGTTGCAGCAAATGCGATTTTACCTAACTATACGTCAACAAACTTATGTCCAGGGGTCTATGATTTCGTGGTTACCGATGCGAATGGGTGCGATGATATACTTTCCTTTACCATTAATGAGCCACCGGCAATTGTACTATCTGCCACAACGATTGATGTGTTATGTCATGGGGATGCTTCGGGTCAAGCAAGTATTACCGCTACTGGAGGAACTCCAGGGTATACGTATAATTGGGTAGCACTTGTCGGTTCTATTCCTGCTGGACAAGCTACGAATCAAACCATTGGAACACCGACTAACCCGAACGGTATTCCTACAGGCACCTATGAAGTTACGGTAACCGATGCCAACGGATGTCCAGCTACGGAAACCGTAAATATCAATCAACCAGCTACCCCATTATTAGCCTTAATTGATCACACCGATGAATTGTGTTTCCCGGTACCGAATCAAGTATCTACGGGAACCATTACCATTGGTGCCAATGGAGGAACAGGACCTTATACCATTACAGGAAACAACTTGGTTTGGACGGGACCAAGTACGATTGTTGCACAAAGCATGCTGTTTCCTAATCCAGTTTCAGGACAAACCATGACTGGCGTAGCCTCCAATTTGGCAGGGGCACCATATAGCTTTACAGTTACAGATAATCATGGATGTACATCTACGGTTTCAGTAATCGTTGGAAGTCCGGCAGCACTTTCTGTAATCACCACGCCTACCAATATTCTTTGTAACGGAAACAACGACGGAGCAATTAATGTTGCGCCTTCAGGAGGCGTATCTCCGTACAACATCAATTGGATATCTGGTCCAACAGGTCCTGGGTGTGTCTTGCCTGTTACGTTAACAACAAATAATAATGTATCCACTCCACCATCGTTATGTCCCGGAACGTATGTTATGGACATTGTTGATGCCAATGGATGCGTTTTATCCACGTCAGAAACTATTCTTGAACCAGCGAATCCGGTGAATATTATTTATTCTGAGAATCATGTCTTGTGTTATGGGGAATTTTCTGGAGAAATTAATACCCAGGTAAGTGGCGGTACAGGACCTTACACCTATACATGGAGTACCGTTTCTACTTGGAATAGTGGCCCTTATGCCATTCCTTTCCCTACGAATCCAAATCAGGGAAGCCCTAACCATCCGTTTGGATTACCAGCCGGCACCTACATGGTCGTGGTGAACGACGCCAACGGAAATTCTGGTGGCTGCACGGACTTTGCGGTAATTACGATAACTCAACCGGCTACTCCGGTAGCAGGTGCACTCACGCCGCATGCGGTAGATTGTAATTCAAACGCCACAGGAAGTATAGATATTTCGGCTTCAGGGGGAGTTGGGCCTTACACGGTAACTGGTGTTGGGCACAATTTTACGGGCACAATTTTACTTCCTGGGGGCTCTATCACAGAAACTGGTTTAATCGCGGGCAACTATTTTTATGATGTTACCGATGCTAATGGGTGTACCATTACACTTACGACCATCGTGTCTCAACCGGCCCCATTGGTTGTTTCATTGAACAATGTGGTAGACGTATCGTGTATTCCGGGATCATTTAATGGGCAAATTGATTTAACGGTCGTTGGTGGAAATAGCTATTACAGTTATAATTGGATCACAGCGGCCTTACCTCCTTTCCCGCTTCCATTAACTACGCCGGTTGGTGGCCCATCAGTGAGTAACCTTTACCCTGGCATTTATACGGTAACCGTTACAGATTTATTGGGTTGTCAAAGTACCTTACAAGTTACCGTGAATCAATTCCCAGGATTTACCGTTACTTCTACTATCGGAGATGTCCAATGCCATGGTGACCAAACCGGTTCGATTAATCTTCAACTCAACGGAGGTACTCCAAACTTTACGTTCCAATGGACTGGTCCGAATGGATATACTTCTGTTTTCCAAAACATAATAGGCTTAGGTGTTGGGCAATATAATGTAATTGTTACTGATGGGGCGGGTTGTACCGTGCCGCTCACTGCGACGATTTCCGAACCAAGCTCGGCTCTTACTTCCACCGTTATTTCTTCGAATGTCGCGTGTTACGGTGATAACAGTGGTAGCATTTCCATTACGGCCACGGGAGGCACACCCTTTGCCGGACCGAATCCATATACTTATGATTGGTATTTAAATGGGTTGTTTTTATCGACAGCTCAGTCCTTAACGAATTTATTCCCCGGTATTTATGTGTGTCACATTACCGATGCCAATGGGTGTATATTAACGGAGCAAGTAGAAATTACACAGCCGTTAACCGCGCTCACATATTCTGTTAATACTACGGATGTCACCTGTTTTGGTGGTTCCAATGGTGCAATTGATATTACCGTTTCCGGTGGAACGGGCGCGCCGTATAGTTTGCTTTGGAATACAGGTGAGACTACGGAGGATTTAGCTAATTTATCTGCAGGAACCTATACCTTAACCATAACCGATGCGGGACCATGTGTTGTAACTACGGCACCAATAACAATTATTCAGCCTACCCCAATCGTAATTACTCCTAGCATTCTAAATGTGGGTTGTCATGGGGAGGCGAGTGGAATGATAACGACTCAAGTAAGTGGAGGAACGGTAAGTATTTCAGCAGGCTACACATATCTTTGGTCAACGGTCAACGGTGTAATCCCAGCGGGTCAATCCACCTTGCCTAATATTGGAAGTACAATGCATCCGTTCGGATTAACTCCAGGGAATTATAACTTAGTCGTAACGGATGCTAACGGATGTACATCCTCATTAGTAGCTACCGTAATTCAACCCCTTGCACCGCTATATATTGCAAGTACCTACACGAACGTGGATTGTTTTGGTGATAGTTCAGGGTCCATTAGTGTGTATGCGGAAGGCGGCACCTTACCATATAATGTCAGTTGGTCGGGTACGGTGGCTGGCGATCCGTTTGGATTTGAGATTTTAAGTAACCCCGGAACCTATACCATTTCTTCGTTACCGGCAGGAACGTATAATTTCCAAGTGGTCGACCAAAATGGTTGTTCGCTTGCTGGAGGAGCGGTAATCACGCAGAACAGCTTAATCGATACAGTGAATACGGCCATTGATTCCATTTTCTGCGCCAATTCTAGTGATGGGTTTATTTCGGTTTCTATTACTGGAGGTATTCCAAATGCCCTCGGGGCACCTTACACGATTGTGTGGGCGGGCGTTGATGCCTCGGGGAATGCCATTCCTATGTTATTTACCACCATTGCAGGAAATACCACGACTACGTCGAATCTTGTTGCTGGAACGTATACCTTAACCGTAACCGATGCAATAAATTGTACACGTACCTTTACCTATGTGATGACAGAAATTGTAGTATCATTAAGCAATGTGGTAGATAATGATATCCTATGTAAAGGTCAATGCACAGGGGAAATAGAATTTGAACCAATAGGAGGAAATGCTAACTATACCGTTAGTGTATTCCCAATTGGTCAACCTGCAGCCAATACGATTACCATAACGGAGCAAGATTTACAAGGCAGTGCAACAGGTATGTTTAGTCTCGGTGGGCTTTGTCCGGGTCAATATTATGTCTTGATCACGGATGCTAATAATTGTAGCTCGAATACACCAGCAATAACGATTACCGAGCCAAGTACGGTATTCAGTCCATCGGTGAATGTTATTTCTAACAGTGGATGTAATGACAATGCAGGAATCCTCAATGTGCAGGTAATGGGCGGAACGCCTGGATATAATGTAGCTTGGCATAATATAACCGATCCGAACATAGTAAGCCCTGCGGGAACAGAAATTAATCAAAGCCCTGGAAATTATTTAATAACAGGATTATCCTCGGGATTAATAGAGGTCTTGGTTACAGATAACGTGGGATGCGAAATCGTAGATACGGTTGAGATTGATGACACAGAAGTTACTTTCGCCAACTTTACTGCAGTAGATTCAGCCGGTTGTGGCCCATTCTTGGCTCAATTTACGAACCTATCCTTGGGCGAAAACTTGTCTTATTTCTGGTCTTTCGGAAATGGTCAAACCAGTACGGAAGAAAACCCATCGGTAACGTTTGATGTGGGTGGACCGTATGATGTTACCCTTACCGTAACGAATGCATTTGGTTGTGTATCTACCATGGTAGAATCTGGTTACATTGTTTCCTATGCAAGTCCAAACGCGGCATTTACCATATCAAGTACTGGGGTTGATTATTATTCTGGGTTAGTAGAGTTTATTAATAATTCGGTGAATGCTCAATTCTATACCTGGGATTTTGGACATTTATCGAATGGATCAACGGAGGTTAATCCAACGTACTACTATCCACAGTGGACCGAAGGCGATTATATCGTTACCCTGGTGGCGACAGATACAAACGGCTGTAATGATCAAGCGCAATTATTAATTAGCTCATCTGAAACGGTAAGACTTAATGTGCCAAATACAGTTACTATTGACGATAATGGATTAAATGAACTCTTCTTCCCTGTGTTCTCTAATTTTGAAGAAATATTGAACTTCAAACTTGAAATTTTCAATCGTTGGGGCGAACTGATCTTTGACACAAAAGATATTCAAGGAGGTTGGAACGGAACATATAACGGTGTGGCTGTGCAATCTGGTACCTATACTTGGAAAGTCACTTACAAAGACTTAGAGGGCTTCGATTATCAGGCAGTAGGGCACGTCAACGTATTGCGTTAAGTCGTATCTTTGTAAAAAAAACATCAACCATGTATCCAATAGAAATAGTACAACCCATGAAGAATGACCTAACAAGTGTTGGGTTTAATGAATTAACCACCGCTGAAGCGGTTGATCAGGCCGTTTCGAATTCAACGGGAACGATGTTAATGGTTGTAAATTCTGTGTGTGGATGTGCAGCAGGCAACATGCGTCCAGGAGTAAAAAAGTCCTTGGAACACGCCTTGATTCCGAACGAATTATATACCGTATTTGCTGGATTTGATACGGAAGCGACAAACCAAGCGCGAAAATATTTTTTACCCTATCCTCCGTCATCGCCTTCAATTGGTGTGTTTCATAATGGCGCATTAGTACATTTCTTAGAGCGTCATCACATCGAAGGAGCAACCGCCGGAATGATTTCAGAAAATCTAAAGGCGGCGTATGATGAATATTGCAAGTGAAGCGCGTTTATCAATTAAGCTCCTGTTCAACCTGTAAGCGAATTCTTGCTTCGGTTACTTGGCCAGCAGACATTGTTGTTATTGACATTAAGTTGCACTCGATTCCCGCTGAGGTATTGGAGGATTTAAAAACACAATATGGGTCGTATGAAGCCGTGTTTTCAAAAAAAGCAAGGCGGTACACAGAGGTAAAAGCAAGCATAACCTGCGATGAAGATTACAAGTCCTTAATCCTATCTGATTATACGTTTTTAAGGCGTCCGGTGATAATTTATGAAGGCTTTTACTCGGTAGGTAATGACCGAAGCGCTGTGGAACAGATACAAGAACGATTTAAGGTTTCTTAAAGCGAAATAATGCACGTTCGTTTCGGTAAACTAGGTAAATAAAACCTAGAATCATTAAATTTCCAAGGAGTAAAAGAGGCCCATTGAAGCCTTTTAATGGCACATTCATCCACATTCTAAGCAAGCTAAAAAGACAGTATATCCCGATTGAACCACCTATATACACGTAGAATTTGCGCACATCATATGGAATCGGATAATATTTTTTCCCCAAATAAAACGAAATGATCATTTGTGCCATGTAAGCCAATAACGTAGCCCAGGCACTTGCCATATACCCATACATTGGAATAAAAAGTACATTAACCAAAATCGTAATTCCAGCACCGATTAGTGCGATATAGGCCCCAAACTTAGTTTGATTAGAAAGTTTATACCAGACACTTTGATTATAATAAATACCTAAACAAACATTGGCGAGTAGTAAAATTGGAACAACGTTGAGTCCAACATAATACGCCTCTTTACGAATGAAGAATTTAAAGATTCCGAGGTTTATTGAAACAAACAAAAAGGCAAGACATACGAGGGCAATAAAGACATTCATTGTTCGCACGAATACCACATTTCTATCTTGATTTTTTAGCTGAGCAAAGAAAAAAGGTTCAGCGGCATAGCGATAAGCTTGAAGAAAAATAGTTACAAGCATGGCTAATTTATAGCACGCACTATAGATGCCCACTTGAGCGGTTGCCTGTTCAAGGGAATTTGGAATATCGGGGTTATACAGAATCTGTTTTAATAATACGCGATCAAGCGTTTCGTTGATGATACCGGCAAAGCCCGCAATAACCAGGGGCCAAGAATACACCAACATTTGTTTAATCAGCACCCAATCAAGGATTAATTTTACGCGTGACACAATATCATAAACAAGGACGAGCTTTAGGCCAGAAGCCAATAAATTTGCAATTAAAATGAACATGATTCCTTCTTCGGGTCGACTTGGATTAAAGTATGCTAAAAGAAAGATTAGATTTAATAGAATATTCAGTAAAACAGATGAAAGCTGAATAGTCACAAAGCGTTTGGCTCGGTTTTCTGCACGTAACTTTGCCAAAGGCAACGATGCAATCGCATCGATACAAACAATACCACCAATAAGAATGATATATTCGGTGTGTTCTCGGTAAAGCATCCATTTTGCAATCCAAGGATTGGTTATATACAGGACCAGAAAAAAAGCGGCATTAACGAAAGCAACGGGAATAAAACTGCTGTTGAACACACGATCCGGATCCTCATGTTGTTGTATAAACCGAAAATACGCCGTCTCCATGCCTAAAGGCAATAAGACGATTAAAAATGCAACATACGCGTATAAATCAGAAAGCACCCCATAGTCGGCGGGGTTTGCGAATATAGCCGTATATAGAGGAACCAATAAATAATTTAAAAACCTCCCAACAATACTTGGCAGGCCATACATCGCGGTTTGACCTAATAACTTTGTTAGGGGAGCGCTCATTAATCCCTAAAGTTTGCTTTTTGCTTTGTTAAAAACGCGTCTGTTCCAATTTGGAAATCTTTGGTACCGAAACAACTCGCGAAAAGTTCAATTTCTGTATTCAATCCATGTTGTGTTTGGAATCCAGCGTTTACAGCGGTAATCGCTGTAGCAATTGCATTAGGAGAGTTTTTCAGAATTTTATGAGCTAAAGCGCTTGCCTCATCTTTTAATACGTCCTGTTCAACCACATTATTTACGAGCCCCCATTGGGACGCTTGGTCTGCAGAAATCATTTCTCCGGTAAAAATAAGCTGATTTGCTCTTCCTCTTCCGATGAGTAGGGGAAGGCGTTGTGTTCCGCCATACCCGGGAATTACGCCTAACGAAACTTCCGGTAAGCCCATACGCGCATTGGATGATGCAATCCGAATATGACACGCCATGGCTAACTCCAATCCTCCTCCCAGGGCGAATCCATTAATTACGGCAATGGTAGGTTTATTCATTTGCTCCAATGCATTAAACAACAATTCTTGCCCAGTAGCGGCCAATTCACCTCCTTGAGCAACGGTATAGCCTGCAAATTCTTTAATATCGGCACCCGCGACGAACGCCTTATCTCCAGAACCGGTTATACAAACTACGCCAATTTCCCCATCCAAGGAGATCGCACCAAGTACATGATTTAATTCTGAGATGGTTTGTTTATTGAGTGCATTTAAAAAAGCAGGCCTATTTATGGTAATCCAACCAATTTTTCCAACTTTTTCAAAGAGAATATTTTCGTACATGCCATTTAATTTATGCGTGTAAAAATAAAGGAATTTGACAAACCAACGCCTTTTTTACCTTGAATTATCCGACAACAAACGACTGACATTCGAAAGTAAACGAATAAATACCGAACACCCGCCGTTAATGCCCCAACCTTTGCAAAGGAAACGGGTGAACACCCATATTTAACGTAATTAAAACACATACACATGAACAATTTAAAGAATAAAGTGAATTTGATAGGAAGACTTGGCGTAAAGCCTGAAATCATGACGTTTGAAACCGGACGCAAACTTGCTCGGTTTTCATTAGCGACCAACGATCGATATAAGGATAAGAATGGTGAGTGGCAAGAAGATGTACAGTGGCACAATGTTACCGTTTGGGGTAAGGTGGCCGATCGTGTGGAAAAACTTCTTGAGAAAGGCCAAGAAATCCTATTGGAGGGCAAAATATCCTATCAATCTTATGAGAATAACCAAGGAGAGAAGCGTTACTCCACCGTGATTGAGGGGAATGACTTTATGTTATTAAACAAACCTTCTGGGGAAGTAAAAGCATAAGGAATGAATTTTGTTTCATTGATTGGAACCATAGAGAATCATCCAACCGAAGTTGAAACAAACAAGGGTCAGAAACATGCAAGATTTAGGTTGATTACCAGTAACACGATCGTTACAGCTCAAGGAACCCCAAAAACACGTCGCGAAACGCATGATGTATTTGCATGGGGAAAATGGCATCAGGTAATATGCACCTATGGGCAACCTAACTTGCATGTGGCCATTGAAGGACGACTAGTAAATCGGTATACCCGATGGAATGGAAGGATAATTAAAATCACAGAAATAGAAATCAACGATTTAGTTATTATTTAAACCAACGAGGGAGCGGTTGCGGCGCACATGAATTCGGCAACCAATCCCCTTTATATATAGCATCATGAACAATTATGTAACCTTAATTGGAAGTATTTCAAAACCACCTTCGGTTAAACGCTTTGACGATGGAAGTAAGATAGCTCGGTTTTTAGTCACAACGCCAAAAATGTACCGTAAAAATGATGGGAAGTATGCCGCCAGATTAGATTGGCATCGCGTATTTGCCTGGGGCAACATGGCGTCGTTTGTTCAGGATCACGCGGAAGTAGGAAAGAAGGTTGCCATTCATGGTCGCCTCGTGAATCGAACATTTCTGGACCAACAGGGACGTCAACGAAGTTCAACAGAAGTAGAGTTGCGTCAGATTATAGGCCTTTAAGTTATTTTATTTGGAAGCCCGGGAAACCGGGCTTTTTTGATTAAAACCGATAGTCATTCCAGATGGCCGAACGAATCCCTAGGATTGGCGAACAGTGAAAACGACCGGTTGTCCCTTCCTCAGCGTATGACCCTGAGACCTCCACAAAAAGTTGGGTGTTGTACCACTGTTTTAACATGCGAATTCCTTGAATTCTAACATTAAGCTGGTTTGTTTTTACGCCCTGTAATAGGGAAACGTTGTAATCTCCTGGCCTAAGGGTATACGGAGCCAAGACATCTCCGCCATAAGGCGCGCCGATACCTTTTTGCCCAACGGCAAGTTCAGCCATGGCACCCCATCGTTTGGAAATGAAATCAATTCGGGAAAAGATTTCCCAAAAATTTGCGCCTTTTGGGTGAGCGAGGACTTGTTGGTTAAGGGTATAACTCAATTGGTTTCCAATATGGGAATAGGTATACGGACGAACCATATTGAATTCTGTTCGTAGATGAATAGTGTGGTTCTTTTTTTTGGTTAAATATTTCCATCCCACTTGACTCCCGATTTTATTTCCCCAGTATTGTTCCCGTTGAAGCAAGGCATTCATTAAAAGATCGTCTACAATCAATTGACCATACCACGTGCCTTTCTTGGAATATACAGAAATTTCTCCTCCAAGGAGCACATTGTCTCCGGAACCCGTGGAATATTCGGAGGGTCGAATAATCATAAATGGATTTAAATAGGAGGGGTCGAAAGATCGATTACTTAAGGCGTCACCACTATTGAAGATAACTGCCTCAAAAAGCGCTAATCGAATGTGTTTTCCAAGCCTTAGATGTAAATAGTGATTCATCCCATATTTATGTTGGTCACCAACGGAGTTCAAATACATGCCCATTGCTTGATAGGTAACTGGGCCCAAATTAAATCGAAGTGAAGTAAATGGATAGGGTCGGCCAACATCAGATAGAAATAGGGAACGATAGCCGTCTCCATAAAAATTCTGATCAAAGCCAAGCTGAGCACTAATATAGGTAGACGGGGTGATTCCAAGTCGGATTATGGGCCGAACATTGAACGCTAAGGTGTTATTTTGTGCTAGAGATATGCCATTTTGAACAAAGCCCGCGGGGAGCACAGTGTTTATTCCGACCCCTCCCCCCACTCGCAGGAACCACTTGCTGCGCTGTAAGTCCCACATGAATCCTGTACTTGCTTTTCCGCTAATGGAAGGGTTATACCTTAATCCAAGATCTATGACGGGGATAATTCTAGCCTTAGGCATGGATTGTTTTATGTTTAGTCTAGGTAAAATAGGGGCGCTTTGATTTAGTTGAATGGTGTCGAACAAATTCATTTGCCCCAACAACGCTAAGCGCTGTGTCCAGGCGTTTATGAAAAACGATAGAAAACCCAGTAATAAGATGCGCTTAATACACATGATTTGGTTTAAATATAGCGGTTCTTAAACCGAGGTTAAGCGCATTACACTCTTTGAAGCCTTTGGCTTCTCGGCGATTTGCCCCTATAAATAGTTCAAGTTGCATGCTTCGAGAGGCCATAAACCCAATGTCTAACCGATGTTGTATTACTTGATTAGGCCTAATGTAGGTTTGTATAAAGAGGGGTTGAGGGCTGTTTGTTAGGGTACTGAATTGAAACAAGTAATCCAGAAACCAACGTTTGTAACTAAAACGTCCAGAAAAGATCAGTTCTCGGGCACCATTTCCAAGCAGGGTGCCTAGCGGTAGGTTTTGGTGGGTAAAGTTTTGCGCATAATGCGTCCCATAGAATTCCGTGCCCGTTTGTAGCCATGCCAGGGATGAACTTAGCGTCAGGTGTTGGGTGAGCGCGGAATAATAGTTAATTCCCAGCTGTGTAGCCCATGAGGTTGGCACAAACCCCCGAGTAAACAATTCTGCATATAGCATGGTACTTGCGTGCGGAATCCACGCATAATTAATGCCGATTTGGGGTAAGGATACTACTTGTTTGGCTATCCGGTTAAACCCAGGGAGTGGCACCCAATATAAGGGGTGAACTGACGCTTCTTTTAACGAATCTCCTGCTTGCCATACGGTTTGATGGATCAATCCCAATCGATGGTTTTTCAATCGTAAAAACAAGGCGCTAAAGGCGAAGTTCTTTTTGTAATAAGGACTTTCTACGTTGGCATAAACTGGCTTTCTAATCAAATCGAATAAACGAGCCCGTGCGACCATGTATGTTAGGTGTTTCCCAAGGCGAATCGTCCCCCCCGCCATAAGGGCTTGGTTGTGTTGCGACCAAAACACGGAGCGGATTCCGGGGCTAAAATCTAGGGATTGATTTCCTCCAAATATGCTGATTGATTTAGACATCTTCCACTCAAACCCTCCTTGGCTGTATGCAAAATCAAATCCATTTTCATTAAAGGGTTTGGTGCGCCCCATACCTGGCACCATTCCGTTTTGTTGGTTGTATCCAGAGGCCGTTGGATAAAACTCTCCATGTTGCGTTATAAACGCTCGCTGAAAGGTATTAAAAACGGCTTGATTCTCTAATAAAAAGGCATGACAGGTAAATCCCCTATAACCACCAATCACTAACAAACCGCGAGAATTTTGATATCGTATTTCTGACGCTTCGTTTTCCTTTCCAACACTGAACACGCACAACGGAGATGCCGCAATGAATGCCTGATTCGTATCGGTATATTGCGCTAAATAGGTTTCGTCAAGTCGTGGTATAAATCCGTTGCTTTTGGAAGGAAGTGTTTTATGATAGCCAAAATTTAGGATGTCGAGCGTGCCTGGTTGATGAAGGTTTTGGTTGAATTGAACGATTTGCGACAGCATCGTTAGGGGCACGACATAAACCGCTAGAAATACGCTCTTCAAATCCATACCGATAAATTTACATCGGAAACGGCTATAAAATGCGGGTTAAATAAATTTTCTTTATTGTACCTTAAAGGCAGCTTGCTGTTCACATCAAAGACTCCGCCGCCCATCCCTTCAAGGATTGCTTGGCCTGCTGCGATGTCCCATTCCATGGTGGGGGCAAATCTGGGATAAAGTTGACAATGATTCATGGAAAGATCAAAAAACTTCAAGGCAGATCCTTTTCGAACTAATTTCATGTGGTGTCCCGACCTCGAAAGGCGCTCAAGATACGCTTCGAGGAAGGGGGTATGATGGCTATTTGAGGCAATGATGGAGAGGATTTCCGGTGTTGGAGTCCGATGAATGGGCTCAGGTTTTTCGCCGTTCATAAATTGATTAAACGTACCATAGTGAGCGCCGAAGTTTTCACCGCCAATAATATAATCTGCTTGAACAGGACTTGCAATCACGCCAAAAACGGGCTTTCCATTTTCAATCAGCGCGATATTTACAGCGAACTCATCGTTGCGCTTTATAAATTCTTTTGTGCCATCTAAGGGATCAACACACCAGCATTTCTTCCATAGTTGGCGTTGTACAAAGGGGACTTTATCCGTTTCTTCATCAATGACAGGATGTCCTGAAACGGATAAAATGTGATTAATGATTTCTGAAGCCTTTAAATCTGCTTCTGTTACCGGAGAACCATCAGTTTTTTGAACCGCCTCGTATCCACGTAAATAAATTTCTTTAATGACAAGTGATGCTTCTATAGCCGCATGAATTGCCAAGCGATATTCACGCAACAAGTCCATTAAAGCACCATTTCAGGAACAAACGCTGGAACCACCAGTTTACCAGCTGTTTTGGCGATGATTTCTTCGACTGTAACTCCGGGTGCGCGTTCTATTAAATGGAATGCACCGTTTTTAATTTCTAACACTGCAAGCTCGGTTACCACTTTTTTAACGCACCCAACCCCCGTTAACGGAAGGGTACACGCAGGGAGTATTTTGGATTCCCCGGCTTTATTACTGTGCATCATTGCTACAATTATATTCTCTGCGGACGCCACTAAATCCATTGCTCCGCCCATTCCCTTTACCATTTTTCCCGGGATTTTCCAATTGGCAATATCCCCATGCTCAGAGACTTCCATCGCTCCCAAAACGGTGAGTTGAACGTGTTGACCTCGAATCATTGCAAAGGAAGTGGCTGAATCAAAAAAGGAGGCGCCTGGATTTACAGTGATGGTTTGTTTTCCTGCATTAATTAAATCTGCGTCTTCTTCTCCTTCAAATGGAAAAGGGCCCATTCCCAAAACCCCATTTTCAGATTGAAATTCTACCGTCATTCCTTCGGGAACATAATTGGCGACAAGGGTGGGAATCCCAATTCCTAGGTTAACATACCATCCATCTTGCAATTCTTGGGCAATGCGTTTAGCAATACCAATTTTATCGAGTGCCATATTATGCTCTTTTTCTTACCGTTCGTTGTTCGATGCGTTTTTCAAAAACAGCGCCTTTAAAAATTCGTTGTACAAAAATCCCTGGAGTATGAATAAAATTAGGGTCTAAGCTCCCCGCCGGAACTAATTCTTCCACTTCCGCAACGGTTATTTTTCCGGCCATTGCCATCATGGGATTGAAATTCATCGCCGTTGCTTTGAACACCAAGTTTCCTTCTGTATCTCCTTTCCATGCTTTAACGATAGCAAAGTCAGCGGTTAACGCAGATTCAAGAATGTGAGGTTTCCCATTAAATACGCGGACTTCCTTTCCTTCTGCGACTTCCGTGCCATATCCCGCGGGGGTAAAAAAGGCAGGTATTCCTGCACCCCCAGCTCGGCACCGTTCCGCAAGTGACCCTTGAGGGATTAAATCAACTTCCAATTCTCCGGAAAGCATTTGTCGTTCAAATTCTTCATTTTCACCTACATACGATGAAATCATCTTTTTAATTTGTTTGCGCTGTAACAGCAATCCTAACCCATAATCATCTACTCCTGCATTGTTAGATATACAGGTGAGATTTTTGGTTCCCATCTTAACGAGTTCTTTAATGGAATTTTCAGGGATACCACACAACCCGAATCCACCGAGCATTATGGTCATTCCGTCTTCGATTCCTTTGAGGGCGTCACTTATATGATCAACAACTTTATTCATAGTTAAATTCCATCTTCAAATAGAACATCCGTTTCATCAGCCTCCTCCGGATCTACCGCTTCCGAACATTCATAGGTTTTAGGGTCATAATCTGGGGGTTCTGGAAAGTCTTCCGAGGATAAGGTAAGGATGTGATCTTTGTATGCTTGTTGCATATAATACCCATAAATAGGCAAGGCCATACGGGCACCTTGGCCCCAATTCATAGATTTAAAACGAACGGACCGGTCTTCGGCCCCTACCCAAACACCTGTTACCAAATCCGGTGTAATCCCAATAAACCAACCGTCTGAATTGTTTTGTGTTGTTCCTGTTTTTCCAGCCGTGATGGGGATTGGTCCGTATTTTCCACTGCGCAAACTACCTCCGGTTCCTTGGGAAATCACCAGTTTCATCATTTTAAGAATTTCATACGCGACGGTGGAATTTAATGCTTGATCTGTGTATGGGGTTGCAGAATAAATCACCTTTCCGTTTCGGTCCTCAATGCGCTCAATCGTTGTTGGCCTAACATAATTCCCATTATTTGGAAAGATACACTGTGCAGCTACAAGTTTAAATAAAGACATATCCATACTGCCTAAACACATTGAGGGAACAACATCATTCGGATTCAAGTTGATTTCCGTCATTTTTAGAAGCTTCTCAATTTGAAAGGGTCCTCCGGATTTATTTAAAGGATTAAACGCCCCCATTTTCGCCATAACGGCAACTGTGGTAGGATTCGAGGACAAGGCAAGACCCATTTTTACATTTCTTGCAACTTCTCCCTTTGGACAATATTGACCAACGATCTTGTTGTTCGGGTCAACCAAATCAACGCAATATTCGCCGGATGAAAAAGAGGTACACGGATTAACGACTTTCATGGATAAGGCCGCTGCGTAAACGAAGGGCTTAATGGTTGAGCCAACCTGACGGGTTCCTTGACGAACATGGTCGTATGAAAAATGTTTAAAATTAACCCCTCCAACCCAAGCGCGAACGAATCCTGTTTGAGGTTCAACGCTCACCAATCCCGCATGCAGAAACGCTTTATAATATCGAATGGAATCATTGGGGGTCATAACAGTGTCGATTTCGCCCCTCCACGAAAAAACACGCATTTGCGCGGGGGAATTGAACGCATTGGTGATTTCGTTTTCAGAATATCCTTCGGCAATCATGACTTTATATCGTCCGGAATTTTTACGGGCCGAGCTCATGATTCCATTCACAACATCGGAAGAAATTTCATTGGAAAATGGATAGTTTTTCAGCCCACGGTTATTCGAATTGAAAGCGGGTTGAAGCGACTCTTTAATGTGTTTTTCAACGGCATATTCCGCATACTTTTGAAGCCTCGTGTTTAAGGTGGTATAAATTTTAAGACCGTCGCGATAAATATCATAGGGTTGCCCGTCTTCACGAAGATGCTTAAGCGTTCCGTCGTCGTTTTTCTTTAAAAGAATATTAGTGACCTCTTGCCTCAAGGCTTCTCTAAAATAAGGAGCCATGCCTTCTTTGTGGTCTACGGACTGATAACTAACGGTTACGGGTTTTTTGATAAGCTCATCATATTCTTCTCGCGTAAGGCGCTGCGCTATTGCATCATTGTTTTTTTCGCTATTCCTCAACCATTGGTATAACACTTGATTTCTTCTGGAAAGCGCTCTTAAGGAATCCTTTCCTCTGGCGACCAAGATTTTATCTAAGGAAACGCTTCCGGGCGCTATGCCTTCTTCTTGGGCGATTACCCGCCGATAGTTTTTAATTTTATAGGTGTAGGGATTGTATAATCCGGGGTTCTTACACATCCCCACAAGCATCGCTGCCTCCTCTTTCTTTAGCTCTTTGGGCCGTTTATTAAAATAGACCTTCGCTGCATTTTCTATTCCAACGGCATTGTATAGAAAATCGAATTGATTGAGGTACATGGTAATGATTTCCTCTTTGGTATATCTAGATTCTAAACGTGTTGCAATAATATTTTCTCTCGCCTTTTCATTTAATCGTTTGAATTTTCCTATGATACCCCCACGATTTGAAAGTAGGGATTCTCCGTTGGCACGTGCAATTTCTTCTCGCTGACGTTGTTGGAGTGTAAATAATAACTTCGCAAGTTGTTGTGAGATGGTAGAGGCTCCTCCAGAGCGCCCAAGAGAACCAAATGAACGGGCAATAGAACGGAAATCAACCCCTGAGTGCTCTTTAAACCGTTCGTCTTCTGTGGATATCAGGGCATCAAACACATAGGGAGAAATGTTTTTGTAAGCAGCACTTGTTCGGTTCACTAGCCAATATCGCCCAATAGTATCTCCGGCTTGACCTAGAATTAAGGAGGCCTGTAATTCTGGAGGGTTATCAAGCATAGAAATAGGGGGCAAATTATCTTCTGATTGCAAAACGAGCAATCCAAAGACCATTAAGAATGGCAATAATGATAATCCCCAAAAGATTCGGGTAAATCTTTTCTTTTGTTCTTCTGTCAGCATAGTTGGTTCAAATTTAACATTTATCTGAGTACGTCTCGTCGTTGACTATCTAGTTTTAATAATACAAAGAGCATGATCGTAAAGGCCATCATCGATGAACCCCCGTAGCTTAAAAAAGGCAAGGGAATACCAATAACGGGCGCGAGGCCAATGTTCATGCCTATATTGATGGCAAAGTGATAGAACAATACCATGCCCACACTGTATGCATAAACCCGAAAAAACACAGAGCGTTGTCGTTCTGCAATCGAGAAAATTCGGAACAATACAAACAGGTATAGAGCAATGAGAAATAAATTCCCAACAAACCCCCATTCTTCTGCGAAGGGGCAAAAAATAAAATCCGTCTCACTTTCAGGTACATGATTGGTTCGCATGCTTGAAACAGAGGCCTTTCGATACCCTTTTCCAAAGAATTTCCCGCTTCCGACGGCTGCCATCGCTCTATTCCGATTGTAATCCGCACCGTTTGGGTCTTCTTTTAGTCCGAGAACCAATTCAATTCTGTTTTTTTGATGAGGTGCCGCCAAGTGATTAAAGAAAAAGGTAATACTGCTGATTAAAAAGACCGAAAACACATAACTACTTAACAAGACCACTAAATTTTTCGTTTTATTTCTTGGGTAACCAAACAAGGAAATGAACCCCAAAAATAACAAGCCGATGAGGGAAATTAGGAGGATTAGAAAAAGCGGACCGGATAATTGAATTCCAAAGGGAGAATACGTACTTCCTGAAAGAAAAAGACTTAAAAACGCGAGGATCACAAGAAAAAAGAAAAATGGAACAAAGTGTGTTCCCAGCCAAGTTGTTTTTAGTTTCACTCGGGGGAAATATCTCAAAATAGAAAACACGAGGGGATCAAAAGAGATACCTTCTCGGTAAAGAACAAAGAAGAACGAGGTAAAAACTAATAGGGTACCGGCATCCGGTTGGAGGGCAACAAGAATGCAGGGCAGTAAAACAATTCCTAATGTTTCTGAGATTGTACGAATATTCTGCAACTTAATATTGGTATTATCAACCCATTTTGCGAGCATTAATGCGGTTGAAATCTTCGCGAATTCTGCGGGCTGTATCCCTAAGCCTCCAATCCCAAGCCATGCCCTTGCCCCGTGAACAGGAGGCATAAATAGTACAATAACCAATAAAACAAGGGTTACGATATAAATATATTCCGCGAATTTACGGTACATATCAGCCTCAATAAGTAGAATCAAGAAGCCTAGGAACAGGGATAACCCTATCCATAATACTTGCTTTCCGTATTTCTGACTAGTATCGAAAAGCGAAGGATGTTCGGGGTTATAGGCAACAGAGTATACGGTTAATATGCCGATTCCCATCAACGTTAACACCCCAATCAGCAAAGGCCAATCTATATTTGAAAATAATCCCTTCGGTTGTCTCATTTTAATAACTCGACATTAAATTGGCATTAATAATGGCTTGCTCTTTTTCTTTATCCGATATTTTTTTATTCAGATATTTATCTAACATTAATCCCGCAATCGGAGCGGCCCAAGCGCCACCGGCACCCGCATTTTCAATAAAAACAGCAATGGCTATTTTAGGGTTATCAATCGGGGCAAAGGCAATGAAAACCGAATGGTTTTTTTTGTTTTTGCCATTTTGTACCGTCCCTGTTTTACCGCACACGATGAAGTTGTCAATGCGCGCTTCTTTACCCGTTCCACCGGCTTCGTATACCACCCTTCTCATGCCCTCTATGACGGCATCAAAATGCGTACGATTAATGGGGGTTATGTGTTTGGTGCGATATCTTCTTAGGGGACCCTTTTTTCCAATGGACTTCACGAAATGAGGCGTATAATACCAACCCCGGTTGGCCATTATAACGGCAATATTAGCCATTTGAATCGGTGTTAGTTTAATTTCCCCTTGGCCAATTGATATGGAACGGATAGTTGAAAACGCCCATTGGTGATGCCCTAAATAACGGTCATAGTATAGTGAATTCGGGATTAGTCCGTTGCGTTGAGCAAGGGTGTCTATGTCGATTCCTAGGTTTTTCCCCAATCCAAACCCCATCATATATTTATGCCAGGCGTTGAGTCCAATTTCTGCATCTTCAAAGATGTTCTTTTTTTTGTTGGGTTGAATTACTCTTCTTACCGCGGCGTAGAAATACGGATTGCAAGAGTATTGGACGGCTTTTGCAATGGACGTTGCGGTTGGGTGATCGTGGCAACCAACCACCGCCTTGTTGCACGAAAAGCCAGTGTTTGGTGTGATTTGTTTTTCTTGTAAACAGATGAGTGCTTGTAATAATTTAAAGATAGAACCTGGAGGGTATTCCGCTTGGAGGGGGCGGGCGAATAACGGTAAGTTAGCATCGGTAACCAATCCGGGGTAGTTTTTTCTTATGCTCTTTCTTCCGGACAATAAATTGGGATCATAATTGGGCGCGGATACCATGGTTAAAATTTCTCCTGTTTGCGGTTCAATCGCCACAATACAGCCCTTTTTGTTTTTCATCAGGGCTTCTCCAAATAATTGAAGTTTAATATCAACCCCAAGTTTGATTTTAGGCGAAGGTGTTGCCAAGGTATCAAACTTTTTGTCTGCGTAGGGTTCTATTTCGTTATTTGTAGCACTGGTAACAATATATCTAACCCCTTTTTTACCCCTTAAAATGGATTCATAGGACCGCTCCAATCCCGAACGCCCTACATTCATGCCTGGCCGGTAAAAGGGATCTTTCTCGATTTCATTCCTACTAACTTCATTCATGTATCCAAGAATGTTTGCGCCGCTCGGATACGGGTAGTATCTGGTTCCCGTAGGTTCTTCATAGAACCCAGGAAAATCGGTTAACCTTGAGGCAATTCGAGTTATCTCTTCAAGGGTAAGGTCTTTTACAAAAGGATACGGCCTATCTGGGCGATAATTAGATTCCGTTTTGCCAGTCGCTGGATTTTTATAAACGCCCTCGTTTTTTACAATATCACGAAAGCGTTGCTTTACTTTTTTAACCTGCCACCCAATGAGTGATGCAAAGGCACTGGTATCCAGGCGTTTAATGCGCTCTTCAATTACCATGAGATTGTACGAAATCTTATTAACTACAATTTTTCGGTTTTTTCGATCCACAATGATTCCCCTTGGTGGAATAATTTCCCGTCTTTTTTCCGCGATTTGCGTAGCTCTTCGGGTCCAAGAGTCATCGATCACTTGCATGTATAGAAGTTTGAAAACAAACAGCAAGGAGGTAAATAAAACTAAGCCATACAATAGATATTTACGATTGTCTAAATTCATTTTTTTCTTCGTTGGTTGAAAAAGAAAAATTGAGAAACACTAATCACTAGGCCTGAGGCAATCAGTGAAAGGAAAAAGTTTCTTAGCACCAAAAGTGTTTCTCCCCATCGAAAAACTTCTAGGATAAAAAACCAAAGTAAGGTGCTCGAGAAAAGGACACCAAAAACCACCAAAAACCAAACCAAACCCATATCGCTGGCTGTTGGGTTTTTCAGAGGATCATATCCATCTCTGGGACGAAACGTTTCAAAAACTATGGGTCTTAAGAAGGCAAAGAGCACCAATGAGGAGGCAGTTAACCCGAAGGTATTAGAAAGGGCATCAACAGAAACCCCCAAAATAAAACCAATCATCATTAAAACAAAGACGTTCGTTTCGAAAGGCAAAATCATTAAATAAAGCGGTAAAATAAAAATCTGAGCCCCATAGCCCAACTCCAATCGATTGAAGACAAACACTTGTAGAACGAAAAACAAGCCAAATAACAACGCGTATCGAATGATGTTTTTCATTTTATTCGGGGTCTTCAGGGATCTCTAATTGCAGGGCCTGAAGTTCTTTCCGTATCAAGGAGTGTACAACATAAGCAGAATGCAAGGTTCTATAATCCTCACTAAAGCGCACTTCAAGGTTCCAAAGGGCCTGGTCTTCAACGCGAGACTTAGATATAACCGTTCCCAATTTAATTCCTTTTGGGAAAATCCCTGAAGCACCGAGCGTATATATACGGGTGTTTTTTTTAATGTTAAGGTCACTTGAAACTCCGGTAACTATTCCGGTTTTTGGATGAAAGCCGTCCCATTTTAATATTCCTCTTGGCCCATCTACACCAATCATTACATCCAAGTTAATGTCTTGGGTTAAAACGGATTTCACCAGTGAGAAATGATCACCAACTTTAAAAACAATACCGACTACGCCATTGGGTGAAATGACCCCCATGTTTTTTTTTATTCCTTGTAGCTTTCCTATATCAATGGTAAAGTAATTATTTCGGCGCAGAACAGACCCATTGATTATTTTCGTTGGAATATAACTAAAAGATTGTTCATAGGCCGTGTCATTAACCTGTATTTTAGCGCGATCAATGCGATAAAAATTTGTAAAAACACGTTTACGTAACTGAGCGTTTTCTAACCTTAGCGCGGTATTGTTTTCTTCTAAATCAAAATGGTTAGTCAATTTCCCTTCTACCGATTGTATCTTTCCATTAAAGGTTGACGCCGTGGATAAATACACACTTTTAGGAAAGGAAACAAATTGAACATAAAGCACCAGACAAAGAAACTGTAGGGCGGAGAAAAAAATAAACACCCGAAACCTTCTTAAAAAAGCGAATAAATTTTGCATGTTATTTTACCCTATACTGTACACCCATGTTTTTGGGGTTGATTAATCGCGAATTAAGAATTGATATTTATCAATGTTCTTGAGCGCGATACTGGTTCCTAAGGCAACGGCACGCAATGGGTTTTCTGCAATGTGAACGGGAAGTTTAGTTTTATCCGCTATGCGTTTATCAAGCCCTCTTAACATGGATCCTCCGCCCGCAAGATAGATACCTGTTTTATAGATATCAGCACTTAGTTCTGGTGGCGTTGCCGCTAGCGCACTGAGTATTGCTTCTTCGATTTTAGCAATGGTTTTATCCAAGGCCGACGCAACCTCATCGTGTGTAATCATAATTTCTCTCGGTATACCCGACATTAAGTCTCGGCCTCTTACCGCATAGGGTGGTGGTGGATCATCTAGGTCTATGATTGCAGCACCCACCTCGATTTTAATTTGTTCCGCGGTGCGCTCTCCAACCAAAATATTGTGTTGTCGGCGCATGTATTCTTCTATTTCTTGGGTGAAATCATCCCCGGCAATTCGGATAGATTTGTCAGCAACAATACCCCCCAAGGCAATCACGGCAATTTCGGAAGTTCCACCGCCAATATCAATAATCATATTACCCATTGGCTCTTCCACATCAATTCCGATGCCTATTGCGGCTGCCATGGGCTCGTGAATCAGATACACCTCTTTGGCACCAGCATGTTCAGCAGAGTCACGAACGGCTCGTTTTTCTACTTCTGTAATCCCAGAAGGAATACAAATAACCATGCGCAAGGTGGGTCTAAACAGGGTTCTTCCTGGGTTGATCATTTTTATCATCCCTCGAATCATTTGTTCTGCACTTTGAAAGTCCGCAATTACCCCATCTTTTAATGGCCGAACAGTTTCAATGAGGCGGTGTGTTTTTCCGTGCATTTGTTGTGCTTTTCTTCCGATAGCCACAATCTGTCCGGTTTGAATGTCTTTCGCAACAATAGAAGGCTCGTCTACCACCACCTTATCATTCCATATGATAAGCGTATTAGCTGTTCCTAAATCTATGGCAATTTCTTGCGTTAAAAAGCTAAATAATCCCATGTGTTTGTATTCGTATTATTATTATTTCGAAGGTAGGTAAAAACTTCCAAAAGAAAAATTAATGTTTAAAATGTCTAAGCCCAGTGAAAACCATGGATAATTGGTTCAAATTACAGGAATCAATGGACAATTGATCCTTTAGTGAGCCGCCGGGTTGAATTACTGCCTTTATTCCCGCCGAATGAGCAATTTCCACACAATCTGGAAAGGGAAAAAATGCATCACTAGCCATAACCGCTCCGTGTAAATCAAACCCAAAGGTTTTCGCCTTTAATATGGCCTGATTTAACGCATCAACACGAGAGGTTTGCCCGGTTCCACTCGCAAGGAGTTGCTGGTTTTTTACAAGGGATATAGCATTGGATTTGGTGTGTTTCACAACCACGTTAGCAAAGAGTAGGTCTAAGAGTTCTTGGTCGTTAGGAGCTTGTTGTGTTTTAACAATTAACGCATCTTTTTGTACTGTTTTCAAATCAAAATCCTGAACTAGGGCCCCGTTTAACACGCTTCTTGTGCTTTTTATGGGGGAAGTGAACGGTTTTTGTTGTAGAAGAATTCTATTTTTCTTTTGTGTAAGCAGGTGATTCGCTTCTGGAGAAAATTCGGGGGCAATTAAGATTTCAAAAAACAATTCATTGATTTGCGTGGCGGTTTCATCATCCAACGGATGGTTAGTAATCAGAACCCCTCCGAAAGCGCTAACTGGATCTGCGGCAAGGGCCTTTTCATAAGCATCAAGGACCGAAGTGCCGGCTGCAATCCCGCATGCGTTATTGTGTTTAATTATTGCAAACATGGGTGTGTTTGGATCAAAGTCTTGAATGAGCCGAACGGCAGCGTCTACATCGAGTAAGTTATTATATGACAAGTCCTTTCCCGCTAGCTTATCGAATACTTCAGATAGATCACCCTGAAAAGTTGCCGATTGATGTGGGTTTTCACCATATCTTAGTGCTGTTTCATGTATGCAACCATTGGTTTTTTTGAGATATGAGGCGATGTTTGTATCGTAATTGGCAGTTATAAGGAAGGCGTCTTGAGCAAATCGTTGTCGTTGATCTCGTGTGGTGTTCCCTTCTTGAGCCGCAAGTAAGTGCGCAAAGGAATCATACTGTGCTTTGGTAGACAGCACTACGACGTCTTCATAATTTTTTGCAGCAGCACGAAGCAGTGAAACGCCACCAATATCGATTTTTTCTATGATTTCGTGATGATCTGTCGTGTTTCTGAGGGTTTCCTCGAACGGATATAAATCAACAACAACTAAATCTATGGCCTTGAGTCCGTGTGTTTGAATAGAATTTTCATCACGTTCCAATCCCCGCTGATATAAAATTCCACCAAAAACTCCTGGGTGTAACGTTTTAACCCGCCCGCCTAAAATCTCCGGGAAATTTGTTAATGAATCCACCGGGATTACGGGTACGCCCGAGCGCTCTATGTGAGCCAAGGTTCCTCCCGTGGAGTAAATAGTTACTTTTAGTGCGTGGAGTGCTGTTACCAGATGATCTAAGCCATCTTTGTTATAGACTGAAATAAGAGCTGATTGGATCGGTTTGTAGCCGCTCATAGCGTATGAAAATTGAATGAAGGTACAAAGGTACAGATTATCGCCCGTTTCGAATTAAAATGATATGAACAAAACACAACCGTTCACTGATTTCATGGGCAGCATAAGGTAGGGTTAAGATAATTAAGTAAAAGGCTGTAAAACAAAAAAGGCGCTCAAAGAACGCCTTTATGAATTATACATGTTTTTAATCAATAATTAAGAAGGCATGCTATCCGGAACACATTTCACAATTATCAGGGTTCTCTAAAGAACAAGCAATCGCGGCTTGTTGCTCTTCTAAAGAGCTCACGCTAGGCTCTTCAACAACGCTTTTGTCGATAGTGAACTTAATAGCATCTGTGGCCGCTTTGGTACGCAAGTAATACATTCCTGTTTTCAAGCCTTTCTCCCAACCATAGAAATGCATGGAGGTTAATTTCCCAAAATTTGCTTGTTCCATAAAAATATTAAGCGATTGACTTTGACAAATAAACGCTCCGCGGTCCGCGGCCTGATCAATAATTGCTTTTTGCGAAATTTCCCATGCCGTTTTATAGAGTTCTTTGATTCGACTAGGTATTTCAGGAATGTGTTGAACGGAGCCGTTTGCCGCCATAATTTTCTGACGCATATCCATGTTCCACAACCCTTCTTTTACCAAGTCTTTTAATAAATGTTTATTGACAATGATAAATTCTCCAGACAACACCCTTCTTGTGTAAATATTGGAGGTATAAGGCTCAAAGCATTCGTTGTTACCTAGGATTTGTGCAGTGGATGCGGTTGGCATTGGAGCCAACAACAATGAATTTCTAACGCCGTGCTGTTTAACTTCTTCTTTTAAAAGATCCCATTCCCAGCGCGCACTCGGGGTAACACCCCACATATCGAATTGAAACACCCCTTTAGATACGGGTGAGCCTTCAAAGGTAGAATACGGGCCTTCTTTGATAGCAAGGTCTTTAGATGCGGTCATTGAAGCAAAATAAATGGTTTCAAAAACCTCTCTATTTAAGGTGCGCGCTTCTTCTGATTCGAATGGAAGCCCCAATAAAATATAGGCATCTGCCAACCCTTGAACACCTAATCCAATCGGTCTGTGGCGTAGGTTTGAATTTTTCGCCTCTTCCACTGGATAATAATTCTCATCAATGATTTTATTTAAATTCAACGTTGCTTGATACGTTACTTCAAATAATTTATCGTGATCGAACGTACCCTGTTCACTAACGTATTTTGGCAAAGCCAAGGAGGCTAAGTTACACACCGCTACTTCATCTGGTGCAGTATATTCGATAATTTCTGTACACAGGTTTGAGGATTTAATTACCCCAAGGTTTTGTTGATTAGATTTGGCGTTTGCGGCATCTTTATACAACATATATGGCGTGCCTGTTTCAATTTGTGACTCTAGGATTTTAAACCATAAGTCTTGAGCGTTTATGGTTTTCCTTCCTTTTCCTTCCGACTCATACTTCGTGTAAAGGGCTTCAAACGCTTCGCTGTGCGTGTCCGCTAATCCAGGGCATTCGTGCGGGCACATTAACGTCCACTTTTCATTGTTTTTAACCCGCTTCATGAATAAGTCTGGAATCCAAAGTGCAAAGAATAGATCTCGTGCTCGCTGTTCCTCTTTCCCGTGGTTTTTCCTAAGGTCTAAGAAGTCAAATACATCTGCATGCCATGGTTCTAGATAAATAGCGAAAGATCCTTTGCGTTTACCGCCTCCTTGGTCTACATAGCGCGCGGTATCATTGAATACGCGCAGCATAGGAACGATTCCATTGGAGGTACCGTTGGTTCCTTTGATATACGTACCCGTAGCGCGAACATTGTGAATAGAAAGTCCAATTCCTCCCGCGGATTGTGATATTTGCGCACAAGACTTTAAGGTGTCATAAATTCCAGGAATGCTGTCTTCTTTCATGGTTAATAGAAAGCATGAAGACATTTGAGGTTTGGGTGTGCCGGAATTGAAAAGCGTTGGGGTTGCATGCGTAAACCACCCTTCAGACATTAAGTTGTACGTGGCAATTGCCGACTTGATGTCGTTCTTGTGGATTCCTAAGGATACGCGCATTAGCATGTGCTGAGGTCGCTCGGCGATTTCCCCTTCAAGTTTCATGAGATATGAACGGGTAAGCGTTTTAAACCCGAAGTAGTCATATCTAAAATCCCGATCATAGATGATGCTTGAATCCAAGACTTCCCGGTTATTAACCACAATTTTATAAACTTCTTCAGACAATAACGCCGCATTCTGTCCGGTTTTCGGGTCCAGGTATTCGTAAAGGTCTGTCATCACATCAGAAAAGGTCTTCTTGGTTTCTCTGTGAAGATTAGATACGGCAATTCTTGACGCTAAAAGCGCATAATCTGGATGCTCTGTTGTTTTTGCAGCAGCCACCTCCGCGGCTAAATTATCAAGATCAGTGGTTGAAACACCATCGTAAAGCCCTTCAATAACCTTCATTGCTACTGCTTCTGGAGAAACCATAGGGTCTAATCCATAACACATCTTGATCACACGGGCAGTGATCTTGTCGAATTTTACGGCCTCTTTTCTTCCGTCTCTTTTAACTACGTACATTTCTTTTCTTTCTTAAATTAAAATTCTTCGTCCAACGTAAATCGTTGGGTTTCTTTATCGGACATGACGCTTGCCTTTTGGTATTCTCCAACGCGTTTCTCAAAGAAATTAGTTTTCCCTTGAATCGAGATCATTTCCATAAAATCAAATGGATTGATGGTGTTGTATACACGTTCATTCCCAAGTTCTACCAACAAGCGATCTGCAACAAATTCTATATATTGGTTCATTAAGTCACTGTTCATACCGATGAGTTTGACAGGAAGGGCATCGGTAACGAATTCTTTTTCAATCTCAACAGCATCCATAATAATTTCACGCACTTGGTCCTTAGAGAGCTTGTTCACTAAGTGTCGAGTATAGAGTAAGCATGCAAAATCACAATGAAGGCCTTCGTCTCTTGAAATTAATTCATTTGAGAAGGACAAGCCCGGCATGAGTCCACGTTTCTTAAGCCAGAAAATGGAACAGAAAGACCCGGAGAAGAATATCCCTTCTACTGCGGCGAATGCCACCAAACGCTCTGCAAATGAACCCTTATCAATCCACCGAAGCGCCCAATCTGCCTTTCTTCGAACACAGTCTAAGGTATCAATGGCATTAAAAAGACCTGCTTTTTCTGCGGAATCTTTAATGTAGGTGTCGATGAGTAAGGAGTAGGTTTCTGAATGAATGTTTTCGGCAGCTACCTGAAATCCGTAGAAAAATTTTGCTTCGGTGTATTGTACTTCCGATAAAAAATGTTCCGCTAAGTTTTCATTTACAATGCCGTCAGAGGCAGCAAAAAAGGCAAGAACATGCTTAACAAAATGACGTTCGTCGTTGGTTAAGCGCTCCCAATCTACCAAGTCCTGTGATAAATCGATTTCTTCAGCAGTCCAAAAACTTGCCTCCGCTTTTTTGTAAAAGCTCCAAATGTCACTGTGCTCAATGGGGAAAAGCACAAATCGGTTCTTGTTTTCTGCTAAAATTGGTTCGTGGCTCATGGTTTATTTTATTTTCAATTTTTTAAGTGATAGCTTCTACTACAACCGAAGGACTCCGATTCCGTATTTGCTAACAAAAACAATGTTTCCTTTTTAGTTACGGGAGCAATAATCTTGCTGTTTTATAGTTGTTAAAAAGGCTTACAAATTTTGTCAAAAAAAACGTTCCTCACAATGCGATTTTTATCCGTTCTGCGTTTTGCCCACCCCTATTTAACCGCTATCCCTTAGTAGTGCTTTGTCGTATGATTTATCAACAACTTTTAAAAGTTATTAATACGGAGACTCCGCAAAAATTCTCATTAAACATACACCGGATTCAACCGCTCAAAGTCAATGCGTAAACGTACTGCTTTTACACCTGAGCTGAAGGATTTTTTTAATTCATTTTCAACACGATGATGTTCAATTCTAAGGGCCTCAATGACAGCAAAGGAATGCCACTTTATATTTCTTTTTTACACCTCATTTTTCCCTCACGTTGCTTGGATTGCAAGATAGAGTTATTGCCCGATGAGCGCGGGGTCTGCGTGTTTTGTCAAGCCGGCCTAGAAGCAATTACGTTACCCGTTGAGCGGCCGCCACACTTAACGATGGATTCAGTGGAAATTTATGCGCTTTTCTATTACAAAAAACAAGGGGTTTCTCAATCCTTACTTCATGCCATAAAATATAGTCAAGGGCGGTCATTATGTGTGGTTTGGGGAAGAGCCTTCGCCCAACAACTTAGCCGTCATTCAGTCGAATCCTTAGAGTGCTTAATTCCTGTTCCCCTGCATCCCAAGAAAAAGTTTTTACGGGGATACAATCAAAGTGAATTGATTGCGAAAGGTATCCTTGCCGAATTCCCTCAATTGCATTTAAACACGCGGTGCATCCGAAGAATTAACCATACTAAAAGTCAAACCAGGAAAAACCGAAATGCCCGCCTATTCGATGCTTCAAGCACCTTTGAATTGATACCGGAACATTTAAGCGCCTATCAAAACGTTGGCCTCGTTGATGATGTAGTGACTACAGGGGCCACGCTAATGGGGATAATCAACCTACTCCGAACTAGACTGCCTCATATCCGAATCACTATCTTTGTACTGGCAGTAACAAAATGACATGCAAAAAAGAACACTCATTATTGGCGGTGGTGTAGCGGGCATATGCCTTGCCCATCAGTTAACACAACGGAATGAAGCATTCAATTTAGTAGATGATGGAAAGAATGTGTCCTCCGTTGTAGCAGCGGGCATTGTTCATGCCATGTCGTTCAGACGAACCTTGCTTTCTTGGAATGCGATGCCTTTTTATAAAGAGTCAGAGGCCTTTTATCAAGCGGTTGAAAACACCTTAAACACAAAGTTTTTTCACCCATTAATCGTCCGCAGACTTTTTTCTTCCCCCGAAGAACCCTTAATTTGGAAACAACGCATGACTGACAGCGCGTTTCAACCTTTTTTACGGGAATATTCACAGGAAGACGATCGCTTTGGCCCCTACGGGTCTGGTTGTGTTGATGGGTTTTGGATCGATTCAAAGGTGTTTATTTCAAAAAGCTTACACGATTTATCGGCGCGAAAGTTACTTTTGACAGATACCGTAACAGTGGATAATTTTAATCCAAACACGTTGGAATATAAGGGAATACAATATGATGCGGTGGTCTTAGCGCTGGGGTATAAAAGTAAAGAAACCCCCTGGTTTTTAAGCGTTCCCGTGAATCCAACCAAAGGGCAACTGTTAACGGTAAAATGGGATAACCCCATACAAAACACATCCTTACACCGTAAGGCCTTTGCCTTGCCCATCGGAGGTAATGCGTTTAAAATAGGGTCAACCTATGAATGGAATGATATCTCCCCGGAACCCACGGAAGAAGGGAAGGAGCGTATATTGAATAACGCAACATCCATTACCAAGGATCCCCTCGAGGTTATTGACCAGACGGCAGGTATACGCCCAACGACCCCCGATCGCAGACCCGTTCTGGCGAGACACCAAACGTATAAGCAACTGTTTATTTTTAATGGCCTGGGTTCAAAAGGGTATATGCTCGCTCCCTCGTTAGCGAAACAGCTAAGCGAGGCAATTATAGATAATAAACCCTTAGCTGAAGAACTAAATCCAAGCAGGTTTAATTCCTAAGCAACTTTAAATACCTTTGTAATTATGACGGAGAACCAAGATAAGCAAGCAAGGTATGACCGAGCCTATTTGCGCCTTGCGCAAACCTGGGCGATGTTGTCTCATTGTACTCGTAAAAAGGTTGGGGCAATTATAGTAAAAGACCGAATGATTATTTCAGACGGGTATAATGGTACGCCTTCAGGATTTCCTAATTCTTGCGAAAACGAACTCGGCGAAACTCAGTGGTATGTATTACACGCAGAGGCCAATGCAATCCTTAAAGTCGCTAAATCAACTAACAATACAGAGGGATCAACCCTGTATTTAACGCATTCTCCGTGCAAGGATTGCAGTAAGTTAATTCTTCAGTCTGGCATCAAGCGTTTAGTATATATGGAGGCCTATAAAGACACCAGTGGATTAACTTTTTTACAAAGTGCCGGCGTACAAATTATTCAAATTAAAACCATCGAACATGTCTGATAACAACCGATTTTTATATCCAATAATTGCTTCTGTTTTAGTGGTTGTTGGTTTCAGCTTGGGGTATATCTTACATCCAAAGGTGGATTCAAAACGCGCATCCAAATTCGAGGAGGTACTAGAAGCACTGGATGATAAATATGTTGATTCCATTGATAAAAACAAGATTTTTGACAACGCAATAAATGATATGTTGCACAAACTTGACCCGCATTCTCGATATATTTCGGCTAGGGATTTAAAAGAGGAGCAAGAATCGATGGAAGGGAGTTTTGGCGGAATAGGGGTGCGATTTCAACTGATTAAAGACACCATCTGTGTAATCAAAGCCATACCCAATGCTCCTGCTTTTTTTTCGGGGATGAGAAGTGGAGATCAGATTATTGCCATTAACGGCAAGCCCTTTACTGGTAAAAAAATAAACACCGACAAGGTAATGTTAGCACTGCGGGGCGATGTCGGTACGGATGTGGAAGTAACCGTACTTAGAAATCGAATAAAAAAACACATCAGCATTAATCGGGGAGAAATCCCTTTAGAAACAGTGTCGACATCCTTCATGCTAAACCAAAACACAGGGTTTTTACGCATTGATCAGTTTTCTGTCCCTACCTATGACGAATTTATGGTAGCCGCCGAAACCTTGTTAAGCCAAGGAATGAAAAAATTAGTGCTTGATTTGCGAGGAAATCCAGGTGGTGTAATGGAATCAGCGATTCGGATTGCTGATGAGTTTTTACCCAAAGGCGACGTTATTTTATCAACGAAGAGTAAAAACCAATCCGCTGAGGTTGCAAGAGCCGAGTCTGGAGGAAGGTTAGAAAACGTTCGTTTAGTAGTATTAATTGATGAAAATTCTGCTTCAGCTGCAGAGATTTTAGCAGGCGCTTTACAAGACAATGATCGTGGGGTGTTAATTGGCCGTAGAACCTATGGTAAAGGATTGGTTCAACAAGATCAAATATTAAGAGATGGAAGCAGTGTTCGAATGACGGTTTCAAGATACTACATGCCTTCAGGTAGGTCTATACAACGGTCTTACTCCGGAGATTATGATGCCTACATGCGTGATGAGGCACGTTATCTTAAAGGGGAGTTATTCAGCAAGGATTCAATGTATTTGGATAAATCGAAGGCGTATAAAACAAAAAATGGCCGCAAGGTTTTTGGGGGAGGAGGGGTTATTCCCGATGAATTCGTTCCCTTAGATACTGCGGGATCTTCCTTTTATTTAACCGCACTTAATGTAAATCAAGTGTTTAGCGCGTATGTGTTTAAGTCACTCCAATTTAATCGAGGTAAATGGAAAACCGCTTGTAGTTTGGGCGCCTATGTCTTTACTTCTGCCGACCTTGAAGCATTTACTGGTTTCGCTTATAAAACTTACAAGATTAGTGGGTATGAGTTGCTTTCTAAACCTGCACGCGCACGCACAACCCAGCAGTTGAAAGTAGAGTTTGCGAGACAATTATGGGATGAAACGGGGGTATATCAAGTGAATGTACTAGAAGATAAAGAACTACAGCTCGCCTTGCGTAAATTGAATTAATCAGAGGGCTTATTCGATTTGGATTTTCTCTGTGTCGTAGTCTTCTTCTTCGTTAAATATTTCGAAATAAGGTTCTTCGAATGACTTGGACATAATCCGTTTTTGTAGCGAAAGCAAAAGCGATGGAAGGATGATTAAGTTGGTCACCATACCAACCAAAATCGTTATAGACACTAATAATCCAAGCGCTTTAGTTCCACCAAATTGAGAAAAAACAAACATTATAAATCCAAAGAATAAAATTACCGAAGTATAGAAAATCCCAAGACCTGTTTCTCTTAATGAAGTTAATATGGCATAATTCATGTCATGGGCATTGGCCTTTAATTCCTGTCGGTATTTTGCTAAAAAGAGGATTGCGTTATCCACCGTAATACCGAGTGCAATTCCAAAAACCAATAAGGTGGATGGTTTTAATGGGATGTTAAAATACCCCATTAACCCGGCTGTTAGCAACAAAGGAATAATGTTTGGAATCATAGAAACGACAATGATTTTAAAAGAACGAAACAGCAATGCCATGAGCAATGCTATGGAAAGCACAGCGAACAATAAGCTTTGCAAAAGATTAATAAAAAGGTACTTTGTCCCCTCTGAAACCACAACCGAAATCCCAGTGAAAGTAACGTCGTAATACTGATTGTCAATGGCTTTTCTGAGTCTTTTAATGGAGGACTTTTTTGTTCTGTACTTATAAAGTTTATCAGGGTCAACATCAAACGCATATTGTAGGGCTTCGTCTCCATCGGCGACCGAACGTATCACATCATTAGCAATCGCAGGGTAGGCAACCAGTGAATCAAAACAGGTGTGCTCGCCTCTTTCATATTTTTTGAAAAGCCGTTCCCATTCTTTTCGTTCTGGATTCATCAAGGCATCCACCTCAAGTTTCAATGTGTCAACCTTTTGCGCGACACGATATGACCCAAGGTCTTTCATTTGGGTACGTATGCGCAAGGTAGTATTTGCCGTGTCTACCAAATCTTTCAACGAAAGATTCCCATTGTTTACATTATTGAAGTCAAATTTCTCGAAATATGTTTTCAGTTTTAACATATCTCGTGTCTTGATTATCTTATAATATGCTGGGTTACCCTGATGATACGACATATTAATGACTTTTAGAAAGTCGAGGTAGGTAAGGCTTTTAGAAAACAAGGTGTCTTTCTCAAACAATTGCTGAACTTCTTCAACGCGTGTCATGGTCGTTTCATTAAAAAGCTTCCCCGGTTCTTTGTAGTTTACTGTGATTTCAAATGGAATAGATCCCCCAAAGTTTCGTTCGATAAATTTTAAATCGCGCGAAATTTGATCATTCTCTGGAATGTCTCCCGTAACATTTCCCGTGGCCGTAATTTTAGTCATGCCATAGATTCCTACAAACAATATCACTATGGATAACACATAAACAACGGGTCTATATCGGGTAATAATAAGAATAATATATTCAATAAATCCTTGAGAATAAACCCGAGACAAGTGCCTTAAATGGCGTTCCTTTGGCGGCGCACTATAACTAGCAAGAATTGGAACTATGCACAAAGAAAGAAAGAACACCACCATAATGTTTAAACTGGAAATCACACCAAATTCAGCCAGACGATCACTGCTGGTAAACGTTACAAATCCTACAGCAGTAGTTAAATTGGTTAAAAAGGTTACTGGACCAATGCGCCGAATCATAATAAACAAGGCTTTGGTCTTGTTGCCCATCCGTTTGAATTCCTGATGGTATCTGGTGACAATAAACACACAATTTGGTACGCCAATTACAATTAACAATGGCGGAATCAACGCCATCATTATCGTTAGTGAATAGTTAAATAATGCAATGGTTCCTAAGGCCCAAACCACCGATACAAAAACCACCAGGTTGCATTGTATAACAATTCGAAACGACCTGAAAAACATATATAATAGTAGGGATGAAGCCAAAACGGAAAGCCCAAGGAACAGGAACATTTCATTTAGAATTCGTTTTGCTACGGTAACTCGGATGTGAGGCAATCCTGAAAAGTGAAATTTTCCGAGGGAGGGTTCGTATTGTTTAGTGAGCTCTTCAATGTGAAAAACCACCTTTGATTTAACTTTATCCTCTAGTACTTTCTCGTTTAACCCGATTAGCATTAAAGAAACCCCACTCGAATCATTATACAAAACATTTTTATACGCCGGATTTCTCTTTATTATGGTGCGTATAGAATCAATGGATTTTTCTTTGAATGTGGTATCATAGAAAATCCGATGTATTACAAATTTTTGTTCCGCCGTGTCATTTACGATATTAAACAAGGTGGCCTCTGAAATAACGGTCTCCACACCGGGCTGTGCGAGAATTTTATCTCCGAGTTCCTTCCATGCTTTGAATTTCTTTTCTGAATAAAGGTCTTTGGAGGAAATGGCCATTACTAGCGTCGCCCCATCTTCCCCAAATTGTTCCTTGAACTTAACATAGTTCCTTTGTGTGGGGTGGTCTTTTGGCAGGAGAATCCCGTAACGATTATCTACACGCAAATCAGTTACTACAAAATATCCAAAAAACAAGGTCAATAGAAAGATGATGGTTAGGATATATAACCGATTTCTTAAAATGATACTTGCTATTCTACTCCACATATGTTTTGTTTACCTTAAAAAACAAACAAAGTTACAAATTTCAACGGGTTCGTTAAGTTAGATTGTGAAAACCGCGGTAAAAACGGGGGTTATTTAATTGGAATAAATAGAAAACCCTAACCTTGAAGTTAGGGCTTTGTACTCGAGGCGACCCCGAAACTTCGGGGCTGAACCCTCGCAGTTTTTGTTTGATAATCAGTTGAAAACACCCTAGATTATTCCAAATGAAAAACCCCAAAAGAATAAATCCCTGGGGCTTAACGTTCTCGTGAAAGGTGGAAGCCAATTCACAAGGTTTTCCAAAAACAAAAAACCCTAACTTCAACGTCAGGGTTTTGTACTCGAGGCGGGACTTGAACCCGCACGGGCTAATGCCCACAGGATTTTAAGTCCGGCGTGTCTACCATTCCACCACTCGAGCAATCCTGAGCGAGAAACGGGATTCGAACCCGCGACTTCAACCTTGGCAAGGTTGC
>CANHHA010000025.1 GCA_947460825.1 Flavobacteriales bacterium
CCAAAAGCATCTGCCAATGCGGCTTTTTCATCCACCACATACGGCATGGTATAGTTTTCCTCTTTCGCGTGTTTAATCATTTCTTCATACGAATCCGCTTGAGCACGTTTTCCTTCGTTTGAGTTAACCAATACGAAACCAATGTTATTCGCTAAAGCTTCATTATTCAAAGAATCATATTGCCTTTCCCAACCGGGAAAATCATCGGAACCCACCACAAAAGGACACGAATTGCAAGAAAAAATAACAATAAGTCCGTTATCTTTTTTGAGGCTGCTTAAACTGTATAAGGTTCCATTTACTGATTTCATTTCAACGTTTTGCATGGGTGCTTTATCGTTGATTCGTAGTTGAGCCCAAGTGTTGAGGGTTAGCAGGATAATACCTATGGAGAAAAGTGTTTTCATGCGAATGTTAATATAATGCAAGATTAGTTAAAAATTAATGGCAAAGCAATTAAAATGAGAATAATTGAATGGCTATCTTTGTTTGATGAACAAGAAGAAACAACCTGTGGTTATTGGGATTTGTGGGGGAAGCGGCTCAGGTAAAACCACCTTGTTACGCCGTGTTGCGGAAGAGTTTTCATCCTTGAATCCCGCCTTGTTTACGATGGATAATTATTATCACCCCATTGGTGAGCAACAATTGGATGATAATGGCATCGTTAATTTTGATTTACCAACCGCCTTAAATGAAGAGCTATTAACGAGGGATTTACGCACCTTAGTTGCGGGTAGACCAATAGAAGTTAAGGAATATTTTTTTAACACCACCCCTGCGAAAAATGTGTTACTGACCATTCAACCCAGTGAAATTATTTTAGTGGAGGGGTTATTTTTATATCATTATCAAGAAGTACACAAGCTGTTAACTTTTTCTGTATTTGTGGACGTGGATCACAGCATTCAGTTGGATCGAAGGATTTACAGGGATCAAGACAATCGGGGATATAAACGAAGTGATATCATTTATCAATGGGACAACCACGTGATGCCATGTTATGAGGCCTACATTGCGCCTCATGTTTCGAAGGCGGACTTTCATTTTCGAAATGATCAACGTGCTGAAGCGGATTTTAATGACCTAATGAATTCACTTCACAACGTATTGCGCTCGAAACAATCCTAAACCACTTGTTGTTATGCACCTATGAAATATTGCAATAATCCATATCAGCAAATTCGATTACGCGCTTCTGAAGTGCAGATTGGTGACTTGCATATAGGCGGTGACCATCCGATTCGCGTTCAATCCATGACTACTGCTGATACGATGGATACGGAAGCCTCGGTGGAAGAATCTGTGCGAATGTTGGAGGCCGGCTGTGAATTGGTACGTTTAACTGCGCCGAGTAAATCGGAAGCAGAAAATCTCAAGACCATTAAGCGCTCCTTAGTGGAACGCGGATTCAATCAACCCCTGGTTGCTGATATTCATTTTACGCCAAACGCCGCAGAAATAGCAGCTAAATACGTAGAAAAAGTACGGGTAAACCCTGGTAATTACGCGGACAAAAAGAAGTTTGAAACACTGGAGTATACGGATGAAACGTATCAGACGGAGTTAGTTCGAATTGAAGAAAAGTTTACGCCCTTAGTGATTCTATGTAAATCCTTAAATCGCGCGATGCGCATTGGCACGAACCACGGCTCCTTGTCGGATCGTATTTTAAGCAGATATGGCGACACTCCCGAAGGCATGGTGGCTTCTGCATATGAGTTTATTGATGTATGTGAGAAAAACGGATACGTTAATTTGGTCATTTCCATGAAGGCGAGTAATACCCTGGTTATGGTTCAAGCTTATCGCTTGCTAGCGAGTGAAATGATTAAACGCAAGCACGTGTATCCTTTACATTTGGGCGTTACGGAAGCGGGCGACGGCGAGGATGGAAGAATTAAATCGGCGGTTGGAATAGGGGCCTTATTAATAGATGGATTAGGCGATACGATTCGCGTTTCGTTAACCGAAGCCCCTGAATTTGAAATTCCCGTGGCAAGAAAATTAATCAAGCTTACACGCCAGGAATCGATTTTACCCCTTCCTTCGGTTCCAGAAGCACTACCTTTCAATCCGATTTCTTTTCAACGAAGGGCTTCACATGCTTGTGCAACCATTGGCGGAGGGCAAGTGCCTGTAGTGATTGCGGATTTTTCAACGAATGCCGCAATTACACCGGCTAATCTTTATGCTGCAGGATATGTTTATGCTCCTGCCCTGGATAAATGGAACATTCAAGATGCTGCGGCTGATTTTATATATGTGGGCAAACAATCCATCGATTTTGAGCTCCCAGGCACCCTAAGGGTTTTGGTTGATGGAAAAACGTGGTCTTCTCAAACACCCCCAATCCCAGGGTCTTTTCCAGTGATATCAATCGCTGATCGCGATGAAATTTCTTCACAACAAGGGTGTTTTTGCGTTTCGCGTCCGGAAGAATTATCCGAACATTTAGAAAAGTTAACTCCTCAGGATGTTTTGGTGTTAACCTCTACCTATGACAACAGCGTGCAATGGATGCGATGGGCATTTATGCAATTGAAACATGCGGATAAATCCAATCCTGTTATTTTTAAATTAAGCATTGAAACAGATAATGAAGAAACTTTCCAGCTGGAAGCCGGGGTAAAAGCGGGGTCTTTATTTGTGGATGGTCTTGGCGATGGAATATGGTTAAGCGCACCAAATCAACCTAAAACAACCGTTAATTCTACAGCGTTTGGTGTATTACAGGCTACGCGACTCCGCACGTCAAAAACAGAATATATTTCTTGCCCAAGCTGTGGAAGGACCTTGTTCGATTTGCAAGAAACCACGGCCAACATTAGAAAAAGAACCAGTCATTTAAAAGGATTGAAAATAGGAATTATGGGATGCATTGTTAATGGTCCGGGAGAAATGGCGGATGCGGATTACGGATATGTGGGGTCTGGTCCGGGAAAAATAACCCTCTACAAAGAAAAAGAAGTGGTTCGTAAAAATGTGAACACCGCTGAAGCGGTTGACGCGTTAATTGATTTAATCAAAGAACACGGCGATTGGATAGAACCTATTATTGAATCGCTATAAACATTCTTTCGTTGAATATTCCTTCGATTAGGTGATTTTTCATCAGATGTAGCGAGTAATTTCGCACTATGGCGGATTCTATCGAAAAATACACAAAACGAGGTATACGTAGCAGTTACCTTTCAACCATCATTGGGATTTCATTGGTTCTTTTCTTAACGGGAGTCGTGTTGAGTGGTTCAATGGCCCTCCAATCCATACAAAAACAAGCCAAAGAGAGCATTCAATGCGATGTCTTTTTTAATGCAGACGTACAAGATGCAGACATAAAACAGATTGAATCCGAACTTAAATCTTGGCCAGAATTGAAGCGTGTTTGGTTTGTTTCTGCAGAACGGGCGGTGGAAGAATTTACAGGTGAGGGTTCTGAAGACATTAAGCGCTTGTTCGAAGAAGAAAATCCGCTCCCCCCTTCTTTGTGTTTTTCTCCGAATGAGGCACATGCTACGAAAAGTGGCCTTAAGAAAATCAAGCAAAAGCTTACGCAATCCTATAAAGAAGTAATTGATGAAGTGAGCTATGACGCTTCATCTGTGGAGCGGGTTAATCTAGGGTTTAAGCAGTTTGTTATACTCTTCATTTCTATCGCCTTGTTGCTTATTATTATCGCCGTTGCGATGATTAACAACACCATTCGAATGGCACTGTATGCTCGCCGATTTACAATCAAAACCATGCAGTTGGTGGGCGCAACACCGTCCTTTGTTCGAAAACCATTCTTGCTTCAAGCGATTCGAAACGGATTGATTTCTGCTATGATTTCGCTCACATTATTAATTTCTGTGTTTTATGCATTGAATAATACACTTGAAACCATTGAATTAACTTTTTCACTAATTAATTTATTAATCTTAATTATAGGATTGATTGCCACGGGTGTTTTTATTACTTTCGTGTCCACTTGGTTCGCATTGAATAAGTATTTGCGAATGAAATTAGACAAATTATATTAGTATGCGCAAGATTGAACATTTTGGTTTTAATCCAAAAAATTACAAGTTTTTGATTATTGGTCTAATCATTAATGTCCTTGGATTTGTGTTAATGATTGGTGGTGGTTCTGAAGACCCGAATAGCTTTAATGCAGACGAGCTTTTCAGTCCAATTCGAATTACTCTAGCGCCATTTCTCATTGTTTTAGGGTATGTGGTAATTTTTTATGCTATCATGAAAAAAAATCCTTCAGACGATAGTAACCAAGGAGACACCCCAAATTTAAACTAGTTCATGTCAATTCTTCATGCCTTAATTCTTGCACTCGTTGAGGGTTTAACCGAGTTTTTACCCGTTTCGAGTACCGCACATTTATTGTTTACTGAAGAATTACTTGGAATCCAACAAACCGAGTATGTGAAAATGTTTACAGTTTCCATTCAGTTTGGAGCTATTTTAGCTGTTGTGGTGGCGTATTGGAAGCGATTTTTTGTAAATATTAAATGGTCTTTTTACCGCGTTTTAGCCATCTCCGTTCTTCCCGCATTAGTATTAGGAAAACTTTTTGATGATACAATCGAAGCGGTATTTGAAAAGCCATTAATCATTGCCATCGTGCTTATAGTAGGTGGTGTGGTATTACTTTTTATAGACCGAATCTTTGCTAAGCAGGCGCAAATAAAAGATCAAGAAGTTTCCATCCGCAAGGGCTTGTTTATCGGGTTTTGGCAGTGTTTAGCGATGATGCCTGGTGTAAGCCGCTCTGCCGCCTCCATTATTGGAGGAATGCAACAAGGGTTAAATAGAAAATCGGCTGCAGAGTTTAGCTTCTTTTTGGCTGTGCCAACCATGGCCGCAGTTACCCTATATTCTGTTTTACTAAAAGACTGGTGCGTGAACGGACAAGAAATTAAAGGATTTGAAATGATTTTGAGCTCCACGGAAAACACCTTGGTGTTTCTGATTGGCAATGTAGCCTCATTTATTGTGGCCTTTATTGCCATAAAAAGCTTTATTTCATTTTTACACAAGTATGGATTTAAGGTTTGGGGAATTTATCGCATTCTGGTGGGTGTTATTTTAATTGCTTTGTTTATCAATCAAGGTTCAGGAAAGGATAACCAAAAAGAAAAGACGGAGTGTGAATCCCCGGCTACCGCAACGCGATGAATTTTCAAGAAGGAGAAGTGTTGTTAGTGGATAAACCCCATGGGTGGACATCCTTTGATGTGGTAAATAAAATCCGTTGGAACCTAAAGCAAGCACTTAAGGTTAAAAAAATTAAAGTAGGTCATGCAGGTACCCTTGACCCATTGGCAACCGGATTACTCATCATATGCACGGGAAAACAAACAAAAAACGTAGAGACCTACATGGCGGATGAGAAAACATACACCGGCACGTTTTTACTAGGCAAGACCACCCCCTCATTCGATTTAGAAACGGAGTACAATGAAACCTTTGATACCGATCATATTACCCCGGAATTAATCAATCACGTTGCTGCTAGTTTTTTGGGCGAACAAACACAAACGGCTCCGATATATTCGGCAAAACAAATCGATGGCAAGCGTGCGTATTTATTTGCTAGAGCAGGAAAAGAAGTTACCATTAAAGCACATCAAATCACCATTAGTAAATTTACGGTTAACACCGATCGTTTTCCAGAAATAGACTTTGAGATTGCCTGTACCAAAGGAACCTATATTCGTTCGATTGCCCAAGACTTTGGCCAACGTTTAGATGCTGGCGCAACATTGATTGCTTTACGAAGAACAAGGTCCGGACGATTTACCATTGACCAAGCATCATCAGTTGATCAATGGATTCAACAAATTAACCCAAGCGCCGAATCGGTTCTTTAACATGTTTTAATTGTTCACGTACCTCTCGAATATAGCGAGCATACTGGTCTATTTTATCTTGATATCCGTTTTCCTCCGCGCGGTGTAATCTTTTTTGAAGGTAATGTAGGCGGCGGCCAAGTTTGAGTTTATCCCATTTCGTTAAGATGCGTTTCATAGTATAAAGATTTAAACGTGAATACTTTGGTCTCTTGACTTAGTTCTAAGGTAAAAAATTAAATAGTAAGAAAAAGTCAATAAAAGTTAATTTGTATTTAGGCGTTACAAACGTAGGATCAACGTAGTGTTACAGAAGTGATTACGCGGTTTAATGAACAGGTTGAAAACAAAAAACACTAGGATATCCGCCCTTAAAAATGTACATTCGCTTAAATTTAACACCTATGAACAAAAGAATATACTTACTTGTTTTCGCTTGTTTTTTTGCCATAAAAGCATTTTCACAATGTGAAGTAATCTATGTAACCACGGCTGGTTTGCCTACCGGATTGGGTACTATAAATGACCCAATGGATTTGGCAACAGCCTTTTCTACGGCACCAAACGGAAGTTATGTCCGAGTTGCACAAGGGACCTATACCATACAAAGTGCATTAACGTTAAATGGTCAACAGGTTGTTATTGAAGGAGGCTTTATTGACACACTGGCTTGGACTAAAACCAGCTTAGCGGGTGCAACAACAATTTACAGATCAGACTTGAATCCCATTGGGCCAGTCACTGCACCGCGTATTTCTGCCATCGAATTAATTAATAACAGCGGCTTTCGTTTTCAAGATTTAACGATTCAAACCGCGAATGCTCCAGCTCCAACACAGGCCTTACCGTATGGTGTTTCCGTGTATGGTATTTATCTGGATAGCTGTTCTTCTTACGATTTAGTGCGTTGTCAATTATTGGCGGGTAACGCTGGGGTTGGATTATCTGGAATAGTAGGCGCTAATGGGGTGCCCGGAGGCAATGGCGCCTTAGGGGGGCCTGGAAGTTGCAATGGCGGATCGTGTACCTTTAGTAATGGTAATGCAGGTGGTACTGGCGGTTTAGGCGGTCAAGGTGGCGGAGGAGTTTCTGGAGGAGCGGGCGGAGCTCAACAAACAGGAAATTCTAACCCTGGTTCCGTGGGCTTGGCAGGAACAGGAAGAAATGGAGGCTCTGGTGCTGGCGGAGGCGCTGGAGGCGATGAGTGTTCCTCTAATAATGCTGGAATAGGCGCTATAGGAGGTGCTTCTGCTTGCGGAAATGGCGGTGCTGCTGGTAATAAAGGAAATGACGGAGACCCCGGAGGAAATGGTACGGCGGGAGGAAACGGAATCGCCGGTACCGCCGGTGCACTGGGTGTGAACGGTGCGCAAGGTACAACGCTAACTGGATTTTGGACACCGGGCATACAAGCGGCTAACGGAGCTGATGGTTGTGGCGGATCGGGTGGTGGTTCAGGTGGTGGCGGCGGCCGTCAAACGTGTGCATTGTGCGATAATGGGCCTGGTAACGGCGGTTCTGGTGGCGGTGGCGGTGGTCAAGGCGGCCAAGGCGGTCAAGGCGGCTATGGCGCCGGAAGTTCCTTTGGAATCTATATTAATTTTAACGGCTCAAACGGAAATATCCTAGATTGTTATATTCAGGCGGGTACAGCGGGTACTGGAGGTGTGGGTGCAAACGGAGGTACTGGTGGAAATGGCGGATTGGGAGGTGGTGTCCAAGCTTCATGCACAGCAGAAATTGGTGATGGTGGAGCTGGTGGAGCTGGTGGAGCTGGAGGAACCGGAGGAAAAGGTGGAGATGGAGCGAATGGAATAAGTCAAGCCGTATACCTTGTTTCGGGGGATACCTTAACAAACCAACTTGACACTTTTAATCTTCAGGGACAACCAGTAATTCATGTGTCTTATGTGTTATGTTCTAATGCTACCATGACCGCAGAGGCAATCGGTGCAGGCACGGTACTTTGGGGAATTTCAACTCCTGTGGCAGTAAGTAATAGCAACACAAACCCAACCACGTTTACCAATGGTTCAACCGGATACACCACACTCAATGCCCAAGTAGATGCCATGGCGTCAACAAGCTATCGCGATTTCATTTATATTGGTTGCGCAAGTCAAACCAGTGAATCAACTCAAACCATCTGTCAAGGAGAACAAGTATTGTTTAACGGACAATATTACACCCAAGCGGGAGATTATACCGCAACCTATAATACAATACAAGGATGTGATAGTGTGGTTACCCTTCATTTGTTTGTAGATCAGATAATCAATACGATTGCTATTAATCCAAGTAATGGTTCCGAATTGCTTTGTGCTAATACGTCGGGCTTGTCCTATCAATGGATTAATTGTACTACGGGAGCAAGTTTACCTGGTGCGAATGGCTCTTCATTACTTATCACCCAAAACGGAACGTACGCCGTGGTGAGCACGAATGCGAGCGGTTGTTCTGATACATCAAACTGTGTTACGATTAATTATATTGGGTTAACCGACCTTTCATCTGCCCCATTTAGTGTGGCACCAAATCCGGTGGTAAATGAAGTAAGCATAACCTTTGCTGAGGCATTTACCGGAAACCTTACTATAACCGATGTGGGTGGAAAGATTATTTATGAAACGCATTTATTCAACCAAACAGCCGTTTCTACCGCCTTGTCTGCTCCACAAGGGATTTATTTTGTAAACGCTCAGGATGAACAAGGAATTAAAACGGTACGCATTATTAAGATTTAATGTATTTGGTTTTACAGCAATAAAAAACGCCCTCATGGGGCGTTTTTCTTTTAATACTAATCTTGATTTATCTTCCGTCTCCGTCGAGCAGGTTTCCTAAGCCCCCAAGAAGACCCGTTCCTTCTTCTTTTCGTGTTCCGGTTCCATACGCTAGAATTCGCGAGGCAAGTCGAGATACCGGCAAGCTTTGCAACCACACTTCACCGGGTCCGGTGAGTGTTGCAAAAAACAACCCTTCTCCCCCAAACAAGGTATTTTTAATTCCCCCGATAAATTGAATGTCATAATCAATAGTTTGCGTATACGCCACAATACATCCGGTATCAATGCGTAAGGTTTCTCCAGCGTTCAAGGTTCGTTTCATCACGTATCCACCCGCATGACAAAACGCTAAGCCATCACCTTCCAGTTTCTGCATAATAAAACCTTCTCCACCAAAAAGTCCTGTGCCCAGTTTGCGTTGAAATTCTATGCCTACCGAAACCCCTTTGGCCGCGGCAAGGAAGGAATCTTTTTGACAGATTATTTTTCCTCCATACTGTTGCAAGTCGATGGGAATAATTTTACCCGGATAAGGGGAGGCAAAGGCCACTTTTGCTTTACCTGAACCAGTATGTGTAAAGGCCGTCATAAACAGGCTTTCACCTGTTAATAAGCGTTTACCCGCACCCCATAATTTATTCATGAATCCGCTTTGCTGCTGTGAGCCATCACCAAAAATAGTTTCCATTTGAATTCCTGGATCCATGTACATAAAGGACCCCGATTCAGCAATAGCCGTTTCTTGTGGATCTAATTCAATCTCCACCATTTGCATTTCTTCGCCGTGGATGTAATAATCGATTTCGTGGTTGTTTCTCATAATGTCTGATAATTTACTACACGAAGGTAATAGTGCTTACTTAATTCTGTTGGTGAAATTTGTTAAACTTTGTATTGGGAATTATTTCCCATTGCAATTCGTCATAGCCAATTGAAGCCCTATCGTACAAAACGATTCACAGGCTTCCACGGCAAGCGTTATCCGTTCATTCAAGGTTACTTGCTCTTCCTTGTCCCATTTCCCCAGCACATAATCCGATTGTCTTCCTTTCGGGAAATCACTTCCAATGCCAAAGCGTAAGCGCGCATAAGCCGTCGTTTGTAGGGTGTGCTGAATGTCTTTAAGTCCATTGTGTCCTCCATCCGAGCCCGCGCCTTTAAGTCTTATTTTCCCGAAGGGTAAGGCCAAATCATCTGTTATAACCAAGAGGTTTTCTTTGCTAATTTGTTCTTTTTGCAACCAATAATTCACTGCTTTTCCGGACAGATTCATAAACGTGGTGGGTTTAATTAACACCAACTGCTTTCCACGTAGTTTTATAGTGGCTCGGTAGGCTCCTCGATCTAACGAAAAAGTACCCTCGTGTTTTTTCGCTAAGGCCTCTAGCACACTAAATCCAATGTTGTGACGCGTATCTTCATACTCGGCTCCCGGATTCCCAAGGCCTACCAATAGAAATTTCATGCGATAAAATTAATCAAAAGATGTGCGCTGTAGCTAAAAACGCTTAGCGAATCAAATGAAAAAACCCACTGTAGGTTTGGTTCTTCTCTGTAAGGGTTAATACATAGAAATACACACCATCCGTTAATTCATCCCCATCCCAAGTGTTGGCATACCCCGTTTGTTCAAACACCACAGCGCCCCAACGGTTTAGTATGCGCAATTGGTTTTCTGGATAAAAATCCAAGTATTCAAAGGCAAGTAAATCATTCTTGCCGTCATTATTTGGGGTTATTACGTTAGGAGTAGCTACCTCAGCCGGGACAACTATAAATGGAGAACAAAGCGTATCAACGCATCCAACGGCGTCTTGAACGGCCAAACACAACACATGGTTTGCCGGCGTTAAATAGAGGTTGTTCCATTGGGGAGAAAGGCTTATTACACTATCATCTAAGGTCCAAACCCATTGTTGTATGGTGGACGCCGGCGAGGTGCTTTGATCTTGAAACGCTGCCTCAATACCCGCAACGACCGGATTTGGATTCACGAGGTATGCTGCGGTTGGATTACTGTACACGGTCAATTGAAACGTGGTGGTATCCGAAGTACATCCATCCCCTTCAGCATAGGCGCTGTAGTTTAATGTGATTGGTGCATCATTTGTGGTGGGTGAAACGGTAAACGATCCTTGTCCATTTTGTCCTTCTCCAACGTAATACGCGGTTCCGTTGGCCAAACAAGAGGTAAGATTTATTATTGTTGTTTCCCCTGAACAAAGCACGGAATCATACACCAAATCAATGTTAGTGGCAGGTTTAATGGGAAGGGTTTCAAACCCAATACTTGTAATTACCGTACCACAGGCATCCGTTATTACCGGGGGCGGAATATTTAATACAGTGAAGGTGGAATCACAGTATACTGGACACGTAGGAACTGTAAGGTTAAATAAATGGTTAGTTGACCCAGCGCCACAACCTGTATTTGTACCTGTAACCACCGTATCGTTGGTCCAAGGGTGCGTGAAGGTGTAGGGCGCTACGCCATATCGTGCATACCCGCGCACTTCAATTTCGCAATCATTAGAACATTGAGGTGTTTGGGTCGTATACCATTCTGACCCATAAGTTTCCGGGGTTTTTCCGTAAACCACCACTTGAAAAGGCCAAAGGGTGGTGAAAGGATCGTAACGAATGTAGGTGATGTTACAGCCCGCGCCTAAGCTATATCTCCCTAAGTGGAACCGCACATAAAAATTCGTTGAACTACAAGCCTCTGGAAGACAACAAATTAAAGGAGACATCATATTAAAGCTATCCAAATAGGCTGTTCCCGCTGTGCCGGCTGTTGGACCTGTGACCGTAAATGTTTGTGAACTGCCGCACGGACCACTAAAATACATGACCCCTTGACTCATTGTGGCAGCGCTCCATGGATCTGCATAAAAACTTGACGAAACATATACTCCCGTTACGGTTACTCCACCGGGAATGGTGGCTTGTATACTATCCACGTTGTACGCAGGCGATAAGCAAGAATTCATATAGCTACCAGCCCACGTCGTGGTTGGTCCACCCACAAGGGGATCAATGGTAACCGGATAGGTTCGTTCAGGGGCATTCATCCAATCGGCGCCAATAGCCACGGTGAGTTCATAGGAATTCACATTGGCTAACCGCTTAAAACACATCAACCCTTTCTGGTATTTCATGGAGGCATCAAATGCAAGCGGAGCGAAGATTTTTCCGCAAGGAGCCTTGGTTTTACTATTAATAATTACGATGTCTGCTCCGAAGGCCATGCCGTCAATAAATAAGGTCCCGCGAGAACCACGCATGGTGATGTCCTCGAATCCCATTACCGGATGAGGTTCGTATTGTAACTCGTATCCCTCGGGTAGCTCGATACGTTCTGTGGTGATGAAGTAGGATTCTTCCCCCAGGTTCACTGGAGTAGCTACGATGAGGTTGCTTTTCACGCGATCCTCCGTAAACAGCAGTTGCTGCGTAAATGGCCCTAAAGGAATGTTACACCCACGTTTATTTACAAGATTCTTTTCTATAGCCATGGAATAGGCCATGCCATTTACCCGACGGTTTATTCCCATGCGTAAACTGGTTCCCTCCTCATCCAGGCTGATGCTATATGATCCATCTGGATATAATGCCGTTGGAAACTGTTGCGAGGCAGCGCTCCATAGTGCGCCCGTGTACGTTAATGAAGGATCAATGGGTTTTAATTTTCCTTGCTTATCGGTATAATGAATGGCCTTTTTACTGAACACACCTTTGGTGTTCCCCTTGTCATCAACAAACTGACTAGAGAACAACGTGCGTTTCCCTTCTTGTTCAGCCCATGTAACATCCGTTTCCTCCTTGAGTTTTTCAGAAGCGTTTGGAGCCAATGGCGTCCCATAGGAAAACACTTGGGTAAATCCTTGACTCGATAAGGCTAAGAGTAGTAGTAGGTAGTAGATTTTTTTCATTCGGTTCTAAACTCCTTGTGTATTACTTGACCCCCACTTTTCCCGGTTTCATACCCAAGGTATAATACAGCAACCAAGAAGGCCCCAATGGCCCAAAGCAGGTATTTTTGTAGTTTGTTTTTAACCCAAGATGCCCACATGGCAAGCAAAGACAATAAGCCTAGCCCATACATAACCAGTGCAAACAACTCTGCTTTTTCTTCGTGTTCATGGGCATAATGATGGGTAACCTTTGGATAAATACCCTCAATCGCTTCTTCTGCTTCTTCGCCCGTATTCATGGATAGAAACGCACCAATCGCAGCAAGCACAAAGAGGAAATATCCAACCCGTTTAAGGAGTTCAGACTTGAAATAAACCCCAAGCAATAAGACAATGATTCCCGCAAAGGGAAACATCAAGGGAAGGTGATTTATTAAATTATGAAGATGCACGCGTTAAATTTCGGTACAAGGTAATAAATAAATTATAAAACACGCCCTGCTTAATATATAGATTTTCAAGGCAAAAAGCTATTTTTGTCGGTATGAAAACCGCATCAATCAAAGAAATAACACATCAAGGCCGAGCGTTAATTGGAACAGAAGTAACGGTTAGGGGCTGGGTTAGGGCATTTCGAAGCAACCGATTCATTCAAATCAACGACGGTTCGTCTCAGGGAAACTTGCAGGCAGTGATTGATTTTACTGCGTTTCCAGAAGAGGTTATCCGTCAAATTTCTACGGCTGCAGCCGTATCGGTTCAGGGAGTGCTTGTGGAATCGATTGGTTCAGGACAAGCCGTAGAACTCGAAGTTAAAGCGCTAACGGTGATTGGTGCTGCCCCGGCAGATGAGGTACAAAAAACCGTAATGCAGCCTAAGCGGCACAGTTTGGAGTTCTTGAGAGAACAAGCGCATTTTCGATTCAGAACGAACACCTTTGGCGCGGTATTTAGAATACGTCACGCCGTATCGTACGCCATTCATAATTATTTTCACACGAATGGATTCTATTACTTGAATACACCGATCATCACCTCTTCCGATGCAGAGGGTGCTGGTGAAATGTTTCGTGTTTCTACCTTGGACCCCGAGAAACCACCGCGCACAAAAGAGGGGGAAATCGATTATAGCCAGGACTTTTTTGGTAGACCTGTAAACCTTACTGTATCTGGACAACTTGAAGCAGAATTAGCCGCCTTAGCGCTTGGCAAGGTATATACCTTCGGACCCACATTTCGAGCCGAAAACTCGAATACGTCACGGCATTTAGCGGAATTTTGGATGATAGAACCTGAGGTGGCGTTTAATGACCTTAATGCCAATATGGATTTAACAGAGGATTTCTTAAAGCATATTTGTCGGTTTGTAATGGAAACCTGTTCGGATGACCTTCAGTTTTTAAATGATCGCGAAGCACAGGAACAAACCCAAAAACCGCAGCATGAGCGCAATGAACTAACCTTAATAGAGCGGATTCAGTTTGTCATCGACAATCCGTTTAAGCGGCTCACCTATACGGAAGCCATCGAGGTGTTGAAGAATTCTAACCATTATAAAAAGAAGAAATTCCAATATGATGTGGCCTGGGGGATAGACTTACAAAGTGAACACGAGCGCTATTTAGTAGAAAAAGAGTTTAAATGCCCGGTGATTTTAACAGATTATCCTGCAGAAATCAAGGCCTTTTACATGCGCGCCAATGACGATGGTAAAACGGTCGCAGCGATGGACGTGTTGTTCCCGGGAATCGGTGAAATCGTAGGAGGATCTCAGCGTGAAGAGCGTCTGGAGGTCTTGCAAGAAAAATGTGCAGCCTTTGGAATTTCCGAAGAAGAATTATGGTGGTATATGGATACACGAAAAATAGGATCAGTACCCCACGCAGGATTTGGACTGGGCTTGGAACGTATGATTATGTTTGTTACGGGGATGTCGAATATTCGCGATGTAATTCCTTTTCCAAGAACACCACAGAACGCAGCATTTTAATGGCGCTTAAACAACACCTTACTCAACGTCAAGATTTACGGCTTTCTCCGCAGCAAATTCAATTAATGAAATTGCTACAAATTCCCGCCGCAGAATTAGACCAGCGCATTCAGCAAGAAATCGAAGAAAACCCAGCCTTAGAACAAGGAGACGAACAAGGTGAAGAATCCCTGGACCAGCAAGAAGAGGACGGTGATGAAGAGGCCTTTGATTTTTCAGATTATTTTGATGACGACACCCCAGACTATAAAACACAAGTAAATAATCACTCAAAAGACGATGAGCAACGGGTGGTGCCTTTATCGGGTGAACAGTCGTTTCAAGACCGCTTGATGGAGCAATTGCAACTGAATGACCTCACAGAAGACGAAGCAATCATTGCAGAGGTCATTGTGGGAAATTTAGACGAGTCAGGGTATTTGAACCGAACCTTAGAGGCCCTAGTAGACGACTTGGCATTTCATTATAATGTGATTGTGGATGAGTTTTCGATTGAAGGTGTACTGTATCAAATCCAGGAGTTAGATCCCGCAGGAATTGGCGCAAGAAGCTTACAAGAATGTTTGGTATTGCAAGAACGCCGCCGACAAGATGGTGGAGAAACAAAGAAATTAGCCTTGCGAATTTTGAAAGAGTGTTTTGAGTATTTTACTAAGAAACACTACGATAAAATCATTGCAAAACTTAAGATTGGTGAAGATCAATTGAAGGATGGGATGGATGAAATTTTGAAATTAAATCCGAAACCCGGGGGTTCTGCAAAAAGCAATGAGAAGGTGGTTCAGCAAATCATTCCCGATTTTATATTGACAGAAACCGACGGCATATTGGATCTGACCCTTAATTCTAGAAATGCGCCAGACCTGAAGTTGAGTAAAGAATACGAGGTATTGTTGCGCTCCTATTCCGAAGGCGCCAAAACGTCCAAGTCGGATAAGCAGGCATTAACGTTTGTAAGGCACAAATTGGATTCAGCGAAGTGGTTTATTGATGCAATCAAACAGCGACATGAAACCTTGTTGTTTACGATGAGTGCCATATTAGAGTATCAGCAGGCCTTCTTTTTAACGGGCGACAATGCGAAGTTGAAACCTATGATTTTGAAGGATATCGCTGAACGGGTGCACATGGATATTTCAACCATCTCTCGCGTAGCGAATAGTAAATACATTCAGACCAATCACGGGGTGTATTCCTTGAAACACTTTTTTTCCGAATCGCTTTCTACGGATAGTGGCGAGGAGGTTTCTACCCGCGAGGTGAAGCAAATCTTATTGGATGCGGTGGATAAGGAGGACAAGCACACACCCTTGCCAGATGAGAAACTCATGGAAATCTTAAACGAAAAGGGATATAACATTGCCCGAAGAACCATCGCAAAGTATCGCGAACAACTGAATATCCCGGTGGCTCGCCTTCGAAAAGAACTGTAACTATGAAGCAATTAAGTCACCTGTTTTCTTGGCTTTTTTTACCCTTGTTAATGCCTCTGTATGGCTTATTAATCGTAATGTTTTATCCGGCGGAGGAACTCGTTCAGCAAGGAATAGGCGTATATGCGCTGCCAATTTCAATAAAATGGATCGTCTTTGGCATGTTTGCCGTCTTTAGTTTGGTTGCGCCTGGACTCTCTTTTTTAGGCCTTTATCGATTTAAAATAATCACAACTATAGACATAGAGAACCGCACTGAACGGCTGTACCCCTTATTAATCATGTTGATTTATGGAATCATGCTCTATTGGTTAATAGGTGAAAGCGATCCTAAACAGCTCTTGCCAGGGTGTTTTTTATCCTTGGCGCTATCTGGCGTGGCAGTTACTTTGGTGTTTATGGGGCTTACGCAAGTATTAAAAATATCGATGCATGCGGGAGGCGCAGGTATATTAACAGGGTTCTTATATGCGTATTTTATGCAGCAACACAATCCTTCCTATCTGTGGGTTGCGATATCCATACTGATGGCGGGAATGGTGATTTCGGCACGTTGGTATCTTAGAAAGCACACAGCCCTGGAGTTGTTTTTAGGCTACACCCTTGCAGGCATTATTACTTTTGGGGTAGTGTATATTGGGGGGTAGGGTTATTTTACTCTACCGTCACTGATTTCGCTAAATTTCTTGGTTGGTCTACGTTGCAACCGCGCATTACAGCAATAAAATAAGACAGCAATTGTAAGGGAACAGTCGCTAATAAGGGAACCAAAACCTCATCGGCTGCTGGGATTTCAATGATGTGATCGGCCATTGCGCGCACGTGAACATCTCCTTCGGTCACAATGGCAATGATTTTTCCTTTTCTGGCCTTCACTTCTTGAATGTTAGAAACCACCTTTTCATAGGAATTTCCTTGCGTAGCAATAACAAACACCGGCATGTTTTCGTCAATTAAGGCAATGGGGCCGTGCTTCATTTCGGCGGCAGGATATCCTTCCGCGTGGATATAAGAAATCTCCTTCAGTTTAAGCGCGCCCTCTAGGGCTACCGGGAACGAAGACCCGCGCCCAAGGTATAAGGCGTTAGACGCGTCTTTATAGGCCTTTGCGATGGACTCAATGTGGTCGTTCTTCGCTAAGATTTGTCGAACTTTTTCTGGAATGGCTTCCAGTTCAGACAACAGCTCATGAAAGCGGGACTGACTAATGGTTCCTTTTTTATGAGCGAGCTGCAAGGCCATTAGGGTTAGGATCGTTACTTGTGCTGTAAACGCTTTCGTAGATGCCACCCCGATTTCTGGTCCGGCATGGGTATACGAGCCTGCATCCGTAATGCGTGAAATGGAGGAACCTACTACGTTACAGATTCCAAGAATGGTTGCGCCTTTACTTTTGGCAAGCTCCAATGCCGCAAGGGTGTCTGCCGTTTCGCCAGATTGGGAAATAGCAATCACTACGTCGTTTTCATTAATGATGGGATTTCGATAACGGAATTCACTCGCGTATTCTACTTCCACATTAATTCGGGCTAAGTCTTCTAGTAAATATTCACCTACTAATCCGGCGTGCCAAGAAGTCCCACAGGCCACAATAATCAAGCGATTTGCCTGAATCATTTTTTGCTCATAGTCACGGATTCCCCCCAGGGAAATCCATCCTTTTTCAGCATTTAAGCGTCCTCGAAAACAGTCTTGAATCGAACGCGGCTGCTCGTGTATTTCTTTTAACATGAAATGCTCGTAGCCACCCTTTTCAAGGGCTTCAAGTTCTAATTCCAGTTTTTGAATGTACGGGGTTTTTGGTTGGTCACCAATATTGTATAGTTTCAAGCCCTCCTTGCGGTCAATCACGGCAATCTCCTCATCTTCCATGTAGATTACATTTTTTGTGTATTCTACAATCGGGGAGGCATCTGATGCACAAAAATATTCACCACCTTCTCCAACACCCACCACGAGCGGACTGCTTTTTCTTGCGGCCACGAGGCGGTCTGGAAAGTCGCTAGAGATCGCCACAATGGCGTAGGCACCCACCACATGATTTAGTGCAATACGGAGTGCTTCACCAAACCAAACGCCTTCTTTTTTAGAGATGTCATCCACTAAATGAACCAACACTTCAGTATCGGTTTCACTGCGAAAACTATATCCCTTGTTAATTAGTTCTTTTTTAATGGAATCGTAGTTCTCAATAATTCCATTGTGAATAATCGCTAATGTTCCATCGGTAGAATAATGCGGGTGTGCATTCACGTCGTTGGGTTCGCCGTGGGTAGCCCAACGGGTGTGTCCTATTCCAACAGTGCCTGAACAATCCTTATCCGCCGCAAAGGCCTCTAGGTTGGATACCTTTCCTTGTTTCTTATAAATATTTAGTGTGCCGTGGGAGTTTATTGCAATTCCCGCAGAGTCATATCCGCGGTATTCAAGGCGTTTTAATCCCTTTATGATAATGGGGTAGGCGTCTTTATCGCCAATGTATGCAACGATACCACACATAATTAAAAGTCGGTATAAGTGATAATTATTTTCGGCCGCATCTTATTGATGGTGTTCGGCCCGTTAAAGATAATCCGTTCTGCGGAATTCACGAAGAATCGAGGAGAAACAATTAACCCCGTGTTCTCAATGTCTTCATTGATTACGGCTTGAACATAGGATTTTAAATCTGCAGAAAACTCCTTCTTGCTTTCGGAATAAACGCCGAGCACCCCGGTGTTGATATACCCCTCAGCCGCGGCGGTTTTTTTTGTGGCAAAAGAAACACTTGAACCGGGTTTATATTTGCTTCCCAACTGAAACTGAATCGGCAAATGAATCTCCGCGCGATGGATTAATTGGTTTTCTGTGAACTGGTTAAGCCCTGGGATTACTACCTTGGCGCGCACACCAAAGGCTTGCGCATAGAATTCTTTCAGCCCTTGGGAGGGGTTGTTAATTACCTGTTCAACAGCTGATCCGTTTCGGTTAATGGCCACGTGAGAAAAGTCGGCACAGGTAGAGCTCATTAAAAAGTCATAGGTCTTAGCCACCCCGCCTTGACGATAATAAATCGTTAATTTGGCTCCCGGATCATTGAGGTTAAAATAGAAAACGCCGCCTTGTCCCGCGCTTTGAGGCCCGTTGTTTGTTTGTACTAATAAGCCTTTAAAATAACTTTGAAAGCTTGTGTTACTTGTGAATGTGCTGCTCCCGTTGGTCGCTTCGGCAATGAACAGTTTGGCGAGGTTGGTGTCTAGCGGAATCCGTAATTGAGCCTGAATACTGTCGTCTCCAATAATTGTATAATTCAAGGGGTCTGGTGTGATGGTTTCTTTGCCCAGAGGAATTAAATTAGTGTTGTTGTGCGCTTTCGTTGAAAACTGATAATAGGTTGAATCATTAGAAAGGGCATCGGTCAATTCAAATACTTCGAATTGTTGCGCACTTAAAGCCCCGTAATATCCGGCATATTCTAACCCAAGCACAAAGGAGTCTACCACAATGGAAGAAGGATCACCAAAATTAGGGTTTACTCCAGCCAACCTAAGCTGGGTGTAAAAGGAGGCGTTAAACGTTCCAAACTTCGGGTCGTTGTAACTTCCCAACACCACATTGGCCGCATTGTCGGTGATTATGCTGTCTTCAAGAACTACTGAAGTGGCTAAATAAAAGGTGTCGGTAGAGATTCCGTTTAACAAGGCATCGGGACCTAATAACTCTTTACCTAACAACTGGTCTTTCTTCTTACAAGCTAAAAGCGTAAGCATTAGAAGGAAAAGGAGTGAATACCTCATGGGCCTTTACGAGTTGATAACAGCGCTAGAGTCTAACACCCGATCAAAAAATGCAGAAAATGTTTTTGCCTCTTGTTCTTCGTTGATATAATCTTGTTTCAAGATACTTGCTTCATCAAAAATGGCTCGCAAGGCAGGGTCTAGGTTGGCCTCTGCTACGGTAACGCCATCGCAATGATCAAGGATTAGTTTAGTGTATGAAATAAAATCCGTTTCCTTGCTTTTCTCTAATACAGATTTTGGAAATCCGTCATATTTGAGTTTTTCGTGGAATCGAGCATCGAGGGGCTGATCAAATTTTTCGTTACAAAGGTTATACACGACTTTTGTTTCTTTAAAGTGCGGGTCTTTTTTATAGAAGTGCTTAATGTAAAGCGCCATCATTCCGGAAAACCATCCGTTGCAATGAATTACATCGGGTTGCCAACCAAGTTTTTTTACCGTTTCCAAAACTCCTCGAACAAAAAACATGGAACGCTCGTCGTTATCAACGCAACAGGTTCCGTTTTCTTCATGTAGAATTTGTTTACGCTTAAAGAAATCATCATTATCAATAAAATACACTTGCATTCGCGCAGCAGACACCGAAGCTACTTTGATAATGAGTGGATGATCTTGATCATCGATTGATAAATTTAACCCAGAAAGCCGAATGACTTCATGCAACTGGTGACGGCGCTCATTGATTACTCCATATCGTGGCATAAACACACGAATTTCCTTACCTTCTTCTTGGGTTGATTGCGCAATCCTTCGGGTGAAATTAGAAATTTCGGTTTTAGTTAAGAAAGGGGAAATCTCTTGAGAGACGAACAATACGCGTTTTTTTTCCATCGAGCCTCTACACTTATTTAAGGATGCGAATTTACGGAAAACTTATGAAAGTTCCTAAAAACGAATAGCTTTGTTTCCTTGTACCGATTGGAATGAGTCAAATTATAACAAATAAAGCACAATTAGAGGAGGCGCTGAATCCTTACCGCAGAAAAGGCGTTTCCATTGGCTTCGTGCCTACCATGGGTGCGCTTCATGCAGGTCATGCATCATTGATGCACACGGCAAAGAGGGAAACGGCGCTGCTGGTGTTAAGCATCTTTGTGAATCCGCGACAGTTTAATGATTCGTTAGATTTTGAAACGTATCCCAGGACCCTGTCAGAAGATATTGCATGTGCGACAACCGAGGGGGTTGATGTTATTTATCTTCCGCAATACGACGAACTTTTTTTGGAAGACTCTCCGGCATCTAAGATGTCGCTTAACGGCCTAGATTTATCCATGGAAGGGGCCTCTCGTCCTGGACATTTCAGGGGGGTCGTTGAGGTGGTGTATGCCTTGTTTAACCACGTAAAACCTCATCGCGCTTTTTTTGGTCAGAAAGATTTTCAGCAATTGGCGATCATTCGAGCGATGGTTAATTCACTAAGCCTTCCGGTATTTATTGTTTCTTGTCCAACCCTAAGAGAAGTTGATGGATTAGCGATGAGCAGTCGAAATTTACGCTTAACGCCAGTACAACGGCAAACGGCTTCAGTGCTTTACAGGGCCTTATCGCTTATACAAGAGTATTGGAACAACGAACCGCCACTTGAATTAATCCATAAGGCAAAAGAGATGATTAGGCAATCCCCCTTGACCTTGGATTATTTGTTTATCGTGGACCCAAACACCTTGCTTCCCGTAGAAATTTCCCAGGACACCGCGGTGGTTTGTGTAGCGGCATATTGCGGTGAGGTACGACTTATTGACAATATGCTTTTGTCAGCCGATTGAATTCCCTTACTTTTGTGCCGTCCAAAGGCAATTTAATTATGCAAATTCAAGTATTAAAATCTAAAATCCATCGGGTCACAGTCACCCAAGCGGAGTTGAACTATATTGGAAGTATAACCATTGATGAGCGCCTAATGCAGGCGGCAAACCTCATTGAAGGGGAGCGGGTTCAAGTGGTTAACATCAACAATGGAGAACGCTTAGAAACGTATGTGATTACAGGAGCCAAAGATTCCGGCACCATTTGTTTAAATGGTCCCGCCGCACGAAAAGTTGCGGTTGGAGATGTTGTCATTATTATTAGTTATGCCACCATGGATTTTGAAGCAGCCAAATCATTCAAGCCCTCTTTAGTGTTTCCAAAAGAGCCTTCTAACTTGTTAGTGCCGTGAACCGTTTAGCATATGTTGAGGCGAAGGTTATTACCCTGCATCAAGCAGCGCAGATGGCCGAATTGCATCGATTGAAAAATCAAAAAATTGTATTCACCAACGGGTGTTTTGATCTGTTGCACCTCGGGCACATCACCTATTTAGCCCAAGCGGCTTCGTTAGGGGATAAGCTTTTTATTGCACTGAATGATGACGCATCCGTTCGTAAGCTAGAGAAAGGAGAAAACCGGCCCGTAAACCCTGAAGTTGCTCGCGCGATGGTGCTTGCCTCACTTGGATTTGTGGACCATGTTGTGGTGTTTAGTGAGGACACCCCATTAAACACGATTTTAGCAATAAAACCGGATCTAATTGTTAAAGGGGGCGATTATAATGCAGAGGTTTCAGACCCAAGGGATACGCGTTATATCGTGGGTAAAAACGAAGTGGAATCTTGGGGGGGAAAGGCGCAAACCATTCCTTTAGTAGACGGCTATTCAACGACAGGCCTACTTGCTAAGAGCTAAACGCTTCGTACTTAGATTAAAAAAGGCAACAAAACCCACCAACAAATCGAAGTTATAGAATAAATCTTCTGCGGGGATTGTGATGATTCTCCAACCAGAGAATTCAGCGGGATTATACCACACCACAGGTAGTGTGGTAGCGGCACCGGTTAATAAGCCATTTACAACAAGAAAAGGAAGCAAACAAACTAAGAAGGAAACCACAAATTGGGTAAGCCATTTGGGATTAAATACAAGTAAGACCGTACTTAAAGCAAAGGCAAACAGCACCGAAGAAATCGTGTACCACCCCGTTGGTTGTTGTAGTATTAATAACATTCCCAAGACAAAGAATCCCCCAAAAAACAGGCGATTTAGTTTAGGTTTATTTTCGAGTCGAAAGTAGGCACCCATCACTTCATAAATAAAGATGCAGTTGTACGGTACGACCACAAAGAACAGGATTTCCTCGAGCGGCAGTTTTCCTAAAAAGATGTGTGCCGTATGTGCTATAGTGAACCCCCAAACCCCCTTTTCTGTAAACCATTGATCCCAAAGCAAAAACAATCCAGAAACCAAAACAATCGGAATAATGAGGTGACGTACACTTTTGTAATAAGCGACCTTTTTATCAAAACTTAGAGCAAGGGGACCTAAGAAAGAAAACAACAAAATGTACCCATAATAACTCATGCCTTGCGGTGCTGGGCTTCGTATGATTTTTTCGCTTCCCGGTAAAATTTAGGAGGAACGATTAACATCCCAAAACAGGCACCTTCCTCTTTATCTTGGTTTTTGTGATGTACCTTGTGCGCTTTTCTAATGGCATAAAAATAGGGGTGGTCAATGTTTCTAAGGAACGTGTATCGACGATGAATGTAAACGTCGTGAACTAGAAAATAAGCAATCCCGTACAGGGCAATCCCATAACCCATCCAAACGGTGGGGTAAAAATCATACATCATTCCCAGCATGATTCCTAACCAAGAAGGGATGGCATAAATCAAAAAGAACACATCGTTCTTCTCAAAAAAACCGGCCTCTACTTGGTGGTGATCCCGATGAAAGTACCACATTAAACCATGCATCACATATTTATGTGTAAACCACGCCATGAATTCCATACCGAAAAACGTTGCGAATAATACGATAGGGCCCCACCAATACATTATAATAACAGTTGAATTGTAAAAAATAAAACTAAGAGAATAAACAACGCGACGGACGTGTTGTTCAATTTAGGTTTCCCGATTTTAATGAAAATCCAATTGGTAACAAGCGAAACAATAAACCAGCACACGAAATTATACACCGGAATAATTCCGTTTTTCCAATGCCAAAAATCGCTGTTTACGGCTACAGGCTCCATCAGCCAGTCCATACCGGTCATTAACAACGCACTGCCAACCACCTGAAACGCCAGTTTCTTGAATAGTTTGGATCCGATTGCGCTAGTCAAGGCAGACAACATGGCCCAATTCACACCAATGATCAATGGAACATGGAGCAGTTTCGGCCCTAGATTGGCGCCATACCAGTAGGAGCCAAAGAGCAAGGAAGTATGAACGCCAATCCACTCTACGGTAAATCCGATAGTAAACACCAAGGTGCTTGCCAGTAGCACTTCGTTTTTCCAACGATACGCGTTTAATAAGACCAAGAAGGAAATAAGCAGGGTGTAGGCACTAAGCGGTAACACATGTGAGCGCAGTCCCGGAACAAACATGGATGTTAGCCCAACCGAATAAAGTATGATTAATACCAGTATACCAAGGGGTTCTTTTTTCATACGATTCTTCCCTTGATGGCGTGTTCTATGGATTCTTCTAAGCTGAAAAAAGAATTTGGCATAAGTTTTTTAAGCTTATTGGAATTATAAATTCTTGTTGCGTAAGCAGCACGTGCTGATTCTATCGTCATTCCTTGACGTTTTTTACGCATTAGGGAAATGGTTTCTAAGAGGTATGAAACAGGAATTGCAAGCCATTTGGGTGCGTAAATTTGAGGAGGTTTTTTATTCATAGCCTTAGTTATGGCGCTAAACAACCCGCGAAATCCCTTGTTTGAACCCGTGCACAAAAACCGTTCATTTCGAATACCAGAATCCATTAAAAACACCATGGATGTTGCTACATCCCGCGCATCTACCGTAGCGTTGCAACCAGACGGATAAAACCGTATTCCGTTTTTTGCTACCCGAAACATTTCCATGGACCCCTCTTCCCATAGTCCTGGACCGATCACGGTACACGGATTTATGATTACAGCATTTAAGCCTTCTTCCATTCCTCTCCACACTTCTTTTTCCGCCCCGAATTTAGCGACAGAATACCCGCTATTTGTATCTGAGGCCTTCCATAGGCAGGTCTCATCGATTTCCCCTGCCGGGTTTTGCCCAACCGCAGCAGTTGAGCTCACATAGCAAAGCCTTATGTTTGGAATATCTAGGCAAGCATTTACTACGTTAGCCGTGCCTTCTCTATTGATTTGAATGCACCGATAAAAATCAATCCGATGAAACGAAACCAGGGCCGCACAATGGTATACCTTACGCATACCCTTCAGTGACGCTGCTAGGTCATCTATGTTTAGAATGTCCAAAGTGACCCATTCGATGCGCTTAAATAATTCTTCTCCTGTTTTAGGATCACAAAAATGAAAGAGTTGGCGCACCCGTTCTTTATTTGTTATAGTTCTGCAGCTAGCAAAAACAGGACCCTGTTGGGCGAGTAACCAAAGTAAATGACTCCCTACTAATCCGGTGCCCCCAATGACTAGGGTGTCTGGCCGCTTAAGCATAAACCACATCTAACCCGGCACAAAATTGAGCTGCAGCAAAAACCAAATCATCCTCGGTGTGTGCTGAAGAAATGAACCCCACCTCATATCCGCTTGGTCCAATATAAATGCCGTGATGCAGCAAATAGTTGTGCAGTGTATTAAAAGCCGTCATATCTGGGCTTATTTCGTCGGCCCGATGTATGGATTTTTTACCATTAAATGAAAGCCAAAAAATGGATGCCAATGAGATCAATTCGAAGTCGTAGTTTTTAACGGTTGCATAGGCATTTACACGGTCAACAAATCCGCGAGTTTTTGCTTCCATGGTTCGGTAAAAATCAGGAGACAAGCACAATTCAAGCTGTGCAATCCCTGCTGCCATGGCTACCGGATTGCCAGACAAGGTCCCTGCTTGGTACACCGGCCCTTCCGGAGAGACGCTGGCCATAATCTCATTAGAGGCTCCGTATGCTCCAACAGGCAATCCCCCCCCGATAATTTTCCCATAGGTAACAATGTCGGGTTGAATACCATAAAGCTCTGAGGCCCCGCCAAATGCAACCCTAAATCCGGAAATTACCTCGTCAAAAATCAACAAGACCTTATGTTTCCAACACAAGCCCCTTAAGGTTTGTAAAAAACTTAAATCTTGAAGTAAAAGCCCATTGTTGGCCGGCACCGGTTCAATAATCACGGCCGCCATCTCGTGACTGTGCAGTTCAAACGTGTTTTTAAGCAGTTCTTCGTTGTTTAAAGGAAGCACAAGGGTGTCGTGAGCAACCGCTTGCGGCACACCAGCACTGGATGAGGTTCCAAGCGTAATTAAGCCGCTTCCTGCCTGCACCAACATCGCGTCAACATGTCCGTGATAGCACCCCTCAAACTTCAGAATTTTAGATTTACCCGTATATCCTCTTGCCAGCCGTAGCGCCGACATTACTGCTTCGGTTCCCGAACTCACAAAACGAAGTTTATCAATGAAGGGAATGTTGGTTTTAATTAATTTGGCCAATTCACTCTCTAAGCGCGTTGGCGCTCCAAAACTGGACCCATTCTTCAGGGTTTGAATTATTTTATTCTCTACATATTCATTGGCGTGCCCATGAATTAAGGGCCCCCAACTGTTACAAAAATCAATAAATTGATTTCCATCTTCATCCCACACGGCAGCGCCCTTTCCTTTCGCAAAAAACAAGGGGGTTCCGCCCACACTTTTAAAGGCACGAACGGGAGAGTTTACCCCCCCGGGGAACAGGGTGGAAGATTCTTCGAAAAGCCGTTTGGACTGCGTGCGGTTTAGTTGCGTCATTGTTCCTTATCTTTGTAAACAAAATTACGAAAATCGAATCGGATGCACTTTGAAAACTCCATAGAATTTGCAAAAGAAATGGACAACAACGATCCATTGAGGGCGTTTAGAGCTGAATTTATATTACCAACCTTTGGAAAAGAACATCCGGTGTATTTCACTGGAAACTCGTTGGGACTACAGCCTAAAAAAGCGAAACAGTACCTCATAGAAGAACTTGAGGATTGGGGAACGCTTGGCGTGGAAGGACATTTTGAAGGTCGGCGCCCCTGGTATTCCTATCATGAATTACTCACAGAAAAGGTGGCGGCAATCGTAGGCGCTAAACCCATAGAAGTGTGCACCACCCATAGCCTAACCACCAACCTACACTTACTCATGGCTTCGTTTTATACCCCTGAGGGTAAGCGAACAAAAATACTGTGTGAGGCAAAGGCGTTTCCAAGCGATCAATATGCACTGGAGTCCCAACTGCAAATCCATGGTTTGCCGCCAAGTGATTTGGTGTGGGTGACGCCACGACCGGGCGAAGAACTCATTCATGAAGAAGATATTTATCAGCGCATTGATGAGCTCGGCGAAACCTTAGCCCTGGTGATGTGGGGTGGAGTCAACTACTACACCGGACAATATTTTGATTTACAAACCATTACCCAAAAGGCACATGCAGTGGGAGCTATGGTAGGATTTGATTTAGCCCATGCCGCAGGCAATGTGAACTTAAGTCTCCATGAGTGGGGTCCTGATTTTGCAGCATGGTGTGGATATAAATATTTAAATTCTTCACCGGGTGGAGTTTCTGGTTTTTTTGTTCATGAACGCCACGCGCACCGTAAAGATCTTCCACGCCTAGCCGGCTGGTGGGGTCACACCAAAGAAACGCGATTTGCAATGGAGCCAGGGTTTAATCCAATACCGGGAGCAGAGGGATGGCAATTGAGTAACGCTCCCGTATTAGGAATGGCCGTTCATTTAGCTTCCCTTGAATTGTTTGAAGCAGCCGGCATGGAGCGGATTGGTCAAAAAAGAGACCTAATGACCCATTATTTATCCTTTGTGGTTTTTGACATATCTTCCAATAGTCCGGGTACAGAACGGTTCGAGGTTATAACCCCCTCCGATCCAAAGAAACGGGGTGCGCAGCTTTCAATCAAGGCTACAGGAAAAGGTAAAGGACTATTTGATGCCCTGAGTGAACGGGGTGTAACGGCGGATTGGAGGGAACCTAATGTGATCCGAGTTGCCCCAGCACCTTTGTACAATAGCTTTGAAGATTGTTACTGGTTCGGCCAGCACTTAAGGTCAGCCCTTCAGGGATAAACAATAACGCTCGATTGCTCGAGGGAAGTATTGATATTCCAACGCATGAACCTTCTCTTCAATCTGTTCAATGGTGTCTAATGTAGTTATATAACAACGGTGTTGTTCTAAAATTCTACCCTCATCATAGTATTCATTAACTAAGTGAATGGTAATTCCGGTTTCTGTTTCTTGCCTTGCATGTACAGCCTCATGAACGCGCCGCCCATACATTCCTGCACCACCGAATTTAGGAAGGAGGGAGGGGTGTATGTTTAAAATGCGATTAGGGTATTGTGAAATCAAAACAGCACTTATTTTCTTTAAGAATCCCGCTAAGATAATCAGGTCACATGCGTGATGTTTGAGCTGATGGAGTGCTTCGTGTTCATCCCAGGGCGTGTATTGAGCGTAAAACAATTGATTATCAACACAATATTCCTTGATGGTGGAATTTTCTTTACTGCTAATAATCCCCAGCACGGCAATGTGTTCGTGCTTAGCGAAATAACCCACGATGTTTCTAGCATTGGAGCCTGTTCCAGAGATAAATAGCACAAGATTTAAGGGCCGTTTCATGGGCAAAAATAAGGAAAGAAGCGCGTTTGTAGAGTTATCAGTATGAATTTCGTTGATAAATAATCAGGAATAATTTTGATAATTACGAGTTTGTTTTTTTCTTTGCAACCTTAAAACCATTAAAAAACTAAAAAGATGTCTGAAATCAGAGGTAAAGTGATTGCAATCATTGTAGACAAATTAAATGTTGAAGAATCTGAAGTAACGGATGGAGCAAGCTTCACCAACGACTTAGGTGCTGACTCTTTAGATACCGTAGAATTAATTATGGAATTTGAGAAACAATTTGGTATTTCTATTCCAGATGACCAAGCAGAAACCATCCAAACGGTTGGAGATGCGGTTTCTTACATTGAAAGCAACGCGAAGTAATAAAACAAAACCTTCCAACTTTTTAAGGATTACAGCATGCAATTAAAGCGAGTAGTTGTAACTGGACTTGGTGCGCTTACGCCTATTGGCAATACCGTTTCAGAATACTGGAATAACTTGCTTATCGGAAAAAGTGGAGCAGCGCCCATTCAACAATTTGATGCCTCCTTATTTAAAACTCAATTTGCCTGTGAGGTAAAGGGTTTTGATGTGGAGCAGTTTCTTGATAAGAAAGAGGCTCGAAAAATGGATCAGTTTACCCAATATGCCATGGTTTCTGCCATGGAGGCGGTAGACCAGTCTGGCCTTATGGAGTCCAATTCAAATACCGACCGCATTGGCGTGGTTTGGGGTTCAGGCGTAGGGGGCCTAAAAACCTTCCAAGAGGAAGCCAAGGCGTTTTTTGAAGGAGACGGAACTCCACGCTTCAATCCATTTTTTATTCCAAAAATGATTGCAGACATTGCTTCAGGTCAGATTTCAATTAAGTACGGGTTTCGTGGTCCAAATTACGTTACCGTATCGGCCTGTGCCTCGTCTACCAATGCGATCATTGATGCATTTAACTTAATTCGATTGGGCAAGGCAGATGCCATCATTACGGGAGGTTCAGAAGCCGCTGTAAATGAAATGGGCATGGGAGGGTTTAATGCTTTGAAAGCACTCTCTACAAGAAATGATAACCCAGAGGCCGCTTCACGGCCCTTCGACGTTGACCGAGATGGCTTCGTGTTGGGTGAAGGAGCCGGAGCGCTGATTCTGGAGGAATATGAACATGCCGTTAAGCGAGGCGCAACAATTTATGCCGAAGTAGTAGGAGGAGGAATGTCTGGTGATGCGTATCACATGACCGCTCCACATCCCGAAGGAATAGGTGCTCGAAACACCATGATTGCCGCACTAGAAGACGCAGAGATTAGTCCGGACCAAGTAGACTATATAAACGTACATGGCACATCCACTCCCTTGGGGGACATCGCTGAAGTAAAAGCGATTCAAGCTGTATTTGGAGCACACGCCTACAAGTTAAATATTTCTTCTACCAAATCAATGACCGGTCACCTGTTAGGGGCGGCGGGAGCGATAGAAGCCATTGCGTGTGTTTTGGCGGTGAAAAACGATATCGTCCCACCTACGATTAATCATTTTACAGATGATCCGGAAATTGATCCTAAATTAAATTTCACCTTCAATGCGCCACAACAGCGTACGGTGAACTATGCATTATCTAACACCTTCGGGTTTGGTGGGCATAACACGAGTGTGGTAGTCAAGAAATTTGTTGGATAATTGGCCGTAAAACTCGGATTTATTTTCACGAAAAAGTCTGCAGAGGAACTCCTTCTAATCAAATTTATAATCAACCATTTCGGCTACAGACCAACGTCTTTAGTTCATTTTAAACTGGCTATTTCTCATCGCTCTGGCGATATAAAAGAAGACATAGAATCCAATGAACGCTTAGAGTTTTTGGGTGATGCAATACTTGATGCCGTGGTTGCGGAGTATTTATTTAAGAAGTTTCCCGGGAATGACGAAGGGTATTTAACCAAGTTAAAATCTAAGGTAGTAAATAGAAAAACCCTCGCATTTATAGGTGAAAAAATGCAAATTCGAGCCGTATTGAATTACAACCAGTCTCGAAACCTAAACATTTCATCGCTGGAAGGAAATGCATTTGAAGCCATAATTGGCGCGATTTATTTAGACGGGGGCTTTGATGCCGCTAAAAAAAGCTTGCAAAATCATGTCCTTAGAAAGTTCGTAGATTTAAATAAGCTTCTTGAGGAGGAAATTGATTTTAAATCCCGCTTAATTATTTGGTGCCAAAAAAAGCGAATGAAGATTGACTTTATCGTCACCGACGAGCAACACATTCATGGGGCGTGGGAATATGAAATTTCAATTCAAATTAATGGACGGGATTTTGGCCGAGGAAAGGCGGGATCCAAAAAACAAGCGGAGCAAATTGCGGCCAAGCAAACCTTAGAATTAATCGGAGAAATTTAATTAGAATTCTTTTTTTTTGTTTCTTTGTAAAAAATTACGCGTATGTGGACAGAATTTGTATATAAACTCGGAGATTTATTTCAGTGGTCGTTTGGATTTTTTGAATTTATTCAGAATTATTTCAACGACTTCCTTCTTGGATTAGGATTTTTTGGGTTTGGATATTGGATGAACTTTCAAAACAAATTAAGCAAGAAAGCAAATGTACCGGTAGAGTCTTCGGAAAATACAGGTTGGTATAAAGACGAGAACAAACAATTGAAATAAAAATCAATTCTTTAATACATTAAAAAGGGAAGCATTTGCTTCCCTTTTTTTATGACATTTAATGGCGTGTGTTATTTTTTGTCGCTGGTCACGGCAGCTTTAATTAACTCGCGGTTCATTCGAGCAATATTCTCAATAGAGATTCCTTTAGGACATTCTACTTCGCAAGCTCCTGTATTCGTACAATTTCCAAAACCTTCTTCATCCATTTGGCGCACCATGTTTAGCACCCGCTCACGGCCTTCAACCTTCCCTTGTGGTAAGAGCGCGTATTGAGATACTTTAGCCCCCACAAAAAGCATGGCAGAGCCGTTTTTACAGCTTGCTACACAAGCACCACACCCAATGCATGCAGCGGCCTCAAATGCCTTGTCAGCGTCGTCTTTTGGAACTGGAATTGCATTCGCATCCATGGTTCTTCCAGAAGTGTTCACTGAAACAAATCCTCCCGCCTGCTGAATGCGATCAAAGGCAGAACGATCTACCACCAAATCTTTGATGATTGGAAAGGCTTTGGCCCTCCAGGGCTCAACATAAATAGTATCGCCATCGTTGAATTTACGCATGTGCAATTGACAGGTAGTGGTTCCTGTATCTGGTCCGTGTGCACGGCCATTAATATATATGGAACACATGCCGCAAATACCCTCTCGACAATCGTGATCAAAAGCTACCGGCGAGTCATTGCTGTTTATAAGTTGCTCATTTAATTGGTCAAGCATTTCCAAAAACGAACTGTCTGTAGACACCTGGTCCAGTTTATACGTTTCGAGGCTTCCTTTGGCTTGGCTGTTCTTTTGACGCCAAATTTTAAGGGTAATATTGATAAATTTAGTTGCCATAAGTGGTTTCTTTATTTGTAGTTTCTCGCTGCAATTTTAATGAACTCGTATTTTAATTCTTCTTTATGTAGGGTTGCATGTTTTGCATCACCGTCTTGGTATTCCCATGCAGCCACCATTTTAAAGTTGTCATCATCGCGCAGTGTTTCTCCTTCAGCATCTTGATATTCTTCGCGGAAATGTCCACCACAGGATTCATTGCGGTTCAAGGCATCAACGGCCATCAATTGACCTAATTCGATGAAATCCGCCACGCGCAGTGCTTTTTCAAGTTCTGTATTCATTTCATTGGCATCACCCGGAACAAAAACATCCGCATAAAAGGCTTCGCGAAGGGCGTTAATTTCATCCACCGCCTCTTTTAAACCGGCTTCACTTCGGCCCATCCCGACTTTATTCCACATAATTAAACCTAATTTCTTGTGGAAATAGTCAACGGATTTAGTTCCCTTGTTGGTTAAGAACAGTTGAATACGCTCAGTTACTGCACGTTCTGCCTCCTCGAATTCGGGCGCATCCGTGGAAATGCTTCCTGTTCGGATATCGTCTGCCAAGTAATTCGATAAGGTATATGGCAATACAAAATAACCATCAGCCAAGCCTTGCATTAACGCGGAAGCCCCTAATCGGTTCGCACCGTGATCAGAGAAGTTCGCTTCGCCGGTTACAAAACAACCAGGGATAGTACTCTGAAGATTATAGTCAACCCAAACGCCCCCCATGGTGTAGTGAACAGCCGGATAAATTTTCATGGGTGTTTCGTACGGATTCTCATCAGTGATTTTCTCATACATCTGAAATAAGTTCCCGTATTTTTCTTCAATCCATTTTTTACCAAAGGCAAGAATGGTTTCTTCAGAAGGATTATGGTCCCCTTTAGCAAAGGCCTCTTGTTTTCCCTTGCTTCTAATTTCTGAAGAGAAATCTAAGTAAACGCCTTCGTTGGTGTCGTTCGCTTCAATTCCAAATCCGGCATCGCAACGCTCTTTGGCCGCTCGAGACGCCACATCACGTGGAACTAAGTTTCCAAAGGCAGGATACCTGCGCTCTAGGAAATAATCACGGTCTTCCTCTGCAATCTGAGTGGGCTTTAATCGTCCTTCTCGGATGGCTTCTGCGTCTTCTTTTTTAGCTGGAACCCAAATGCGACCGGAGTTTCTTAAGGACTCAGACATTAAGGTTAATTTAGACTGGTTCGTTCCATGTACTGGAATACAGGTAGGGTGAATCTGAACAAAACAAGGATTCGCAAAATAAGCGCCGCGCTTGTGTACCTTCCAAGCCGCAGACACATTACTTCCCATCGCGTTTGTTGATAGGAAATAAACGTTGCCGTATCCCCCAGAAGCGATTACCACGGCATGTGCACTGTGTCTTTCGATTTCACCGGTAATAAGATTCCTAGCAATAATACCTCGTGCTTTTCCGTCAACCACCACTAAGTCCAACATTTCATGACGGTGGTACATTTTTACACGGCCCAATCCAATTTGACGTGATAAGGCTGAATAGGCACCCAATAAGAGCTGTTGACCGGTTTGACCTGCCGCATAAAAGGTACGCTGAACCTGAGTTCCACCAAAAGAACGGTTATCCAATAAACCTCCGTATTCTCTTGCGAAGGGAACGCCTTGAGCAACACATTGGTCAATAATGTTTCCAGAAACTTCAGCCAATCGGTGCACGTTTGCTTCACGCGCACGATAATCGCCTCCTTTAATGGTGTCATAGAACAAGCGATACACAGAATCCCCGTCGTTTTGATAATTTTTTGCTGCATTGATTCCTCCTTGCGCGGCAATCGAGTGCGCTCTACGTGGAGAATCTTGAAAGCAGAATGCCTTTACATTGTAGCCCATTTCACCAAGTGAAGCAGCGGCAGAGGCTCCAGCCAATCCTGTACCAACAACAATCACATCGATTTTTGGTCGGTTATTTGGCGCCACTAATTTCATGTGGTTTTTATGGTTGGTCCATTTTTCTGATAATGGTCCTTCCGGAATTTTAGCGTCTAATGTTGACATCTGTATATGATTAAATCGTTATTTCAAATAAATTAAGATGGTAATCAAGGCAAACAAGCCAGGTACCGCCAAAGCAAACAGTTTTCCTGCCCCATGGATGAGCGGTGTGTAACGTTTATGGTTAAGTCCCAGGGATTGAAAGCCAGAGGCGAACCCGTGCCATAAGTGAAATCCAAGCACGGCCATAGAGACCACATACAACAACAAATATGCAAGTGCCATGTCGTTTTTCTTCGGATTAAAGAAGTCCATTACAACCGTGTGCAGATCTTTATATCCATCAGCAATTTTGACGTTGAAGTTTGCCATGAAGAGTTCCGTATTGTTTTTAACAACGATTTCATCGCTTTTAGGGATTAATTGTAAATTATGGGTGTAGTACATTTCTTGTTCTTGTGATTGGCCCATTTGATCTTTCGCAGAGATGATATATGTATGCAGAGGAATGTCTTCCTTTATTTTTGCTCTCCACCAAAAGTTAGCCATGTGGGTAACGATAAACACTAAAATAATCGTTCCTAAAATGGCCATGTAACGAGAGGGCAGGGAACTGTTTGCTCCTGGCTTACTGTATGCATAGCCCTGAGGTCTTGCTTTTTTATTTTGGTAGGTTAAATAGAAGCCTTGTACCGCGTGAAAAATAATGGAGAAATAGGTTACGTATGAAAGCACCTTAATGAATGGATTGTGTCCCATGAAATAGGCGTATTCATTGAAGGCCCTGCGCCCTTCTTCTCCGGTTTTGAGAATAAGTTGCATGTTTCCTGCTAGGTGACCAACAAGGAAGGTGCACAGAAAAAGTCCCGTTAGGGCCATCCAAACTTTCTTAATGATGGATGATGAAAAGGCGGATCGTACAGACATAGTTAATTAAATTATCAGGTGCAAAGTTAAGGCATAGAACAATCGAATGAAAATATGATTTTTATTTAGAATCATTTTAGATAAGCAGGGTGGTTTTCGTTTCTGTAACCTTCAGTACCGCGGTTCTACCAAACACCAGGGCTTGGTTGTCTGAGATGTGACCGATCGGTAGATCAAAGGCTACGGGAATACCCAAATCCCGAACCTGTTCAAGGATCAATTCCTTAATGTCTTTTCCAAACGGAACATCGGTGTCTTCCATATCTGTGAACCCTCCCAAAATCAAACCCTTAATTTGATTAAACGCGCCCGCAAGCCTCAACGAATAGAGCATTCGGTCAATTTTGTATACATGTTCGCCGATATCTTCAAGCACTAAAATGTTGTTATTAAACGAGTAAGACAACGGGGTTCCTAATAAACTCGTTACGATGGCCATGTTTCCTCCTACTAATTCTCCCCTTGCCTCCCCTGTAATATTCTCTAAAACATAGGGAGCCTCGAGCATATTGGGTGTTCCAAACAGGCTATCTTTCAGCGTTTCTTTTGCCGCCACCGATCCTTCCGTAAATCCAAGGGGCATGATTCCATGAATGCTTTCCACACCCAATTGATTTATTTTTTGATGAAATACCGTTACATCGCTAAATCCGATAATCCATTTTGGGTTTTGTTGAAAGGAGGTCCAATTCAGTTCCTCCACAATTCTAACACATCCATATCCTCCGCGTGCACACAGAATTGCTTTGATCGAGGGATCATCTAATCCGTGTTGAAAATCAGCCAAGCGCTCCGCATCCGTACCAGAAAAATACGCCGACCGGCCCAAACAATGCGGGGCAACACGAACAATTAACCCCCAGGTTTCGAGCGTTTTTTTTGCCTCCACCACAACGGAGTCTTCGATTGCCTTAGCCGGAGCGGTAATGTATATCGTATCCCCCTGCTGGAGAAAGGGCGGTTGGATCATTATGTTTGAATTAAATGGGTTGCAAGCACTAAATCAACAGGCGTCGTGATTTTGATGTTTTCATCATTTCCCAATACGGTTTGAATCGTCACTCCCATTCGTTCTACCAAACTTGCGTCATCGGTTACGGTCTCGTTAAATGGAAGTTCATACGCGCTTTTGAGTAAGGGCACGTGAAAGCATTGGGGTGTTTGTACATTCACATACTGAGACCGGTCCACGGCTTCTGTTCCTATGGATGTTTGTTTCCGTAAAGACTCCTTTAATCCCACCACAGGAATTACGGCAGCATGAATTTTTATATGTTCGCAAAGTCGTTCAATCGTTTCTTGTGATACAAAGGGGCGAACCGCATCGTGAACGCCCACCCAGGGCGTGTTTACTTTAGTTAGCGCATTTTTCACGGAGTCGTACCGTTCTTTTCCTCCTGCAACCAGCGTGCATCGTTCCGTTAATCCCGCTTCGTTCAAAAAGGGCAGCAGGTATTCTATCCACTCCGCAGCCATGGCCAATATAAATTTTGGCTGATGAAAATGTTGGTCTAGGGCCTTTAGGGTATAAATTAGGATTGGTTTTCCTGCAATTTCAAGGTATTGCTTAGGGCGATTTGCCCCCATGCGACTACCAACCCCTCCGGCAGGGACAATAAGTGTCCAGTTGTTCATGGTCAAAATTAATAATAATCCCGTATGGATTTCGCGTTGGAATAAAGCTTATTTGTGGGCTTTTTCTACCTTTGTGTAAATCAAACATTACGCGTGAAGTCAGACCATCAACTCGTTATTTACAATAGTTTATCTGGAAAAAAGGAAATATTTGTTCCGTTACACTCGGACCACGTAGGTATGTATGTGTGTGGCCCAACCCTCTACAGTGAACCGCACATGGGCAACATGCGCACCTTTATCAATTTTGACTTTATTTATCGGTGTCTTCTTTATTTGGGGTATCAGGTGAAATATGTGCGGAACATTACGGATGCGGGACATATCACCAACAGTGCCGGACAGGAAGTAGACAGCATTGGTAAGGCTGCGCGCTCCGCACAGGTTCAATCCTTAGAAATCGTTTATACCTACAATGTTAAGTTTCAGGAACTTCAACGGATATATAACCTCTTACCACCGACTATTGAGCCTACGGCAACGGCTCATATCCAAGAACAGATTGAAGTGATTGAGCAAATCATTGAAAATGGCTATGCCTATGTAGTGAATGGTTCGGTGTATTTCGATGTGAAAGCGTATATGCAACACCACAATTATGGTGCGCTGAGCGGTAGAAAAGTGGATGAATTAGAGCAAGAAACACGCACATTAAATGCGCAGGATGAAAAGCGCTTTTTCGCTGATTTTGCCCTTTGGAAAAAAGCGAATCCAGAAGACATGCAAGTGTGGCGTTCACCGTGGGGCAACGGGAATCCGGGATGGCACATAGAATGTACGGCTATGTCTACCAAATATTTAGGTAAGCAGTTTGATATACACGGCGGAGGTTTAGACCTGAAATTTCCGCATCATGAAGATGAAATCGCGCAAAACTGTGGGTCCTTTGGATGTAACCCCGCGCGGTATTGGATGCATGCGAACATGCTCAATGTGAATGGGCAAAAAATGAGTAAGTCCTTGGGTAATTATTTTCTTCCGAAAGAAATTGTAGACGGAACTTCTACCCTTTTTACCAAACCCTTTCCTGCAGCAGTTGTTCGGTTTTTCATGCTGCAAGCCCACTATCGAAGCACCTTAGACATTACCGAAGAAGCACTCAACGCGTCTGAAAAAGGATTTGAACGCTTGATGGAAGGACTTTCTTTACTAGAAAAGCTTACCCCAAGCAGCACTTCCTCCTTTGAGGGCGCTAAGGTACTAAGCGCTGCAGAAGCCGCGATTTGTGATGATTTTAATGCACCGATTTTAATCGCTTCCTTGTTTGATGCGGTAAAGTATATTCATGCAATCAATGAAGGTAAAGAACACTTAACCCAGGAAGATTTATTGTGGTTTACTCAAGCCATGACGACTTTTGTACAGGGGGTCTTGGGAATAGAGCCTTCAAAAAAGGAAGAAAACCAGCGGCTTTCTGGGGTGATGGATATGGTGATCACCTTGCGTCAACAAGCGCGTGAACAAAAAGATTGGTCCACTTCGGATATGATTCGGGATGGTCTTGCCAAAGCAGGCATTCAAGTTAAAGATAATAAAGACGGAACCTCCTGGTCGTAATATGGCACTAATTAAATCATGTAGGGGAAACACCCCCGTTTTTGGATCGAATTGCTACCTCGCTGAAAATGCAACCGTTGTAGGCGATGTGGTAATGGGAGATCAATGTTCAGTATGGTTCAATGCCGTGGTTCGCGGCGATGTAAACAGTATACGCATCGGAAACCAAGTAAACATTCAAGACGGTGCGGTATTGCATTGTACCTTTGAAAAAACTACCCTTACCATTGGAAATTCAGTTTCCATTGGACACAATGCCTTGGTGCACGGGTGTCGGATTGACGATTTCGTGTTGGTGGGAATGGGCGCCATCGTAATGGATAATTGCCACATCGAATCGAATTGTATCATTGCCGCAGGAGCTGTATTGCTTGAGGGAACCCAGGTTGAATCGTGGAGTATTTATGCCGGGGTTCCTGCTAAAAAAGTAAAAACACTTTCTCCGGAGCTCTTTGCCGGCGAAGTGGAACGAATCAGTAAGAATTACGTACGCTATGCCAGCTGGTTCACCAATGAGGAATCTTAAGGCTTTTTTTGTTACTTTGTTAAAATTGTATTTATGAAAAAACTATTATTATTGTTCTTATCGCTCGCCTTGGCGGCTTCTTGCGCTAAATACCCGGAAGGAGGCTTGCGTAAATTAGCCAAGGGCCACATCATGGGGGAATGGAAAATGAACGCGTATTTTATGAATGGCTTTGATTACAGCGATACCGTCTTAGTTCAAAATTTTATAGAAACCTTTAATGAAGGAGGAACCTTTGAGCGGGCATATATTGATACGGCCGGTGCCTACCATTCTTACGGTGGAGGATGGGATGTTTCCGGGGAACGCACCGTATTAAAAATATTTGCAGACAGTACGTATAAGTTAACCCCCATTTTAAATAATACAGCGACAAACTTCACCATTGATCGGCTTACAAAGGAAGAATTATGGTATTCGCTTGAGTCGAGCAACGGTACGCACCAATTACGATTTAGCAAGATTAAATAAGGAATGAAATACCATCAAATAGACGGTGAACTTTTTATTGCTAACCGAGCAAAGTTCATTCAACACATGACATCCAATACCTTGGCGGTATTTAACTCGAATGATATTTATCCCATTTCTTCCGATGCCACGATGCCCTTTCAGCAGCATCGAGATATTTTTTATTTATCGGGTGTAGATCAAGAAGAATCTATCTTGGTGTTGTTTCCAACGGCAAGTAATCCAGCCCATCGGGAGGTATTGTTTTTAAGAGAAACCAATGAAACCATCGCGATTTGGGAAGGCGAGAAACTCACCAAAACCAAAGCGTTTGAAGCCTCGGGCATTAAAACGGTATACTGGTTGAATCAATTTTCGACCATCTTTAAGCAATTAATGGCCGAAGCACAAGGGATTTATTTAAATACCAATGAACACCTTAGAGCCAACACCGAAGTTGAAACGCGGGAAGACCGGTTTATTAAACAGGTTAAAATAGATTACCCAGCGCATCAGGTATATAAGTCGGCTCCGATTCTGCATAAGACAAGATCGATTAAGGAAGCCGTGGAATTAGCCTTGATGCAAACTGCATGCGATATTACAGAGAACGGATTTCGCCGCGTATTAGATTTTGTAAAACCAGGCGTTTGGGAATATGAAATCGAAGCGGAATTTGCGCATGAGTTTCTAAGAAACCGTTCACAAGGGTTTGCTTATACGCCCATTATTGCTTCGGGTAAAAATGCGTGTGTACTTCATTACATAGAAAACAACCAGCAATGCCAAGCGGGTGATGTGATGCTCTTGGATGTGGGTGCGGAATATGCGAATTATTCGTCGGATTTAACCCGCTGTATTCCCGTGAATGGAAGATTTACTCCCCGTCAAAAAGCGGTGTATAACGCGGTGCTTCACGTGAAGAACGAAGCCACCAAATTATTAGTTCCGGGCACCATCATGGCGGAATACCACAAGCAGGTGGGGACCTTAATGGAAGAGCAACTGGTGAAACTTGGCTTAATAAGCCTGGAGGACATAAAAAATCAAGATGCCGCATGGCCGGCGTACAAGAAATATTTCATGCACGGAACGTCTCATTTCCTTGGCTTAGACACCCATGATGTGGGCCTTTGGCACGAACCGATTCAAGCAAACATGGTGTTTACCGTAGAACCGGGGATTTATATTCCTGCGGAAGGCTTAGGGATTCGCTTAGAAGATGACGTGGTGGTGCAGGCAAACGGTGCGCCACACAATTTGATGCGCAACATTCCGATAGAAGCCGAGGCCATCGAGGAGTTGATGAACCGTGGCTAAGCTGCTGCATTACGAATTATTCGGCGAAGGACCGATTACCATTTTTTTGCATGGGTTTTTAGAGTCTTCCACCATGTGGGAATCCTTAAATTTGACCGAACTTCCAGGAGCCAAGCTTCTTATCGACCTACCGGGTCATGGGAAATCTTCCTTGTCCGATCCGAGTGAGATCCCGTCTATGAAATTTATGGCCGATGAGGTGGGGCGAGTACTTGCCTTTTTGAAGATCGACACCTACCGTGTGCTTGGACACAGCATGGGAGGCTATGTCGCCTTGGAGCTCTTTGCTAACACCCCAAAAGGTATTTCGAAGCCAAGCCATGTTACCTTGTTAAACTCGAATTGTTGGTCTGATAGCGAGGCCAAACAGGCGGATCGCCTGCGTGTGGCCCGGATTGCGTATACCGGCAAGGAACTTTTTATTAATGAAGCCATTCCCAACCTGTTTGCAAGGCCAGAGGCTTTTCAAAAGGAAATAGCGGCCTTGAAACAAGGAGCGAAGGCCATGACCTCGGATGCCATTGCCTATGCGGCCTTGGCCATGCGCACACGTGCCGACTATACGGAGCTTGTTGTAAAGAATCCAGCCTGCTTCAAGATAATTCACGGCACACTGGACCGCCTAGTAGGGGTAGACGAACTGATTGCACGGCTCACGCCGCCTGCTGAGCATATAACCCCAGCGCTAATTGTAATCCCCAACGCGGGTCACATGGCCCACTGGGAAGCCACGGACGAGGTGGTGAAGGGGGTGTTTGGGTAGGCGATAACCAGGGTTTATTCCTGGGTGCGGGTTTAAACCCGCACCCAGGACGCTTCAAA
>CANHHA010000026.1 GCA_947460825.1 Flavobacteriales bacterium
GCTTTATTGATTATTGTACGCGTTGGGTAGGCAAAATGCACCTTATGTTCTCTAAAGAGTCGGTCAATTTCGAAGCGGATTTCAGACTTATAATTTCCTATATCCCAGCTGTTTTCCGCCCAAAAAACGAGTTCCATTTCGATGCCATTTTCAGAAAAATTCGACATTCGAACAATCACAGGTTCTTCCCTACTTACAATCGGATGGCCAAGAGCGGCAGTTTTTAATAATTCTGTAGCTAAGACCGTATTGCTGCCATATTCAACCAAGGCGTGAATGGTGAACATAGACAAGGACGAGCTATGGCTCCAATTTTCTACTTGCTGCTGTGTTAAATGTGTATTCGGAATAATGAGTACATTTCCTTCTTTCGTTTGAATTTGGGTTGTTCTGAAGCTGATTTTAATAATACGAGCAACAAAATTATAGGCACCTTTTTGAGAATTCGCTTGAGCTTTAGCATCAATTTCCACGATATCACCCACCTTAATATTACCTTCTAAGAGTAGCACAATTCCTGCAATCGTATCTTTAAAAACATCCTGCAAGCCCAATCCAATACCGACCAAAAGTCCAACAGAACCTGATAATATCAACGTAATGTTCAATCCCAGAACATTAAAAGATAGTAATACGGCAACCGTATAGATTATATACCGAGCAATCTGCACATAGACATACTCTACACCCGGATCATAGGATGTTTTAAGACGATGTTTTTTACCAATATATAATTTATAAACACTTAACGCGATTTTAGCAGACGAGAAAATTACTGCCACTAAGAGTACATTGTATAGTGTAATTTTCAATGAACCGATGTGGACTAAATTATAATTAATGAACTCTTCAAAGGTAATATCCCGATTATTGAATCTAAAACTTAATACACCAAAGTATAAGGCAATTAAATACACACTTTGAGTAAATAATTTAAAATAAGTTTCTCTTCTTCCTTCAAGGTGAATGTTATTACTTTTAAATTGTTTTTTGAGAAATCTTGAAAGTAGGCGACGAAGCACAAAAGCCGATAAGAATATAATGGAGAGAAACACTAAATTCCATATACAAATATTGAATGGGCCGATTTTGAATAAGGTGGTACTTAACATCATTTAATAATAATTCTTCCTAGTTTTTCAGAAAACGTTTGCTTAATTTTTTCATAGGCCATTTGCTCCGCCAAAATTTCCATTTGCTGTTGTTGAGTTAAGTCATCCGCGGCTAATTGACTACGTAAATGCTCAATATGCGCTGTAATCTTTGACTGCTTGAAACTGTAAATGGCGTAAAACATGGTCCCCAACAAATCGGAATCCTCTTGTTTGGTATAAATCCGATACTCTGATGCCCATTTTGGACTCAACTCCTCGTCAATACCGATGAGTTCGGCGGTTAAGCGTTGAACCTCGGGGTTACTAGACTTTAAAAAATAGTTGTACGTGTAGAGGATACCTTCTGCTACCCCATCGGTTATTTCTCCGAAAATCTCATAGCAGGTTTTATTGGTAAAACTTAAATCGTCAATCGTTAATTCTTGAATCACCAATTCATTGACACTGACTTGGATTTTTTCACCGTTTGGATCTAAGACCACTTCTTTGTTACCGAATTTGAGCATCAACCGAACCAGCTCCTTTTCTACCATTGCATCGTCTACCTCATACTTGACAAGCAGTGAGTTTGGCTTATTCGGAGAAGATGTGATCACATCTTTTACCCAGGGCTCCCCCACTTCATCGGCAAATTTACCTGCACGAAGTTTCGTTATTTCCTGGGCAATCATGGTTTCGGTTAATTCGTAGGTAGCGGCTATTTTTTTGCCGTAAATGGTTCTTGTAATCGAATCGGGAATCAAAGAGATGGAATACACGATGTCTTTAATCAACTTCGCCTTTTGTAGGGGGTCGTTTTCAGTTCCTTTAAGCAACAATCCCGCTTTGAAAGAGATAAAATCTTGGCGGTGTGATTCAAGAAACTCTGTTAATTCATCCGTTGTACTTTTTTTAGCAAAAGAATCTGGATCTTCTCCCTCGGGAAAAAGCACCACTTTCACGTTGAGCCCTTCTTCTAAAATCAAATCAATCCCTCTGAAGGATGCTTTGATCCCTGCGGCATCTCCATCATAAAGAATGGTGATGTTCTTGGTGTAACGCGAAATAAGTCGAATTTGCTCCTTCGTAAGCGAGGTCCCAGAACTCGATACCGCATGTTGAATTCCTGCTTGATGCATGCTTATTACATCCGTATATCCTTCGCAGAGTAAGCATTCATCCTTTTTGACAATTTCGCCTTTCGCAAAGTACAAGCCATATAAAATTTCGCTCTTATTGTATACGGAACTCTCTGGCGAATTGAAATACTTGGCAACTTTTTTATCGGAGAGCAAGGTTCTTCCACCGAATCCGAGCACACGTCCTGAAATACTGTGTATAGGAAAGATCACTCGACCTTTAAAAAAGTCAAACTGCCGACCCTCCCGTTCTTTACTTAAACCGACTTTGTCCAAATAATCAAATTTGAATCCTTTAGCCAACGCAGCTTTGGTTAAATCACTTCCGGTATTTTTGCAATACCCCAATTGGAATCTAGTAATGATTTCCGCAGTAAACCCACGTTCCACGAAATAAGAAAGTCCGATACTCTTGCCTTCATCTGACTGGTGGAGGGTATCCATGAAATGATTTTTAGCAAATTCATTGATGATAAACAAGCTATCTTTTTCATTGGCGGCCGCCAGTTGTTCCGCCGACAATTCCTCCTCCTTGGGTAATTCAATGTTATATTTATCAGCCAACCATCGCAAAGCTTCCGGATAGGAAAAATGTTCCTTTTCCATTAAAAAATTAACAACATTCCCTCCCTTACTCGTGGAGAAACACTTGAAAATCTGTTTTGCCGGAGAAACCACGAACGAAGGGGTTTTTTCGGAAGTAAAAGGACTTAATCCCTTGAGATTACTCCCTGCTCGCTTGAGTTGAACAAACTCGCCAACCACCTCTTCAATTCGAGCAGTTTGTATAATTTGGTCCACAACATGCGCAGGAATTCTACTCATTAGGGAATCCGTAATCTTTTTCGTTGAGTACCTTGCCTTTTTCGTCGTAGGTAGTCCAAAGGCCAACCATTGCATCGTTGCGATACTCACCCCGATAATGTACTGCGCCGTTTGGATATTTCACCACACTAAATCCCTCTCGTTTTCCGTGATCATACACCGAAGTAGATAACTCGTTTCCCTCCGGGGAATAGAAAACCCATTGACCATCACGGTTTCCTTTTTTATCAATGGACCCTTGAAATTTAAGTTGTTTTTTTCCGGGATACCATTCGGAATACACCCCGTGTTTCACTTCAATTAATTGTTCGCTTGCCCTTGGCTTTTTTGGTGCTTTATCAGTGGTGCAAGCCACCAAAACAATGCACATTAGGATTTGAAAATAAACTCTCATTTTGTACGATTCATGGTATATTCAACAAGACCTATTAAGGCAGATTTAGCTTCATTATCAGGGAATTCTGCTAACAATGATTTTGCCTCCTCCCCCAAGGCTCGCATCCGTCGTTCTGTATATGCTATTCCATTATTGCGTTTTACTAGCTCAATGGCTTTACGAATGTACGGTTCGCTATCGTTGTGATTTTTAAAAATATTTCTTAATTCGGATGCATCTGCCTTGCTTGCCTGATTTAACGTGTAAATAATTGGCAAGGTCATTTTTTGTTCGCGAATGTCGTTTCCGGTAGGTTTACCAATATCTGCTGCACTACCAAAATCAAAAATATCATCCTTTAACTGAAAGGCAAGCCCCACTTTTTCCCCAAATAGCCTCATCGCATCGCGGTGATCAGTACCACCCGAAGCTAAGTAACCCGCTTCACAGCATGTAGCAATTAAGGATGCTGTTTTCTTGCGGATGACTTCAAAATAAACCTCTTCCGTGATATCAAGTTTTCTGGCCTTTTCTATTTGTAACAATTCACCTTCGGACATCTCGCGAACAGAACGCGCAATAATGGCGAGTAAATCGGTATTTTGTTTCTCAATGGAAAGTAATAAAATTCGCGATAACATATAATCTCCAACCAGCACAGCGATTTTGTTTTTCCAAAGGGCATTTACAGAAAAATAGCCTCGTCGTTCATTGGCATCGTCTACCACATCATCATGCACCAAGGTCGCGGTGTGCAAGAGCTCTACTAGGGCTGCCGCATCGAATGCTTTCGCATTGGTATCACTAAACATTTTACAGGATAAAAAGACAAAAAGCGGACGAATCTGCTTTCCTTTTCGTTTGACTAAGTAATGTGTTACTTTATCCAATAATGGCACATCAGACTTCATTGTCGAAGCAAAGAATTTCTCAAATTCTGCTAGTTCCTGTTCAACCGGTGCAATTATTTCTTCAACGCGCATGATGCTACAAAGGTAAGAAAAGGAAATAGGTGACTGTCATAACAACGATTGCCTTTTCAACAAATATCGGGTTAGGACCTCCCGATAGCCGTCTTCAATCGCCAGAGGCACAAAATCCACCGCTAAATCGCCGCACTTCAGTTTTAATGCGCTGAGTCCTTTATCGTACCGATCCAAGTATTTATTTTTGAACTCATTGGGCAAGATGCGCAACTCTTCACCAGATTCCATATCCACCAGAATATACGGCCTGTTCTCCAACTCAAAATCCTGTTCAATTCGCCGACCAAACAAGTGGAATACCACTACCTCATGACGTTGGTGTTTTAAATGGCTCAAGGCATTCATAAAATCATCCTCATCCTCTCCAGACGACCATAAATCCGTAAACACCATAACCATACCGCGCTTCGGAATACTTTGGGCAACTTCGTTAAGGCCCTTCGCAATGTGCGTGAATGAATTTTTGGTTGGGGAATAAGCTTCAAAAAACTTTTCCAATTCCGCGTATACATAGCGCTGATGCATCGGCGATGATTTTGCTGCCGTATGAAGCATAAGTGTTTCGTGAAACAGACTTATGCCGTAGGCGTCACGTTGACGTTTTAAAAGCTCTATGAGGCTTACCACTGCATATACCGCAAAAGTCAATTTATTGTCGCGTTCATCTACCGGAAAATACATCGATGGAGAGCAGTCAATGACCATTTGGCAGCGCAAATTGGTTTCCTCCTCATACTTTTTGGTGTACAAACGATCGGTTCGCCCAAATAATTTCCAATCGATATGCCGTGTAGATTCTCCTTGATTATATATTCTGTGTTCTGCAAATTCTACGGAAAACCCGTGCAACGGACTTTTGTGCATTCCAGTAATAAATCCTTCGACCACTTGTTTCGCAAGCAACTCTAAATTCCCGAACTCCACTAATTTAGAACGATCCATGGGTGATTTTAAGCGAAAATACTAAAAATAAATGGGCTACCTTTGGCAAGCAACTTATGCTTCAATTGTTACGTCTAAAAAATTGTTAAATTTAAACCATGAAAAAAATACTACCTTTTTTAGTTGTTGCCTTGTGCGCATTTCAACTTAAGGCCCAAAACGGCTACACACTCACCGGACTTAACTTGATGCCAAATACTGCAACCACGCGATGCGACACTGCGGTTACGGTTGCTTATTATGCTCAATCCGCGGCAAATAATGCACAATCCAGTCATACGCTGCCCTTTGTCCTTAGCGGAAACAACTTTGTTTCTTCACAATTTCAATTTAATATTAGTTGGGGTGACGGCACAAGTAATTCCTACAATGGTGGTGTTTCAAGCACCGGTACTGTCATTAATTTAAATCCTCCTCCGGCACACACGTATCCAGGCCCTGGAACATATACCTTAATTACATACGTAATAAACTTTGCTAATCAAACCAGTGCTGTTGACACGGTTCTACTTACGCTTGGTTCGTGTTCGCTTCCTGTTTACTCCATGGTTCAAGTGGATTGCAATAATGATGGGGTGATAGATTCGACATTAAACAATTCTGGAATCCCCTTGGTCATTACTGGCTCTGGTCAAAGCTATACAGGCATTACACAAAACAACTATTATTTATTCACCGGTATTGAGCCTGGACTTTACACCTTAGGCATTGACCCTGCGTGGCTTGCAGCGAATAATTACACCATTGATAACATACAAGGTCCACCATCATTAGTTGCGGGCGCAGGAGCTCAAACCATGATTATAACCCTGAATTGTGGAAACGGAGGAAATCAAACTGCAACCATGTGTGTTGGCGGACAAGTCTACTGCGACCAAGACAATAACGGACAATTTAACGCGGGTGACATTGCTATAATCAATGCACCGATTACCATTAATTATGGTGCAGGTTCTACCATTGTTTACACCAACCAACAAGGAAACTACAGCACGAATTATTTGGGTCTGATAGGTGGCATTGCGACTGTTTCGCTAAATAGTAATTGGTTAGCTCAACACGGTTACAGTGCGGCGAACCAGGTTGATACCATTTCAAACATAACTTGTATGCCCGGCGCGGTATCGGCTATATCCTCATTCCCAATTCAATGCGGTCAAAATCCCGGTAATCCAACATGTTATTCTGGCTTTGTTTTCTGTGATGCAAATAACAACGGCATCATGGATAACAATGAACTCCCAATGACTTTTGCACCTGTTGTATTATCTAATACGCAAGGAGCAAATGCAAATACAGTTACGGTATACACAGACTCACTCGGTTACTTCACGTATTGTGGTCAATTTGGAAATGGGCAATATGTGCTAGCTTCTATTCCATCAAATTATTTAAATTATCTTGGATACAGTGTGAATTTCAACTTCATTACCCTTATTGTTAACCAAGCTGCAGGAATGTTGCCAGTGAATTGTGGAGGGAACGGAGGAAACGCTTGTGCAGACCTTTGGACAACAGTTACTCCTTGGATTGGTTATTACCAAAACACCACCGCATACATTCGCTTGAATTGGGGTAATTATGGACCTTCTTCGCCTGGACCTTTTACGCTTACATTAACCTTTCCTGCTGGAGTAACTGTTAATACGGCATCAATTAATACCCCAGGGTACAGCATTGCTGGAAATACCATTACTTGGAATTTAAATAGCGCGTTAAGCAGTTTCTCTACCAATGATCTTATCCTATTTACTGTTCCTGGTGGGCTTATCAATGGTGCGAATCACTACTTCACCAGTACAATTACAGCTACTGGAAACATCCAAGATTGTAATGCTCAAAACAACAATGGGAATTTATTACAAATTCTTGGAAACAGTTATGATCCAAATGATAAAAACGTTGCCCGACCTGAATCTTATAATAGTGGGTTATTTGGTTCGACAGAAATTGAAACAGGTGTAGACGACATACTCACCTACACGATTCGCTTCCAAAATACAGGAACTGCACCGGCACAGAATATTGTTGTAGTAGATACATTGGACTCGGATTTAGACTTATCTACCTTTGCCTTGGTTAGCAGCAGTCATGCGGTAGAATTGGTGAACATGGGTAACGGAATCATGCATTTCGAATTCAATGGAATTTGGTTACCAGATTCTACATCGAATGAACCGTTAAGCCATGGACAATTTACCTATCGAATTAGAGAAAATGCAGGAAATGAACCTATGAGTGAAATCACCAATACTGCGTACATCTATTTTGACTGGAATACACCAATCATTACAAATACTACCTATAATGTTAATGTTTCGGTTGAAGGAATTGATGAGGCATCTGATTTATTCAAGGTGTTCCCGAATCCAACAACGGATGTGGTAACCATAGAAGCTAGTGAAGCATTTAATTACACAGTGTATGATTTAAATGGAAGAGTAATGATGCAAGGAAAAGGGAATAACATGGAAACTATTTCGCTACAATCCATGATGAATGGTCAGTACATTTTATCATTAAACACTGGAAATTCGACAAGAAACCTGAAGGTGACGAAGTTATAAATCAACACCTTTCATTTAATTTTTTAAAAGGCCTTCGGGCCTTTTTTTAGTTACCGCCTTTCTGTTTTGTTTGAGAATATCCAGCAGCTATGAGGAGGTCAAATACTTTCTGCTTTAACGTTCCTTGAACCAAGATTTCACCATCTTTAGCCGAACCGCCTACCCCACACTTTGACTTCAGCAATTTCCCGAGTTCTTTTAAATCCTCATCAGACCCTACGAATCCCTCCACCAGAGTAACCTCCTTACCGGCGCGCTGTTTTCGATCTATGGAAACATACAAGCGCTGTTGTGCTGGAGCCAAGGTATCTACTTGCTCGCCTGAAGCTTCTTGGTAATTAAAATTGGGATTTGTGGAATAAACCACATTGACGCGATTATTATTTTTTTTACTCATACCCTTACATATCTGATGGACCTGAATCTTGACCTGACTTTGATTTTGTCATTTCAAGTTTACCAAATTTATACGTCACATTGATATAAAACCTACGTGTTAACCACTTAAATTCAATATCTTGACTAATGGTTGGCTGCCGTAAATAGGCGTAAAACCCTTGTCGATTAAGCACATCTGTAACCTTACACCCGAGGGTCCAATGATCACCTAAGCGTTTATCAAAGGCTGCATCAATTGCGCCTCTACGTTGTGCTGTTCCTAGAATTGTTACTCTCGGGGCCACATAATTTACATTAAGCTGAACCGTAGCTGTTTTTTTCCAAAAATCAACCGAAGAATTCAATTTAACATTCCCATTAAACCCGGAACGATTCCAACTTGATACGTCTGTTATATATTTTATGAAATTCACATTAGATGATAAGGTTGATCGAAACCAGGTGGTTGGTTTGTAACTAACAACGAATTCAGTTCCCACGCTGTGCGAAGTATTTAAATTGATAAAAGTCTGCACTGAGGCATTATTTTCACTGAATTGTCTTACCCTTGAAATCATATCCGTTGTTCGGCGATAAAAAACGCTGGCTGATAAATTCACCTTTTTAGCCTCTCTACTGTAACTAAAATCGTATGAATCAATAAACTCCGGTTGTAAATAAGGATTCCCGCGCTGTAAATTCAAGGGGTCAGCATACGAAGTAAACGGGTTCAAATCTGAGCTGGATGCACGGGTAATTCTGCGGCTGTAACTCAAGCCTAATTCACTACCTTGTTTGATGGTGTAGCGAATGTGAGCAGAAGGGAAAAAATTGAAATAATTATTTACAATCCTTAACGTATCCGAAACCAGGTCTGGAATTTGATATGCCTGTTCCAACCTTACCCCTGCTTGATATTTAAATTTCTTGTATTGATGCGCAACAATTCCATAAACGCTAAAAATTTGTTCGTCGTAGTTATATAAGAAATTGGATAGTGTATCCTCCATATACGCATTCGAAATCGAATCCATTGTTTCAGAATAGGTATCTACTACTTGATGACGAACTATACCCTTGGCACCAAATTCTGTGCGAATAGATTGGTCAGGCCAAAGATATACTCCATCCGCTTGAAGGGTTGAAACACGCGATGACTCTTGATTCGAAAGTCTTTGCCTGAGAGGAGCAATCATCGACAGCAAGACCGTATCTAAGGTATATTGATACTGGTCATAAAACCCTTTAATGGCATCCATTCCCATAGAATGCGTAGCATCTGCCGTTAGATAGCCCCGATTACTTTTCAAGTTTTGTCGGAAATTCAAATTAAAATCAATGTTCTTTTGATTGCTTGGGTCATAAGAAACCCGTTGCCATAAACTGGCGGCAATCAAGGATCCAAGGGCATCTTCACTATACCGGGTATTCCATAAATCGCCTGTTCTATCGCGTTGTCCCATAGACGCAGTGGAAGAAAATGCAATGCTTCGGTTATGCTTCAAGGTCCAATCAAACCCCATCCTTGCGGTGTGCCCAGCATTTAAATCGGTTCCGAGCCTGTTCTGATCTAGTATGACTACAGAATCATTTGCTAAGGTTTGGCGACTGTACAAATAATTGTTACGATATCCATCCAAATAGCGCCCATTATAAGAAGCAAAGGCATTAAACGATGCGTTTCGATAACTTAAAGAAACACTTTCATCAGCCACGTTTCCTCCATTCAAATTCCCGCTGCCCAAGTTCGCAGTGATCAATCCATTAAATCCTTTGAGTTTGTTCTTTTTAAGTACAATGTTAATTATCCCTGAACTACCATCAGGATCATATTTTGCCGAAGGATTGGTTACTATTTCTATCCGTTCAATTGAACCCGCCGGCAAGGCATCTAATAAGGTTTTACCATTTGAACCTGTAAGAGAACTAGGTTTACCATCAATCAAAATATTCACAGAACCCTCGCCGCGTAACAAGATCCTACCGTCTTGATCCAAATCAATGGATGGTAAATTCTTTAAGACATCATTCGCTGTACCTCCACGCAAGGTCAAATCTTGAGCAACATTATATACCTTTTTATCGATACCACTTCTGAGGATGTCTTGTTTTCCCTGAACGATGATCTCATCAACGATGCGCTGGTTATTGACCGTTAAGTTGTTTTCGCCAAGATTCACCACACGAAGCTCCTTCGTTGGTATAATTTGATTAATCCACAAGGTATCATACCCTGCAAAAGTAGCTTGTAACAAGAGGGGCGCAAACGGTAGGTTTTCTAAATTAAATTTTCCCTCACTGTCGGTAAACTGTCCGGAAACGAAAGAACTATCTTTGGCTAATAGCACTTTTATCTTCACATATTCCAGGGATTTTTTCGCGTTTTGATCCACCACTTTACCCAACACAATCCCTTCTCCTTGAATGCGTTGCGAAAACGTGTGAAGTGAAAAAACAACAAATAACCCCCCAAATAGTATTTTCATAGGGTCAAAGGTAACACATTGCAAAAGATTTCATAGGTACTCGGCACTTGACTAGGAAGAAACAATTTCTTTGATTTCTTGTTTTTTAACAATTCTTAGTGAATGAAAAAAGTGTCGGGAGTTGCTTTTAATCGATACTTAGTGTATTTTTGACACATACCACAAAATAACGTATGGGTAAAAAACAACCAGATTCAGAGAAATTCAGCAAATTCAACATTATCGTTTTCGGCGGTGATGGGGATTTGGCGTTAAGAAAAATATATCCTGCCATATTTCATCGCATGTTGGATGGGCAAATTGAAGATCAATTTAATGTAGTCGGGATCATCAGAAAAGAAGCAGATCGAAAAACACTCGATGCCAAGGTTCGACAATTCCTCTTTACCACAGACGATCAACCTGCTACCGACCTTCAGTGGGAAACATTCAATTCTAAAATCGCTTGGATTAGGGCTGAAAAACCGGACATTGCATCGTATAAGGAATTAACTTCTTTTTTAGAGCAACACGATGCCTATGAACGTATTTTCTATTTCTCTACCCCATCTACTGCTTTTGGTCCGATTTCGCAAACACTAAAAGCGTGTGGACTCATTAATGAGCGAAGTAAGGTTGTTTTAGAAAAACCATTAGGAAACAGCTTAGAATCATCCAAACAAATCAATGAACAAATCAAACAGGCATTTGATGAACATCAGGTATATCGAATTGATCATTATTTAGGCAAGGAAACCGTTCAAAATTTAATGGTACTTCGATTTGCCAATAATCTTTTTCAACGCACTTGGGACTCCATTAGTATTGACAACATACAAATTACCGTTTCTGAAAGTTTAGGAGTTGAGCAACGAGCCGATTATTATGATAACAGCGGTGCATTACTGGATATGGTTCAAAATCACCTGTTGCAACTGCTTTGTCTTGTAGCGATGGAACCGCCTCATATCATTGAAGCCGACGAGGTCCGCAATGAAAAGCTTAAGGTACTCAAAGCCCTTCGTCCAATGACCAAACAAGCAGCGCTTACTGATACCGTGAAAGGACAATATACGCGTGGCAATGTACAAGGCGAGCAGGTAAGTTCATATTTAGAGGACATCGGCAAATATAATTCCAAAACGGAAACCTTTGTAGCGCTCAAAACCTATATAGACAACTTCCGATGGAAGAATGTACCGTTCTATTTGCGCACCGGAAAACGAATGAAAAAACGTTACTCCGAAATTGTAATTAATTTCAAGGAAATCGCTCATAATATTTTTCCTTCAAAAGAAAAACTTAATAACAACAAGCTTATTATTCGCCTGCAACCGGAGGAACGCATCGAGCTTGTTCAAATGACTAAAGTACCGGGGCCGGGAGGCTATCGATACAAGCCTATTGCACTCAAACTCGATTATATGGATTCGTTCAAGGAACGTTTACCAGAAGCCTACGAGCGCTTGTTAATGGACGTAATTCGTGGAAATCAAACCTTGTTCATGCGTCAAGATGAATTACAGGCCGCATGGCAATGGATAGAGACTGTAACAGACAGTTGGAAACAAAGCAATCAACCCAATGTACTTTACGAAGCTGGTACTTGGGGTCCGGGCGATTTAATTCTAGAAAAAGGTGCCACTTGGATCACAAAATCATGGAAAGACTAATTTCATTTGCTTCGAAAGAGGAAGCATTTACTAGTCTTGCTCAACGGATTTCAGAATTGATTAGAAAGGCGCAAGAAACCAAAGGAAGCGCAAGCGTCTTATTGTCGGGTGGTGGCACTCCGATGCCCGTTTACGAAAAGTTATCGGTATCAAACGTAGATTTTTCGAAGATAGCATTTGGTTTGGTAGACGACCGCTTTGTTCCTGCAAATGACCCCGCATCTAATGAGGGCGTAATTCGGGACATTTATAAAAATCAACCAGATTTCAAAATCGAAAGTATGGTTGGAAACCCAATGGATTATGCCCAAAGCATTGCGCAATGCCATCAAACATATCTTAAATTTGTCCACGGCGATGTAATTTTATTGGGAATGGGTGGTGACGGGCACTTTGCCTCATTATTCCCAAATGACGGGCCCTCCACCGAAGGATTATTAGCATCGGAAGCTTACTGCTTGGGAACAAATGCACCAAGTCATCCAACAAAACGTATTTCCACTAATTTAGCGTTCATTGAATCCATTGAACACCGTATTTTACTAATAACAGGAAAAGATAAACTAGAAAAACTAAAGGCATCATCAACAGAAGGAACCCCGATTTCTTATATTGTCGATAAGCTAACAGAAATATACTACGCACCATGAAGTTGAATTCTACCATTGAAGCAATAACCGCACGAATAATCACCCGAAGCGCAGAAACTCGGAGCTTGTATTTGAAACAAATGCAACAGGCTCGGATAGATGGGGTTGCACGTTCTGCCATGAGCTGTGGTAATTTAGCACATGCCTATGCAGGTTGTAGCTCCCATGAAAAAGGAGCCTTGGCTGAAAATGAGCTGAAAAATATAGGAATCATTACCTCCTACAACGATATGCTTTCAGCGCACAAGGTGTACGAAGATTATCCGAAGCAAATCCGCACCTACGCTACTGCTCACAATGCAGTTGCACAAGTAGCGGGAGCGGTTCCAGCCATGTGCGACGGAGTAACCCAAGGTCAAAACGGTATGGATCTTTCCCTTTTTTCAAGGGATGTGGTTGCCATGGCGACCATTGTTGGTTTATCACACAATGTATTTGACGCGGTGCTATGCCTCGGAATCTGCGACAAAATTGTTCCCGGCTTACTGATGGGAAGTCTTCGCTTTGGCCATTTGCCAACCGTTTTTGTCCCTGGGGGACCTATGCCAAGCGGGATATCTAATGAAGAAAAATCAAACATACGGCAATTATATGCAGAGGGGAAAATCGGACGTGATGAATTATTAAAAGGGGAATCAGATTCCTATCATTCCCCGGGAACGTGTACCTTTTATGGCACCGCAAACAGCAATCAAATGCTCATGGAGATCATGGGACTTCAATTACCCGGATCCAGTTTTGTAAATCCAGGCACAGCATTGCGTAATCTACTCACTGAAGAAGCTGTGCGTGTGGTTGCTGAAAATGCACGAAATGGTTCAAATTTATTGATGGATATCGTCTCAGAAAAAACAATGGTCAATGGCATTATTGGCTTATTGGCAACGGGTGGGTCCACGAATCACACCATCCATTTAATTGCCATGGCAAGAGCTGCTGGAATTATAATCAATTGGGAAGACATGTCTGAACTTTCAGCAGTGATTCCATTAATTACGCGTATGTATCCGAATGGTGCTGCGGACGTGAATCACTTCCATGCCTCCGGAGGAATGGGCTTTGTTATTCATACCTTACTTACTCATGGGTTACTGCATGAAGATGTAACCACCATTATGGGAAAAGGACTAACAAAATTTACGCAAGAACCCTATATTGTTTCCAATAAATTAGCATGGAGAGATGGCGCCAAGGAATCGCTTAATGATTCAATAATCCGAGATGCAAGTAATCCTTTTTCGGTGGATGGCGGAATTAAGATCATTCGGGGAAATCTTGGACGCAGTGTGGTAAAAACCGCAGCAGTTTCTGCGGAGCACCTTATCATTGAGGCACCCGCCATCGTATTCAACGAACAGCATGAGTTAATTTCTGCATTCAAAAACAATGAATTGAATAAAGATTTCATCGCTGTGCTTCCGTTTCAAGGTCCTGCACACAAAGGGATGCCAGAATTACATCAACTCACTCCTACCCTGACGATTTTACAAAAGAAAGGATTTCGTGTGGCCTTGGTTACCGATGGTCGTATGAGCGGAGCATCCGGCAAAGTTCCTGCAGCAATCCACATGAGTCCCGAGGCCAGCAAAGGAGGATCCATTGGGAAAATCAAAACCGGTGATTTACTCACGCTAAACTGTGTAGAGGGAACCTTAACGTGTCATGAGTCAGATTTTGCGCAACGTGCTACAGTTACCAAAGAAAGTACAGATCAAGTGGGCTTAGGCCGTGAATTATTTGGAGTATTTAGACGTCAAGTAACCGATTCTGAGGAAGGGGCCTGCACCTTATTCTAATCGGCTGTCCGAACAGAAATTATAACCGAAACAAGCAAGGTCCCAAGAATCACTCCAAGCGAAACAATAGTTTCTATGTGATACATGGGTGCAATTAGCATTTTAAACCCAATAAACGCTAGGATTACAGAAATACCATATTTCAATTTCTCAAATTTATCCATTGAATTGGCTAGGAGGAAATACATGGAACGTAATCCGAAAATCGCGAAGATGTTGGACGTATAGAGGATGAGGGGGTCATCTGGCGCAATTGAAAAAATCGCCGGAATGGAATCGATGGCAAAAATCAAATCGGTTGTCTCTACAATAAAAAGCACCATAAATAACCTCGTAAAGAATACTTTACCGTTTCGTTTAATCCAAAAAGAATCGGATGAATCTTTTGTCAATACGCGGAGGTTCTTCCGAACAAATCGGGCTCCAAACGAGTTATTAAAGTCTTGATTCTCGTCATCCTCCGAGGAAAACAAGGCCTTAATCCCCCCATATAAGAGCATGATTCCAAAAATAGTCATGATAAAATTGATCCGATGAAACCCATCCCCTCCTACCTGATCTGGACCTAAAGTAAATTTCCAAAATGCCGGAAGATAGGTAATCTTGATTAACCAAGTTCCAGCAAAAATAAAGATCGCACGTAATGCCATTGCTCCCAATATGCCCCATAGTAAAATCTTATGTTGAGCCTTTCCTGTAACCTTGAAGTATTTAAACACCATCAAAAACACAAAAAGGTTATCAATAGATAAGGACTGTTCTATCCAATAGGCCGATTGAAATTGCGAAAATTTTTCAAAGCCTTTTTCATAAAATACAAACCCGCTGAATGCCATTGCCGTCAATACCCAAATAGCGGTCCAACGTATTGAATTCTTCGTGGAGACCTCATGTTCTTTAAACTTAAAGAGTGAGCGAATATCAAACGTTAATAACAGCGTAACAACGACGATAAATACTACAAGAATTATTTGATTTTGATTCATCTATGGCAAATGTAATACGAAAAGTGTTGCTTAAGTAAAAATCTAGCTAAATTTGAGGATGATCCGAAGATTTACATATCGATTCGATGAATTATCGCCTGCTCAGCTCTATCAAATTTTAGCCTTACGAAGTGAAGTTTTTGTAGTGGAACAACAATGTATTTATCAAGACCTCGACAACCTTGACCAACAGGCCATTCATTTACTTGGTGTAGATGACTCAAACAACCTGATGTCCTATGCCCGCATACTCACACCTGGTGTTGTTTATCCGGAATACGCAATCGGAAGGGTAATTGTAGCGCAATCCCAGCGAGGAACGGGTGAAGGACACAAGCTCATGAATTACTGCATGGAAGTGATTGAATCAATGGCTGGAAACGTTCCAATTCGTATTTCAGCGCAGGCTCATCTTGAACAATTTTATCAAACACATCGTTTTAAATTTACCGGAAAGTCCTATTTAGAAGACGGTATTCCCCACATAGAAATGATTTATTATCCTAACTTAGCACCATGAACAAAATAGCAGCATTATTAATAGGCGCATTAATTCTTGCAAGTTGTTCCACCACAAAGACAAGTACGCAGACACAAAATCATGCTTATAAAACCGTTTCCACGGAATTAATGGACAAAGCGGTGAATCCAAGCGAGGACTTCTTTATGTTTTGTAATGGGACATGGGTAAAGAACACCATGATTCCGGCCACAGAATCACGCTGGGGAAGTTTCAATGAACTAGAGAAATCCAACAATGAAAAGCTAAGCAAAATCCTTGAAGAATGTGCAGCCCAACCGGGTGAAGTTGGCACCCAAAGTCAAATTCTCGGAGCGTATTATGCCAGTCTTGTGAACATGAAACAACGGGATGCCTTAGGTATTTCGCCCATTGAATTCGAATTGAAATCGATTGAAGCATTGAAACGAAAAGATCTATTGGTTGAAATCATTGCCAGCCATCACCGTGACGGAATCGGAAGTGCATTTGGCTACGGCGTAGGTCAAGATTTAAAAGAAGTTGATAAAAACATTAGTTATTTAGGGCAAGGCGGTATTGGCTTACCAAACCGAGATTATTATACCGAAGCGAACAAAAAGGACATATTAAAGGCGTATCAAGCACATATTGCGAAAATCTTTATTATGGCTGGGAGCTCGGAAGAAAGCGCATTAGACGCTTCCGCAAGTATTGTGAAATTCGAAACGAAATTAGCAGAAGCCATGCTCCCCCCCGCTAAAATGAGAATTCCTGAGCTTACCTACAACAAAATGTCCTTTAGTCATGTAATCAAGTCTTTTGGAACCTTTGACTTCCGCTATTACTTATCTAAAATTGGGGCACAAACCCCTGACAGTATCATTGTATCTAATCCTGATTTTATTAAAACTTTGGCTGGATGTATTGAAACGGAATCGCTACAAACTTGGAAGTATTACCTGCAATGGAATGTATTAAATCAATATGCGGGACATCTTAATCAAGCCTTTATTGATCACAACTTTGACTTTTATGGAAGGACCTTAAAAGGAAAAAAAGAACAAAAACCACTGAATGAATATGCCATAGAAGAAATCACCAATTTAGAAATCGGTGAATTACTCGGTAAAGCCTTTGTAGGAAAGTATTATTCAGCGGAGGCGCAAAAACGTGTGAATGAATTGGTTGACAACCTATTGATTGTTTTTCGTGATCGAATTGCCAAATTGGAGTGGATGACTCCCACTACTAAAAAACAAGCACGTAATAAATTAGATTCTATAGGCCGAAAACTAGGGTTTCCTGAACAGTGGGAAGATTACTCATCCCTTACTTTTAATCCTGAAGATTATATCGGTAATATAAAATTGATGGCCCGTTACTCCAATCAGAAGAATCTTGCAGAATTAAATAAACCCGTAGATAAGGAAAAATGGGGAATGCCCGCACACATGGTTAATGCCTATTACCACCCTCTTTTGAATGAAATTGCCTTCCCGGCAGGCATCATGCAGCCCCCATTTTTTGATGTCGAATCTGAAGATGCAGTGAATTACGGGCGCATAGGAATGGTGATTGGTCATGAATTCACACATGGATTTGATGATATGGGTTCTAAATTCGCTGCCGATGGTAGCTTCACCAACTGGTGGACCGAAGAAGATAGAAAGGCATTCGAGCAGCGCACTGCGCTTTTAGGGGAAACCTTTGCCGGTTTTTGTCCGATGGAAGGCAATTGCGTTAATGCCGAACTTACCATGGGAGAGAACATTGCAGATTTGGGTGGATTAACAATGGCTTATTACGCTTACAAACTCACTGATGATTTCAAAAGGAATGAAGTGCGCGAAGGATTTACGCCAGCGCAACGCTTTTTTATTGCCTATGGTCAATTGTGGAAGATTAAGTATACCGATGCTGAAATGAAAAACCGCTTGGCTACCGACCCTCACTCCCCTGGTATGTACCGGGTAAATGGCCCATTAAAAAACTGTCCGGAATTCTTCGAAGCGTTCGGTATCACTGAAGGAAAAAAGATGCGCAACTCGAAAGAAAAAGTATCCAAAATCTGGTAATAACGTTTATTAACCCCTAAATTATAGTTTATGTCCTTTGAATTTCCCCTATCGTTTAAATTTAAAATTGGCACCTTATCGAATGATTTCGTGATTACGGATTCAAAAAATAATACGGTCAGTTATGTTCGCCAAAAAATGTTCAAATTAAAAGAGGACATTATGTGCTATAGCGACGAATCAAAAAAAACGCTGTTATATCGAATAAAGGCGAATAAATGGCTTGACTTTTCTGCTACCTATTCCTTTTTTAATGGTGAAGATAAAGAACTCGGTAAAGTAGCACGTAAAGGAGCCGTTTCTTTATGGAAGGCCACCTATATTGTGTTGAACGCAGAAAACACCAATGAATTTACGATACGTGAAGAAAAGCCTTGGGTTAAAGTATTGGATGCCTTGGTTACTCAAATTCCAATCGTCGGAATGTTTACCGGATATATGCTCAACCCAAGTTATTTGGTAACCGACGAACAAAATGAACCCATAATGAGGTTTAAAAAAGACAAATCATTTTTTGGTAGAAAATTCTCTTTACATCAATTAAAAGAGGTTGACGTAAACGCTCAAGAGCGCATCGTACTTAGCTTAATGATGATGATATTATTGGAGCGACGAAGAGGATAAAGGGATGAAAATTAAAAGCCCTGACGAAACCGTCAGGGCTTTTTTATGAAGTTTAATTCTCTATTAGTCTTCAAGATCATATCCTTGATAGGATTTATCCTTGTAAAGCATCGCTGCTTTTTGAACCACTTCATTTAACTCATTAAAGATTTGATACGATTCACTGTAACCGAAAAGGTCTTGTGCGATGTTTGATTTAATCCGAATGCGTATCGCCTTTCCACTGATGTCATACGCTTGTTGATCAAAGATTAATTTGGGATCTTCTTTGGAAACATATCCAAAAAATCCTTCCATAAATGATGCATCGGTATTAAAATTTGAAATGAATGCTTTAACATCCGGGTACTTTTTCTTTAATTGTTCACGGTTTGTATTCACAAATTCTAAACTGTATGAATTCACATGCCCCCCACGTATCAGATTGCTGTAATAATCTGTTATATCCGCAGTATCTAAAGCGACAAAAACATCAGGCATAATTCCACCGCCACCGTATACCAAGCGATTTTTAATCATGGTGTAAAACTTCAAAGAATCCGGCAATTTAACAGAGTCAGCATGCTGAAATTCTCCATTTAAATAGCGTTGCGTAAGATCTTTGCGGTAGGTCTCCACATCTTGATATGGTTTTTGAATAAATCGTCCTGTAGGTGTGAAATATCGTGCTATGGTTAATCTTAATTCGCTTCCGTCAGCTAAAGGCGTTGGACGTTGAACGAGGCCTTTACCAAAGGTTCTTCTGCCAACAACTAAGCCACGATCCCAATCTTGAATTGCTCCAGAAACAATTTCACTCGCTGAGGCAGTGTATTCATCGGTTAAAACAATCAAACCACCCTCTTCCCAAAGTCCTTTTTTACTTGCAGACAAATTACTGCGAGGCTGTGCACGTCCTATTGAATAAACCAATAGTTTATTTCCCGAGATAAATTCATCAGCAACTCCCCTTGCCGCATCAAGGAGCCCTCCCCCATTTCCTTGTAAATCGAAAATCAGGTTTTTCATTCCTTTTGATTTTAACTCTTTGAGTGCTAGTTGAATTTCCTCAACGGTAGTTCGTGAAAAGCTATTGAGTTTAATATACCCTATTTCTTTATCAATCATATACGCGGCATCCACCGAATAAATTGGGATTTTATCTCGTGTGATGTTAAAGCTTAATTCGTCATGCTTTTTGCGAAGTACTTTAACTTGTACCTTAGAACCCAGCTCCCCCATTAATTTCGTACGGACCTCATTGTTTTTCAAACCAATACCCGCTATAGAATTTCCATCAACGGCAACAATTTGATCGCCCGCTAATAAACCCAACTTTTCACTTGGCCCACCTGGAATGGTAGCAACTACCATTAAGGTATCTTTAACAATTTGAAACCTAATCCCGATTCCAACGAAACTACCGTTGATTTGAGATTGTGCCTCTTGCGCTTCTTCTGCAGGAATGTATGTGGAGTGCGGGTCTAACTCTTCAAGCATGGCTACAATGGCAGTCTCTGTTAATTTCTTAGCATTTACAGGGTCCACGTAATTACGCTCTATGTGCTGTATAATCTCTTGAAATTTATAGCTGGTCGATACACTTTGAGGGTCAATTTGCGCATTGTAAATAAACGAAAAGCAAGTGATAGAGGCAATTATAATAGTTCGCATGGTATTTAATTTATGTTGAAACGGTGGCCTCAAAAATAGTAACAGTTTGAAATTATTCCTCTCTTTTTCTTCGGTGTATTCAAATTTTAGGTTTTATTGGCGTTTTATTTATTTTCATCGAACAATACGTTCACAGTATGTCTTGTAAAAAATTCCCGTTTTTTTTTATCACCATGCAATTTTACCTTAAATTCGTGCGTCATTAGACCGCTAAACCATTTAAAAAGCACCTATGAACTCTTTCAAATTACTTCTAAGCTCTATTTTAATTAGTCTTTCATTCTTGACTTTCGCTCAACCTGCGGCTTGTTTTAATGCTGATTTTGAAGACAACTCGTTTACCAATTGGCTTGGATATTCTGGGTCATGTTGTGGCATTAATACGCCAAACCAAGGATTTACCAATCAACACCAAATTATGGTTGGTCCAGGAAATGATCCAATGGTAGCTGCATGTGCAACATTATCAATCGTTCCTCCGGGAGAGAATTTTTCTGCCATGGTTGGTGACTTTACGGGTACCGGAGCGCAAGCCTCACGTTTACAATATACCTTCTCCATTACGCCACAGTCAAACATGATCATCGTTAAATACGCAGTTGTCCTTGAAGATGTAGGTCATGGAGTGTCTCAACAACCTCGATTTGAAGCCCAGCTGTATGATGCCGCAGGTAACCCGTTACCTTGTACCTTCTACCAAGTTGCCGCGGCTAATGGTGTACCCGGATTCCAAAACTGTGGACAATACCGTTGGAAAAACTGGACAACCTTTGGGGTAGATGTAACTGCTTACATGGGTCAAACGGTGACTCTTGACGTGGCAACAGGAGACTGTTCGTTGGGAGGGCATTGGGGCTACGCTTACGTTAACGCTTCTTGTTCATCGTTAAATCTTTCTGCATTTTATTGCCAAAACGGCGCCAACAATACGGCTACTCTTACAGCACCAGACGGTTTTTCGAATTATGTATGGACCAATGCCGCGACAAACGCACAATTAGCAACAGGACAAATTGCTACGGTGAATATCCAAGGTGTTGACACTGTAAATTGCACAATCACCTCAGCCAACGGGTGCGTCGCCACTCTAAGCACAGCCGTACTTCCTGCAGAGGTTATTGGCTCCATTGTAGACAGCAACGTTTGTGCGGGTTATTCAACGGTACTTCTCAATAACACCTCGTATACGAACGCCGCGCCTGATTCAATTTTCTGGAGTGCTTCTGACGGTTATACGTCCAACGATACTACCTTTAACCACGTCTTTCCAGGACCTGGCTCATACACCGTTGAAATGATTGTAACCAATACCGCAAATTGTGTAGACACTGTTAATACCGTTGTTGAGGTTTATGAAAACCCAGTAGCCAGTTTTGGTTTCGACGATGTTTGCTTGGGTCAAACCGCTATATTTGAAGCCACAAGCTCTTTATTAGGAGGCGATACCATAACTAACTACTGGTATGTTAACAATGATACCTTGGTAGGCGATACCGTAACGGTTAATTTTAATGGCCCCAATAACTACTTAGTTTCATTATTGGCCATGACGCAAAACGGATGTATCGATACCATGTCACAAAGCTTTACCGTGTTCAATAATCCGACTGCTAATTTCGCTGTAACGGAATCTTGTATCGATCAAGCAGTTCTATTCGATAATACAACCACAGGAATATCAAATTCAACGACTTTTGAGTGGATGTATAACAACCAAATCTTGGATACGTCCGTTGATTTCTCCTATATCTTTAATACGCCTGGCACTCACAATATCTCGTTAATTGCTACCGACTCGTTCTCCGCAGTAGTTCAATGTGACGACACGATTAGTTTTTCATTCTTCGTGCACGATTACCCAACCTATTCTTACCTTGCGGATACCATTCAATGTGAAGACGTTCCTTTTGTAGTCAATAGTTTCCCGTTGATTTCTACCAATGAACCTATTTCATACACTTGGGATATTAATGGCGCTTTAGAGGATACCACGGTCAATTTAAATACCGTAATTGCAAATCCAGGGGTATATCAATTCACCTACACTGTAGTTTCTGATTTCGGTTGTGAAGTGGATACTACCTTTGACATGTACATCATGGCCACACCGATTCCTCCTGTACTGAGTTTCAATATTCCTGAATGTCCTGGTGATCCATTCTTCCTAAGCGCAACAGCAGAAGCCAATTCAACCATTGCATGGTCAGGTCCAAACAATTTTAACTCTACCCTATTTGATGTGACTTTCCCATTAGACGAAAGCGGCATGGGAATTTATACCGCATTTGTAACTTCAGAGTATGGTTGTATCTCCGATACCTCTCAAATAGATGCTACCATCACCTACATTATGAACTTTAATGATTTTGACTTCCCGAATGTTGTCTCTGCCAATGAAGATGGCACAAACGATTTCTTGGATTTAAAATCTTATTTCATGACCTGTGATGAATTTACCTTGTACATCTTCAACCGTTGGGGTAACTTGGTGTTTGAACAAGGACAAAACACTGCGTTCTTCCGAGGACAAGACGCGAATGGGAATGATTTAGAAGATGGGGTATATTCATACAAGCTAATCTTCGAAAATTACGAGAAACACGGATTTATCCATGTAGTTAGATAAACGAAACTAAATCTTAATTAAAAAAGGCAGAATTACTTCTGCCTTTTTTTTTATCGAAAATCTTAGACTAGATAATGCCTCTTAGAACAATTGTTGAAACTCCGCTTTCAATGCGTCAATTGATATTTCGGAAGGCAGGGGATTTATTTCGGCGGATAAGGTAATAACTGCGGTTGCAAGATCATTGGATGAAGCTTCATTTCCTAGTTGAGATGCTGCCACATTAATGAGTTTAACGGTTTCTTCTTTTGCATTTTTCAATATATTCCACGCGTTTGATGAAATGAACATCTGCTGCGCCACGTTGTGGTCGTATTCATCACGAATGGCTTTAAGTACTAAAGACTGCAACACAAGCGCATTCATATTCGGTTGATTCATGCGCAGAACAATCGCCGAAGGATGAATTCGTTCCATATATAGAATAACACGTTGATACGCCTCCATTCGATGTGCAATAAAAAACTCTTGGCGTTGCTTTTTCAATTCACCCTGAAGCATTAAGGACTCATTAAAATTTAATTTCTTGAGGAAATGTTGTACAATAATCACTAGGGCGATGGTGAAGGCTACAGCGACAATCGCTAAGGCAAAAATTTCATTCATAAGTTAATCTTTTTTTGGCAAATATACTTTTTCTTTAACGCTACAAAGGAACGAGTAGGAAGAGAATTAAGTTACATCGGAAACAATATCAATGAAAACACTATTTTTACCTGATGAAAGATTATATCCTACTGGGAGTATTATTCCTTTATTTTATCATATTGCTTGCCATTTCTTGGTTTACATCAAGAAATGCCACAACAAACAGCTTTTTTTCAGGAGATAAAAAAAGTGCTTGGTATCTTGTCGCATTCGGAATGATCGGAACCTCTTTATCCGGAGTCACCTTTGTTTCCGTTCCCGGGAAAGTACTTTCAAGCGGTTGGCATTATTATCAATTGGTTCTTGGCTTTTTCATTGGCTATTTTGTCGTGGCATATGTCCTTTTACCCATTTATTATCGATTAAAGCTTACCTCGATATACACGTACCTCGAACACCGCCTCGGACTCAATGCCTACCAATGGGGCGCTGGATATTTTATTCTTTCAAGAACGCTTGGAGCTACGGTTAGGCTTTATTTGGTTATTAATGTGCTGCAACTGTTCATTTTTGATAAACTCGGAATTCCTTTTTGGCTAAGTACACTAACCATAATCTTGATGATTGTTGCCTACACCCTCAAAGGAGGTGTAAAGACGATTGTCTGGACTGATACACTCCAAACCACCTTCATGCTATTGGCATTAATCGTTTGTATCTTTTCCATTCAAAGTAAATTAAACTTGGGCTGGAACGGTATTATTGAATCCTTGAATACCAATAACCTCATGGGCTTATGGGAAACCAATTGGCTAAAAGGTGATTACTTCTTAAAACATATTATCGGTGGAGCATTTATTACAATCGCCATGACCGGATTAGATCAAGAAATGATGCAAAAAAACATCAGTGTTAAATCATTGAAGGATGCTCAAAAAAACATGGTCGTCTTTAGCATTACACTTCTTGCTGTTAATGCCTTGTTCTTATTACTTGGAGGGGTTCTTTCCTTATACATTGGGAAGCTCGGAATAGAAGTAGCCCCGGATGATTTATTTCCATACGTCGTTCAAAACTACCTTCCATTCGGTGTTTTTGTAATCTTTATAGTGGGGTTAATCTCTGCATTATTTCCTTCTGTAGACGGAGCAATAACCGCACTCACTTCATCCTTTTGCATTGATGTTATTGGGTTCAATCGCAACAACTTTGAGGAAGAAAAAAAGAAGCGTGTCAAGCGATGGATTCACTTAAGTTTTGCTGCGTTATTTATGATTCTTGTTTTTTTATTCAAATGGCTTGACAATAAAAGTATTGTTGACCTAATTTTTGACATTGCAGGTTATACGTATGGTCCACTCTTGGGATTATTTGCATTTGGGATCCTCACAAAACGGCAATTAATCCACCCGAAAATAGCCGTTATAAGCTTAGCTTCTCCCCTGCTCTGCTATCTACTAAAAACCTATGCATCTTCGCTGTTGGGTACGTATCAAATCGGGAATGAACTTTTAATCTTGAACGGAACAATTACGTTTATCCTATTATTTATTTTCAGTAAAAAAACTCAACATGTCGCTACGCATTAATCTGAATGATCAATCATCTCACCTTAAGTTAGCACCTCATTCACTAACAAAACCTTCTGCATTCTTAAGGTGTGGAATCCTAACAAACGTGGAACGGTATAAGCTGCTGAGTCCTGAAATAGAGGTTGGATTCCTTACTACCCCGTATTTACAAACACATTTCCCCGCATTGAATCAGGCCCTTGATGTAAATGCAAGTATTATTCCTACCCCCGACTTCATTCGTGCACTGAACGCTTTAAATCCGAATGAATGCTTGAACTACAAGGGAGAAATCCTCGCTACTTTTGGTGAAGCCGATAAAGAAATAGCATATACTGGGACCCCCATAATTCAGGTAATTAATCGTTGGGATTTATTTAAATGGAATGGACAGGCTCTTGCATTGGATTTTGACTTAATGACTTCCCACAAGAAATCTCAAACACTCCCATCTACATGCACGCTCATTGGGAATCCAGACTTACTCTTTATTGAGGAAGGGGCGATAGTTCAAGCCGCAACATTAAACGTTACAAGTGGACCCATATACATCGGAGCAAATTCCGAGATTATGGAGGGTTCATTGATTCGTGGACCTTTCGCGCTTTGTGAATACGGACAAGTAAAAATGGGAGCTAAAATTTACGGTGCAACAACGATTGGCCCCTATTGTAAAGTGGGTGGAGAAATCAACAATGTCATTTTCGAAGCATATTCCAATAAGTCCCACGATGGGTTTCTGGGCAATGGATATATTGGTTCTTGGTGTAATATCGGTGCTGACACCAATGCATCGAACCTCATGAATAATTACGGCATCGTAGATGTGCATGACTATGAAACCAGTAAAACAACCTCTTCCGGTGAGCAATTCGTTGGTTTACACATGGGAGACCATTCAAAATGTGGGATAAATACCATGTTTAATACTGGGACCGCACTTGGCGTAGGTTGTAATGTTTACGGTCCGGGCTTCTTCAAAAAGCACATCCCTTCTTTCAGTTTTGGTGAACCCACTCGGTTATTCCCCTACCGGTTTGATAAGGCATTGGAAGGAATTGAAAGCATGATGTCGCGCCGAGGAAAAACCTTATCCGAAGGAGAACTTAACATCCTCAAGCACATTCATACCAACCGAGAATCATTTTAATTCATACACGGGCAACAGCATGTAACTTGGCTCAAAGTATGGGCTATGCTGATAAATATAGTATAGCTGCTGCCATTCTGAGATAGCGAATTCCTTATCTACCGCCTTTTTAGCTTCGTAGGACTGACGTAATTCAGGATTAGCCTGTAAAATACTTCGCAATTTTTCCACAAATACGTAATTCGAAAAGTACTCTTTCTCTTGAAGGTACGAATCAAAATAATTCCATGTAAAATAAGAGTCTTCACACATTGGTTGCAATACTGCATGCAGAAATAAAGAACCGTTTTGATTCGTTGGAACAAGCACATCACCTGGACGGAAATTCATTTTCATGGAAACTTTTTCAATCGCCTTGGTGGGATGTAAATAGTGCCCCTCATAAGGCTTAGAAATTGCATCAAAAGAACGGACAAATTGTGCATTCACGTTCAGTGTTTTTTCTTGATTCAATACTTCGAACAATATATTATTCGCTTTAAGTTGTTCTATTATCCGATGCTCTTGCCCACGAATAATGTAGAACTGAGGAATTTCAACAGAGTCTAAGGGAACATAGGTTCGATAGAAGGGAATCGACTTTTGATAGGGCAAGTTACGATCATATGTCAAATGGGATAATCCGGTGATATCGTTTGTATCTCGCACCGCTGTAAACCCTTTGAATTGAATGGAATCAGCAGCAGAAGTTCTCGAATAATTGAATCTAAAATACCGCTGACTCCCCTCCCATTCATGCGCTTTTTCTCGAGCCAATTCAATTTGAGCGGCATGAACCACCGTCCATTTTACCAGTTCATTCATAAAGTCATGCGTAGATTTAACCCGATTTGGAAAGGGCTTTAGCATATGCGTCTCTACCGTAAATGAAATCACATTAAAGAGGGAAGCGTATCCCATGGCGTATCGTGGAAGATCATTGAATTGATATATCCCTGAGTCAGGCGTTTCTTTTACCGATTCCACATATGGAAACAAATCCCATTTTGATTTTTTAAGCGCTTGTGTTAACTGCGGCAACATCGAACCATAAATGAGCTTACGTAAGGAGGGTGCCATTCGCTCCCGTAACGACGAGATATACGTTAAGGTATACTGATAATCCGCGCCATTGGACACGTGATTATCCACAAACACATCCGGATTCAAAGCATGGAAAATCTTCGCAAACGTCCGAGCGTTTTCGCTATCCATTTTGGTGAAGTCGCGATTTAGATCCAAGTTTTGGGCATTCCCACGAAACCCATAAAGCTCAGGTCCGTTCTGGTTTGCTCTGCTCGTAGCACTGCGAGTTAACATGCCACCTACATTGTACGCGGGAATAAAAGCCACTACCGGATCATTTGGATTAATGCTATCCAAACGCATATAGTTTTCCGTATAAATCAAACACGCATTGATACCATCTGGTTCACCCGGATGAATGGCGTTATTAAAAAGTAAGGTGGTCCCTTTCCTTGCTTTCAAGAAGGTAGTAGATGAATCTTCCGCACCATTTAATACACACACATATATTGGTAAACCCGGCACATCAGACGGTCCCATGTTGTATAAACTAACCAAGGGACTTTCTTTATCCATTCGTTTAAGCTCATCAATTAACCGATAATAATCCGGGGAGGTATTTCCGGTCCATTTCGATTGTGCAAACAAACTCCATCCTGTGCTTATGATAAGCAAAGAAAAAAAAACTCTCATCATAAGGTAAAGGTAGCACATGCAAACGAATTGACGGGTATTTCCTACCTTTGAACATGCGAATTGATATCCTCACGATTTTGCCCAAACTATTTGATGGACCCTTTTCGGATTCCATCCTGAAACGTGCCCAAGAAAAAGGACATGTATCCATTCACTTGCACAACATACGCGATTATTCCACAGACAAGCATAAAAATGTGGACGATTATCAATACGGTGGCGGTGCCGGAATGGTAATGCGCATTGAACCTATCGCAGCATGTATAGATCAACTTAAAGCGGAGCGAACCTATGATGAAATCATTTACATGACTCCTGACGGCGAAATCTTAGAACAAGGGACATCAAATCAACTTTCAATAAAAGGTAATCTAATGATCTTGTGCGGTCATTACAAAGGCGTAGATGACCGAATTAGACAACACTACATCACCAAAGAAATTTCTATTGGGTCGTATGTGCTATCTGGCGGAGAACTTGCTGCTGCAGTATTAGTAGATTCTATCATTAGATTGATTCCAGGGGTATTAAACGACGAAACCTCGGCCTTAACCGACAGTTTTCAAGACCAATTGCTGTCGCCTCCAGTATACACAAGACCACCCGTTTACAACGGTTGGAGTGTCCCCGATGTATTACTCAGCGGAAATTCTAAAGAAATCGACCGTTGGAGAGAAGATCAAGCACTTGAACGCACAAAATCCAGAAGGCCTGATTTATTGGATTAACGGATACGATCATAATTCGTAACTTTGGGGTATGATTGAACTCTCTGAACGATTAAATGCCATGGAAGAGTCAGCTACGCTGGCTATGGCTCGGTTAAGTCGCGAATTAAAAGCGCAAGGAAAAGACATCATTTCATTGTCTTTAGGTGAACCAGATTTTAATACGCCGCAATTCATTAAGGACGCAGCGGTGGTTGGTATAGCACAAAATTTCACCACGTATACTCCGGTGTCTGGTTATGATGATCTCCGCGAGCGGATTTCTCACAAATTCATGCGTGATAATGGCCTGAACTATCCAAAGGAACAAATTGTAGTTTCTACCGGTGCAAAACAGTCGATTGCGAACGTAGTATTGAGTTTAATTAATCCGGGGGATGAAGTAATAATACCTGCACCATATTGGGTTTCATACATTGAAATCGTTAAAATGGCCGGCGGGATTCCTGTGGTAATTCATGCGGGAATAGACCAAGATTTTAAAATTAATGCTGAGCAATTCGAGGCAGTAATTACCTCAAAAACCAAGTTATTTATTTTCTCCTCGCCATGTAATCCCACAGGTTCTGTATACACCAAAGAAGAATTGCGCGGGTTGGCTGATGTTTTAGTGAAGCATCCCGATCTTGTAGCCCTATCGGATGAGATTTACGAACATATTCGTTTTGAAGGTGAACACGCAAGCTTAGCACAATTTTCAGAAATATTCGATCAAGTAGTTACCGTTAATGGCGTATCCAAAGCATGGGCAATGACGGGTTGGCGACTCGGGTATATTGGTGCAAGCAAACAAATTGCAGATGCATGTAATAAAATACAAGGGCAATTTACATCAGGAACAAGTTCCATAACACAGCGCGCAGCAATTGCAGCGATGGATGCTGATCCAAGCGTATTGAAAGAAATGGTAGAAACGTTTCACAAACGACGGGACTTGGTTCTTTCCTATTTGAATAAAATCCCTAATGTTAAATGCAACGTGCCCACCGGAGCATTTTATTTATTTCCTGATGTATCCGCTTATTTTGGGTCAAAAGATGGAGACCAGTTAATTCAAGATGGCGATGACTTGTGCATGTATTTGTTGCGAGAGGGTAACATTGCGCTGGTAGACGGAAAAGGATTCGGAGCGCCAAACTGCATCCGTATAAGTTATGCTGCATCGGAAGAACTGCTCATCAAAGCAATGGAACGTTTAACTGCAGCCTTAGCCAATTTAAGTCGATGAATTTAGAGGCGATATTCGATTCCTTTAATGCCATGAAGGTTGCCATAGTTGGTGACGTTATGATTGACTCCTATGTCATGGGTAAAGTTCACCGCATGAGTCCGGAGGCTCCGGTTCCTGTATTACTACTTGACAAAGAAGAGCATCGCTTAGGTGGCGCAGCAAATGTAGCACTGAATTTAAAAGCACTGGGCGCCGAAGTTTACCTTTGTTCTGTCATTGGAACAGATACCGCTGCAACCAAATTTCAGGATCTACTGAGGGAAGCAAAGATTCAAAATCAAGAAATCATTCAATCGCAAGACAGAAAAACTACCGTAAAAACAAGGGTTTTATCGGGAACACAACATGTGTTACGTATAGATCAAGAAGATACGAGTGACTTAAATAGAAGCTTGGAAGACGCCTTAATTCACGCTACTAAACATCGAATTGATTTGGGAATTGATGCCTTAATCTTTGAAGATTACAACAAAGGTGTACTTACCCATGGCGTAATTACAGAACTTATTGCATACGCGAAGGAAAAGGGAGTAAAAACTACGGTGGACCCTAAGAAAGATAATTTTCTAAGTTATCGAGGCGTAAACTTATTCAAGCCAAACCTCAAGGAAATCAAAGAAGGGCTTGATGTAAACATCGATGTCGTTAACAACCCTGACTCAATTGTTGACGGAGCAAAACATTTGCGTGATAAACTCAATCACGAATTAACCCTTATCACACTTTCTGAACATGGGGTATTTGTAGAGAACGGTACCACATGGAAAATCATTCCGGCGCATTTGAGGGAAATTACTGATGTAAGTGGCGCCGGTGATACGGTTATTGCGGTTGCCACCTTGTGTTTAATTGCCGGATTATCCCCTGCTGAAATCGCATCCATAGCAAACTTATCTGGTGGCTTAGTCTGCGAACACTCCGGCGTTGTAAGTGTTGATAAAATGACGCTGTTGAATGAAGCGAAAAAATTAGTACACCCATGAGTGAGATTGTAAAACCGTACAACACGGATAAATCAAAAAAAGAAGAAGTTGCTCAGATGTTTAATAACATTTCAGGGCGTTACGATTTTTTAAATCACTTTTTATCCTTAGGCATTGACCACATTTGGCGGCGAAAAGCGGTCAACACATTGCGTGAGATTCAACCGAAACGCATCTTAGATTTAGCAACAGGTACCGGAGATTTCGCGATTGCCTTGTTGAAACTTAATCCAACTCAAATCATAGGAATGGATATCTCTTCGGGCATGCTTGACGTTGGAAAAAACAAAATGAAGGCAAAGCAGGTAAGCCATATCATTGACATGCAACTGGGCGATTCTGAAAACATGCCCTTTGAGGACGGTTATTTTGATGCGATAACGGTAGGCTTCGGCGTAAGAAACTATGAGCATTTAGAAAAAGGACTTACCGAAATGCTTCGGGTAACTCGAAGTGGAGGAAAAATTGTAATCTTAGAATTTTCCAAACCAAAACGTTTTCCAATTAAGCAAGCATTTGGGTTTTACTCCCGTTTCATTATTCCGTTCTTCGGAAAGCGCATTTCAAAAGATGAAAAGGCCTACGCCTATCTTCCAGATAGTGTTGCTGCATTTCCTGAGGGCAAAGCGTTTACCGACATATTGAGTAAACTAGGTTACAAACAGGTAGATGCAACCTTGGTGAGTGGTGGTATTGCTACGATTTATACGGGTATAAAGTAATGCAACTTATCCGATACTTTTGCGTTTCTTAATCGATGTCATCAAAATACATTTTACTTGCGTTTTTCATACCCTTGGTTTTGTTTGGACAAAAGTTCAAGCAGGAGCGGTATAAAAACTTCGATCGCAGGTTATTTCATTTTGGATTCATGCTTGGATTTAATTCGTCGGATTTCACCTTATATCCAGTTCAAAACGCCTACGAGCAATTCAAGATTTTAAATGTGCAAAATGACGCCCAACCGGGTGGACAACTCGGTATTTTGACTACCATGCGCTTAGGCACTCCCATGATTCGGTTGCGATTTATTCCAACCATTTCATTTTTGGAACGATCGATTAAATATACCTTCGAAGACACCTCTGCCAAGTTCGGTTACCGCATTGAAGATGAGCGTGTAAACTCAACGAACTTAGACTTCCCGTTAATGCTACAATTTAGGACTAAACGACTAAATAATTTCGCAGCCTATTGTTTAATTGGCGGACAATATTCGATTGATTTACAGTCTCAAGAAAAAGCGTCACAAAACTTTATCGACCCATTTATAAAAATAAAACGCTACGATTGGCAAGGTCAAGTAGGCGGCGGTCTCGAATTCTTTGCACCCTACTTTAAATTTGGTATGGAGTTGAAATTCACTCATGGATTCAGTAACGTATTCGTGAAAGACAACACCTACATTGCCGCGCCTATTCAAACCTTATACAACAGAGGCTGGGTATTTTCAATAATCTTTGAGGGGTAATGGATGTAGTTTCCTTTGTTTGTAGCCCAGAAGAAGCTAAAGATTGGAGTGCAATCAAACGAATCATTGAGAATCAAACAGGAAAAACGTATGAGTACATTCGTTGGAAAAAGCGCAGCATTGATGCCCGTTCTCGTCAAATTAAAATCAATGCAACATTTGAATGTTCCAATACTCCGCTACCCGATCGCATTCGAACCTTTGCATTCCATAAGGTGCATCATTCCCCTGAAGTTCATATCATTGGGGCCGGTCCTGCTGGATTATTTGCTGCATTAAAAGCCTTAATGCGTGGTCTAAAACCAGTTATATTTGAACGAGGTAAGGATGTTAAAGCGCGACGGAGAGATTTAGCCCGAATTACACGCGAGCAAATAATTAATGAAGAATCTAATTATTGTTTTGGAGAAGGCGGTGCAGGAACCTATTCTGACGGCAAATTGTATACACGATCGAAAAAGCGCGGTGAAGTAGATTTAGTGCTCGAACTCTTAGTGTATTTCGGGGCGGACGAAGACATCCTTATTGAGGCGCATCCACACATTGGAACGAATAAACTCCCTAAAATCATTGAGAATATTCGCAACTTCATTATTGAACAGGGTGGCGAGATTCACTTTCAATCTAAATTAACCGGGATAACAAGAACTAATAACAAAATCAGTCACTTGGAGATCAACCAAGGTGAACAGATTCCCATAAAACAGGTAATATTAGCTACGGGTCATTCTGCGAGAGATATTTTTTACTTGCTGCATGAATCTGGGATAAAAATCTTAGCGAAACCCTTTGCCCTAGGAGTTCGGGTGGAGCACACCCAAGTCATGATAGACCAAATGCAATACCACGGCCGGTTAAACGATGACTACATACCTCCGGCCTCCTATAGCTTGGTAGAACAAGTGGATAGGAAGGGCGTATATTCCTTTTGTATGTGTCCGGGAGGTATCATTGCGCCCTGCGCTACCAGCAATGGAGAAGTTGTTACGAATGGCTGGTCTCCTTCTAAACGAAACAACCCCTATTCGAATTCAGGAATTGTAGTTTCCATTGACCCAACTGATTTTGACAATCCAGAGGATCCTTTTGTTTGTTTAAGATTTCAACAAGCGGTGGAACGTACTTGTTATGAGTCAACAGGAGATAATCAGAAGGTTCCCGCACAACGATTGAAAGATTTTGTGGACGGAAAACAGTCCGCTGATTTCCCGCGGTCGAGTTATACCCCGGGAATCGTTAGTGTTCGATTAGATGAATTATTACCTCAATTGGTATCCAAACGCTTACAAAAAGCATTTATAGCATTTGATAAAAAAATGCCTGGATTTCTGACCAACGATGCCGTAGTGCATGCGCCGGAATCGAGAACTTCCTCACCTGTTTTAATTCCCCGGGACAAAGAAGGGATGCATCACGTAGAAATCATTAACCTTTACCCCTGCGCGGAAGGCGCGGGTTATGCGGGAGGAATAGTTTCAGCAGCGATTGATGGAATGAAATGCGTGGAGGCTTGTTAGACTCAATTGACTAATCCAACAACCTCAATCCTGTTATTTTAAAACACTCAAGATCAGGGTTCTATTCTTTAATGCTTCATACTGCAAGGCAGAAAGTTCATTTAATAATGAAATGTTCATAGAAAAAACTAAATAATGCTGATCTTTCGCATCACTATTGAGGCCTTCCATTTTAAAATTCGTTATCATTCCATCAAATGTTAAGTCTTTTAAAAACTGATTCTCTGAATTAGCTAATAAAGCTTTCATGGTTGATTGATAATCTTCAATGGAAGAAACAATTGAATTTCGCTTTTGAATTAAGACGTCTGAACCATTAAAACGTTCTAGTCCAAACAAATCCCTAATTGAAATTTTCTGTGGCAACAATGGGTTGCTTTGAGTAATAAAACTTTGTTTTTGCTGAAAATCATCAAGTTGTAACAATTGAGTTTTCACCTCATCAATTTTATCTATGAAATCGGCTGTCACCATATCAATTTTGTCAGTGACCTGATTAAGAGAATCAGGAGTCAAAGAGGCAGTGGAAGCTACTTCATTAGCCATGCGTTGGTCCATCATTTCATAATTAATGAATTCACGCTCTAATGCTGTACGGGGAATACTGGAATCTAAGCGAAATAAGGTAGCCAAGATGAAAAGAATTAATGCCGAAAAAGCAACAGGAGTAGAGATATTCAGTAACCATGTGCCTTTGGTGTGTAACATTCTAAATTGAATTAGCACTGCAATCATCAAGGCTAAATATCCTGCCCCTTTCATTACCTCCGTTCCAGGCCAATTCTGAATTTGAAACAAGAGTGAGACTATAAAAATAGAAAAGGCCATAAAAAACGTCATACGAAGTAGATTATCTACTTTCCCAGGGATAGAAAACAAAAAGGCTTTCAATGTATAATAAATACCTAAGGACATTATCGCAATTATCAACATCTCTTTTCCCCCTGGCCAATGCATCCATTTAAATATTAAGCCAATAGTTAATAGGCCCATGGACAAACAAAATAAGTTAACGAGTAAATGGTCTTTTTTATCCAATTGGCCATGGTCTGAAAATGAGGCCAAACTAAAAAACACAGCAATTGCTAGTAATCCAATAATCAGGAGTTCGTTGCAGAAGGGGTAATGTAACATTTTAAACGCAGCACCTAAAAAGGCCGTAAAAAAACCTACATATACAATATTTAAAAGGTACTTAGAAGAAAATATAGCATTGTTGAAACCTGGGCGTCGCTCACTCATAATATGATTTTAAAATTGATTATAAATATAACTTAAAAATTGTGAAAGAATACAACATTCATGGAAGAATACTTAATAAATCGATGCATAGCGTGTCAACGTAAGGCCATTATCCAATACAATAGGATGAATTTAAATACATAAAATATGCGTTTTATTCTTTAAGTTACTTTTATCCTAACTGTAATTTGCAAAAATGAACCATCGCGAATACGATGACTTCATATTTATTTCTCCTCAAAGCTATTCAAATGCTAGTTTAATTTTTCTTCTAGTTTAAAAGCATATCGATAATTACGACAAAATTTCGTCCAATAAAAATACCAAATAACACATAGAATGATTGCATAAGCAATACTTGATTTCCAATAAAAATTCCAATAATTATCAATGCGATAGCCGTAACGGCAATACCAATAAGTAAGCGTTTTTCGAGTACAGGCCGATCCATGTAACCAAAGATTATACTTACAATTATTCCATATAGACTCACAAAGCCAAGATACTCCCAAGGCATTTCTTTTCCTTCAATCGCACAATCGATGTACATAATAATGGATAACATTAGATTCAAAACAAAAAATCCAAGAAGGGTTGATTTTACTACAGTTATTAGTCTATTCATATTAATTAGTTTAAATGGCAAGGTGTAATAGCACCTTTTTCGATTGCAAATTTAATTTGATTTCTTAAAGTTAGAAAGAATCGAATTGATTAGACATCAAAACCGATTCATAGAATTAATTCCATGCCTTTAGTAATTCATTTCCAACACGATGCTGGATGAACTGTGATTGATTTAAAGTGTACATACTTTTTGTATAACCAAATTAGACTGACTCCATATTTCCCTACCTTTACCGCATGAAACGCGTGGTTGTTGGTCTTTCAGGTGGGGTGGATTCCAGTGTGGCTGCTTACCTCTTGCTTGAGCAAGGGTATGAGGTGATCGGCATGTTCATGCGCAATTGGCATGATGAAACCGTTACCCTATCCAACGAATGTCCTTGGATTGATGATGCGAACGATGCTTTACTGGTTGCGCAACACCTTGGTATTCCCTTTCAAGTGGTTGATTTAAGTGCGCAATACAAAGACCGTATTGTGGATTATATGTTCCGAGAGTATGAAGCCGGCAGAACTCCCAATCCCGATGTACTATGCAACCGTGAAATTAAGTTTGACGTGTTCCTTAAGGAAGCCTTGGCCTTAGGCGCAGACTATGTAGCAACGGGTCATTACTGTCGTAAAATCATACACGATGATGGTTCACACGGACTCTTGAGTGGCTTGGATGGAAATAAAGACCAGAGTTATTTCCTATGTCAAGTCAGTCAGGAGCAACTTCAACGTGCCCTCTTCCCTATTGGTGATTTAACCAAAGCGGAAGTACGTGCGATTGCTGCCGAACATGGCTTGTTAACTGCAGAAAAAAAAGACTCCCAAGGCTTGTGTTTTGTTGGAAAGATAAGTCTTCCTACTTTTCTTCAACAGCAATTGAAACCAAAACAAGGTCCAATCATTGAAATTCCATTGGATTTAGCGCAATTTACGACCTACAATGAGATTGCACCTTCATTATCCAATGTGGTGGAATTGGCGAAACCGTTCACTTTTGAACCTTCCATGGGCAAACAAGTTGCCACACACCAAGGCGCCCACTATTATACCATCGGACAGCGAAAGGGCTTACATATTGGCGGACGACCGGAACCAAGTTTCGTGTTGGCAACAGATACTGCGACGAATGTAATTTATTCTGGTCAAACCGATGAACACCCTGGACTTTATCGACGGGCGCTAAAACTCGACACCAATGAAATTAATTGGATACAAGTACTTCCAAAAGAATCACTTAAAACTGGGGTATCTTGTTTAGTTCGGATTCGATACCGTCAAGCGCTGCAGCATGGGACCTTAATATCAGTGGAAGATATCTTATATATTTTATTTGAACGGCCTCAGCGCGGCATTACACCCGGACAATTTGCGGCGTGGTACATTCAGGAAGAGCTGATTGGCTCGGGGATTATTGCGGAGTGATTATCTGTGCAGGAAAGGTGCGACTCCGATGGAGTCGGTTTAGGAACTGATACGTACTTGTTATAATGTGCGACTCCGATGGAGTCGGTCAAAGTGCTGATACGTGTTGCTCGTTTTTATATTCGACTCCGATGGAGTCTGTCTGTTGCTCTAACCTTATCCAGTTATCTGTCCGACTCCGATGGAGTCGATCAAGGGACTGGTGCGTGTTTCTCGTTATTATATTCGACTCCGATGGAGTCTGTCTTGTTGCTCTAACCTTATACTAGTTATCTGTCCGACTCCGATGGAGTCGGTTGGAGGATGATACAAATTCGGGATTTAATTCATGCTCATTGAAAAGAAAATCGTTTGCTCCATTTCGGTAGCTTCGTTGTCTTTTTTGATTTGATCCATCAGGTTAGCCACTTCAAAAATCGACATCGTCGACTTGGTTCCTTGCTCACGGTGTACGGAAAGTTTTAATTTTGCTTCACGTACTACTTTACTTCTTAGACTTTGTTGATATTGTGCCATGGTTAAAAATTTGTAACGATGGCATCTTACGGACAATATGTAACGAGGTTACAAAAATGATTAATCTAACGAATCACACCCTACGGTTTATGCTGATAACAAAACCCATCAGCATCGGTAGTGTTTCGACTACATCGGGCACCTGCTTTGGTGATTCCCTTACATTGTGATTGTAATGACCCTGGTTGCGTTGGAGTACTTGGATTAGGTGAAGGGGAATTAATTATTTTCCAAGTCCAGCAAGGAATACAAACCTCTTTCTCAAACGCATTTTCCCTTGAATCCGGGAGTTTATTAAAGAAATCGATCCCTGTTTCTTGCTCCACTTGATCTACCGACACTGCAAAGTTCTCTAGGGGCTCTTTACTTGCTTCATTGGGCATTAAAAAACCAATCGCTTTGGCATCACCACCGGTATTATCCAAGATTACTTTGTAATAGTATTTCGGAATCGACACTCCGTTCGAACCCATTTGAACAAGTCCATCCTTTAGTACAGGACCCGTAACCACATAAATGCTGTCATAAGCTTTAGCCCAGGTGCGCACCTGCTCTTCCAACATTTTCCAAATACCGCGATTAAACCCGGGAACTTGCGGACTCATATTGCTGAAGTAAAACGATTCTGCCATGGCTTGTTGCGACCAACCCATATCGGCCGCTGGCGCTAGATGTCCGCGGTCATACCCTGATTTCAAATAATCGCCAACCGTAGCAGTTCCCGTAGATACCGCCGGATCAGGGATGAATTCATCCGTTCGGTCAAATGCTTTTTCAGTTTCCTTTTTAGTCAATTCATACCCCACCCAAAAGGCTTGTTCATGTTTTTCTGAATATTGAAAGGCGTATCCTACATGTTTAATTACGGGTATATTTCCCTTCATTAACGGAAGCTCAAGATCATTGGGATGCAACGAATCTGGAGGTAAATTCAAGGCAAGGGATTGCAGAGCAATCAAACCTGACGCAATAAAAATCAACATTCGAATCATATTACCTAATTTTTCCTTTATCTAACAAATGTATGAAATGAAATCCTTTAGGAGAGAATCCTTGGTTATAAAAGAACTTGTGGGCCTTAAAATTGGTCGTATAAGAATCCAACGCCATCATGTTACACCCAAGGGATTTGGCTTTTTCTTCAAGATAATCTACGATTAACTTACCCACTCCACTACTTCTGATTTTTTCGGAGACAATGATGTTGTCGATTTCCAGGTATTTTCCGCACCATAATTTATTTCCGATCCATACGCCAGATACACCCAAACAACGTTCATTTTCCATTACAACTACTTGCGTATAATTGTGCTGAATCATAAATGTAAGTTCATTTACATATTCTTCCCGCGTTAACGATGGGTATAATTCAGTTAGCACCTCATAGGTAGCCATCATCTCTTCGACGCTTGTTAATTCGATAACTTTCATCTTACTTTTTAATCAAATTCTTTTGAAACAACTCATAAATTCTTCGATATTCGTCATACCACGAATAGGCTTCTTGAAATCCATGTGCTTCTACCGGATAAGCGGCTAATTCCCAGTTGGTTTTACCCAATTCTATGAGGCGTTGTTGGAGCCTTACCACGTCTTGAAACTGCACGTTATCATCCACCATGCCGTGAAGAATCAGCAAGGGTTTTTTGAGTCCTTCTGCATAATAAATGGGCGAACTCTCGCGATATGCGGTGGGGTCCGTTTCAGGATAATTTAAGATATTACTGGTATACTCGTGGTTGTAATGCGACCAATCCGTTACGGAGCGCAGCGCAGCACCACAGGCAAAAGCATCCGGATGTTGAAATAAACTCATGAGCGTAACAAACC
>CANHHA010000027.1 GCA_947460825.1 Flavobacteriales bacterium
ATTTTGATTACAACGATCCAATTACCACGAATACCACCGTTCATAGAATCTATGAAGGGTTTCCAAACGTCCTAAGCCTTCAAGACTTAGTAAACAGCAAGGAATCAATCGTACTCTACCCCAACCCTACCTCCTCAGAAATCACCATTACCTCCGATAAGTTCACCAACGAGCACTACACGCTGTATGACCAAATGGGAAGAACCGTAGGTTCGGGAACTTTAACAGGCACCAGCACCACCATTTCGTTAAGTAATTTAAGCAAGGGGATTTATATCCTCAAGGTAGAAGGAGCTTATGAATCGGCGATCGTGGTTAAGGAATAGTATAAATTAATTTGAGATTATGAAAAAAATATTTTTACTGTTTTTCTTTATGAATATTTTCCATTGGGCTAATGCACAACTCACGTATGTGCCTGATGATGCATTTGAAGCATACTTAGAATCTAATTTTCCTAATTGTGCAACCGGAGGTATAGACGATTTCGTTATAGGTTATGAAGTAATTGGTTCCATAAGTTTAATTAATTTACCAATTCAGAATCTTAATGGAATTGAAAATCTCAATTATATACATAGTATTTTTATTACAAATTGCACGTACTTAAACTTCATTGATTTAAGTAATGTTAACGTTAATAATATCAATATAACTAATGTAAATTCTATTGGTTTAAATGTCCAAGGAATGTCTATCACTATTGCAAATTGTCCAAATGTTACAAACATCATTATACCACAAGGGTATATAAGTTGTATAGAAGTTACAGGTAATATGTATCTTCTCCATTCCGTCGAATTTCAAAGCACTAATATTCTAAAGACAGGCTTACCCTGCGGTGGCATTATCATTTTAAAAAATAATTTAGCTCCTAATTGGGACTTTATTGACTTATCCATGATTCAAGTAGAATTCGGATGTTCGGGATTTGATATTGAAAATGACTTTCGTTGTGTTTTACTTAATAACAATGGTTATTTAAATTGGTATTATTTAAGCTGCGATGATTCAAATGAAACAAATGGTTTAACATGTGTTCAAATTGAAAATCCTGGATATGCACAAAATGCATGGCCGAGTTATAATGACTTTACATATAGCCAACAATGTAATAGTTGTATAACGGGAATTGATAACCGAGAAGTTAATGGAGTTATATCCCTCTACCCCAACCCTACTTCCTCGGAAATCACCATTTCCTCCGATAAGTTCACCAATGAGCCGTACACGCTCTATGACCAAATGGGAAGAATCGTAGGTTCAGGAACTTTAGCAGGCACCAGCACCACCATTTCGTTAAGCACCTTAAGCAAGGGGATTTATATCCTCAAAGTAGAAGGAGCTTATGAATCGGCGATCGTGGTTAAGGAGTGATGAATTACTTAAAAAAAAAGACATGAAACTTAAAAAAATATCCATTTTTCTTTTTCTATTTGCCGTTTACACCCAATTCTATAGCCAGATGTGGGTGCCTGCAACACCGTATCCGGGGGCAATAGGATTTTTTAACCAAACAGCAAGAGTAAACTGCTTGGATGAATACAATGGTGACTTAATTGTTGCAGGGAATTTTAGTTCGATTGGAGGTTTGGTTGCACACTGTATTGCAAAATGGAATGGTACTACATGGAGTACTTTAGGTCCAGGGAATTATTTACAAGACACCTATATCACAGATGTGTGTGAATATAATAATCGCCTATTCGTTGGGGCAAGATATAATAATCTTCATGTTTGGGATGGTAACCAATGGATTATTCCGACATATCTAAATTTAGGCACTCAACAAGTAGAAAATGTTAGTGCCATAAACATGCACGTTTTTAATAATGAATTGTATTTAATTTCAGATTTTGGGAATTTATTCAAATACGATGGTAACACGTTTATAGATTTGAATGTTCCAAATCAAATTGGTACACCTATTTGTATTGCTGATTACAATAATGAATTATACCTTGGGACGGAATTAGGATTGTTTAAATTCAATAACCAAAACTGGATTAACTGCACCGGTGTTGTTACAACAAATCCAATAATTGTTGATTTGGAATCATATAATGGAGAATTATATGCAATTGGTGCAATTTCCTCAATTGGAGGAATATATGTAGAGAAATTCGCGAAATACAATGGACAAACATGGTCAAGTATTCCAATGCCCAATGGATTTTGGCCTGGAGTACCAAGCGGATTTGGTGTCGGAATCTACGATGTTTCTTTTAATTCTTTAAAGGTTTATAATAATAAATTATATGTATCAGCAGGATTTGCCACATTTCAAAACCATGATTTCAACCCATCACCTTTATATATTTTCGATGGTAATAATTGGAATGCGGCAGGACTAAACTTTGACTTAAACGAGGGAGGAAATACATCAATTGTCTATCAAAATCAAATTTATTCAGGGGGTGCGTTCTGGGCATTCGCAATAAATGTTGGAGATCCCACCTTTACAAATATGGATATGCAATGCTTTGCGAAAATTGATCCAAATATTTCATCAATTTCGGAGGGAAATAACCCTTATATTATCTCCCTCTACCCCAACCCTACTTCCTCCGAGATTACCATTACCTCTGATAAGTTCACCAACGAGCCGTACACGCTGTATGACCAAATGGGAAGAACCGTAGGTTCGGGAACTTTAACAGGCACCAGCACCACCATTTCGTTAAGCACTTTAAGCAAGGGGATGTATATCCTCAAAGTAGAAGGAGCTTATGAATCGGCGATCGTGGTTAAGGAGTGAGTATGAGTCTCCCGTTCCTCGGGATTTAAAATCCCGAGGAACGGAGTTGAGATGAATTGTCCATAGAAAAATAAGAAGCTTGTTCAAACGTTTGAGTAAGCCATGAAAAATGAACTTATTTTCTATTCCCTTGATCATATCAATCAGCGTATTGAAGTACAACTCAGTGAAGATAGTGTATGGCTTAATAGAACCCAACTCGCACTACTCTTCGGTAGAGATATAAAAACAATTGGGAAACACCTCAATAATGCATTGAAAGAAGAGTTATTTGGACTTCCAGTTGTCGCAAAATTTGCGACAACTGGAAGTGATGGTAAAATTTATCAGGTAGAACATGTAAATCTTGATATGATCATTTCCATTGGTTACCGTGTGAAATCAAGGCAAGGAATTCATTTTAGAATTTGGGCTAATCAAGTGTTAAAAGATTATCTACTAAAAGGTTATGCCGTGCAACGCAGGGTTGATTTTATGGAACATCAAATCATTCAAATCAAGGAACAAATAAAAACTATTGATTTACAAATAAATAGCCAGCTCCCTTCAACGCAAGGTATTTTCTTTGAAGGAGAAGTTTTTGATGCCTACGTATTAGTTGCTAAAATCATTCGGCAGGCTCGAAAAAACATACTATTAATAGATAATTACATCGATGAAACGACTTTTACACTCCTATCAAAAAAGAAACTAGATGTTAATGCGCATATCCTTACCAAAAATACGAGTAAACAAGTTCTCCTGGATTTAAAAAAAGCAAATGAGCAATATGGAGGATTTTCTATCGAAGCTTTTAATCTAAGCCATGATCGTTTTTTGATACTAGATAACAAAGAAGTATATCACCTTGGAGCCTCGTTAAAAGACCTGGGTAAACGATGGTTCGCTTTTACTAAGATGAATCTATCGAATATTGAAGAACTCATGGGAAGAATTAAAAAACACTGAGTTTTTTTTTTATAGGTTCAAATGTTCGAATCTTCCAGGTGCGTTCCCTGAGTCCGCTCCGACTAGGCGGAGGCGGATCGAAGGGCGCACCTGGAAGTATTAAATCCCCCTGATTCCGAAGGAATCAAACACGTTACCTTAAACCCTAACCACCAACACCTCGACCCCAGCGGGTCGCATAACACACAACAAGATATTCGACCCCGATGGGGTCGCTTGATTACCACAACACTTGAGCAATAATATGCGATTCCGATGAAATCGGATTACTCAGCTTTCTACTGGCTAAACGCACCCTGAGTCCGCCACCGCAGACCGAAGGACGTATCTCCGCCTAGGCGGAGGGTGCGGTAAAAACGAAAAAACATACTTCTTTCCACATTCCAAGGGGGAAGCCAAATCTATCCCTGATTCCGGAGGAATCATACATGGTACCTCAAACCCTGACCAAAAATAACTCGACCCCAGCGGGGTCGCACAACACACAACAAGATATTCGACCCCGATGGGGTCGCTTGATTACCACATCACCAGAGCAATAATATGCGATTCCGATGGAATCGGATTACTCAGCTTTCTGCTGGCTAAACGCACCCTGAGTCCGCCCCCGCGGACCGAAGGACGTATCTCCGCCTAGGCGGAGGGTGCGGGAAATACAAAAAAAACATACTTCTTTCCATATTCCAAGGGGGAAGCCAAATCTATCCTTGATTCCGGAGGAATCATACATGGTACCTCTAACCCTGACCACCAACAGCTCGACCCCAGCGGGGTCGCATAACACACAACAAGATATTCGACCCCGCTAGGGTCGCTTGATTACCACATCACTTGAGCAATAATATGCGATTCCGATGGAATCGGATTAGCAAGAGTTAGCTATGTTCTGAGCACCCTCCGCCTACGCGGAGATACGTCCTTCGGTCCGCGGGGGCGGACTCAGGGTGCGGGAAAAAAGTAGAGGAAATATTTTTACCATTCCCGATCCAAGACCAACACCGTTCCTTTGAAATGCGCGACTAGTTCGTTGGATTGATTCGTTACTTCAACCTCATATATCCCCACTTTTCGATTTCGCGAAAGCGCGGTGCAAGAAGCCGTTAAGTCATCCCCTACCTGTACTTTTTTGATGTGCGAAATCGCCGTTTCAATACTCACACATTGTACTCCATGTGCATTCGAAGCAAAGGCCATCGCGGAATCCGCTAAGGCGTAGGTAATTCCTCCGTGAGCGATATTAAACCCGTTCACCATATGTTCCTGCACCTTCATTCGAAGTACGCAGTTTCCTGCCTCAAGAAACGTTACATGCATTCCCAGCGCTTTGCTGTAGGCATCGCCCTGCAGCATCATTCCTACGATTTCATCGGGTGTTTTCATTACAAGGACGAAAAAGCAAAGGTTTCGGCCAAGCGCACACCTTTCTCCGTATGCTGAAGAGTGCAACACTCGTTCACGCTATCGTGCTCTAAAAACAACACGAAATTCTCTGTGGCCGCAGTATCCAAGAAGGTTCCTTTTTCTGCTAGTGTAATTAAGGGGCGCGTATCGTATCCCATCACATAGGGCAAGGGAATATGTCCGACACTCGGCAATAAATCAGCCATAAAGACAATGGTTTTTCCCTGGTACTTAATGTGAGGAATCATCATGCTGTCGGTGTGGCCATCCACGAATAAGAGGTCAATGTTTGGAAAAACCTCTGTACTAAAGGAACCTGTTCGTTCTACGAACTTTAATTGTCCACTTTCTTGAATAGGCACTATATTTTCTGCTAAAAAGGACGCTTTTTCCCGGGCATTGGGTTCCGTTGCCCATTGCCAATGGGCCTCATTACTCCAGTAAATAGCATTTTTAAATACCGGTCGATAGCCGTCTTTTTGTGTATTCCAAGCAACCGCACCCCCACAATGGTCAAAATGCAGGTGCGTAAGCATAACATCGGTAATGTCATCTTCATGAAATCCAACCTTTCGAATCGAGCCAATTAAGGTGTCGTTTCCTTGCAAATGGTAATGAGAAAAGAACTTTTCTGATTGTTTATCTCCAATGCCCGTATCAACGAGCATGAGGCGTTTACCGTCCTCAATGAGTAAGCAACGTAAGGCCCATGTGCACATGTTATTGTCATCGGCAGGATTCGTTTTTTGCCACAAGGATTTAGGCACCACTCCGAACATGGCTCCCCCATCAAGCTTAAAGAGACCGGTTTCAATTACATGGATTTTCATGGCTTATTTTTTAGGATTCACAATGGCTTTCAATTGCAATACCGCAACACCCGGTGAAGTATTTGTAATCACAGATATTGTTTTGTCTTGCTGACCAAGTTGTGACTTTCCGGGATGAAAGGTGACTTCGATTTCATCGCTTGCACCCGGTGCAATGGGCTTTTTATTCCATGTTGGTACAGTACACCCACAAGAAGCTTTTACTTCGTAGATTAACAGGGGTTTCTTACCGGTATTTTTAATAGTAAATGAGGTCGTATAATCGGCATCCGCTCCAATGCTTCCAAAATCATGAAGCATGCGGTCAAAACCAACCGAACTCAGCATTTTATTACGTTCAGCCTCCTCCTTTTTAACATCTTCTAAGCTTGATTCCAAGGCTTGTTCATTTTCTGAATCTGCAACAATACTGGATGCGAAATCATCCTTTTTTTCTGGATTTTGACAAGCACACATTGACAGGAAATAAAAAATAACAACTAATTTTTTCATATTCAACGATCTAGAATAAAGGTAAAAAAAATCCCGACCACTCGTGTGAATCGGGATAGTTCCTATTCTTAACAGAACTTTGGGAGGAAGACGGGGTTCGAACCCGCGGCCTTCGGAACCACAATCCGATGCTCTAACCTGCTGAGCTACAACCTCCATTTCAGGGGCACAAATATAAAACTTTTCTGCGATTATTTGCAAGTAAAGGCTCAGTATATTACGTATTATTCCTACCCGAAAATAATTCCGCACCTATTTTCGTTTACTTTTGTCCTGTGAAGATTTTAAGTACCCTTATACTCGTCCTTAGCGTGATGTGTTCCTTTGGACAACAGATTTCTGTCGAAGGAATTTGTATCGATAAGAAGGGAAAACCTATTTCGGAGGTTACGGTAAAAGACCTGAACCAAGGACGTGTATTGTCTACTACAGACACCAGAGGTAAATTCTCCTTTGTAGCAGCACTTGGCGATAGCCTTTCCTTATTATTCAGCTATCAAGCCTATCAAGAAAAACGTCAAGTTGTAGTTAATAAAAGTCCCGTAACCAACATACCAACGGTATTATTCCAAATCCAAGTGAGTGAAACGGTGGTAGTTCAGCGCATTAAAGACGATCCCTTTGATTTAATTGAATTACCGAAAATCGATCTCCAGCAGATGATTTCAGTGGAAAAATACCTTACCCTAACAAAACCCGCAACTTCTAACAATGAACTTACCTCTAACTATAACGTACGCGGAGGTAATTATGATGAGAATCTAGTGTATGTGAATGGTTTCCTGGTATATCGCCCATTTCTAACACGCTCTGGACAACAGGAAGGGATGAGTTTTATTCATTCAGCCTTGGTTGAAAAAGTAAAATTCTCAGCCGGTGGCTTTGACGCTCAATATGGCGATCGCTTGAGTTCTGTACTCGACATCACCTACAAAAAGCCCACGGCATTTAGAAGCTCTGTAGCCCTTTCCTTACTGAGTGAAGAGGTGCATGTGGAGGGAGCGTTGGGGGAAAAATTTACCTATCTCGCAGGAGCACGCTATCGATCGAATGGGTATTTTCTAAACTCTCTTCCTACCAAAGGGGCCTATAACCCTGTATTTGCAGATGGACAATTTCTTGGAGAGTACCAGCTTAATCCAAAACTTACCTGGTCGGTGTTAGGGCACTATTCTTCCAATAACTACCGCTTTGCTCCACAAACATCGAATACCGATTTTGGAACGGCCAATGAAGCCTACTCTTTTCGGATCTACTTTGATGGAAAAGAAAGCACTCGATTCCAAACAGGGATGGTGGGAACCTCACTCAACTACACCCCAAATCCGAAAACTAAACTCGGATTTTTCCTTACTGGATTTCAATCAGATGAACGCGAATATTTTGATATCCAAGGACAATATTACATCAACGAACTAGAAACCGATCCCTCTAAGGAGGAATATGGGGATTCTATTGCCGTGCTAGGAATTGGAACCTTTTTGAACCATGCACGAAATCGCTTGAATGCACAAATTTATAATGCATATCATGAAGGGTCGCATGTACTTAAAAAGGATTACATCGATATATATAGAACGCGATTTGTTAGTTCCGAGCTCTTGTGGGGCGTGGGGTACGAATTAGACCGATTCCAAGATGTATTGAGCGAATGGAAAATGATTGACTCCGCAGGGTATAGCCTTCCGCAAGGATCCTCCAATGAAGTGGAGTTATTTGAAACCATCAAGGGCAATTTAAATCTCGTGAATCACAAAGCTACCGGCTATCTTCAATGGAACTTTAGTAAATCACATACCCGCTTTCAAGAGCGCGTAACGGTACAACAAAAACAGAAAATAGACGGCAAAAAAATCATTAAAACATTTAGCGAAACCCTGGCAGAAAGTGCTTCTAAATTCGCGTTTTCCTTGGGTGGTCGAACGGGATACACCACCGTTAATAATGAATTTTATATTACTCCACGTTTTTCTGCCACCTATTTCCCACGGGCATACATGGTTAGAAACAACAAGGTGGTTCGTAGAAACCTGAGTTATCGTTTTGCCACGGGAACCTATTATCAACCACCATTCTATCGTGAATTCCGAACCTTGAATGGAACGTTAAATACCCAAGTACAATCTCAAAAATCGGTGCATGCCGTGCTTGGTGCTGATGTCTACTTTAACATGTGGCAGCGAGAAAGCCCTTTTAAATTTTCAGGGGAGATATTTTATAAGTATTTATGGGATGTAAATCCGTATGAAATTGAAAATGTACGCACCCGATACTACGCGAACAATGATGCGGTGGCGTATGCCACGGGCATTGACTTTAACGTGCATGGAGAATTTGTACCGGGAATTGAGTCCTTTTTCAAACTTGGGATTATGCAAACGCGAGAAAACTTAAAATACGATTCGTACCAAGAATTCTACAATGCAGCCGGAGAGAAAATCATTTTTGGATACAGTGAAGACCAAGTGGTCGTGGATAGTGCGAGATTCTACCCCGGGTTCATTCCTCGCCCAACAGATCAGTTCTTAACGATTGGAGCCTTGGTTCAAGATCAAATGCCTGGTTTAGAAAACTTTACCGTACAAATGGGATTACAATACGGCGCACCATTGCCTTATGGTCCTCCAGGAGGAGATCGCTACAAAGATACCTTAAGAATGAAGGCATACTTTCGCGTTGACTTAGGCTTATCATATAACTTGGTGAGTAAAAACCAAGGTTGGTGGCACAGGCATGTACCAGAATCCATGATTTCCTTAGAAATCTTCAATTTACTCGGGGTGAATAATGTCCTTTCAAAACAATGGATTCAAGATGTGGAAGGAAAATATTACAGCATTCCAAATTACTTGACCCAACGCCGGGTGAATTTAAAATTTATTTGCCGCTTTAATTAGCCGCGAAAAGAAATTTATTTGGAGAAACTAATTGAGTTTTTACCGCATACATCACTATTCCTGCGGTATTTTTCACCCCCAATTTAAATAGAATATTCTTGCGATGCGTATTCACGGTATGTTTACTCAGGAAGAGCATTTCAGCAATCTGGTCATTGGTATATCCATCAGCAATAAGGACAATGATCTCATTTTCACGCTCAGACATCATCACTGGATCACAGGTTAACACCCCATAATCGATATCATCCACATCCAAATTTGCTTTGTTGATGGTTTCAAGAATTTTACCACAAAAGAACTTATTTCCTTTTGCCGTTTCAAGCACCGCATCCGAAATCTCTTGTAAATCACAGTCTTTTTTGATGTAACTCATTACCCCACCTCGCAAGGCATCGATTAAGGTTTGTGGCGACTGGAGATAGGTTAAACCAATAAAACTAAACCCTGGATTAATGCGCAGTGCAGCAGTAACATCATTGATATCAAACCCTTGTGCTGTATAATCAATTAACACCACCGCTTCTTCTCCGTGATTGGCTATGTCCACGAGTTGTCTACCGTTGTTTATTTCAACAATATCAGTCACTTCTATCAACCCAGACAAGGTAGCCTTGAGGCCAACCCGAATTAATTCGTTACTATCTGCTAATATGACGCGCACTTACTTAGAATATTAATAAACAAAGATACAGGATGTTCCCATACACTTCTATACATCCTAGGTTTTTTTTTAACAAGAGATTCACAGCGCGGTTAAGGGCCCAAAAAATATCGGTTATCTTTGCTTCATGATTACAAAAATTACCCAAGATGTGATGGAAGCAGCCAATGCACTCCGGGCGAATCAAGTCATTGCTATACCAACGGAGACGGTCTATGGATTAGCGGCAAATGGCCTATGTATTCCGGCGGTTTCCGAAATATTCAAGGTTAAGCAACGTCCTACAAGTAATCCCTTAATCTTACACTTTGCCCATTTAGATGACGCCACCCCCTACATTCAAGAATTTAACCAAGAATTGAAACGCCTCTACGATCTTTTTAGTCCAGGCCCAATAACCTACCTCGTTCCAAAAACGGAAAAGGTACCCGTTCAAATTACGAGTGGCTCTGCACTTGTGGCCGTGCGTTTTCCCTCACACCCCATTTTCTCTGCCTTGCTACTAGCGCTAGATTTTCCCGTTGCGGCACCCAGTGCAAATAAATACGGATCTGTTAGTCCTACGCGTGCAGAAGAGGTCTTCACTCAATTAAATCATGAAATTCCTTTAATCTTGGATGGGGGCGCATGTCAGTATGGTTTAGAATCTACCATTGTTGGTATGGATGGAGATCGGGTAATTGTTTATCGCTTAGGAAGTATTGATTTAGATGAACTATCCACCGCGCTAGGATACATTCCAGAAGTTAAAAATCAGGCCGAACAGTCCCCACTAGCTCCGGGCATGGTGAAATATCACTATGCAACAAAAACCCCGCTGCACTACCTAAGGAAGAACCTTAAATCGGAGGAAAATACAGGCTATATCTTCATGCAAACCATCCCAGATGGTTTTCCTTCTGAGCAATGTATGACCTTGAGCTCCAACGGTGATTTAAAAGAAGTTGCAAGAAATTTATACCACACCTTGATTACCATGGATGAAGGTGGTTTCCATGCAATCTATATTGAAAAACCGCTGGCCGAAGGACTTGGGTTAACCATTTTGGATCGACTTCAACGAGCCACCGCAAAATTCAATTAAACCATCGCGCAAAAAAAAAACCATCCCGATATGGAATGGTTCTTAAATATAGTAAAACCCGAAGGTTCTTATTTCATCGTACGACCAAAACGTGTTTTGAATTTATCAATACGTCCAGCAGTATCCACAAACTGTGCAATTCCAGTGAAAAATGGATGTGATTTGTGGGAGATATCCAATTTAACCAAAGGATACTCATTTCCATCTTCCCATACAATGGTTTCTTTCGCTGCTGCGCAAGATGGACAAATAAATGCGTATTCGTTAGACATGTCCTTGAACACTACTAATCGGTAATCGTCTGGGTGTATTTCTTTTCTCATGATACAAAATAGGAGTGCAAAGGTAGTAAATCAAATGAATTAAACAAACCCTATTGAAGTAAATTTGAAATAAACTAACAGAATGGCGCTCATAACTATTTATTTACACCAATAATTGCAACGAGTATCTGCTTATTTTTATACCTTCAACATACGTATGAAATTCAATAGTCCATACACTTTATCGTTCCTTTCTGAGCAATTTCAATGCTCCCCAGTTGGTCCACCGGATTTAACGATTACTGGAATCAATGAAATTCATCGCGTAGTTTCAGGGGACCTTGTATTTGTAGATCACCCGAAATACTACGAAAAAGCCTTAAAATCGAATGCATCTGTAATCATTATTGACAAGCATGTGGAATGTCCGGAAGGAAAAGGATTGTTGATTACCGAAAATCCATTTGCTGTTTTTAATCAAATCTCACGGTTTGGCTATATGCAAAAACAGCGGGATCCGTTTAACCGTTCGGCGGACTATCCGGGAGTTTTTATTGGGAAAAACGTAATGATTGGCACTCATGTTCAAATTGGTCCAGGCACTTGCATCCTGGATGATACGGTGATTGGTAATCATGTAGTGATTGGTCCAAATACGGTAATCGGGCATACTGCATTTTACTTTAAAAAATCGAATCATCAATACGCGGCGATGTTTAGTTGCGGGAATGTAACCATTGCAGACCATGTGGAAATTGGAGCGAATTGCACGATTGACCGCGGAGTGACGGATGTTACCTACATTGGAACCGGTACAAAAATCGATAATTCGGTTCAGATTGGACACGATACCCGTATCGGTGAACATTGTTTATTTGCCTCTCAAGTAGGAATTGCAGGGTGTGTCGATATTGGGGACCGTGTAACCATGTGGGGACAAGTAGGCTGTGCGAGTGGAATTAGCATTGGAAATGACACAGTGATTTTAGCGCAAAGTGGAATTTCAAAAAGCTTAGTTGGAAATGCCACCTATTTCGGAAGCCCCTGTAGTGAGGTACGTGAAAAATTCAAAGAAATAGCAGCGTTGAAACAGTTGCCAGATTTTCTTAGAAAACACCAATGAGTGAACGCGTAATTAATGCCCTTGAACGTCAACTTGCATTGCATGAACTAAAACTTCATTCACTGCTTTCCATCACTACTGCCATAAATACACAATCCTCGGTAGAAGACCTACTCGGGATCTATTCGTTCATCCTGAAAGAACAATTGAATTTCAGGAAATTTGTGCTCATCACCAACTCCAACGGATGGAAAATAATCCATAAATCTGGAATCCGGGGAAAAATTGATTTGGCCTTGCACATAGATCACTTACAACGGATTAAAGAACTCACCATGGTAGCCGAATCTAATTCGAGTTTACTGAGTGAATTCAATATTATTATTCCGGTGTTTCACAAAGGAAATCCCCTTGCCTATTTATTGCTTTCCGAAAATGCGGCCATGAACGCCTCTTCAGAAAAAGAGCAGCACCTTGAATTTGCACAAACATTAACCAATATAATTGCGGTTTCTATTGAAAATCAACGGCTTACAAATCGCCTGATTTCAAAAGATATGATCAATCGTGATTTGGAAACTGCCTCTGAATTACAAAAACTGCTCTTCCCTTCCGATTTACCTTCCAATAGAAAAATGGACATCTCGGCTAAATATATTTCAAGGCACGTAATTGGTGGAGATTACTATGATTTCATTCCTTTAGGTGATGAAGAATATATCATTTGTATTGCAGACGTTTCCGGAAAAGGAATCTCAGCAGCATTACTCATGGCAAATTTTCAAGCTACCCTGCGCACCTTGTTTAGGTACCAACGGTTCGATCTTTCCTTCCTCATTGAAGAATTAAATAAAAAGGTAATGGGTGGGGCAAAAGGAGAGAAATTTATCACCTTCTTTATTGCACACTACAACGCCTACACGCGAAAACTTAAATACATCAATGCCGGACACAATCAACCGGTACTTTTTATGGGCAGAAAATACCAACTCCTTCACGATGGGTGTATTGGACTTGGGATGTTGGATGAACTTCCAAATCTACAGGTTGGTAAAATGGTCATTCCGCCCAAAAGCACCTTAGTGCTGTATACGGACGGTGTTGTTGAATTAGAAAATGAAAAGGGGGAACAATTTGGAATAGAACGAATGATAAAAAATGTACAGTCGTTTTCATCCCTTAAAATGGAAGACATGAACAACATTCTATTTTCAAAACTGGATGAATGGAAAGGTGAATTACCCTATGGCGATGACACCGCAATCCTGAGTTGCAAATTCTTTTAGCGTAAAATATACATTTTACCCAACCCTTTATGGAAATAAGTGTCTGCTCCTGATTCCAAATGCGTTATTTCTTTTCCGCCAATTCTTGCAATCACTCGATACAAATACACACCATTCGCCAATAAATCTCCGAAATTATCCCTTCCATCCCATGCGAATTCCGTAATGTTACGACCAATTCTAAGTTGTCCAAGCTCATCCTCAGAAATTTCTCGAACTACTCTCCCACTGATGTTCATGATTTGAATGAGCATTTCATCTGGCATTTCAGACCCTGTTAGGGTAAATACAAACCGAGTACTGGTGCTAAATGGATTCGGGTAGTTCATCACTTCGGTGATTGCCGACGCTAAGATCACCTTGAAATTAATGGTGTACTCATAATCTCCGGAAAGATTCCCAGAACGGTCTTGCCCTTGCACCAATAAGGTATATACCCCTTCCTTAGAGAATAATGCGGGATAAATGATTTTAAACTTCTTATTGGACGCATTGGCCGGAAGCCATTCCATTACTACCGTACCTTGCGCATCTACAAATGGGATTTTTCGCATCTCCCCATCAGGATCCGTTAGATAGATCGCAAACAACGATGTATCTGCATCACTATCCATGATGAGATACGGATTGTCATCTTTTAAGGTAATGAGTATTTCGCTTTGAGGAGAAACGATGTCGTTATTTAGAATATGCTGACCATCGAAGGTGACATCCAAAATAGGGTTTACATCCTCCCCCCCTACTGTAAAGGCCATTTGAAGCACATTGTTTATGTGCGTAAGTTCGGGTTGGTCGGTTTGCATAGAACCTTGATTCGTATACGGATTAACCTCCACGCGCAGCCAATTATTCCCTTTCAGGTTCAAGGTTGGAATAGCGATTGTATCGTACAAATGCCCATTAGCTAACAGCGGCGCTTGACGCGGATATGAAACCGGATGAATCTGTTGGTTTTCATCAATTACGGAATAACTCACTAATAAGGAATCCATATTATAATCACTGATATTGCGTATATCAACGGCAAAATTCAAGGGCTGACCTTCTTGTATTGAATCGTTTTGTGCAGACCAAAACATCGCTGTAGACGGATCTATTGCTGCTTCGGGGAGTGGTGCAAATACCACATGCCAAAAATCTAATTGTGCAGGAGTTTGAAAATTAGAATCCACATAAAATGCCTTAAGTCGGGCAAACGGAAACTGCGCTGCATCCATTAAATTATTGAGATTTATGATTGAATCGTGGGGTGTCATCAAGGTATCAATGACGTGATCTAAGGCACCAAAGGTATTGTACACCTGAACGCGCATTCGCGTTGAATCACCCGGAAGAACCTCCAAGGGATCACGCTTCCAAAAGAGAGACTGCCAATCGCTTACGGGTCCGATTAACGGGGTGGTTTCATATCCAACCAATTGAGAACCAAAAATTACAGTATCCATGTGAATATCTTCCGTCCCTTGCGTAAATTTCTCCACAACAAACGAGGGGTCACCTTTTCTTGTTAAAAAGATAAAAGGCTTGTTTGGCCGCCCTTGAACAATGCTATCAGAACCCAGTGAGGCGAAGGTTTGATATAACGTAGGGCTAAAGGTATTCCACCAATCGTAGCGCGTAGTAATCGGAGAATATACTAAAATATAATCTCCATTTTCAACCACATTCTGAACTAAATTTTGAAATGCAGCTAATTGAACTGCACTATTTTGATGAAAGGTAAAATACTTCATGGATCGAGGCTTACATCCGGAATTATCATTCGCATTCCCAAAATTATTACCCGGATTTACCACGGTACCATTTGGATAGGTATATCGTGTTTCCCATGGCAGCAAGGTGGCTTTATCAACGATTGCTACGTGCAATTTTGGCGTCATATTACACACCTCATATTCTTGCTGTTCATCGTTTAAATACCACGCATTATCATAGATCTCAGGAGCTGTGGTTGCCGCCTTAACTAAGCAAGAGATTCCTTTTTGAATCGGGACAAATTCACGCAATTCTTGTTGGGAATTCATTGAAATCCCTGTGAAGGAGTTGTCTGTAAACTGAAAGAAATCATCCTGACCCCAGCCCTCTTTTCCAGGTATGTATTGAAACGATCGTTTCTTCCAAATGAAAGGACTGTTATTCACAGAAACACGCCAATAATACACTACACTGTCTAAAAAATGAACAGGATCCAAGGAATTAGATGAAACCCGAACCCATTGATTCCAATTGACCGACTTTACTCCACCCGTGCCGGTAACGTTCGCATACCTCAAGAACGATGAATTAAACAAATGGCTCGTATCCATTTCAAAGCGATACGAATTCGCAGGAGCCAAGGGATCAATGGTTGAGGCAAACACGGCGAGTGTATCTCGCGGAACCACAGCAAAATCGATGGGTAATACGGGTTCAATGCCATCTACTCGAATATTAAAAGACTTTACAATTCGGTTATTGTTAATTTCATCGTAAACCTCATCATTAAAATTGGGAATATCCACTGTAATCGTGAATTGGTTCAAGCCTACGCCGATAAGGGGATAAAAGGGCAGTTTAACTGCTATATCTTTTTCGTAATCTATGCCATTGACGGTGAAAACATAACTAGAATCCGCTGTGGAACCCGGGAAATCTCGTAAAATTTCTAACGCAAAATCTCCTGGAATGGACTGCCCTAAATTGCGCAATTTTATTTGAATTTCCAACGAGTCTGTCGTTAAGGAAATGTCATCCGGACCAAACGAAACGCGATCTTCAGTTAACTCCAATTCCGGTTTTGCATGTGGATTTAGGCGAAGCATTGGGTCACCGTGGAGCGTCATTTGTTGGAATACCGATTCCGTGCTCAACGGTTGAGAAGGATTCATGATGGAATCAATCGTATGCTTGATATGCTCCCCAATGGTTCCTCCGTAATTGTGTTTACTAAACTGCCGATAGAATTGATTGGAATAGTCATTAAGTGCTCCAGAAAAACCATAATTAATGGTTCCTAAGTATGCAATTACTCCTGCATTTGGCGTCAATACGAATTGTTCCGATTTGGTAGGGACGCTGTAGAATATGTTTCCATTGTAGCATGAGTTTGCGATCAATAGGGGGTATTTACCTTGATTATTCCAATTCTGGGGGTCATCAATATTTAAATCAAAACCACTTTGAGACGAAGAAGCGTGTCCGAAAAAATTCATAACGCTAACCCCTTCCGATAAGCGATCAGAAATGCCTTGAATTTGCGCCGGCGTCAAGGGGTTGGCAGATTCCTTAACAATGCGTGTGGTGGTTCCAGCGAAAAAATCCTCCTCGGCAATATCTGCCATTCCATTTAAGTAGGTTTGAAAAATAAACTGTTCATTGGCATTGCCCCCGCCAGCAAAGTGAATCAGATGCTTTTGCCAATCTTTACTTGGCGAATCATACATGGACGTGGAATCTTGTGCCAGCTCAAAGGCCTTTACTTTATCCAGATAAAGTGCCAGCTCTAAGAGGCTATTTACGGATATTCTGCCTGTTGGAATGAGGGGAGTCCACTTATCTGTACCAGGTAAATTGGAGGTCATGCTTTGGTCGCTAGAAGGTTGACCAAATGACGGAACCAAGTTCATGGAATAATTCAGAACATTGGCGCGAGCACCCGGACCGGTAGCCAAGGTAGTAGCTACATTCGCCTCACGGATACCTTTTCCGATAAGGAATAACCCAACTGGTTTTTGCTGACTTAGGCTATGGGTGTAATGTGCGTAGCGACGTATGCCATTGACATGCTTCGGAATACCTCCTCCGAACTGGTCAAACAACTCTTCTACCTCGGATAAAATAACGTTGTAGTTCCCTCCCGCTGGTGAACTTCGGTAAGTTGCATACTGGAATGCGCCAGAGGCGAGTTTTTTTGGGTAAACAAACAACAAGGCGTCTTGTAAATTTGGCGTAGCAGAAAAATCTGTAAAGGTAGCGGATGGTGTTACGGGTGTTAATCCAGGGATTGAATTAATGGTCGATGTTGCTTGAATGACTACTTTTTGGTTCGTATAAACGGGGTCATTTGGTACAAGTAATTGACAGGTGTTCCCTGTAAAAACAGCATTAATTACCTTTGGATTTGAACCAAACACAAAGGCTATCGGATTCGTCATGCTCACCCCACTCAGCGCCAATTTAATTTTGGGTTGATTGGATGCATTACTCACTTGAAATTCAGTTTTATTACTCCCCGGCAAGGCCATTGTTCTTGGGTAGAGAAAATTCCAATAATTAACGCTTTGATAATCCGTTGCCACCCCAAGATCGCCTATGATATTGATCTTGAAATTTGTAGCGCCATTCGCGGCAAGGGTAGAAACCGGAATTTGTTTAGTCACATTGATTGCATTGTACCCAATGGTAAGGGTGTCGAGCAAGACGCTATTGTTTGGGCCAATAGTCAGTCGGGTATGATGGTTATACAAATTCGGTGAATAGGCATTGGAGCCACCAACAATAACCGATTTTAATTGAATGGGCGGCGCATCCAATCCCGTGTATAAATTATCAAGGGTGGTTGCGGAATAATTCCAAGTATAACCCAAGGCACCGTTTTGCATCGGACTCCCCCACCCTTCTCCAGGCACAAACAAGGAGCTTGCGGATTGAGAACTAATTTCTCCTTCGTTGTAGGCCTGGGAATTTACAAGACTCTTTTCAAATAAGAGGTGTGATGCCGTTTGATAACTCGAAAAGTCGATGTCATTTTCTGGAGTGAACCGTAAACCGGGTGTTCCATTTGTCCAACTAAAAAAATAGCGAATGGTATCATTGTACATGCTGTACTTTGGATTTCCTAACCAGGAAGGATTATCATAGAGCGTTGAATCCAGCCAACCGTCGTTCTTTTCGGCGTAGAAATAGATAAACTCGTAGGGATCCAGGAAATTACTTCCATCGTCGATGATATATAGAGGCTGCTCTTTCTGTTTGCCAAAGATCTGATACTGATCAATCGGAATGGTTGCAACAGGAATGCCCGCATTCTGCAAATTCTGATAGGTTATCTTGTAAATCCCTGATTGTAAAATTGGAAAGGCGTAGTATTTTTGGCTGTAATTAATCCATTCGTTTCCAAACGTTTGGGCTAATCCCGAAAAATGAAGGGTAAAAAAGAGTAATATGATGCTTAAATACCGAATCATTGCTACTTTTTCTTGGGTTGAGTTAATTTGAATTTCAGAGAGAATACATGGGTATAGTACCCTGCCTCTGCGGCGCCTAACCGGGTAAATGCATAGTCTAAATTAAAGCCTTTGATGCCTATTCCCAATCCTAAATTGGGTTGTACGCCCCACTCCTTCGTTCCGTCAATGGACTGAAATTGCTGAATGGAAGAAACCCCACCTCTTACATGAACGAGTTCTTTGTAGGACACCTGAACCCCCATGTGTGGGTCGAGTGAAAAGGTATTGGATTTAATGAGCGTGTTCCTCATTCCATCGGTAGTGGCATCGATGTCCAATTCAGCCGAGATGTTGAATCCTTTCTCTTCACTTCCTATGGCATGAGTGTAGGCAACCCCTGCGATGAACCTAGGAAGGGAAAGTTCAAGTCCATTGGTTGGGATTTCATTGCCGGTTGATAAAAATACTTGTTGCATGTCTTGGGAGAGGTTAAAAATCCATGCATTAAAGGTAGAGGTTGCATCACGAGCCACTAAGCCAAATTTCCAATGGGAGTTGGGTCGATATTTCAGGCCAGCATCCAAGCCAAAGCCCCAAGATTTTGCGAAATCCCCCACACGGCGGTGAATTACTTTAACAGTTCCCCCGAGAGATAGCCCAGGTAAAGCCATCGCTTTTGCATATGAACCCATGAAGGCGTAGTCTCCTGCAGTAAATGTGGTAATGTTATCGTAATTGATTCTCCCGTCATTATCAATAAGCTGCGTGGTATTCGGTATATCATCAACCCCAAATCGAAGGAAGGTGAACCCAAGTACACCTTTCTTTCCAAGTGAATGTGAAATACCCACGTAATCATATTTGGCGATTCCTGCAAAATACTCCGAGTGCATCGCAGAAACTTGAAGCCACTCGGTAGCACCTGTTAATCCTGCTGGATTCCAATAACCCGAGGAAACATCGTCCGAAGCAGCTACCACCGCATTGCCCATCGCAAAGGCATTTGCCCCTACACCCAGGTGCAAGAATTCATTGGAGTACTTGGGCGCTTGAGCCATTAGACAAAAAAACTGAACTAAAATAAGGGAGAGAATAAGGTATTTCATATAAAAGTTTGGTCCTCGTAAACTCTTTTTTAAAGTCATTTATTGTATAGGAATCTATTTTACCCGATAAATATAAGGGAATTTTGAATTACCTTCGCCTTAAATGAATGAAAAGGGCTTGAAGTTGTTTAATCTCCCCAACTTAATTACTGCTACAAACTTCCTTTGTGGAATTTTAGCCATAATTTTTGCTTTTTCTGGCCGCATTGAGTGGAGTTCATTATTGCTCGTCATTGCCATGATATTCGATTTTTTTGATGGGTTTATTGCAAGAAAACTAGGCATAAGTTCTCCGATTGGCAAAGACCTTGATTCCTTGGCAGATTTGGTTTCTTTCGGACTTGCTCCCGGCATTTTGATGTTTATTGTGATCGAACTGAGACTAAACGGTAACCTCGGGGCCACCTTTTTAAAATTTCATAATTTCCAATTTCACGAATTCCGAGATTGGTTGAGTTTGTGTGCCCTTAGCATCCCATTCTTTTCCCTGTTTCGTTTGGCGAAATTCAATAATGACACTCGGCAAAGCGATCGATTTATTGGGGTTCCCACCCCGACCAGTACCATCTTCTTTTTGTTCTTTCCCTTGCTGTATTGGCAAATCGGATTTGAAAATACTACATCTTTTGAACCCTCTTACCCATGGGTACTAGACCCCTTAGTCATGGCAATAACTGCATTGACATTTCCCTTATTATTAATTTCTGAAATCCCCTTATTGTCACTTAAAATTAAGGATTTTGGAGTTAAAAATAATCGGTTTCAATACCTCTTGTTAGGAATTTCGTTGATAACAATTTTTGCTTTTCAGATCTACGCACTGCCAATAATTGTAATTTTGTATGTGACTTTATCCATTATCGAGTACAAAACCGCGAAGCACCATGAAATTCAAAGCTGAAATCGACGTTATGCCACACGACGCCTTACTAGACCCTCAAGGCAAAGCAGTTACCCATGCCATGGCATCTATTGGCATGCATGAAATAGAAGGCGTTAGAATAGGAAGGCATATTCGTTTGTTCGTTGATTCAGATTCTATGGAAACTGCGAAAGAACGGGTTGAAGAAGCCTGTAAGAACATGCTGGCCAATGCCATCATGGAGTCGTACACATATACCGTAGAAGCGGTTTAGTCCCTTGTCTTCTTTTATTGAGACATATAATTGTCGACTAGGCAGTGTAAATCCACACAAATACCTGGTTTCTAACGGGGAAGACCTTAGCAGGTGCTTAGTTTCAGCGGAGCTAGCCCATCACAGCGGAGCCTTAATTGACATCGAAACAAGGGTGGAATTTCTTTCAGAAATCCAAGCGCAAATCATTAATCACAAAGAAGCACTCTTTGACGTATATTCAACGGAAAGCAGCCTTGGACGCCTAAGGTTTAATGCCGAATTTGACCGCACCCTCAAGCAACTTAATGCCTATCGGGATGCCGCTATTGCTATAAGTATTCAAAAAAACCAAAGCATTTTACCAGATCGGACCATATCAAAACAACCCATGCCTCTTGGGCCGATCGCTGTATTTGGTGCATCAAACTTCCCCTTGGCTTACGCTACGCTTGGAGGAGATGTAATGGGCGCTTTGGCGGCAGGTTGCCCGGTGATTGTTAAAGGGCATCCACTTCACGCCGGTACAAGTTTACTGAGTGCCAAACTGATTTATAATGCGCGCGAAAAGCTCAACCTTCACCCGGGGGTTTTCGGTCATGTGCTGGATGATGGATTCGAGATTGGCCAAATCTTGGTTCAAGACCCTCGAATCAAAGGTTGCGGTTTTACAGGGAGTTTTTCGGGCGGAATGGCCATCTATCGGCTTACCCAAAAAAGGAAAGACCCAATTCCTTGCTTTGCCGAGATGGGCAGCATTAATCCGGTAATTATTCTTCCAAATGCGCAAGGGCTGAGCATTCACCTGAATTCCTTAGTGCAATCCATAACCACCGATGCCGGGCAATTTTGCACCAAACCGGGAGTTCTGTTTTGTCCGAATTCGATGCTTCCCGAGGCCTTAAAAATCTTAGATGATGCGTTTAAAAAAGCAGCACCCCATCCGATGCTACACCCATCAATACAAGAGCGTTATCATCACAGACTTGAAGAAATAACCCAGAACTTCGATGGTAAGTCCTTTTTATCAACGGAAAAGGAATTTGGAATAACACGTGGGTTTTTTCAAGTTTCAATCGAGCAATTCCTAAAAAACCCGTCCCTTCAACAAGAACTTTTTGGTCCGGCGGCAGTCATTGTGGCTTACGATACATCCGATGAATTATTGCGGGGTCTTGCACCCTTGAAAGGACAATTAACCATGACCTTGATTGGTGAAAACCCCGAAACATCTGTGTTTTTTAAGTGGGCATGTACGAACGTAGGACGCGTGATATTGAACGGCGTTCCAACAGGGGTTTCTGTGGTAGCGGACATGCATCACGGAGGACCTTTTCCCGCAAGTACAGACGACCGATTTTCTGCAGTTGGAGAGGCATCCATCCTAAGATTTATTCGTTATGTATCTGTTCAAAATTCTGTGAGCACATAACTTGAAATGTTTTACCTTTGTTAAAAATTACACATGACTGAAAATCAACAAAAATCATCTAACTTAATCCTTTACAGTGTCGTAGGGATTCTATTAATTGGGCTTGCCGCATTAACCTTTATGTGGTCCGCAAAGCGAAGTGAATTGAATCAATGTCAAAATGATAACATCATCTTGAAATCAGACATGGAAGGGATGAATAAAATGTTGGAGGGCTATGTGGGGGGACTGTCTAACGATCTCAAAACTGATTTCAAAAACATGCTGGACACCTACGACCGCTTGATTGAAATGGATCGAAGCAAAGCCGACAGTTTAAACAAACAAAAAGCACAAATTTCACAATTACTTACAAAACTCAACACGAATAAGAAATTATCAGCGCGAGAGCTCTTTAATTTGAAGAAAGAAAACGAAGTACTTCGCTCGATCATGCGCGGTTATGTGAAACAAATTGATTCATTAAATACCCTGAATATAAAGCTCACCTCTGTGTTGGACGAAACAACCACTAAACTCACTGAAACAACAAGCGAACGGGATACTTACAAAAAGGACTCGGAACAAAAGTCAGAGCAGTTAAAAAAAGGTGCAAAACTACAAGCCTACGGGTTTATTTCAGAGGCCATGCGAATGAAGTTAAACAACACCACCGAACCAACACCTAAAGCAAAGAATGCTGTGCAAATGAGGGCTTCATTTACCATCGGAGAGAATCAGATTGCAAGCAGTGGTAAGAAAGCGGTCTATCTCCAAATCATTGCGCCAAGTGGTGCTATTTTGCAGAACAAGACAAATCATGTCATGGATACAGAGACTGGGCAGCAGGCGTATTCAGACAAAAAAGACATTGATTATAACAATCAAGCGATAGACCTCACAATTTATTATGATTTGAAAGGACAAGAAGTGGAGAAAGGTAATTTTAAGGTTAAGATATACTGCGAAGGACAACTGATCGGAACCGATAGCTTTACACTAAAATAGCATGGGAAACGGATCTGTAGTAAGCAGTATTGGACAGGGCATTGCGACCATAACCTTTGGACATCCACAAAGCAACTCATTACCCGGAATAATCCTCAACAAACTAGCAGAGGAAATCATAACCATTGGGGCAAATTCAGAAGTTCGCGTCATTGTGCTAAAGTCTCTTGGCGAGAAAACGTTTTGCGCAGGAGCTAGTTTTGATGAACTAGTGGCAATTAAAGATTACGAGAGCGGGCTGGAGTTTTTTTCAGGGTTTGCGAAGGTGATTAATGCCTGCCGAACTGTAAAGCAATTAATCATTGGTCGTGTTCAAGGAAAGGCGGTTGGGGGCGGTGTTGGAATTGCAGCGGCCGTAGACTATTGTTTTGCTACCAAGCAAGCCGACATAAAACTCTCTGAATTGGCAGTTGGCATCGGGCCATTCGTAGTTGGACCTGCCGTAGCCAGAAAAATAGGTGTTTCAGCTATGAGTGAATTAGCGATCAACGCGACAGCATGGCGAAGTGCCGAATGGGCCAAGAATAAAGGGTTGTTTGCTGAAGTATTTGAAAGTATCGAGCAGATGGATGAAGCGGTTGAGGGCTTAGCTCAACGTTTATCTCAATCGAATCCAGAAGCTATGAACGAATTGAAAAATATTTTTTGGCAAGGTACCGCAAATTGGGATCAGCTGTTGATTGAACGGGCCGGAATTAGTGGAAGATTAGTGCTAAGTGATTTCACTCGAAATGCTATCCATGCATTTAAATCAAAATAATTGCACTTTTTTTTCACTCGGGTTGGAAAATTAAAACATTCCTTCTATCTTTGCACCCCCTTAAAATAGGGTTTTACTGTTAAATTATTACGCTTGTGGATACGTTAAGTTACAGAACAATATCAGGAAACACTGCAACCGCAGATAAAAAGTGGTTTATTGTAGATGCATCAGGGCATCATGTTGGTCGTTTGGCTAGTGTGGTGGCTAAGGTGCTTCGAGGTAAATACAAAACATGTTACACCCCTCATGCAGATTGTGGTGATAACGTAATTATTATCAATGCAGAGAAGGTTGCGTTTTCCGGTACAAAGTTGGAAAATAAAGAATACGTAAGATACTCAGGATATCCGGGTGGTCAGCGTTTTACTTCCGCAGAGGTCATGTTAAAGAAACATCCGGAGCGCTTAATCGAAAAAGCCATCAAAGGGATGTTGCCAAAAAATACGTTGGGACGTCAAATTTATACCAACTTGAAAGTATACAGAGGAACTGCTCACAAACATGATGCGCAACAACCTGAAGTGTTGAACTTAGACAATTTATTATAACCCATGGATATTACAAATGCTTTAGGAAGAAGAAAAACAGCCGTAGCGCGTGTTTATCTTTCAAAAGGTAACGGAGAAGTAACGATCAACAATCGTCCTGTATCTGAATTTTTCCCTACAAATCTTTTGTTAACAAAAATAAAACAACCGTTTGAACTAACAGAAACAGTAGGTCAGTATAATGTTAAAGCTACGGTGAATGGCGGTGGAATCAACGGACAGGCCGAGGCCGTTCGCTTGGGTATTTCCAGAGCCTTGGTTGAAATATCTGAAGATTTCAAGCCGGCGTTACGCGCAGAAGGATTGATGACGCGTGACCCGAGAATGGTTGAGCGTAAGAAACCGGGTCAGCCAAAAGCAAGAAAGAAATTCCAGTTCTCGAAACGTTAATCGAAAACTTGGAGGTTTAGTATCCAAATTGCTGAGCACCTTTATCCCTCAGCAATTGCTTTAAATTAGGAACGTAAACAATTATTATATGTCAAAAGTAACATTTGAAAGACTTCTCGAAGCGGGAGTACATTTTGGTCACCTTAAAAGAAAATGGAATCCAGCAATGGCTCCTTACATTTTCGAAGAAAAAAAGGGAATCCATATCATCGATTTAAATAAAACGATTGTTCATCTTGAACAAGCCTCGGCAGCAATGAAACAAATCGCGCGCTCTGGTAAAAAGGTTTTATTTGTTGCCACTAAAAAACAAGCCAAAGAAATCGTTGCACAACGCGTAGCTCAGGTGAACATGCCATTCGTTACAGAACGTTGGTCTGGCGGTATGCTTACGAACTTCCAAACCACAAGAAAATCCATCCGCAAAATGACACTCATCGATAAGATGAAATCTGATGGAACTTGGGATACATTAAACAAGCGCGAAAAATTGTTCAAATCTCGTCAACGGGACAAACTTGAAAAAACCTTTGGTTCTATTTCAGACATGACGCGTCAGCCTGCAGCCATCTTCATTGTTGACATCCTTAAGGAGCACATTGCATTAGCAGAGGCGAAGCGTTTAAATATTCCAACCTTTGCGATTGTAGACACGAACTCAAATCCTAAATTGGTTGACTTTCCTATTCCCGCGAACGACGATGCTACTAAATCAATTGCTTTAATATTAGATGAAATTTGTAATGCAATCCAACAAGGGTTAGAAGACCGTAAAAACTTGAAAGGTGATGCGAACGATGAAAGCTCAGATGAGCTTGTAACTGAAGCGCCAGCAGCTGAGCGTAAAGCAGTTAAAGCGGCTAAAACAGTAGTGGAAGAAGCTCCTGTAGCGGAAGAAGCTCCGGCAGCGGAAGAAGCTCCAGCAGTGGAAGAAGCTCCAGCAGTGGAAGAAGCTCCGGCAGCGGAAGAAGCTCCTGTAGTGGAAGAAGCTCCTGTAGTGGAAGAAGCTCCTGTAGTGGAAGAAGCTCCTGTAGCGGAAGAAGCTCCAGTAGCGGAAGAAGCTCCTGCAGCGGAGGAAGCTCCAGCGGAGGAAAACTCTACAGATGAAACTGCAACAGAAGAAGCGTAATTATTAACTCTTTATATTTTTAAGTCATGGCAATTACAGCAGCAGACGTAAACAAACTAAGACAACAGACCGGTGCCGGTATGATGGATTGCAAGAATGCCCTTGTAGAAGCAAACGGGGATTTTGAAACCGCGATTGATCTTCTTCGAAAGAAAGGACAGAAAATCGCTGCAAAACGTGGAGGAAATGATGCTAAAGAAGGACTTATTCTTGCTCAATCTACGGAAGATGGCAAAGCAGGCGTAATTCTATCTTTAAATTGTGAAACAGATTTCGTTGCTAAAAACGAAGGTTATGTTTCCCTGGTGCAATCATTGGTTGATTTGGCGATTGCTAACCTACCAGAAAGCGCAGAGGCACTTAAAGCATTGTCTTACGATGGTAAGATAAGCGTTGAAGATAAAATCACAGAGCAAATTGGTGTAATTGGTGAAAAACTTGATCTTTCTACTTATGCAGTATTGCGCGGTGAGTGTGTAGTAGCATACAATCACCCGGGCAATCAACTTGCGACCATGGTGGTATTGAATAATTCAACAGAAGATGCCGCTGAGGCTGGTCGTCAAGTGGCTATGCAAGTTGCTGCAATGAATCCAATTGCAATTAATAAGGACGGCGTTGATGCAAGAACCATTGAACGTGAAATTGAAGTTGGTAAAGAACTTGCTATTCAAGAAGGAAAACCAGCAGACATGGCAGAAAAAATTGCGATGGGTCGGTTGAATAAATTTTTCCAAGAAAACACCTTATTAAGTCAACAATTCGTTCGCGACAATAAACTGACGGTAGAACAATTCTTAAATACAACGGAGAAGGGACTTACAGTCACTGATTTCCGAAGATTTTCGTTAAGTTAATACTATAGAGCCTCGCAATTGTGAGGCTTTTTTTTATCATACAAGTTTGATTTTATTATATTTGAACGCGAATCATGAAGTACAAACGTATCCTTTTAAAACTAAGTGGTGAATCCTTGATGGGTTCTAAACAATTCGGAATTGATAATCAACGCCTCGCGAATTACGCTGCTGAAATTAAGGAAATCCATGAGCTGGGAATTGAAATTGCGATTGTTATCGGGGGAGGGAACATCTTCCGAGGGGTTCAAGCGGAAGAAGGAGGCATGGATCGTACACATGGTGACTATATGGGCATGTTGGCCACGATGATTAATTCCATGGCCTTACAATCTGCTCTTGAAACTTCAGGATTACAAACCCGCTTACTTTCCGCAATAGAAATGAAAGCGATTGCTGAACCATTTATTCGAAGAAGAGCTGTTCGTCATTTGGAAAAAGGAAGAATTGTAATCTTTGGTGCAGGAACAGGAAACCCATTCTTCACTACAGATTCAGCGGCGAGCCTAAGAGCTATAGAAATAAATGCTGATGTAATTTTAAAAGGCACTCGGGTTGATGGTATCTATACAGCCGATCCATTCAAAGATAGCAGCGCCGTAAAATATGAGCACATTACCTTTGATGAGGTTTACCAGCAAAACCTGAGCGTGATGGATCTGACGGCATTTACCTTGTGTAAAGAAAATAACTTACCCATTATAGTATTTGACATGGATACCCCTGGTAATCTAAAAGACTTAATAAACGGTAAGAAAGTAGGAACCCTCGTACATAATTAGTCCGATGACAGAAGAATTAGATATGATCTTTGACGAGTTCAAGTCTTCCAGTGAAAAGACCCTCGTTCATTTAGATGCAGAATTAAGCAAGGTAAGAGCTGGAAAGGCCAGTCCGGGAATGCTCAACGGCGTAATGGTGGAATATTATGGGTCCATGACACCCCTGCAACAAGTCGCCAATGTCAATACAATTGATGCGCGAACTATTGTAGTGCAGCCGTGGGAAAAACCCTTGTTAAACGATATTGCAAAAGGAATTCTTAATGCAAACCTTGGATTAAATCCCCAGAGTAACGGAGAGCAATTGATAATTTCAGTTCCACCGTTGACTGAAGAGCGTCGTCGTGATTTGGTGAAGCGTGCCAAAGCGGAATGCGAACACGCGAAAGTTGGGATACGAAGCCAACGAAAAGATGCCATGGACATGATTAAAGACATGAAAAATGATGGCTTATCCGAAGATTTGGCAAAAGGTGCTGAAGAACAGGTACAACAAATCACGAATGTTTTTATCAAGCGCATTGATGATATTCTCGAAATCAAAGAAAAAGACATCATGACGGTATAAGTCAAAAGATAATTGTAACTAAAAAGGGAGGCTAGCCTCCCTTTTTTATTTTCTATGCCCTCCTTATAAGGTCCCCCGATTTTCTTGCTCGCGCTCAATCGCTTCAAACAAGGCTTTAAAATTCCCTTTACCAAAAGATTGCGCTCCCTTACGTTGAATGATTTCAAAAAATAAGGTTGGACGATCCACAACTGGCTTAGTAAATAATTGCAACAAATACCCTTCATCATCACGGTCAATCAAAATCCCATGCTTCTTTAAGGTCGTAACATCCTCATCAATTTCGCCTACGCGCTCAATTAAATCCTCATAATACGTTTCAGGTACGTAAAGAAATTCTACTCCTCTATCGCGCATAGCAGAAACAGTCGTAACAATATCATCAGTTGCCACAGCAATATGCTGTACCCCTGGTCCGTTATAAAAATCTAGATATTCTTCAATCTGCGATTTCTTTTTTCCTTCGGCTGGTTCGTTTATCGGAAATTTAATTCTGCCATTTCCATTACTCATTACCTTAGACATTAAGGCCGTATAATCCGTAGAAATGTCCTTATCATCGAAGGATACAATTTGAGCGAAGCCCATCACCTTAGCATAAAATTCTACCCAAGTGTTCATTTCGTTCCATCCCACATTACCTACCATGTGATCGATAAACTTTAAGCCAACCGACGCTGGATTGTAATGCGATTCCCATTTTCTATATCCCGGCAGGAATATCCCATCATAGCCTTTCCTTTCTACGAAAACGTGCACGGTTTCTCCATAGGTATAAATCCCTGAACGTACTACATACCCATGAGCATCTTCCTGACGTGTAGGTTCCATGTACGGTTTTGCACCTCGTTTCACGGTTTCTTCAAACGCTTTAGTGGCATCTTCAACCCACAAGGCAACAATCTTTACTCCATCACCATGTTTTACGATGTGTTCATTTAATGCTCCTCCTTCAGTCAACGGCGTAGTCAATACTAAGCGTATCTTATCTTGTCGCAATACATAGGAAACTCGGTCTTTCATTCCTGTTTCCAAACCTGCATAGGCTTCCGATTGAAATCCAAAGGCCGTTTTGTAGTAGAGTGCCGACTGTTTGGCATTCCCTACATACATTTCCACATAATCTGTCCCAAGTAAAGGCAAGAAATCCTCCGCATCTTCGAAGATTTTTTTCAGGCCATATTCATAGTTTGCAATGTCTTTTAAATTTTTTATATCTGCTCCCATGTTATCGTGTAATATTTTTTAGTGAATCCATGACTTTTCATAGCCATCAACTTTTAATCCCAGGGCTTGTTGAGTAACCTTTAAGGGCCTAAAGGTATCTATCATTACCGCTAATTCCTGTGTTTCGGTTTTTCCAATGCTTCGCTCATAGGCTCCTGGATGTGGTCCGTGCGGAATCCCCGCAGGATGCAAGGTAATCTGTCCTTGCTCGATATTGTTTCTGCTCATAAAATCCCCATCAACATAGTACAACACCTCATCAGAATCAATGTTACTGTGATTATAAGGTGCCGGAATTGAATCTGGATGATAATCGTACATCCTTGGCACGAAAGAACACATCACAAACCCCGTAGTTTCAAAGGTTTGATGCACTGGAGGTGGCTGATGCACTCTTCCGGTAATGGGTTCGAATTCATGAATCGAGAAGGCATAGGGGAAATTATATCCATCCCAACCTACCACATTAAACGGATGGTGTGCATACACGTAATCATATATTACATCCTGTTTTTTAATCCGAATTAGGAACTCTCCTTCTTCATCGTGTGTTTCTAATACATGGGGTGGACGAATGTCTCGCTCACAAAAAGGTGAATGCTCCAATAATTGTCCGAACCAATTCCGGTAACGCTTTGGAGTGTATACGGGATTGAATGATTGCACAACAAATAAGCGATTATTAGAATCATTAAAATGAATCTGATAAATCATTCCGCGTGGAATCACCAGGTAGTCGCCATAGGAAAAATCAATATTTCCAAGTTGAGTCTTTAAGGTACCACTCCCCTTGTGAACAAACAATACCTCATCCGCATCTGCATTCTTGTAGAAATAATCCGTCATAGATTCCTGCGGGGCGGCTAATTCGATATAACAATCGGAGTTGACTAATACGGGAGTTCTGCTGTCTAAATAGTCAGCCGTAGGAGTTAATTGAAATCCCTGCAATGAGAACATGGTCATGTGCTTCTCCAACGCAACTTCAGGTGCAACATTCGTTTGGCCTTTTATTTCTTTAACCACCGTTGGCGGGTGAACATGATACATTAAGGTTGACATCCCATCAAAACCAACCGTACCGAATAACTGTTCATGATACAAACTGCCATTCGGCTGTCTAAACACCGTATGGCGTTTTGATGGAATTTGTCCAAGTTTATGATAAAAAGGCATTTCTCTACTGTTTAAAAAATCAAAAGTAAGGCTAGGAGTACCAAGTTACAAATGATTTTCATCAGTTTTTCTAATATGCATTTTTTTCGGGCAATTTCTTGGTTAAATTTGTGGCTATGGCAAAAACAATAATCATTGGTGCAGGGGGCCAAATTGGCACAGAACTCACCCTTACCTTGCGTAATAAATATGGGAATGAACAGGTTGTCGCGGCGGATATTAAACCGCATGCAACTCCTTTAATACAAGATGGCCCATACGTCCAATTAGATATTTTGAACCGGGATTCGGTACGAAATTATATCATTGACCACCAAATAGAAACCGTGTATCTCTTGGCCGCACTGCTTTCCGCTACGGCCGAAAAGAACCCCGATTTCGCTTGGAAATTAAACATGGACGGATTATTCACAATCCTTGACTTGGCTAAAGAAGGATATGTCAAAAAGATATTTTGGCCAAGCTCTATTGCTGTTTTTGGACCTACCACTCCCGCCGATCAGACACCGCAACACACCATTATGGAGCCCAGTACCGTGTACGGAATTTCAAAACAAGCCGGTGAACGGTGGTGTGAATATTACTACAACAAATTCGGGGTAGATGTACGAAGTATCCGTTATCCCGGGTTGATCTCCTATAAAAGTCCTCCCGGAGGAGGCACCACCGACTATGCCGTAGATATCTTTTACCAAGCCAAAGCGGCTGGAAAGTTTACGTGTTTCCTTTCTAAAGACACAGCCCTTCCGATGATGTTTATGGACGATGCAATTCGCGCAACGATTCAACTCATGGATGCTCCCGCAGACCGTCTAAGAATCAGATCTGCTTATAATTTAGGGGGAATCTCCTTTACACCGGAAGAAATAGCGGCATCCATACAGAAGCAACTGCCTAAATTCGAAATCACGTATGAACCAGATTTCCGACAAGCGATTGCCGATTCATGGCCTAATTCAATTAACGACTGTTATGCAGTAAGCGATTGGGATTGGAACTTGGAATTTGATTTAGAACGCATGACCCATGAAATGCTAAAGAATATTCAATGAATACTCGGTTGATTTACAAGAACTTACCCGTTTGTTAATACTTTTTTTCATTTTGTTTATTTTTTTTAAGAATTAGTTAAACACTTTTGTTTAACTTTACTTCGAATTAATTAAACAATATGTCTACAATCGAATTCAACGAAGCCTTAATTGACCTGCAGGGAAACCTCTTTTCATTCGCTTTAAACTTCACTAAGAACCGTGAGGATGCGCGTGATTTAACGCAAGAAACCTTGCTAAAAGCGATAAATTATCGTTCATATTACACGCCAAATACGAATTTCAAAGCGTGGGTGTTTACCATCATGCGCAACATTTTCATTAATCAATATCGTAGAAATGCAAAAACACGAATGATTTTTGATCATTCAGAAGATTCGTATTTAGTAACTAATCACAAATCCACGATGGGTTCACCTACGGAGCGTATCGCTACCAAGGAAATCACTCAGAAAATTGAGGATCTAAGCGATGAATTAAAAACACCGTTTAAGATGCATTTTGAAGGATACAAGTACAAGGAAATTGCGGATTCAATGAAACTCCCAATAGGTACAATAAAAAGCCGTATCTTCATCGCAAGAAAGCGGCTTATGGACCAGTTGCCGGACTACCAATACTTAGACAACTAGTTTGATGAAGAAAAAAGCGACGATTTTAGGTGCTGGAATTTCCGGACTGTCTGCTGCTTCATTTCTCGCACAATCAGGCTGGGATGTTACGATTGTCGAAAAAAATCCAACTATTGGTGGTCGCGCAAGGCAATTTTCACATGAGGGTTTTGTCTTCGACATGGGGCCTAGCTGGTATTGGATGCCGGATGTCTTTGAACAGTTCTATCAGAAATTTGGATATACTGCTTCAGATTTTTACCAATTAAAACGTCTTGACCCTTCCTACCGGGTTTACTGGCCAGATCAAACGCATTCTGATATCCCCGCAACGATGGGTGAATTAGAAGCCATGTTCGAGTCTTTCGAGCCAGGCAGTGCTTTGAAGCTGCGTGATTTCCTGAAGGATGCCAAATACAAGTATGAAGTCGGCATGAAGGACTTAGTGTATAAGCCTTCCATGAAATTAACGGAGTTTATGGATTTCCGCCTGTTGAAAGGGTTGTTTTCAATGGATCTCACAAACTCCTTTTCAACGTATATTAATCGTTATTTTGCTCACCCAAAACTTCGTTCCTTACTCGAATTCCCGGTGTTATTTTTGGGGGCAATGCCACAAGATACTCCTGCACTCTATTCCCTGATGAACTACGCTGATATGGAATTAGGTACATGGTATCCCATGGGCGGCATGTACAAGTTTATAGAGGCCTTTGAGAAAATCGCCAAAGAACAAGGGGTAAAGATTGTCACCGATGCTCAGATTACTTCCTTAGAAAAAGCAAACGGATCAGTTAGTGCGGCAATAGACATTCACGGTAATCGCTATGAATCGGACGTATTTATTTCTTCCGCGGATTACCAACACACCGAAAAAGCGCTGCTGAACGGTTCATCCAACTATACCGACGCATATTGGGACAAACGCGTGATGGCTCCTTCTGCCCTACTTTATTACGTTGGGATTAACAAGCGTATAAGCAACATTCAACATCACAACTTATTTTTTGATGAATCGCTTGAGGAACATGGAAAAGAAATTTATAAAAACCCACAATGGCCAACAGCGCCCTTATTCTATTTAAGTGCTCCATCGTTAACTGATCCATCCATAGCACCGGAAGGGTGTGAGAATCTATTCTTTTTGATTCCAATTGCTCCAGACCTTTCCGATGATGAAGAAACTCGTGAGCGTTATTTCAATATCTTATTGGAGCGATTAAAAAATTTAACTGGAAACGACATTAAAGACAACATCGTGTACAAGCGTAGTTTTTCCATTTCCAATTTTAAAGAAGATTATCATGCGTTTAAAGGAAATGCTTATGGGTTAGCAAACACCCTAAAACAAACCGCCATTTTCAAACCGCAAATAAAAAATAAAAACTTACGAAATTTTTACTATACCGGTCAACTTACCGTTCCGGGTCCTGGCGTTCCACCTTCTATTATCTCCGGAGAAGTTGTAGCCAAGTACGTCAACCAAAATACTAAGTAATGAAACAGTTATTTGATACCGTCAGTCACGAGATGAGTACGCTAACCACCAAGCGGTACAGCACTTCCTTTTCTCTTGGCATAAAAATGCTTAACACGGAGCTGCAAAAACCCATTTATTCCATTTATGGATTCGTTCGATTTGCGGATGAAATCGTTGATTCATTTCATGGGTTTGACAAAGAATGGTTACTCGAAGACTTTAGAAAGCAAACCTATCAAGCGATTAGTGACGGAATATCCCTAAATCCGATTTTAAACAGTTTTCAATGGGCTGTTAATACCTATGAAATCCCATTAGAATTGATAGAAACGTTCTTAGAGTCCATGAAGATGGATTTAAATAAACAAGACTACAATGAGGAACAGTACAAAAAATACATTTTAGGTTCTGCCGAAGTGGTAGGATTAATGTGTCTTAAAGTATTTGTTAATGGGGATCAATCCGAGTACCTGCGCTTGAAACCAGCAGCAATGAAATTAGGTTCCGCATTCCAGAAAATAAATTTTTTGCGTGATTTGAACGACGACTACAAGCATTTAGGTCGCGTGTATTTCCCCGGAATTGATATGCGTGAATTTAACGCTTCGGCAAAAAACGACATCGAACGCGACATTGAAGCAGACTTTCATGCGGGCTATTTAGGGATTCTCGAATTGCCCAAAAAAGCGCGATTTGGCGTTTATTTAGCCTACATTTATTATTATAAGTTGTTCACTAAGATAAAGAACACCCCAGCTAAGGTGATCTTAAGTGAGCGTGTTCGCATTCCAAACAACCGAAAAGTGGGTTTATTGCTGTCCACCTATGTTCGTCATAACCTAAACATGTTATGATTCAAGAGGTCATTTTAGTAAATAAACATGACCAAGAAATCGGCACCATGGAAAAGATGGAGGCCCATATGCAAGGCATGTTGCACCGCGCTTTTTCGGTACTGATTTTCAATTCAAAAGGCCAGTTGCTCCTTCACCGCAGAGCCTACGGCAAGTATCACTCTGAAGGTTTATGGACAAACACATGCTGTAGCCACCCATTGCCAGGTGAAACCATTGTAGCGGCTGCCAATCGAAGATTAATGGAGGAAATGGGCATGAAAACAACCCTTACCACACTCTTTAGTTTTATTTACCGAGCAGAATTAGAAAACAACTTGGTTGAGCATGAACTCGACCATGTACTGATTGGTTTTACCGATGACCAACCCATTGTAAATCCTGAAGAAGTGTCTGATTATAAGTGGGTATCGATGCACGAAATTGAAGAAGATATCGAACAACATGAAACGCTATATACCGCGTGGTTCAAAAAAATTGTACTCGAATATAAATCTGCATTTACTAACCTTCTCGCCTTGTGAAAATCGTACGAAGAGCTACTTTTAACGCTGCCCATCGTTTATATAGAAAAGACTGGGGCCACGAGAAAAACAATGAAGTGTTTGGATTGTGTAATAACGTTAATTTTCATGGTCATAATTATGTCTTAGAGGTCGGTATTGACGGGAAAATTGATCCTGAGACAGGATACATCATTGATGTGAAAATCCTAAAAAACATCATTAAAACTGAGGTCGAAGATCGATACGATCACAAAAACCTTAACCTTGATTGTCCGGAGTTCTTTGAATTAAATCCCACCGTAGAGAACATCGCCTTGGTGTGTTACAATCGCCTATTACCTCATTTAACCTCTTACGGAAAACTCTCTATCAAGCTTTTTGAAACCGAAAAGAATTGGGTAGAGTATGATGGGGAGTAACAGTGTTAGTAAGGATTTGAAATCCTTACTAACACTGTTACCCGGGATTTCAAATCGTTGCAGATACCCGGGATTTCAAATCGTTGCAGATACCCGGGATTTCAAATCCCGGGTATCTGCACAACCCGAACCAACACCGATTTCCCACCCGCATAATCCACGGCAGACGAACACTCCCATTCCTCTGGCCGATCAACATACCCAGCCTTTACTGGATTGTTGTGAATGTAATTCAACTTCTGGCGATAAAACGCTGGAGAATACAATTCAATGGCGTGATTTCCATCTTTCCAAACCTTGTTCGAAATAGACTTGCAATGGAACTCACCACATGCCTTAAAATAAGAAACACAGTATTTTGACCAATCATCGGATTTTGCCAACATGGCTAACGAAATTTTACGTGAGGTGTAGCGCTTAAAATTCCGCATAATATCCATCAATAAATAGGGCTCCTCTGTGTTCGCAATCAAGTGAATATGATTATTCATTATGCAATACCCATAAATAACCAGCTTTCGTTCTAGAATTGCAAAATTTAAAGCATCAATTAGGATTTGACGAATCGATGCATCCGTAAAAATTGGAAGCCATTCCACTACTGTCGCCGTCATGTAATACGTAGTGTGTTCTTTCTTAATGGTATGTTTACGGCCTTTAAATAGATTCATTTTTTTCTTGTTGAGGTGTATAGCCAGGATAAAATATCCTTACTATACAACGTAACGCTAAAAACATATTCTTTAGTTTCTTGTTGTAAATTTCATGAGTAAAGCAATCTTTTGGCACCGGCGGGATCTACGTATAGAAGACAACGCAGGATTATTTAAAGCGTGTCAAACCGCAACGAATATCCAACCCATTTTCATTTTTGATACGGAAATTTTAAATGAATTGGAACGCAACGATGCTCGGGTGGAATTCATACATCGAGAAATTGAGCGCCTTGCCCAGGAATATGCTGCACACCACATTCATCTACGGGTAGAAATCGGTAATCCCATTGAGATTATTCCCGCCTTGGCTAAGGATCTTAATGTGAACCTCGTGGTTACCAATCGGGATTATGAGCCTTATGCCTTGCAACGGGATAAAACAATCTTTGAACTACTGCAAGCGAAAGGAATTGACTTCCAGGGCGCCAAGGATCATGTGATCTTTGAGAAAAATGAAGTTCTTAAAGGCGATGGCACTCCCTATACAGTTTTTACACCTTACTCGAGAAAATGGAAAGAGCGATTGAGCCAAGAACCTATTGTTTCGTTCGACACTGCAGGTGCGTTGGGCCTTGTTCATGGCATTGATACCGCTCCAAAAATCCCGAGCCTTGCCGCGCTTGGATTTGAGCACTCAGGTCTTGATTTCCCTACAAACCACGTGGAAGACCTCCTCATCCAAAAATACAGTGATCAGCGTAATTTCCCAGCCAAACCAGGCACCTCGAAACTCGGAGTGCATCTGCGATTTGGGACCATCAGCATTCGCAAGATTGCCCTGCAAGCGCTCCCTTTGAATGAAACCTTTTTAAACGAACTCATTTGGCGCGAATTCTACCAAATGATTATCTACCATTTTCCATATACCGTAACGGGCGCTTTCCGTCCTGCCTATGACGCCATCGTTTGGGAAGAAAACAACCAACACTTCAAGCATTGGTGCGAAGGCACCACGGGATACCCGCTGGTGGATGCTGGAATGCGTGAATTGAATGCTACCGGGTTCATGCATAACCGCGTGCGCATGGTAACTGCCAGCTTTTTAACCAAGCATTTGCTGATCGACTGGCGCTTGGGAGAAGGATATTTCGCTAAAAAGCTCTTAGATTTTGAATTGGCCAGCAACATTGGCGGATGGCAATGGGCTGCTGGAGGAGGATGCGACACTGCACCGTATTTTCGGGTGTTTAATCCTACGGCACAACAAGAGAAATTTGATCCGAAATTTGAATACATTAAACGTTGGGTTCCCGAATATGGCACCCCATCCTACCCGCAACCAATCATTGAGCATACATTTGCTCGCAACCGCGTACTTGACCGATTTAAAACCGCTCTAAATAAAACCACATGATTAACATTGGCGACAAAATCCCTGCATTCACCTTACAAAACCAAGACGGAACCCCTGTGGACATCATGGAGTTTATTGGACAAAAAACCGTGGTCTTGTATTTCTACCCAAAAGACGACACACCGGGATGCACCAAAGAAGCCTGTAGTTTCAGAGACCAATACACGGTATTTCAAGACCTAGGCTGCGAAGTGATTGGCATATCCTCGGATGCACCAAAAGCCCATAAAGAATTCGCGATTAAATACAAGTTGCCTTTTCCACTCTTAGCCGACGAGAAAAAAGAAGTAAGAACCTTATTTGGCGTACCGAAATCTCTATTTGGCTTGCTGCCGGGTCGCGTCACCTATATCATCGATAAAACCGGGGTAGTTCGCGGTATTTTTAATTCTCAGCTCAACGCCACACAGCACATTGACGAGGCATTAAAGGTGGTTAAGGGGTTGTAGTATTTCGTTTGTGTTGATACAAAAACTCTTTCCTACTTTTTCCACTTACCCTCCGCCTTGGCGGAGATACGTCCTTCGGACTACTCAGGGTCCGTGGAAAAGCAAAAAATTATAGTATCCATGCCTTTTGTTCTTGGAAAGCGGCCCTTCGAAAAGCTCAGGGACCGCTATATCGACAAGCTCAGGGACCGCTTTCAAATAATCGTAATATTCATACTTGGTGCGGTCCCTGAGCTTGTCGAAGGGCGCACACAACAACCAAATATTCGACCCCGCTGAGGTCGCTCTATTACTACATCACTTAAACAATTATATACGATTCCGATGGAATCGATGCATCCCCTCTGACGGAATCATACTCATAAATGTCATCCTCCTCAGTCCCCCTTCTTCGCTCCGCCCCGGCGGAGGCGAAAGGGGGAAGTGGAGAGAAAATACACAAATAAAAATAAATATTATTTCCCCCTTTGAAGGGCGATTGCCTATTATAACGCACATCCCAGTCTCAGTAATAGGTCGAAAGAATTTATGTCTCCATAATTTGATTTAAATGCGATTTCATCCATATAACTTTGTAAGTGTTTTCTACTAATTTGATGGTATTGTCC